>DASPHZ010000085.1:0-233510 GCA_035629395.1 Thermoanaerobaculia bacterium
GAGACGGGGAGGACCTGTTCGGGCGGCGTCTCGTAAAAGGAGCTCACGCGGTGCGGCAGGAGCTCCATGCGTTGGGCGACACCTTCCTGGAACCAGCGCGGTGCGTTGTCGCCGGTGGCCTGCGCGAATCCACGGCG
Organism: Thermoanaerobaculia bacterium; assembly: GCA_035629395.1. Lineage (GTDB taxonomy): Bacteria > Acidobacteriota > Thermoanaerobaculia > Gp7-AA8 > Gp7-AA8 > QHVT01. The sequence goes on from DASPHZ010000085.1 coordinate 138, forward strand.
TCCGCGTGCGCGTCGTAGCAACCCGCAGACGGATCGTCATCACTGTCATCGACTCGCGCATCGTTCCCGATCGGAAGGGAAAGAAAGCCAGCGTTCCGAGTAGCAACCTCGACGTCCGGGATCGCTGCGGGGCCAGCTCGAATTTCCAGACGATTTCGATCGGATGGGTGAGACGTTCTTGGTAACTGACGGTTCTTGGTAACTACCGCTCTGGGTCGAACACAACGTTGCCGTCGGGTGGTACCGGCCGAAATTCGCGAATCGCCGCATACTGCGGGAACACGAAAAGGTCGGACGGCGACGAAGGCTCGGGGTACCTGCCGAGAATTGCCACCACTCGCAACGGAGCGCTTTCAAGGATCTGTACGACGCGCGCCGGGCCGCCGTCCTCCACGTAACTGGTCAAGCCCCGGCGTGTGAGATGCGAGGCAAGCGCGTTCAGCGGCACGACTGCGTTGCCAACCGCGATGGTAAACCACCCCGAACGCTGCGGCATGTTCTCGGTGATCCGGACGGTGAAGTCTCGGACACGCCCTGCAGGGAAGCGCACCTCAAGAATCGCGTTGTCGGTGATTGGCGGATGCGGCACGACGGCCAGAGGATGGTCCATCCCGGCGATCACTATCCCGTCTGCTGCGCCGTCGCCCGTATAGCTGAAAGAACCATCTTCGTTTGCTTGGGTTACTTCGACGATCGTACCAGCCGACGTCACTCGATAGATCGTGGTGGCCCGTAGCCTCGCATCGGTCACGACGCGTCCCTGCCGCGGTGCCTTGGGTCGCAGCGAGAGCGTCACACGTGACACCGTGTCTTGCTCGAGCCTGATCGGTTCGGCGCAAGCGGCAGGACTGTAGCCGGTAGCGGTCGCGCAGATCCGCGCGAAATACCCCGGCTGAAGTCGCCGCAGTACCGCGCTGCCCTGTTCGTCCGTCTTGACGTCATCCAGCGGTGTGGCCGCGCGCGCATCGTCCGCACTTTCGAAAAGGCCGCGACCGATCGATGCGTTCGCTATCGGTTTAGTCGTCACTGCGTCTCGCACTGAGACCTCGACCCTATTGCCGGGAACATGGATGTCATATTGTCGTGTGCCGACGATTCGTTCTGTGGGAATGTGCTGAAACACATCCGAACCGTCGCACGGTACGATATCGACGATATTGTCGAGAGGATCGGCAGTGAGCAGGGCTACGTATGAGCCGCTCTCATCGGACACGGCGGACCCGGTCTCGAAACGGATCAGCGCCCGCAGTGGCCGATCGCCTTCGGTCACAAGCCCGAATACGGAGGGGAGTTGAACCGCGAGCAATGCGTCGCTGTCTTTGCCGGCGCTTACTGTAACGCTTGCCACGCCAAGCCTCGTCCCTGCCCGTTCCAGAACCGTGTGGTAGGTTCCGGGCGAGCGCACGTCGAACGCAACGATGCCGTTGTTGGAATCGACAACCGCTTGTCGGTCGAGTTCCCGACAACCAGTGGCCTCGGTCGATATGTTCCGGCCGGTCGCGCACGCGAGGAGAGCGACTGACCACTCCGTGGGTGACATACGTGTCGCGCGGTCGTCGCACGACTTCGGCTCCAATGCGTCGGTGGGCGCCTGCCAGCGGATCGTAATGCGCTGCGGCAGGCGCGCAACCAACGGTTCATCGATGAATCGGCCGGGCGCACCTTCTGCCTGCGCTTGGACAACGATATCCTTCGTCTGCCAATCGGGACCCGTGAGGCGCAGACGGGCGCCTCCGGACGGGACATTCCTGAAGATCACGAGTCCGTCGTTCGCAGCGCCAGCGCTGTCCCAGTCAAAGAGCGGCAGACGCTCTTTTCCACTTGCATCGTAAAGGCGAGCCACAGGCGGCCGCACGTTCTCGGCCTCGTACAGCGAAGGATCGTCAATCCTGATCCAACCGATCAGATCCCGCGCATCGGCTGCCGGGACCGCTTCCACCGCGTCGAGCGTCAGTCCCGGGTCGAGTTTCATGAGCGGCCCGGCCGCTATGGGTTTGCCGTTGCGAATCCGTAACAACGCGAATGCCTTGCCGGCAGGGACGGCGATGCGCGTTTCGGTTTCCGGCACCGGGAACACCGCCGGGGCGTACTGCTTGCTCTCGAGCATCGGCACGTAGGCTGCGAATCGGTCTGGTGTTGTGGCCACTTTCTTGAAGGTGATGTAGGACGCAGGATGAAGATCCACCGGAACCACGCGATATCCCTTGTCGGCGTTGCGCGGACCAGAGTGCGTAATCGTGCTGCCGTGCGCGCTGACGTAACCGTCCTCATGACGTGCGTAAAAACTCCATTGGCCGGACGGGAGGTCGATGATGTCGTCGGCGGGCAAGCACCGCACGTCGCCGCTTGCAAAAAAGACAGCGGCAGGTCCACGCCCGTCGCTGCCTCGATGTAAACAGATCTCACTGCCGTGCAGCCGCTCGCCGTCACGCGTCGCGACGAACTCGACTCGGTAAGCGTAGAGGTTGACCGCAGTTAGAAACAGTGCGGCCGTGCACGACATCCACCAGGTCACACGCACTACGATGCCCTGCACGATTTGCATTTGAATCCGGTACACCACCCGCAGCCATTGCCTGTCTCGTCCGCGTTACAGTTGCCGGTTGCGCAGATACTGCCACCGGAACACTTGTGCTTTTTCAGGCATGAACCGGTATAGCCGTATGGGTCATCGGGATCGACCGGGGTGGGCTCAAAGATGTCGTTCGTCCCCACTCGTAGGGGGCGTGTTTGGTTAAGCGAAACGCGCGGCACGTCAGGATCTGACATCACCGGCGCGGTCTCAGCAGGGACCTGATCCGCTGAGTGCTTTGTCGCGGCTTCACCAGCGAGCAAGGAAACGGTCAACATTAGGCACACTAACGAACAGAAAATACGTACTCTCATCGGTCTTTCTCCTCAAAATGCTCGTTTTGCGGAGTTGCCCATAATGCGAGCAGCTGAAATGTTACCATACGGCTACCGTTACATACTGCCGAACGCAGGCCGATGCCGCCGGCCCGACTGATGCCTCGCGCCTGAGCGCGTCGCGAGGCGAATGGATTAGATGCTGAAACCGAGATGCTTTTGCCCGGGCAGGGTTCGCAACCACTGCTATTGCTCGTTGCGTCCTCCGCAAGACGCGCTGCCCGATAGGAGGGAGAGGGGCAAGAGTTTCCGTCCCCCCGCCACGATGTCCTCATGTTGAAGCGCACCTTTTTCATCGAACGCTCGGCACTGTAGAGGAGGTATGGAACGGCGTCCACAATGGCGCGGAAACGAGACGGCGCACCGTCCATTCGTTTCGCGATTCATAGGCGGCGGCGTGAACACCGACGCGATTCGAAAGGAGACGTAGGCGCTGATGTAGGTGACGAGATCCGCAGAAGCGCAGCGGCTCACTACCGCTTCGTTGAGATACGCAAGCGCGTCCGCCGCGTGGACTGGAGCATCCATCGCGCGAAACGCCTGGAGAGCTCGTGCGGCGATGTCCACTGCGTCCTGCCACTGCTTGCGTCGCACGCAGATTTCTACGAAATCAAGCAGGATCTGGGCTGCTTCAGGTGCCATACCGAGCCCGAGAAACCGCTGTTCCGGCGCGAAGAGCGATTTCTGCACGGTCTACGTGGCCTTGGCGGAGCATGAGATGGGCAAGCATCCACTCCGCACGCGCATGTTCCGTCTCCATACCCAACGAGTGGTAGATCGTCAACGCCTCCATAGCGAAACGGCCGGCCTGCTCGTACTGCCCTAGTTGCATTCGCATTCGGCGATGTTGGCGTGGATACGCGCTTTAGTACCGTCCGGCTGCGTGAAAATATCCGCGATGCGCGGTAGGACGAGAGCGCCTCAACGACCGCGCCTTGCTCGAATTGGATCGCCGCCTCGAGGATGCGCGCTTGGTTTGCGCGCCCGGTGTCGCCATGGTGCGTGAGGATCTGGATTGCGCGGCGCACGGCATCCGAAGATCGTCAACCGCACGCTCGAGGAGGCGGACCGCTGCCGCCGCACCGGAATCCCCATCACGACGTTCATGCTCGCGACGGATCCGATGCTCGTGAACTTCGTCGACCAGCTCTCGAAGATGAACCGCGGCCGCGCGTATTACGCGTCACCGGACCGGCTGGGGGAGTACATCCTCGCGGACTACATTCGCAATCGGCGCAAGTTCGTGCACTGAAGCGTGCACGGATTGAGGATTGTGGATTGGGGACCGGGGCTGGCCGTGAGGCGCATCCTCAATCCTCAATCCACAATCCTCAATCCCAACTCAATCCCCCGCCAGCGGCCGCTTGCCCCACTTGAATCCTTCCCGGATCCGCGGATCGATGTCCGGGCTGTACAGGTGCGCGTACGGCCACGGCTCGTCGCTCGTGAAGTTGGCGTTGTTGGCGAAGCCCCACGCACGGAAGTCTTTGTTGACGGCGTCGAATGATTTGCCGGTCAGCGCCGTCAAGGCGTCGTCGGTATTCGTGCCTTTGGCGAACGCGCCGATGAGCATGGCTATGGCGCGCTCGCCGTATTGCTGTTCGAGGTAGCGCACGAATGTGTGGGCGAGGCGGTAGCCCTGCTCGATCATCTGCGCGTCCGAGGCGTTGTTCATCACCGAATCGAGCAGGGAGACGGGGAGGACCTGTTCGGGCGGCGTCTCGTAAAAGGAGCTCACGCGGTGCGGCAGGAGCTCCATGCGTTGGGCGACACCTTCCTGGAACCAGCGCGGTGCGTTGTCGCCGGTGGCCTGCGCGACGAGGGCATGCGTCAGTTCGTGAGTGATGACCGCCACGACGTCGGGCTTGAACTGATGCACGACCGCGAATGGAAAGAGGATCTCACCGTCGTACAGCCCGAGGATGTGATCGCTGCCGGTGATGTTGCCGCGGAAATCGTCCCAGTAGAGGACGTTCACGACGATGCGGCGCAACTCGACCGGCGGAAACTTGCCGCGCAACCGCGCCAGCTCGGCCTCGAGCAGGTCGCCGATGCGGCTGGCGATGGCGGGATTCATCTTCGGATCGTGACGGATGTCGAAATGCTGCGTGTGGATCGTCTTGGCGGTGGTGACGAGCGCGCGCCGCAGCTCGAGCTGGCGGAGGCGCATCTCGACGATCGGCTTGTAGTCCTCCGCGCGGATGGCGCGATAGAGCTCCGCGGCGCGATCGAAGTTGCCGATCGCGGCCATCGCGTCGCCGACGGCGAGCAACGCGCCGGAGGACGTCACCTCGCGCATCGCATTGCCCGTGGCGAGTGCGCGCGCGTCGTCGATGCGATTCGCGCGCAGCAAGGCGGTGAGGCGCTGCACGACGAGCTCCGGCGCGACGTTCGTGTCTTTCGGCGTGATGTCGTCGGTCAGCGTGAGCAGCTCGTGCCAGCGGTTGTGATGGGCGAGCGCGTTCGCGGCTCTGGCGAGGCGGAACGGGTTCGCGACCGTGCGGTCTTTGGCAATGGCCTCGGCATCGCGCAACGCGGCGGCGTCTTCGGCGCGTTGCCAGTGCGTGGCGGGGACGACCTGCGCGTTCCGCGGCGCGAGCGCGGCCCCGCCGTGCACGTCGAGTGTGGCGTCGCCGATCTCGACGCGCAGGAACTCGCCGCAGACGAGCGCTTTGGCGTTCGCGGGCCATGCGATCGGTTGGGACGACAACCGCGGGCTGCGTTGCACGGGCTCGTTCGCGCTGAGCAGCGAGACGGCGGAGAGCGCGCGCACGTCGCTCAGGAGCGGGAAGAGGCGTTCGTCGGCGACGAGCTCGTCGCGCGGGATCGGGCGCAGCCGCCACGCGGTCACGAGCTCGCGCGCGTCGCCGCGCCGCGCGCGGACGTAGTACCACGTCGCGTCGCGAACGCCGTTGACGCGATCGGAGAGAAACGCCGTGGCGTCGTTGCCTTCGAACGACAGCGCCGCCTCGGTGAGGATGTCGTCGCGCTGGGCGATGCCGAGGGCGCGCTCGAAGGCGGCGTGGGCATCGTGCGGTTTGTCGGCCGCGAGCGCGTGCCGTGCGCGCACGAGCTCGCCGGCGGCGGACTTGTTCGTCTCGACGGGCTTCCCCATCCAGAGCGTGGCGATCTCGCGCAGCTCGGGCGAGATGCCGGCGGGGAACTGCCCGATCCCACCGCGTGCGAGCGAGGCGCGCAGTGGTGCGAGCGTGCGGAGCTCGACGAATCCGGGCTCCGTTCTCGTTCGTTGCGGGAGGGGCGGATCGTAGATGGCGACGCCGAGCGCCGCGACCGCGAGCAGCACCGCGAGGATGCGAATGGGTGCGACGAATGCGGCGATCAGCGCCAGCACGATGGCGGTGATGAGCATCGGTCTGCGAATCGATCTCGGTTCGTCGACCCGCGGCGGCTTCGCTTCCCCCTCGGCGAGCGTGCGGATCTCCTGGATCGTGCCGTCCGGTTTCATGCGGAACAGCAGCCCGTCATTCGCACCGCTCGGAAAGGTGACGTGAAACGCGGCATCGTTTGCTGTGCTCACGGTCTGCAGCGACCACTTCGCGCCTTCGCGCGGACCGGTGCGTGCTTCGATTTCGCGAATGGCATCCTCGCGCGGCAGCTCTCGCAGCGGCGCGTCGCTCGACAGCTTCTCGTAGATCGCCGGCGCGCCCTGCGCGAGGAACGACGCCACGATGCCGACCGCGGCGCGTTCCGCGTCGTGGATCGGACGCGGCTCGGCAGCGAGCGAGGCCGCGATCGCGAAGAGGAGCAGGATGCGTTTCACGTGCAGCGATGCTAGCGGAATCTGCGTAGGAGCGCGGCAGTTACGAACGCGCGATGCGCAAATTATTTGCGGTCCTGCTGGTCGCCGCCACTGCCTCGGCCAACGAGGCCTCGTACCGGTCGCTGCAGTCGGGCTCGTACACCGGCCCGACGCCCGTGCACGATCGCGGTATCCGCGGCGAGGGGCAGATCGTGGCCGTGCTCGACACCGGTGTCGACTGGACTTCGTGCTATTTCGCCGAGCCGGACAACGCGCCGCCGCCGTTCAACACGGGCTCGCCGCAAAGCGGACTCGATTGGGAGAACGTCGACCTGTCGCGGCGCAAGATCGTCGCGTACAACTTCCTCTTCTCGTGCGATCAGTATCCGAACGCACCGGGTTGTGATGCGCCGGGAGCGGCGGGCTCGCTCGACAATCAGGGCCACGGCACGCACACCGCGGCGACCGCGGTCGGCGACAAAGGCGCGTTTCTCGCGCACGATTTTGCGGACTCGATCGCGCCCGGCGCGAAGCTGATCGTGCAGGACGGCGGCTACGTGAACGGCGATCTCTGCACGCAGTTCCCCGGCGTCGGCTGCCCGGCGAAGCTCACGCCGGTCTTCGAGCAGGCGTATCGCCAGGGCGCGCGCATTCATTCGAACTCGTGGGGCGACCGGCAGGGGAGGCTCACGAGCCCGCCCACCGCGAACTATCCGCAGTCGGCGTACGACGTCGACGCGTTCGCGTGGTCGCATCCCGACATGCTCATCGTCTTCAACACCGGTAACCTCGGCTCCGCCACCGCGACGCCGAAATCGTCGATCTCCGCGCCGGGGAGTGCGAAGAACACGTTGCAGGTCGGCGGCACGCGGACGACGAATCGCGACGACGACACGCTGGCGACGTTCACGCTGTTCGGACCGGCGCGCGACGGCCGCATCAAGCCGGATCTCGTCGCCCCCGCGCGCGTCGTTTCGGGCAGCCGCGATCTCGACGGCGATCCGAACACGTGTGACGAGTCGCGCCAGTCGGGCACTTCGTTCGCGTCGCCGACCGTTGCCGGTGCGGCCGCGCTCGTGCGGCAGTACTACACCGATGGACACTATCCAGGCGGTGCACTCACGCCGAGTGCGGCGCTGTTGAAGGCGACGCTGATCGCCTCCGCGCGCGCGGTGCCGTATCGCGGCGACATCACCACGGGAGGGAAGGTCAACGCGCTGCCGGTGCCGTCGCACGAGCAGGGATGGGGGTTTCCCGTGCTCGATGACGCGCTGTATTTTCCGGGCGATGTGCGCAGGTTGCGCGTCGCCGATGAGCGCGTGGGTGTTGCCGAAGGGCAGTCCGCGTCACTTCGCCTGGATGTGAAAGCGGGCACGCCGCTGAAGGCGGTGCTCGTGTGGACCGATCCTCCCGGTCACATCGCCGGCGTTGCGGACACGGCTCCGCAGCTCGTGAACGACCTCGATCTGCAGATCACGACTTCCTCCACGACGCACTTCGGCAACGGCGCGGCTCCCGATCGATTGAACAACGTCGAGGTGGTGTCGCTCGATGCGCCGAGCGCGGGCGCGTACACGATCCGCGTGAACGCGCACGATCTGCAGTTCGGCGCGAAGCAGAGTTACGCGCTCGTGATCACCGGCGACTTTACGGTTGTTGCGTCGAAGTCGCGGGCGGTCCGTCACTGATTCGCAGTCGATCGCGCGTCTCCGCGCGGATCAACTGGAAAACAGCACTTCGTACAACAGATCCAACTGTCCGAGGTGCACGCGGTCGCCGCTGGTGAGCGTCTGCTGCAGGATGCGCTCGCCGTTGATCCACGTCCCGTTGCGGCTCTTCAGGTCCTCGAGCACATAGCCTTCCGGACCGCGGTAGAGGCGCGCGTGGAAGCCGGAGATCCCGAGGTCGCCGAGCTGGATCGTGTTCTCGCGGTGGCGGCCGATGAGGTACTCCGGCTCCGTGAGCGGGAACACCGTCCCGTCGCGCTCGACGATGAGCCTGCCGATCGTCGGACGCACGATTTCCGCGTACGACAGGCGCGTGTCGGAGGAGAGCAGCAGATGCGTGTCGTCGGCCGGCTCTGGATCGCGCACGGTCGACTCCGCGCCGAACCGCGGCGAGGTCTGTTTCATCGTCTCGGTGCCGAGGTCCGCGGGCCGCGGCGTGGCGAGCTCGATGAGCTTGTTCGCGTAGAGGCCGTACAGCACGCGATACACGTGCAGCGGATCTTCGTCCGACTCGCGCACGAGATCTTCGATCGTGCGCTGGCCGTTGATGAGGAAGAGGATCTTCCACTCGTCGGCGGTGAGCGTGATCTTCTCGTCGCGCGGCGCGACGACGACGCGGAAGATCATCCGCGGATCGGGGAGCAGCCGCGCGCACTGTTCCCACTCCTCGATGCGGCGTGCGCCTTCCATCATCAGGTTCTTGAGGTCGATGGAGATCGTGACCGCATGCTCCGGCAGGATCGCCTCCTCGGTGAACGCGAACGTGCCGTCGTGCCACAGCAGTGCGTCGAAGACGATCTCCGAGACCTGCACTTTCAAAAAGTCATTGAGCTGCGCCTCCGTGAGGATGCCTTCCTCGAGCGCGCGATCACCGAAGCGTCCGCCGCCGCGCGTCATGAGCGCGTCGATGCGATCACGCTGGGCGGGCGTGATCCTGCGCGTGCGCAGGAGGATGTTGCCGAGGCGGAACTGCTCCTGATTCGCGTTCGCGAAGATGAGGTGACCGTCGCGGAAGAAGAGGGAGGATTGCTTGTCCGCGTGCGTGACCGCGAGCGTGCCGCTCTTGCGCGCCGTGCAGAGGAGATTCAGCACGTCCGGAAGACGAAAGGTCCCGAGTTTTCCCTGCAGCGCCGCCTCGCTCATCGAAGGCGTCGATTGTTACACGAGTGCGCGCACGCTCCACAGCCCGGCCGCGGAGATCAGCACCCACAGCACGATACCGAGAATCAGCGGACGCACGCCCACGGCCGCAAGCGATTTGCGTGAGAGCTGCGAGCCGATGAGAAACAGCGTGACGGTGAGGCCGATGCGCGCGATGCGCACGAGTACGTCCCACGCGATCTGCGGTGCGGGCACGTACGTGCGCACGACCGAGGCGAGCAGGAAAAACAGAATGAACCACGGGATGGCCACGCGCGTCGACTTGCCGCGGAAGGCGAAGGCGGTGCCGATCGTGAGCGGCACGATCCAGAGGGCGCGCGTCAGTTTGACCGTCGTCGCGATCTGCAAAGCCTCCGCGCCGTACGCCGCCGCGGCGCCGACGACGGAGCTCGTGTCGTGAATGGCGATCGCGGCCCAGACGCCGAACTGCGTTTGCGTCAGATGCAGGGCCGCGCCGAGGACGGGGAAGACGAAGAGGGCGATCGAGTTGAGGATGAAGACGGTGCCGAGGGAGACGGACATTTCTTCATCGGACGCGTTGATCACGGGGCCGACGGCCGCGATCGCGCTGCCGCCGCAGATCGCGGTGCCGGAGGAGATCAGATGCGCGGTGCTGCTGCTGATGCGCATCGCTCGCCCGAGGAGCCAGCCCACGAGCAGCGTGCCGACGATCGTGGCGATGGTGAAGAGAATGCCCGCGCGGCCGGCCTCGACGACCTTCCCAAGGTTCATGCCGAAGCCGAGGCCGACCACGGAGCATTGCAACAGCAGCTTGGTTTGCTTCGACGTCTTGAACGGACTGCCGATCGTCAACGCGAGTGCCAGGCCGAGCGCCAACGCGATCGGGGGCGAGCACCACGGGGTGAGACAGAACAGCAGGATGGCGACGAAGGCCGCGACCCGAATCACAGACTGCGCCGGAACAGCTCGAGCGTCCGCTTCCACGCATCCGCCGCCGCGTCGGGGTTGTGCACCTCGGGGCGGGTGTCGTTGAAGAACGCATGATTCGCATGCGGGTAGATCACCAGCTCGGACTGCTTGCCCATCGCCTGCAGCTTCGCCTGCAACTCGCGGCCGTGCTCGGCGGGAACGCCCTTGTCGTCTTCCCCGTAGATGAGGAGGAGCGGCGCTTCGAGCTGCTCCCACTTCGTCGCGACCTGCTTGAAGCCGCCGTAGAAGCTCACCGCGGCGCCGACGTTCCGCGCGTCCTCGGTCGCGGCGTACTGCGCGAGCGCGCCGCCCATGCAGAACCCGACGACGCCGTATTTTTTCGACGTGCACTCGGGGCGCTGCAACAGATACGCGCCCGCGCCGGCGATCTCTTTCACCGCGCGCTCGGCATCGAGCTCCATCAGCAATTTGGTGGCGTCGTCGGGCGATTTGGTGGTTTTGCCGTGATAGAGGTCCGGAGCGATGGCCACGAAGCCTTCGCTGGCGAAGCGTTCGACGAGGTCTTCGATGTGCTCGACGAGGCCCCACCACTCCTGAATGACGACGACGGCCGGGCCGCTTCCGGAAGCCGGTGCGGCGAAGTAGCCGTGGCAAGTGTGACCGTTGGAAGGAAATTCAACGCGCTGTCCCATGGGGGTGGATTCTATCGGATTCCATTTATGTCAAAATAGCATGCGATATGCACCTGACCAGGGAACAACTCGATCAGCTCTCCCGCAAGCCCCGGTGCCCGCGCTGTGACCTCGACAAGACGATCGGCAACGCGCTCTGCCGCACCTGCCGGAGCAAGCTCCCCCCGCACATGCGCTTCGGCATCGAGAACATCCCCGCGCAGGATGGAGGCGTGGTGGGCAACGCGCTGCGCGCGGCCGCGAACTACTTCAACGTGCACTTTGCATCGGTGAGGAAGTTCGGGGGCGGGAAGAAGAGATGAGGAGAGAGAGATGTAGAGCTGTAAAGCGGTAGAGCTGTAAAGCTGTAAAGCGATAGAGCGATAAAGGGGCGAAGCCCCGCGGCGAAATCCCCTCTACAGCTTTACAGCGGTCTCTCCTCTACAGCTCCCGGATAGAGCGATAAAGGGCCAAACCCCGTGGCGAAATCCCCTCTACAGCTCTACAGCGGTCTCTCCTCTACAGCACCCTCTCCGTCACAACCCGCCGCCCGTGGTCGCGCTCGCGGCTTCGGCGAGGTCGCGGGCGCGCGTGTCGCCGGGGTTCTGCGCCGCGAGCTCTTCGGCGCGCCGCGCTACGTCACCGTCCGGCGCCGTGCCTTTGAGCGTTTCACTCCAGACCGCGCCGAGGGAGGCGAGGCGGTGGCGGCGGGAGGCGCGGACCCACTCTTTCGCGAGATCGCGTCCGTAGACGACCCGCGTGATCGTCTGCTCGCGGCCCGTCGTCAGATCGCGGTACTTCAAACGCACCGTGGCCACGCGCTGCGTCGACTTCAGCTTCGGCTTCAGCTCGACTTCGTACAAGCCCGTCACCGACACGTTGTGCAGCAGGATCGCTTCGGCGGTGATTCCGGACGTGCTGCCGACGCGGTGATGGCTCGCGACCGCGTTCTCGTTGAAATCGATCTCCACTTTCGCGTCGATCGCGGCCGGAGGCGTCGACGCACGCTGCGCGACTTCCACGCGTGCGGTGTCGATGGTGAAGCGCAGAATCGCGCGCTGCCCTTCCGACTTCAGCGGTGAAGGCGAGGCCTCGACCTCGAGGTTGACCGCGCGGCGCGGTGCTTTCGCGGGCGCGCCGGCAAAGTAGTTCACGAGCGCGTCGACGTCGACGCGGTTCGGAGACGGACGGGTGCCGCTCTCCAGATCCTTCTTGATGGAGCGGAACGTTTCCGGGTCGATGGAGATCCCGAAGACCGTCTTCTTCTGCTCGAGCGGAATCGAGTACGCGAAGAGCTCGGAAACGAGTCCCGTCGAACGCTCCGCGGGAGCGGGTGCGGGCGTCGGCGCGAACGCCGGCTCCGGGGGCGGTGCGGCCAGCGTCGGTGCTTCCGCGGTGATGGTGATGAAATCCGTTGCCGCTCGTGTCTGCACGGGCGCCGCCGCGGCCTCGGCCACGATGGCCGTTTCCTGCCCCGCGGAATCCACGGACGTTTTCGCGCGCTCTTTCTTCGCCTCGACGGCGTCGTTTTCCGCACGCTGCGGCGCGACGGTCGCAGGCGCCGCGGGGGCGGCGACCGGTACGGACGACGGCACGACCTGCGTGATCTCGAGACGCACTTCCTCCTCCGCCGCGGGAGCCGTGGCCGGGCTGCCGGCGAGGTTGCGGGTGACCGCCTGAATCGGACGCTCCATGTGCGCCACGGACCTGACACTCGTTTCCTGCGAAGCCGGCTCGAGCAGCTTCATCGTCACGACACCGGTCGTGATCAGAAGAATGAGTGATGCGGCGACGCGCATCGACAGGGCCAGCGTCGGAGTGAAGCCGCGGCGTTCTGCTTCGGGCTCGAGGTACTTCGGGATGTCTGCCTTGAGACGGTCCAACAGGTCCGCCGGGGGACGCGCCACCGGTCCCATGGACAATTTGCGCTGCAGCTCGGCTCTCCGTTTGGAGTTCATCGTACTTCCTCATCGAGGATCGTCTCGAGGATCCCGAACGCACGATGCAGCCGCTTGCGAATGGCGACCGTCGTGATGTCCTCGATCTGAGCGATCTCTTTCACCGGCAGTCCTCCCCAGAAGTGCGCCGTCACGGTGAATCGCAGATCTTCGGGTAATTGCATGACTGCCTTGCGGAGGCGCTCGGCCTCCTCCTTGTCCGCGAGCAGGTCATCGGCGCGCGGGCGTTCGTCTTCGACATCGAAAGAATCCGGCTCGTCGAGCGAGGTCATGCGCCGAGGACGCCGGACGTGGTTCAGAAACGTCGTGTAGGCGATACGGTAAAGCCACGTGAAGAGTTGCGAACGTCCGTCGAATCCGGACAGCGCTCCCCACGCTTTCTGATACGTCTCCTGCGTCAGGTCGGCGGCGAGATCGCCGTCGCCGCACAGGCGGTAGATCGATGCATATACGGCCGAGTACGTCCTCTCGACCAGTTCCTCCGCGGCCTGCTGGTCGCCGGCACGAACCGCCGCGAGGAGCGTCCGCTCGTCCGTGATGGGCTCGGATGCGGTCACGTCACGCGCTCCGCCCCGAGCCGGAAATGGTGCGACCTGGGCCACAACTCTTTGACACGGTCGTTCGCGAAATGAAAACCACCCTCGGGATATCCTACCGGTCATGAAACCGTTCGTCGCGCTCTCACTCGTGGTTCTGCTCGCTGGAGCCTGCAGGGAGGAGCCGGTGTCCACGACCGCAACCACCCCTTCGCTCGATGCCGCGGCGCACCAGAAACAGGTCGAGGAATGGCAGGAAGCGCGCGATAAACGCCTGCGCTCCGAAGATGGATGGCTCACCCTGATCGGCCTCTTCTGGCTGGACGAAGGAGACAACGTCATCACCCTGCCGAAGAAAAACACGCCGCCGATCCGGCTCGTTCGGAACGGGGAACGAGTGACGCTCGAGCCGGACGCGACGATGACGGTCGAAGGGAAGCCGATTCAGGGCTCGGTCGAGCTGCGCAACGACCTCGATCCCAACGGACCGACCCTCGTCCAAATGGGGTCGGTGCGCTTCAACGTCATCAAACGTGCGGACCGGTTCGGATTGCGCGTCAAGGATGCGGAAGCGGAGACGCGCACGAAGTTCGAGGGGATGGATTACTACCCGATCGACGGCAAATGGCGCGTCGAGGCGACGATGATCCCGTATCAGCCGGTGAAGAAGATTCCGATCACCGACATCACCGGCACGACGTCCGACAGCGACTCGCCGGGCGCGCTCGTGTTCACGCTGGAGGGGAAGGAGTACCGCCTCGATCCGATCCTCGAGGAAGGCTCGGACGAGCTGTTCGTCATCTTCAAGGATGAGACGAGCCGCGACGAGACGTATCAGGCGGGACGTTATCTCTACGCCGCGAAACCGGGTGCGGACGGCAGGACCGTGATCGATTTCAACAAGGCGTACAACCCGCCGTGTGTGTTCACACCCTATGCGACGTGCCCGCTGCCACCGCTGCAGAACCGGTTGGCGCTGCGGATCGAGGCGGGGGAGAAGCGGTATGCAGCGCACGAGTGAGCTGCGCAAGCACGCGTGTGCGATGGTCGCCGCGTAAGCGCTGGATCGCGGCGATGGTCAGCTCGCGGTCGTGCAGCCAGTCGATGCCGCCGCGAGAGCGAGAATCGCGGCGCCATCCTGTGCACGCTACGGGTTGTTCCGCTCGGCCGCGAGCACTTCCGCCACGCACGCCGTCAACGCTTTCGCGTACGGCACGTGGAGGAACTCGTTCGGACCATGGGCATTGCTCTGCGGGCCGAGGACACCGGTGATGAGGAATTGCGCGGAGGGGTAGCGCGCGCCGAGCATCCCCATGAACGGGATCGAGCCGCCTTCGCCGAACGTCATCGCGCCTTTGCCAAAGTACGTCTGCGACGACTGCTCCACGCACTGCTCGAGCCACGGCGCGATCTTCGGTGCAACCCAGCCGGCGCCGCCTTTCTCCGCTTCGAACGCCACTTTCGCGCCGTACGGCGGATTGCTTTCGAGAAGCTCTTTCATGCGACGCTCGAGATCCGAGGCGTCGAGGGACGGCGGGATGCGCAGGGAGAGCTTGATGGACGTCTTCGGGCGCAGCACGTTGCCGCCCTGCACGAGGTCCGGCATACCGGCCTGACCGATGTACGAGAGCGCCGGCCGCCACGTGCGATTGAGCAAAAGCTGGAGCGGATCTTTCGAAACCGGCTGTGTGGATCCGAAGAAAGGGAACTTCGACCACACCTCGTCGTCGAGCACGCGGGCGGTGGCTTTCGCTTCTTCGAGCCGGTCCTCCGGCACCTGGACGTGCAGCCACTCGGGGAGGATCTCGCCGGTTTTCGCGTCTTCGAGGCGGTCGAGAATCGTGCGGATGATGCGGAAGCTCGAGGGGACGATGCCGGACGCGTCGCCGGAGTGCACGCCTTCGGTGAGCACTTCGACGTGGAGATTGCCGACGATCGAGCCGCGCAGCGACGTCGTCATCCAGAGCTGGTCGTAGTTGCCGCAGCCGGAGTCGAGACAGATCACCAGGCGAGGAGTACCGATGCGGTCGGCGAGGAGATCGATGTACGCGGGGAGATCGACCGAGCCGCTCTCTTCGCAGCATTCGATGAGCACGACGATCCGCGCGTGGGGGAGATTCTGCTGCTGCACCGCTTTGATGGCGGCGACGGTGGCGAAGATGGCGTAACCGTCGTCAGCGCCGCCGCGGCCGTACAGTTTGCCGTCGCGGTAGACGGGCGTCCACGGGCCGAGTCCCTCTTCCCAGCCGACCATCGCCGGCTGTTTGTCGAGATGGCCGTACATCAACACCGTGGCCGACGCGTCACCTTCGATCTCCATGGAAATCACCGGCGTACGCCCGTCTATCTCATGGACTTCGATCGTGAGGCCCTTGATGTCCTGTGACTCGACCCACTTCCGCGCGAGAGCAACGGCCTGACGCATGTAGCCGTTCTTTTTCCAGTCCGGATCGAAGAGAGGCGACTGGTTGGGAATGCGGATGTACTGTTCGAGTGTCGGGACGATCGACGAATCCCACGATTCGCCGATGAGCGTGCGGTTGTGATCGGCGTTCATCGGCGGCGGAGGATAGCATCGAAGAGTCGTTTCATGCGATCATGTCCATACATCCATAAAATCTGAACTTGATGTACTCTTTGCGTGTCCTTGATCGGTCGTCAGAGGGAAAACTTCTTTCTGTGGGGAAAGTCGCCTCTGCGGCATAAATGTGGTAACGTGCGATGGGTCTGAAATCAGCTAATCTGCAACGGTCCACCGAGCAATTGCGCGAGGGAAAGGCTGCCGTGCTGGAACAGAACGCGAGCGAGGTACCTGCTGCCGCTTCTCGAGCGAGAGGTGAGGCGAAGGTGCACGCGCGTGCGGCGGTCGAGCCGGCGGCGCCACCTTCCGCGGCGGCCGACGACGTCGAGAGGCTGTACATCGAGCACCGGACGCTCCTCCTCTACGTTGCCTGCCGCAAGTTCCGCATCCCCGACAGCGACGCCGAGAACCTGATCCAGGACGTGTTCCTCTCGTTCCTGCAGACGGGGACGAAGATCGACAACGTCCGGGCATGGCTGGTCGCGGCGATGTGCAATGCCAGCCGCCACTACTGGCGCGCCCAGGCACGCACCGAGTCGCTGCCGGACGATTTCAACGATCACTCCGATCCCGGCTCGCACGGGCTCGCGGATCAGTTCGCGCGGAAGCTCACGCTCCGCCAGGCGCTGGATTACCTCCAGCCGCGCTGCCGCGAGACGCTGTGGCTGCACTACTTCGAAGGCCGTTCGGCCGGCGACGTGGCGCGCGAGCTCGAGACGACGAACCGTTACGCCGAGAAGCTGATCCACAACTGCCTCAAGCGCGTTCGTGAGATCTACATCAGCATCACCACCGTCACGAAGTGAGATTCCGATGATGATCGAGCGGCACTACAACGACGAAGCTCTCATCGCCCTCATCGAGACCAACCGCGCCGCAACGGACGCGCACATCCCCCGCTGCACTCCATGCAGCGATAAAGTCGAGTCTTTCCGCATGATCGCCGACTGTCTCGGCGACGGGGACGTCTGGGACACGCGCGAGTTCCGCACCGAAGCGGTGCCGGCGACGATCGCCACGCTTCGCGCGTTCGCGGACCGCATGACGGACGAGGATTCGCGCGCTGCGCTCCTCCTCCCGGAACTGCTGGCCGGCTCGCGCGAGGAATGGATGCCGCGGTTGCTGCTGCATCCGGAGTGGCGGACGGCGGGGGTGGTGCGGGCGTTGATGCGGGCGGCGTATGACGCCGTCATGCAGATGCCTCCCGACGCCGTGGCCATGACGTGGATGGCGACGGACATTGCCGAAAATCTCCCGACACCGGTTCCCAACACGCTTTCGCAACTGCGTGGCGCCGCGTGGCGCGACCACGCGTACGCGCTGTTCTACACCGGTAACTTCGCCGAGGCCGAAGCCGCTCTCACCCTCGCCGAGAATCATCTCAGCGACTGCGTCGTGAGCGAGTACGAAGCCGCGCGCCTCGGAATCGTGCAGTCACTCGTGCTGCGCACGTTCGAACGCTTCGACGAAGCGACGGCGGCGGCGTCGAGGAGTGCAGAGACGTTTGCGAACTTCGCCGATGCGCAGCGCATGGCGTCCGCGCGCTTGGCGGAAGTCCACCAGCTCTTCAGCCGGAACGATTACGTCACCGCAGAACGCGTTCTTCGCGAGCTTGAGCAGCAGTTGCGCAACACGACAGATCTCGACACCCACGCGCGTGTCCTCGGCAATCTCGGGTACTGCTCGTGGAAGCTCGGCCGGCTCGAAGAAGCCTTGCACTACCACGACGGATCGGCGGCTCTTCTCGACGCCGCCGGGGTGGAGACCGAGTCCGCCCGTGTGCGGTGGAACGTTGCCTCGATTCTCGCCGGAGCAGGCCGTTTCAAAGAAGCTCAGGCCCGCTTTGAGGCGCTGCAGCGCCGGTTCGACGAGCTCGGGATGACGAGCGAAGCCACGCTGGTGCGACTCGATATCGCCGAGGTGCTGCTGTCGGATGGCAAGCACGCCGAGGTGGAAGCGCTCTGTCGTGCGGCCATGCGGTCGTTCGAAGCTGCCGGTATTACGTACAGTACCCGTGCGCTCACCGCTCTCGCCTACATTCACGAGGCGGCGCAGCTGCGGAAGGCAACGCCTGCCCTCGTGAAACACGTCCGCGAATACATTCGCCGCCTCCCTCAGAGTGAAAATTTACTGTTCGCTCCGCCACCCCTCTGATGCCTTCGCCTCAAATTCGAGGTAGGGATTTGACTTTCCCAGTCACTCCCTAAGCAAGGGCGCGCCCTCCCGTGACCAACAGCCTAAGGAGGGCATCATGAAAAAACATACTCGTCGTGCTGCGGCGATCGTACTGGCGGTAGCTCTATCGATTTCACCTGCAGCATTTGGAGCAGTTCGTAAAAACCAGGACGGCATCCGCGATATCCCGGAGCGGATCGTCAAGGTCATCAAGAAAATCCAGCAGCGGCTTTTCGGAGGCGTCAGCGTCAGCGACGACTTGCCGCTCCCCCCGCGTCCCTGACCTCATAACCCACCCGCCTCCCGCCCGTACAATACGCCGCACCTTGGGTGAGCCGAGGTAAAAGGCAGGCGTGATGACGGACATTCTGGCGGTTCGGGATGTGAGGAAGACGTTCGGGGCGGTCCGGGCGGTGGATGGAGTCTCGTTCACCGTCCGGCGCGGGACGATTACAGGGTTGCTCGGCCGCAACGGGGCGGGGAAGACCACGACGATCCGGATGATCACCGGCATCTTCATGCCGGACTCCGGGTCGATCGAGTGGATGGCCGATACGGGCGACAGGCAGTTTCGCGACCGCATCGGCTATCTTCCCGAGGAGCGTGGGCTTTACCGCCAGATGAAGCTGGTCGAGCTGCTCCTGTTTCTCGCGGAGATCAAAGGCCGCCGCCCCGGTGCCGACGTCAGAAAGAAAATCGATTACTGGCTCGAACGTTTCGAGCTGACGGACAAGAGGAACGCCAAGGTCGAGGAGCTCTCGAAGGGCAACCAGCAGAAGGTCCAGCTCATCGGGACGCTCCTCCACGACCCCGAGCTCATCATCCTCGACGAGCCGCAGTCCGGCCTCGACCCCGTCAACATGGTCTTGGTCCGCAATCTCCTCCATGACCTCCGTCAGGAAGGAAAGACGATCCTGCTCTCGACGCACATGATGGCCGAGGCGGAGAAGATGGCGGACGAGCTGATCCTCATCCATCGTGGCCAGGTCGTGCTCGAAGGCACGCTCGACCAGATCCGCACCCAGTTCGGCAAGAACACGCTCCATCTCGACTTCGACGGCAACGGCGACTTCCTTCGCGACCTCCCGATGGTCAGGAAAGCCGCCATCCACAACAACACCGCGGAACTGAGCCTCACCGAAGGCGCCGACCCGCAGCAGATCCTCGAAGCCGTGATGCCGCGGTTGCGCATCCGCCGCTTCGAGATCGCCAGCCCTTCGCTCGAGCAGATCTTCATCGAGAAGGTCGGCACCGAGACCCTGTCCCACGAGGTGACGCGATGAACAAGATGTTGGCCGTTTTCAAACGGGAGTACCTGCAGACCGTCCGCAAGAAGATGTTCATCATCATGACGTTCCTCATGCCCGGTCTGATGGCGCTCCTCATCATGGTGCCTGCGACGTTCGTCCGCCGCGGCCTGAAAGAGAAGACCGTCGTCGTGATCGACGGCACGGGGCGTCTCGGCACGGCATTCGGAGAGGTCGCCGCTCCGGCGTCGCGCCTTCCGGGATCGCTTTCCAAGCTCGAAGAGCAGTCCGCTCCCACGAACAGAATCCGCACCCGTTACGTGGATGCAGCCGGGGTGGATCCCGACAAAACCGCCGAGCGATACCTGCGTGAGCTGCGCAGCGGTACGAGCACCGATCCGGTCGACGGCGTCCTCGTCATTCCGGGCTCCGTCGTCGACGCCACCGACGCCAAGGTCAAGTTCTACAGCCGTTCCGCGACCGACATCATCACGCAGGAGCGCCTCGGCCGCACTTTGACGCGCGAGTTGCAGGCGCAACGCATGACGCAGTTCGGCATCGACGCGGCGAGGGTCGATCAGATCCTCAGCGACATCGACATCGACGCCGTCCAGGTCTCCAAATCGGGCGAGGAGAAGCGCGGCGGTGAGATGAATCTCTTCGTCGGCTTCGTCTTCGGCGCGCTCCTCATCATGCCGGTGTTCCTGCACGGTGTGGAGATCATGCGCGGCATCATTCAGGAGAAGAACGATCGCGTCGTCGAAGTCCTCGTCTCTTCGATGACGCCCACGCAACTCCTGTCCGGCAAAATCCTCGGACTGGCTGCAGTCGGGCTGACGCAGACCGGTGTCTGGCTGGCCATGGGTGCGATCGCCGGCAGCCTTTCCCTCGTCACCGCGACCATGGCTGGCTTCAACGTCACGCAATTTCTCAGGCCCGCCGTGTTCATCTACTTCCTCACGTTCTTCATCCTCGGCTATCTGATGCTGGTGTGCGTGTACGCCGTCGGCGGCGCCGCCTGTAACACCGAGCGGGACGCACAGCAACTGCTCGCGCCGATCATCATGGTCATGATGCTGCCGTGGTTCCTGATGATGGCGATCCTGACGAATCCCGATTCCACGATGGCCATCGTGCTGTCCATGGTGCCGCTCTTTGCACCCATGGCCATGTTCGCGCGCGTCCTGGTCTCCGAGCCGCCGCTCTGGCAGATCCTTCTCTCCATTGTCTTGACGATCGGGACGATTTATGTATTTCTTCTCGCAACGGCCAAAATTTTCCGTGTGGGCATCCTGACGTACGGGAAACGTCCGACCATTCCGGAGCTGTGGCGCTGGATCCGGGTGGCGTAGGACATTACGGCCGCGCGGAGCGGCGATGAACGATTCGGAATTCTTCCGAAAGGTCGACGAGACCCTCGCGGGATATCGGATCCTGACGGAAGAGCAGCGCACGGAGATCGCGGCGCAGGTGGCGAGCCGCGGCATCAGCTACGAACATGCTTTGCATCAGGCGGCGACCGTCGATCCCGCCGTATACAAGCGCGTGCTGGAGGAAGTGTCGGGCTGTACGGCGATCGATCCCTCACAGATCACGATCGACGACGATTTCATCACTTCGATCCTCGACGTGGTCCCGCTGTCTGCCATCGTCGCGTTGAAGGTCTTTCCCGTCTCGCTGGCGGGAAACGACCTCACGCTGGCGATGCTCAACCCTACGGACGCGGACGTGATCACGGAGCTGCAGTCCACGACCTCGCTCCGCATCCGCCCCGCCGCCACGACGCACCTCGGCGTGCAATCCGCCATCGAGCGCAATTTCAGTGCGCTGCTGCGCGAGACCCTGCAGGAACTGCGCACCGTCCGGAGAGACGACGTCCTGTTGCGGGTGCACGAGAAGAAAGTCGGCCAGAATCTCGACGGGCTCTTCGAGCGCTTTCTGTCGCTGGTGAACCGGCAGTACGAGAGTGCGCGGAAAGATCCGGTCCAGCTCGCGCAGTTCGTCGCGCATCCGACCGTCATCAGCTACACGCAGCAACTGCTGAGCCGGATCATTCTGCAGCGTTGCAGCGACATTCACCTCGAGCCGGCGTCCACTGTCTTTCGCATCCGTGCACGCGTCAACGGCGTGCTGCGCACGCTGTACGAATTGCCGCGAAAATGCGGAGAAGCCGTCGCGATGCGCGTCCGGATGATGGCCGGGCTCGAGCTCGAACAATCACCCGTTCCGATCGACGCACAGATCAATTACTCGCCGCTGTTCGGGCGGCGCATCGAATTCCGCGTGTCCGTGCTGCCCACGATCCACGGCAGCAAGATCGTGATGCGCCTGCTCGAAAAACAGAATCAGAGCGTCACGCTGGATCGGATCGGTCTGCATCCGACCGAACTGGAACAGGTGCGGCGCAACATCAGCGCGCCGAACGGTCTCATTCTCGTGACCGGGCCCACCGGCTCGGGCAAGACGTCGACGCTCTATTCGATCCTTCATCTCCTCAACGACGAGGAGCGCTGCATCATTACAGCCGAGGAGCCGGTGGAGTCGGAGATCCCGGGCGTCGTGCAGGTCGCGTGCGGCGCGGACTGCTCGTTTGCGCTCGCATTGCGCGCGTTTCTGCGGCAGGACCCGGACGTCATCATGGTCGGCGAGATCCGCGACCGCGAAACGGCCGACATTGCATTGAAAGCGGCACTGACTGGTCATCTCGTGCTTTCGACCCTGCACACGAATGACGCGCCAACCGCCGTCATGCGCCTGCTCAATCTCGAGATGGACCCGTTCGTCGTCGCTTCGTCGTTGCGGATGGTGATCGCCCAGCGACTGATCCGCACGCTCTGTTCCGCGTGCCGCCAACCGGTGTCGCGCACGGAACTGCTCGACCGCTTTCATCACGCCGACATTCCGGTCGCCGGCGAGCTGTATACGACCGGCGGCTGTGAGCAATGCGGCGATACAGGCTATGACGGCCGGAGAGGTTTGTTCGAGATTCTCGAGACCAACGACGAAATGGCCGACGCGATCAGTCGCGGAGCGCCACTGATCGAGATCCGTGGAATCGCCGAGAAAACCGGCATGACCTCGCTGCGCAACCGCGCCCTGGCCATGTGCGCGCAAGGGCTGACCACGGTCGATGAAGTCGTTCGCGTGACAGCGGAGTAAGATGGTTTCCTCCCATGAACGCAGAAATCCGGCAGCAGGGCGTCAGGATCAAGATGGTGCCGATCACCGCCGATCGCGCGCGCATCGGCAGCGGCGATAGTTGCGAGATCCAGCTCAAAGATCCGTTCGTCGCGCAACTCGTGGCGGAGCTGGTCCGTGACGGCGACGGGTGGCGCATCGTCGACGCCGGTACGAGCATCGACGGCGTGACGCACAACGGCACGCGCGTGCTCGACGAGCGAGTGATCGCCGGCGAGTCGTACACCGTCGGTGCATTCGAGCTGATCATCGATCCGGAACAGGCGATGCGCGCCGCACAGGCTGCATCCGCACAGGCGGGCGGCGCGATTCCGATGACGATGATGTCCGCTGACCTGGGCGTCATCCCGGGGACGATGATCAGGCCCGCCGAGGCGGCACCCGCGCGTCCGCAGGCGAACAGCAAACTGGTCTTCGCTCCCGTCGCCGCCGAGCCGCGTGCAGTCCCGCAGCGCCGTACCGCCGCGCCAGCCACTCCGTCGTCGACGCGCCGCCGCGTGCTGCTCGTCGCCGCCGTTGCCCTGGCCACGATCTGCATCAGCCTCGCGGTGCTCGTGAGCAGCGCGCCGAAACAGCCGCGCGGCGGTGCGAAAGACAGCACGACGGCGACGCAGCAGCAGACCGCACCTCCCTCGGCTCCCGTGGCTTCCGTCAGCGGCGACGTGCTGGCGTCGAACCTCGAAATCGACAAGGCATTTGCCGCGTGGGAAGCGGAGTTCGCAACGAAGCCGTCACCCGAATTGCGGGACAAGATCGTGCGCGGCGCATTCGAGCTCGCGCGCGCACACGCCGCTGCTGGCGACAGTGTCGCGGCCTCGCGTCATTTCGCGCGCGTCGTGCGCTACGGCGATCCGAACAGCGAAGCTGTACGGATCGCTCGTGCGCGCGTGCCGCAACAGTAGCTACTGCACCTCGATGTTCATCGTCGGCACCCACAGGGACGTGTCGCCGCTCATCACTTTGCTCCACGTGCCGACCGAATAGACGTAATTGAGCCGCGCACCGGGACGCACGACGCTCACCGTCTTGAACGAAGTTCCCGGCGCGTCCTTTGCCTCGGTCTGTACGCGCACCGTGGCGAAACGCACGGACGAATGCGGCATCGCCTCGCCGTTCGCCACGTCCGTGCCTGCATAACGCACGCGTTTTCCCGGCGTGCTGTTGCCCGTGATGAGCCGCCCTGTGGCCGTGCCGTCCTGCACGGACTCGATGCCGAGACGGCCTACGACCTGTTCGCCGTCGAGAACGTCGAAGACGTCATCCGGCGCGATGTTGGCGTTGCGGCCCGCGTCGAGCGTGACGACCTGTCCGCGCACGCTCTTGACGCTGATTTCCGTTTCGCTATTTGCCAGCGCGCGCATGACGTTGTCCACGGCCTGGGCGACGACGCTGCGCATGACGTCCGCCTGCGGGGCGTCCTGATTGAGAAGCTCTCCGAATGCCGTTTTCGCGGGCACGATCTCGACTGCCGAACGGCGGTCGGTCAGGGAGCTCGAAACGTTGTTGCGCGCGAGCACGCGTCCATTGGCGGTCTCGACGCTCACCTGTGCGGACAACGCCGCGTCGTAGGAAACGGAGCGGCCGCGCACCGGTACTTTCACCGATCCGATCGGGCTGCCGAAGATGGCACCGGCACCGCGGACTTTGTTCACGAAGCCGTTCGTGTCGGATTTCTTCTCCACGGAGCGGAACAGTGTCGGCGTGACGCGGACGACCGCGCCGTTCGTGCGATCCACGAAGAACTCACTGCTGCTGGTCAGCGATGCGCCGATCGATTTCGCAAGCTCCGCGGAGAGATTGCGCGGTGCGTCGGGAAAGGGGATCTCCGACGCGACGCCGCTGATCATGACGCGACGGCGCAGGCGCTTCAGATGCGAAAGCTTCATCGGCGGGATGTCGGCGGCCGGCGCCGCATGCGCAAGCGCCGCCGGCTCCGGTGCCGTGCGCGTGGCGGCAGAGGAAACCGGTTGCCGCGTTTCGACCGGACGGCGCGTCGACTCTACAGGGACGTTGCTCACCGCGACCGCGGGGCGCTGCACGGAGGCCGGCACGTCGACTGCCGGTGGCGCGAGCTCCTGAACCGGCTGCGCGACGGGAGCAGGGTGCGATTCGACCACGGGGACGCTCTGCCGCTCCTGCGGCGCAGGTGCGGGTACCGCCACAGGCACGTACTTCACGACCACCCGCGCGGGCTTGCTTTCCGCGGTGCGCACTTCGTCGTTCTTCTGTTCCAGCTCCACCTTCAATGCGTCGATGGTGGCGCGTGCATTGGCGTACTGGCGCTCGAGATCGTCGGTGATCACGCCGCCGGTTTCCGTCGTCTGTGCGCGGAGGCGCTGCAATTCCGCCAGTTGCGCTTCATTCGCCGCGAGCTGCCGCCGCAATGTCTCCACCTCGGCAGAGGCGGCGGTTGGCGAGCCCGCATCCGTTTTCTTCGACGGTTTTACGAACAGGAGCACCGCGACGATTCCGACGAAAACGGTGCACGCCGCCACGAGCAGAACGATGCGCAGAGGGGAGCTGGAACGCCCCGCGGGTTTCGCGATCGGAAGCCGCGCCGGGTGCACCTCGCTCCTGCTCATCATCACGGTGCCGTCGGCTGCCGGCGGTGCGGAGCGGCGGACTGGTGTTCCTCCGGAAGTCTGGTTGCCGGCCACGAGATCGTCGATGCTCATCACGCGCGTGCCGGGATTGTCCACGGCGCCCGCGGGACGGCTGACGACGGGTGGTGGCGCCGCCCCCTTGAATTTCACCTGCAGGCGCGGTCCGCCGCGCCCGAGCTGAATCGTTTCGCCGGACGTGAGCGGCCGCACTGTGATGCGCTCCTCACCGATGAACGTGCCGTTCGCACTGCCGAGGTCTCGGAGGACCCACTGCCGGCCGTCGTATGCGATTTCGGCGTGACGGCCGGAGACGAGCAGATCCTGATAAGGATCGAATGCGACGTCGTTGGATTGTTCGCGCCCCATGCGGACCGCGCCCGGTGCAAAAGTCTGCTCGAGGCCAGCCTTCGAGCCGCTGACGTGCTGAATGTGGATTTCCACGACGCACCCCGTTCGGAGAAAAATGAAATTGTTGAAGATTAGTTCCGGAAGAGATTAGAATAACGTTACACGACAATAAGGTCAAATAAGCTCACATGAGCCTTCGCAGCAGAATCGCGGACTTTGGGGCGGACGAGAGCGGTCAGGCGACGACGGAGTACGTCCTCATCCTGGCTTTGTTCATCGTTCCCGTTGCGCTCGTTTACCGCCGTCTGGCGGCGGTGTTCCGTGACCTGCTCGATTCGTTGAATCGTTTATTGATGGGGCCGGGCGTCTGAGGCGCCTGAAGGAGAGGAAACATGAAGCGAGTCTGGAATGCAGTGCGCGGCTTTTTCAACGACGAGCGTGGTCAGGGCACGGTCGAATGGGTGCTCATCACCGCATTGATCGTCGTGGCCATCATGGCGCTCATCTACGCCTTCCGCGAGCCGATCTTCAATCTGATCAACGAAGCGAAGTCGACCGTGGAGGGTTGGTCGGCCAGTTAGTTGCCGATGCGCCAGGCGAGTGAGAGAAGCGGCGAGGCGGGTCAGGCCACGACGGAATTCGTTCTGCTCGTGGCCCTTGTGGCCATTCCCATCTGGCTGCTTCTGCGGCTGCTGATGCAGGTCGTACTGCGGGACTTTCTCGTCACGCTCATTGCGCGATTCACCCAGGGATGACGCGCGCACTGATTGCGAATGCGAGTACGGTCGTCACCGTGCTCGTCTGCGCATGCGCCGCGTGGATCGACTGGCGGACGCGCCGCATACCGGACGTACTGACGCTGCCCGCCATAGGCGCCGGTCTGTTCGTCGTGGCGACGCAGGGCATTCGTCTGCTCGCCATTCGTGTCGCCGTCGTCGTATTGATTCTCGCGGTCGCCGTAGCGCTGCACGCGCTCGGCGTCTGGGGCGGGGGAGACGGGAAACTCGTTGCAGCGATCGCGGCGTGGAAAGGTCTGGCCTTCGTCGCCAACGCGCTGGTGTTTTCGTTTTTTCTCGGCGGCGTTGTTGCCGCATTTCTCCTCATCCGGCGCCGGAGACGATCCTTTGAGGGACCATCCACGATCGTATTCGGCCCATTGATTGCGGCAGGCACGACGATAGCGGCAATTACAGAAAGTCTCCGGATTTCCTTCTTTTCCTGGCGCTGATCCGCCGCGCCTCCTCTATACTCCCCGCGGGTTCCCAGACAACAGAAGGAGTGCTTGCATGGCGCACGGCAACGGTCCGGCCCCGGTATCGGCGTTCGCATTGGTCATTCTGACGATGGCGGCTCCTCTGGCGGCACAAGATCCCGCGGTCGCCGCGCAGAACGCGCTCAAACAATGCGAGAGCGTGTACATCGCGTGCGGGAAAGCGTGCATCGCCGACACCTGCAAAGCGTGCGACGATGCGCGCGAGCTCTGCCGCGCGGAGGTTTACTCCACGACGGGCGTGCCCACTCCGCGGTCACCTGCCGGGTGGGTTGTGCCGGGCACGCCGGTAATCGTGCCGCCCGGAATCCCTGGTGTTACGAATCCGGCTCCGCCGCGGCCTTTCCCTTCGCCGCGTCCGCATCCGACCCCGCCGCCTGCTACAGAGCTGCCTGTAGCGACAGGTCAGAAAGCGGAGCGCTGCAATCCTGACGATTACGAGTCAGTCCTGAATCGCTATCGCGATGGCACCGGTGTGCCTACGCGAGAACAACTGATGAAGACCGTCAACGACGGAATCGTCTCGCAGGATGGCGAAATCGCTGCACAGCAGAAGATCATCGATGATCCGGATACCGGTTTCTTCAAAGCGCGCGCCGCCAAGAAGCGTCTGGAAAAGGCGCAGCAGAAACGCGATGCCTATGCCGGCGTCGCGAAACTACTCGATGAGGCATCGAGATCGGGGAAGGTCAGCGATTCGACGATGATCGGACTGAAGCTGGCGCTCGACCGTGTCGGGGACGACAATCGCGGATTGGCCGCCCGCGGCGGGGTCGCCAGTGCATCGGTCTGGTATTTCGGCTCCGATGCATCAGTGATCCGCGACGGCAGTCCGTCTTATCACGACAAGCAAAACTCCCTCGGACACATCCTCGCGGAGTACGGGGCGGGTGAGGAGATACGCGGCGTGGATGACGATCAGCCGGTGCCCGAATTGGTGGAACTGGCGGCGATCACCGCCCGGGACACACTCATCGCGGCGTGCCGCGCCGAGCCCATGACTCCACCGCGCCAGGTTGGTGGCGGCAGCGGCTCCAGCGGCGGCGCAAACGGTTTCGGCGAGTGCAATGGGACGCCGCTGAAGAGCAAGCAGGAGTGCTGTACGGCGGACGGAATCGGTAGGCGTGCTGCTGGCGAGAAGGCAGTCGACGATTGCCCAGCCGAAGAGCGGGTTGCGAAGCTCGACTACAAACCGGCGCGGAATGGGTGCGGCGTGCCGGTGACCGATGCGCTCTATGGCGACATGCCGGACAATCCGAACTTTCACAGTATCCCTCCTGTGCCGAAAATCATTCCAGGAAAGCGAATTCGTGTTTACTTTGGCCCGTCGTTCTTCCCCGCGTGCGACTTTCACGATGATTGCTGGGGCACGTGCCACACTAAAGATTCGGGTTTGAGCCAGAGCGTTTGCGATGCCGAATTCGGGAGGCGAATGGGACAGCTGTGCGACGCCGCGGACCTCTCGTGGCCGAATCGCGCCGTATGTCATTACAACTCGTTCCTCTACGTGAAAATGGTGCAAGGTGGTGCGCTGGCCCTTGGCGCGTACGATAGCGGCCAGGCTGCTGGCTGCGACTGTTGTCAGGGAGGCAAAGCTTGACGTGGCGTGGCGCGATGGTCGTGATCGTGTTGCTTTGCCAGAGCAACGCGAGCGCGGCGCTACGAGTCGAATGGGAGTTCGCGTACGGGAAAGAAAACCGTACCTACAATCCGTCCGCCATCGCTGCGGGTCCTGAGAGGACACTGTTCGTCGCGGGGACGTCGACCGCGCCGGGACTGAGCGGTTCCGACCCGGAATTCTGGCTCTGGAAGGTGGACGGTACCGGGAAAGTCGTGGCGGAGGCGGTCATCGCCCGAGGCCGGCCCGACGATACCATTGCCTCGGCCCTCGATCTCGTCCGCGATATTGCCGTGAGTCGCGGCGGTGACGGTGCGCTCCTGATCGAGTTTCGTCCCGGCGATCCGTACTTCGTCACGTTCGACGAGCGTCTTGCAATCACTGGGATCGTCCGGCTCGAGATCCCCGAGCGTCGCGCCATCGCGCTGCACCGCCTGCTGCGACTCGAGGACGGCACTTATTTCGCCGTTGGCACCGCCGATCGCAAAGCCATTCTGCTGCGGATCAATAGCGCCGGAACAGTGACCGTGATGAAGCTCGTCGATGGGCTGGATGGGTTTCTCGATGCCGTGCTGACCGATCGCGGGGAGTTGGCAGGGCTGGGATATGCGGCCGCGAACAAAGGACAACTGTCGCTGCGTTTTTATGGACTGGACCTGTCGCCTTTGCGATCGGTACCCGTCCCCGGACGCAAAGGGAGTGTGACGGCCGGTCCGCGCAAAGAACCGGCAGTCGTCTATGATGCCTCGAGTGACGACGAGCAATTGGTCGTGGCTGGAGTGGTCCAGGGAGAGACCATAGGAGGCGCGGTCACGCTGCCGGTTCTGGCGAAATCGTTCACCCCCGAATTCCGCATCGCGGCCCGAGGCCCGGAGCGATATCTGATCGGCGGCACGGGAGAGGAAGGTGTTTCGTTCTTCGAGTACGGCCGCGGGAGTGTGCTGAGCGAGCTCGTGCTCAAACTCGACCGGCAGCCGCGCCACTGGATGCTCAAACGGATCACCGGTATGCCCACTACAGCGTTGACGATCGTGTATACGGCAGACAAAGAGCTGACCACCAAAGTCGGGCTCATTCGTTTCCGCGAGAACTGACGGCATGCGACGCAGAAACTCTCAGCGCGGTCAGGTCACGGTCGAGTTCGTGCTGCTGTCGCTGATGGTCGTCATCTTCATGCTCGTCGCGTTTCAGATGGCATGGGTGGGGGTGCAGAAATGGTATTTCAACTTCACCGCCGCCTATACGGCGCGTGCCTGGTCGGTGCAGTTGAACCGCGGGTATTCGCCACAGAGCACGCTGTTGACCGTGCAGTCGACGGCGCTGGCGCGCAATCCACGTTTGGAGACCATGCCGATCGTGCGCAAGATCAACGCGCTGTGGCTCGAGAGCGGGATTCCCGATTATCCGAACCGCTTCGATGGCGAACAGCATCCGGGGATCTGGTTCATCGGCGAAGGGGAAATGCTCGGCTACTTCCGGCCGGAGACGATCGAGAGCGCCAGGTTCGAAGCGGGAAATGACGGGACGATCGATTTCGAAACGTTCATTCCCATTCAGCACGAGGAGTACTGGGGAGGGCCGGAGCGGCCGTATCGCTATGACAATGACCGCAACTGACCGCCGCCGCGGCGAGCGCGGACAGATCCTGACGCTCGTCGTTCTCACCATGGCCACGATGGCCGTCATGGCCATGACGGCCATTACGTTCGGACAGGCCCTCGTCCGGCGCCAGCAGGCGCAACTCGTCGTCGACACGGCCGCGCTGGCCGGCGCCGCGGAACAGGCCAAAGGCCTCAATACGATCGCGCGCATCAACAAGAGGCAGTACGACTTTCTCAATGCACTCGCGTACGCGCAGATGAAAGGCGTGGCCTTCGGGTACGAGGACAGTTACTCCACGACCGGACGGCGCATCCTGAGACTGCCATGCCTGCTCTGCGCGGGCGACGACTGGGCGCTCACGAACTGGAAGCGCTACGACAACGACGTTTTCGGTTTCCTCAATATCGCCGCCGACGGGGTGAACGTTGCCTATCGTCCGGAGGGGAAACCCGCCGCGGCAGCGAAGAAAATCGTCCAGGAAAACTTCGAGCCGACGGGCACGCTGTTCAAGAGCGAGTCGCTCGAAGAAGGCGTCGTCATTCCGCTGTACGAGCGCGCTTTTCCCGAGCGCTCGCTGTCGCTCGTCAGATTCGAGCCTCGCCAGCAGTATCGGATCGGCGGTGCGCGCCGGTATACACCCAATCCCGGTCATCCCTCGGTGTGGTGCCCGGAGATGATCGGCATCGTCCCGAACCTGCCGTGCATCGCGCTCAAGAAAGCGAGAGCCGCTGCCTATCTCAAGGAAAACACCATCTTCAACGCCCGGGCGATCGGGGGCGACATCCCGCGTTACCGCCTGGGTAATTTCTATGACGTCCCGACGAGTCGGGACATTCGCTTCACGTACTACCTCCAGGTGCCGGCCGCGCGACCGATTTTCGGAGCCGACTACCTCAAAGACATCCCCAAGATCGTGGTCGTCGCATCGGCGAAACCATATGCCGGCCATCTGGGCGACCGGTTTCGCGAGCGGGCCCTTTCGAGCAACCTCGTGAGCTGGGGGTATGACGAAGTGAAGGGACGGGAGATCTCCCCGACATACCGCGCAAAGCTCGTCCCGGTGCGGCTGGTGGACAAGGTCCAGCTCGCGTCGATGGTCGGTGCCGGAGGCAAAGATGCCGAGCGATTCATCACGGCGTTCCACTGAGCGCGCCGAGGCGGGGCAGGCGACGTTCGAGTTCGCGCTCGCGCTCCTGTTCCTCATCGTCATGCTCTCGGTCTTCTACCAGGCCTTGCACTTCGAGCTCGACGCGTTCAATCGCATCTCGCTCCTGCGATTCAAAGTGATGCAGCAGGCGCATGCGAATCAGCCCGGCCAGGCGAAACGGTACGCGACGGAAGTCATGGATTTCCGGCCCGTGGGGGAGCTCACGCCGGTGCTGCTGATGTTCCAGCCGATCGATCCGACGCTGCAATACGGGCCGAAAACGTTTCACTACCGCAAGGGCACGAAGTTCACCGAGCCGCAGCCGATCGCACTGCTGCCGGAGAACGAGTTCGGTCTGGGCCTCATGATCGTCGCCGGTGTCGGCACGAGCGAATACAGGGAGAACGCGCCGCGATTCCGCGACCGTTTCCGTCAAACGTCACCGGTGTGGATCCCCGGCTATCTCGCGGACGAATGAGCCGGAATTCCGGCTTGCCTCACTGCGGTGTCCCCGCTATGCTGTTGCCGAAAATCCACCCATAGCAAACCGACCATGAACCGGCCGCGGAGCCGGGAGGGAGGCGAATGTCACGCGGGCCTAAATTGGCGGTTGCCGCCGTCCTCGGTCTTCTTGCGGCGCTGTTCGGAGTCATCTACCTCAACGAGCAGCGGAACCGGCTCGTGGGGAGCTCGGAGGCGATGGAGGTCTACGTCGCCGCCGACGATATCCCGGCCAATACGGCCATCGAGGGCGGTAAGCTGACGACACGGCGGATTCCCCGCACGTTCGTCGAGCCGCAGAGCATTACGACCGCCGAAGTGTCCGACAAGAACCGCATCACCGGGTTCGCGGTCGTGCCGATCCGGCAGGGCGAGCAGATCCTCCGTTCCAAGATCTGGCACGGCAAAGCCCCCCCATTGTCGACCGACCTGGCCAGCCGTCCCGGCCTCGTTGCGGTGGCGGTGAAAATGAACGGCGCACAGCATTCCGTCCACGGACTGCTGCAGCCGCGCGACCGCGTCGACGTGCTCGCCGAGCTCGATTTCGTCAAGCCGCCCAAAGAAAAGTTCAAGGAAGTGCGGCCGCTTTTCTACAACGTCGAGGTGCTGGCCGTGAACCGCACGACGATGTCGTCGGTCACACAGAACCTCCCCATCGAGAAAGTGGAATCGCAGGCACTGGAGCGCGTCGACACCGTCACGCTGGCTCTGTCGCCCGTCGCCGCGCAGCAATTGATCCTCGCGCAGGAACTGCCGTCCGCGAGTATCTGGCTGATCCTCAGAACGCCCGGCAGCGGCGCGTACAAGTACGAGGCGTGGAACACGGACCGTCTGATCCAGTCGCAATACCGTCTGTGGGATGCGGAAGACGACGCGGCGCGCGAGCAGCAGGAAATCCTCGATCGGGCGATGGGGCGCTGATGCGGGTCCGGCTCCTCTGTGCGGTTCTGCTGCTCGTTCCCCTGGCCGCATCGGCGGCGCCGCGGCAGGTGTCGCTGGTGATGTATCCGGGGCAGTCGATGACGTACGCCGCATCGGCGGCGCTCCTGACCGTACGTCCCGCGGCGGCGAGCAAAGCGGTGTCGTTCACCTTCGATCAATACGGCACGCGCGTGCAACTGCTGGCGCGGGAGGCCGGCCGCATCACATTGCTGTGCGAGCACGCGGACAACCAGATCGGCGAGGTGCTCAACGTCGTCGTCGTGGCGCGGAAGCTTCACGACGATCACGCGCGCGCGGCGAACTCGCTGCGCGGCATCGAGGGATTGCGCGCGGAGGACGTCCTCGTCGGCGACGTCGTGTATGTGACGGGCGAGCTGTACTCGCAGGCGGACCTCGACCGCTGTCTCACGCTCGAGCGAAACTCCTCCACCATCGTCTGCGCCGCCCGTCTGTCGAGTGCTGCGGTGGTCGTCGCGCCCGCGCTCGGCTATACGGCTCGCGCGAACATGGAAGTGCGTCCGGAAACGCAGAGCAGCGGTGACGCGCAATGGCTGGTCACCGTGCGCCTCGGCGACATCCCGGTGTTCAGCGCGGTCTCTGCAAACCGCGAGAAGATCGTGACGACCGCCGGCCGTTTGACGCGGAAGCTGAACGCGATGATCTCCGCGTGGCGCACGCAGAGCGAGCAGAAGGGCGCGATGTTTCCGGTGTCGTTCCGCTCCCGCGCCGCCGAGGACAAGTACGAGCTCGTCGCTTCGTGGAGCCTCCGTCACGGCTCGTCCGGCGATCTCCTGACGGCCGCGCCGCTCGAAGAGATCGCGCCCGTCGCCACCGCGGCAGGGGCGACCCCCGACCGGCTGGTGCAGTGGTGGATGGCGCTCCTCGGCGATGCCTTTCGTCTGTA
This sequence comes from Thermoanaerobaculia bacterium, assembly GCA_035629395.1. GTDB lineage: Bacteria > Acidobacteriota > Thermoanaerobaculia > Gp7-AA8 > Gp7-AA8 > QHVT01. The sequence goes on from DASPHZ010000085.1 coordinate 33,885, forward strand.
CTACATGGCCGAACGTCCGGTACGCGGCGGCACGGCGTCCGAGTCGCCGTTATTGAAGCTCTATGAAAACGCGCTGCGCCTGCGCCGCGCGCAGCTCGATCCCTACACCGCGCCTCCCGCTGTCGCGCGGGCGTATTTCGCCATGCGCCTCGCCTCCGCGAGCGATCCATTGGAGACGCTGCTCACTACGCCGCCGTCCGACGTCGTTGGTGCCATTCCCTAGGAGCCCCCCATGCAGCCCGGATCGATCATCAGTGTGCTGTCGCGAAAGGGAGGCGTGGGACGCTCGTTCCTCGCCGTGAATCTCGCGATCGCGATCAAGACGCTCACGCACCGGCCGGTGCTGCTCATCGACCTCAACCTGCCGTATTCCGGTGACTGTCTGATGCAGCTAGGGCTCAGCTCCGTGACGTCGATGACGCATTACGCGCCGAAGATCGAGTTTCTGACGCCGGCCGCGCTCGACGGAAAACTGGCCGTACACGCGAGCGGCATCGTCGTCCTGCCGGCATGCGTCAAAGTGGAATTGTCGCGTCTCGTCACGCCCGAGGTGATCAAACGATTCCTCGAGGTCGCTGAGGAACTGTACGGCTACATCATCGTCGATCACGGAACGGAGATCGACGAACTGGCGATGACGGTGCTCGACCGGAATGCGCTGTCCGTCCTGGTCATGAACCAGAACCTGCTGTCGGTCAGCCAGACGCGGAAGCTCTACGAATTGCTGCGCGCCATCCATTATCCGGGCGAGCGCATCCAGTACGTCGTCAATCGCTATGTGAGCGACGGCCGCGTCCATCAGAACATCCTGCAGTCCAATGTCGACAAGCAGATCCTCGCGTTCGTACCCGACGATCGTGCGGCCGTCGAAGAAGCTTTGATGACGCAGCAGTCCGTGATGCGGCAACGCCGTCTGCCGCTGACGATGGCCATTGAAAACCTCGCCGAGCGGGTACTGCATTACGCGGATCGTCTCTCCGGCTCCCGCGGTCACGGCGTCTCGAAAGACTTTCTGGCGACGATGGACGGCCCGGCCGGAGGCGAGGCGCGGGAGCGCCAGAGCAAGGCCATTACGGACCTCAAGATCAAAGTCCACCAGCGGCTCGTGCGCGAAATGAGCACGCAGGAGTTCGCGGTCGGGAAGATGCTGACGGGGAAAGAGCGCGCCGAGGTGCAGATGAAGGCCGAGGCGGTCGTTTCGCGCATCCTCGACGAGGAAGCGGGCGAACTTGCGCGCAGCACCGACGAGAAGCGCCAGCTGACGAAGGACATCCTCGAAGAAGCCCTCGGATTCGGGCCGCTGGAACGCCATCTCGCCGATCCGAAAGTCTCCGAGATCATGATCAACGGCGCGGAGCAGATCTACATCGAGTCCGGCGGGAAAATCGTCCAGTCGCCGGAACGCTTCACGTCCGAGGAGCAGTTGCGGCGCATCATCGAACGCATCGTGCTGCAGGTCGGACGGCGCGTCGACGAACAGTCGCCGCTCGTCGACGCACGGCTCTCCGACGGCTCGCGCGTCAATGCCGTCATTCCGCCGATCGCACTGGACGGCTCGAAACTGACGATCCGCAAATTCTCGAAAAAGCGCCTCGGCATCGACGATCTCCTGAAATTCAGCACCATGAACGTGCAGATGGCGCAGTTCCTCGAGGCGGCCATTCTGTCGCGCAAGAACATCGTCATCGCCGGCGGGACGGGATCGGGCAAGACCACGCTGCTCAACATCCTCTCGTCCTACATTCCCGGCGACGAGCGCATCGTGACGATCGAGGATTCCGCGGAATTGCAATTGCCTCAGACGCACGTGGTGCGGCTGGAGACGCGGCCTCCCAATATCGAGGGTCGCGGCGACATCAGCATCCGCGATCTCGTCCGCAACTCCCTGCGCATGCGTCCCGACCGGATCGTCATCGGTGAATGCCGCGGCGGGGAGGCGCTGGACATGCTGCAGGCGATGAACACGGGCCACGACGGCTCCTTGACCACCGCGCACGCCAATACGCCCCGCGACACGCTCGCGCGTCTCGAGACAATGTGCCTCATGGCGGGGATGGACCTGCCGTCCAAGGCCATTCGCGAGCAGATCGCGTCGGCCGTGCATCTCATCGTGCAGCAATCGCGCTTGCAGGACGGCAGCCGCAAGATCACGCACATTACCGAGGTCGCGGGGATCGACGAGGATGAAACGGTGATCACGCACGACATTTTTCTCTTCCACCAGCGCTCGGTCGACAATGCCGGGAAAGTGCTCGGCTACTTCGCGCCCACCGGGTACATCCCGTCGTTTCTCGACGAGCTGGCGGCGAAAGGTGCCGGCGTCAATCGCGAGATCTTTCTCCAGCAGAGGGCCACGTCGTGACCTGGCTCCTCGTTGCCGTGTTCTTCTGGGCGGCCACCGCGGTGGCGCTGTACTGGTTCTATTACGAATGGGGATCGCGATGGATCCGCGGCTTCAATGAACGCCATGCGGTCACGCTCGCGCGGTTCCTGCTGCACGAGCGCGAAGAGGTCGCGGCATCGCGCGTTCAGCGCGTGCTGGTCGGCATCGAGATCGCGCTCTTCCTCATCGGCCTCCTCGTCTCGCGCCATCCGCTGTTCGGGTTGTGGGCGCTGGGCCTGGGCCTGTTCGGGATCCACTATTTCGGAGAATTCCTCAAGCACCGGGAGACGGAACGCTTCGACGATCAGATGGTCGACATCGCGTTCGCATTCCGCAATTCACTGAAAGCGGGCATGAGCCTGCAGCAGACGATGCAGATGATCGCCGCCGATTTCCAGCCGCCGGCCTCCGAGCAGTTCCGGATGGCCACCCGCGAGATCCAGGTCGGTGCGTCCATCGAGGAGGCGCTGCAGCATCTCGTCGAGCGCGTGCCGAACCGCGATCTGAAGATGATGGTCGGCTCGATCGAGATCCTGCGCCAGACCGGCGGCAACATGGTCGAGACGTTCGAAGGCGTCGCGGAGACGCTCAAGAACCGCAAGCGCGTCGAAGGAAAGATCAAGACGCTGACGGCTCAGGGCCGCTACCAGACCATCATGCTCTGTGCGATGCCGTTCGTGATGCTGCTGATCCTCTATTTCATGAACCGCAGCTATGTGGAGATTCTGTTCTCCACGTTTCTCGGCTGGTGCGTGCTCAGTCTGGTGGTGATGCTCGTGGCTACGGGATGGGTCGTCATCCGGAAGATCACCACGATCGAGGTGTGATGATGACGATGGCCATCCTCTTTCTGCTTTTCTTCAGCCTCCTCGCCACGTCGGCGGGAATCGCCGTCTACAACATCCTGCCGGATTTCGAGCGCCTGAAATTATCGAAGCGCTTCCACGACGATCTCGGCGCGGGCCGCGAAACGCCCGGTTTGTTCAAGATCCTGCGCATCCCCATCCTGCTGTTCGAGGATTTCGCGGCCACGTTGAAGATGCCGAAGCGCCGAGCCGAGCACGACAAGGCGCTCCGTTCCCTCGGACTCGAGCAACTGGTGAGCGTCAACCAGCTCATCGCGTTGCGGCTCGCGCTGGTGTCGATCTTCACGCTCTATGCGCTGCTGCTGCTCGGCGCGCTGCCGCTGGTGATCTGCATCGCCATGCCCGTCTTCGGCTGGATTTACGTCGATATCTGGCTCGTCGACAAAATCCGCGAGCGCAAGCGCAAGATCAAGACGGAACTGCCGTTCGTGCTCGACACGCTCACGCTCTCGGTCGAAGCGGGGCTCGAATTCACGGCCGGAATCGCCAGGATCGCGACGACCCTCGATCCAGGGCCGCTGCGCGACGAGCTGATGATTTTCCTGCGCCAGATGCAGCTCGGCACGAGCCGGCGCGAGGCGTTGAAGAATCTCGCGTTACGCACCGACATCCAGCAGGTCAATTCGCTCGTCGCGTCACTCGTGCAGGCGTCGGAGATGGGCTCGAGCATCGGCAGCGCATTGCGCACGCAGAGTGAGATCATGAGCGCCGAGCGCTTTTCGGAAGCGGAGAAACGGGGCGCGGAGGCTTCGCAGAAACTGCTCATTCCGATGATGATCTTCATCGTCCCGGCGGTCATGCTGATCATCCTCGGCCCGACGCTGCTCAGTTACGTTTACGGACGGGGATTCTGATGGCGGTGCACCGGCTCGATCGCGTCGAAAGGGCGGAGACCATCGGCCGCCGTTTCTTCGGGTTGATGGGGCGCCGCGATCTGGGCGACGTGCGATTGTGGTTTCCGCGGTGCCGTTCCGTGCACACCTGCTTCATGCGCGGCAGCATCGACGTCGTCTTCCTCGACGCGAACAACACCGTCGTCGAATTGCACAGCGGCGTGCGGCCGTGGCGGTTGCTCAATGCGCGCGGACGTGTCGTGCAATCGACGCTCGAATTGTCGACAGGCGGGATTCGCACGCTGGCCCTCGAGGTCGGCGATGAGGTGCGCTGGGCATGAGGCTGATCCTCGAGCGCGGGGGCGAGCGCCTGGCCGTGGAACTGCGCGACGGTGTCTACACGCTCGGACGCGACGACAGCGCGGACATCGCCATCCCGAACAACACGGTCTCCAGCCGTCACGCGGAACTGCAGGTCTCCGGCACGAGCTGCACGCTGCGCGACCTCGGCAGCAGCAACGGCACGACGGTGAACGGCGTGCGCATCCGCGGCGCGCAGCGCATCGAGCCGAACGACGACATTCAGCTCGGCTCGGCGAGACTGGCGATCGAGCTTCCCGGACAGGCGTCGTCGCTGCCGATCGGCGACACGAGCGAGTATCGTCCGACGGCGGCGCGGGAAGAGGCCGCCGCTCCACGCGAGAAATGGTCGTGGGGCGTTCGCCTCTGGCTCGCGGGCGCGATCGCCATCAGCGTTTTCGCGCTGCTGATGCTGGTCGTTGAGTTTTACTCGCAGGCGGACGCGCGGCGCGTGCGGCGCGTCGGACGGTACATGGCGTTTGCCGCGCAGTACATTCAGCCGCTGCAGCAGGTGCCGCTCGGATCCGTTCCTCCACCCGTCAACACCTACGGACTGGCCGAGCCTTTCTTCGTCCTCGATTCCAGAGGACGGATCGTGATGCCGCCGCCGCAGCCGGGACAGCCGGAGCGGCCGTCGCCGGTCGTCGACGAGAAAACGAAGTCGATTCCGGGGCGGCGCAAGCTCGACCTCGACCGCATCGAGCTGCCGTCGAAGGACGGGCCGCCGCAGCGCGCGTACAGCTATCCCGTTCGCCACGGCGGGGAGCTTCTCGGCTACGTGGTCGCACGTCCCGGGACCGTGGAATCGAACCTGCCGCTGATCTTCCTGATGGTCGCGTGCACGACGGGCGTCGCGCTGCTCGCGCTCTTTTTCGCCATCCGGCCCGTCATGACGGAGATCCGCGGTCACATCTCCGCGCTGACGGAAAAGCTCTCGCCGTTCGCACACGGATTCGCGGAGGCGTTGCCGCGCAGCGCGACGGTGCCGGAGTTGAACGAGCTGGCCACCGAGTGCGAGACCGTGTTGCGCTCGATCAGCCGCGGACAGCCCGCGGCCGCGGCGCCGGTGTCGATCCAGGGGCAACAGTACGGCGCGATGCTCACGCCGCTCCTCGAGGCCGCGGCGTTGCCGTACTGCTTCATCTCGAATGACTTTCAACTGCTCGCGGCCAGCCCGGACCTGCTCACGTTCACCGAGTTCACGAAGGCGCGCGTCGGTACGTCGATCTTCGAGGGTGGTCTGAACAGCATGCAGTCGAAGCAGCTCGTCGGCGCGATCAACGAGGCGCGCGTGAACGGGCAGGGGCGTGCGACGATCACGCTTCTACGCGGCGGCCTCGCGTATCCGTACGTTGCGCATGTGCGGCGGCTGCAGGAGTCGATGCGCGGCTACGGTTTGCTGTTTGCGGTGCAGCCGGCGCAGTCGTGAAACTCGATCTTCACGTACGCCGGCTCCGTGCTGGTGAGGCCGACCACCACCGACTGCTGTGTGCCGTCCGGACCGAGCAGCGCGACCGTGTAGTTGCCGACCGGTAGCTTCATCGTCTGCGGCGTGTACGCGGCGTCGCCGGTCACCCATTCCTTCTTCCCGTCGTTGATCGAGAGGATGCGTCCCCACGGCGTCGCGTCGATGACGAGTCTGCCGGTGAGCGCGAGCGGCGGAATCGCGGCGGAGGTCGTCGTCACGGCGTGCGTTGCCGTTTGGGAGGCCGGCGGTGGCGGCGGAAGCGGAACGTCGTCGCGGCGCCGGTACAGCAGCGCCGCGACGAGCGCGATCACGACGGTCGCACCGATCAGGAACGCGGGCTTCCAGGCGACAGGTTCCGGAGCCGGCTGGAGGGCGCCGTCGCTCGGTGGCGGAACCGGCACCAGGACGGGTAGCGGCTCCGGCTCGGGCTCCGGTTCGTCCCACGATGCCACGAACGGCATCAGCGCATTCGCGAGCTCGCGCGCGGAGCCGTAGCGGAGCTCGCGTTTCTTTTCGAGCGCGCGCCACACCACGCGCTGCAGCGCCGCGGGAATCGGCCGCGTGCCGGGACGCGCGGTGAGCGGCGGCGGACGTTCGGTCAGATGTTTGACCGCGTACCCTTGCGGCGTGGCGGACGCGAACGGCGGCACGCCCGCGAGCAGCTCGTACAGCACGACGCCGAACGAATAGACGTCCGAACGCTCGTCGATCTCCGCACCGTCGGGCAATGCGCCGAGCTGCTCGGGTGAGCTGTAGCGAGGATTGCCGAGGAAGAGTCCCGCGCGTGTGGTCGAGTCGCCGCCGCGCGGCTCGGTCGCCAGCAGCTTGGCCAGACCGAGGTCGATGATCTTCACGACGTTCGCGCCGTTCTCGTCGGTCGCGATCATGAGGTTGTCCGGCGAGATGTCGCGGTGCAGGATGCCGGCGCGATGCAGATACTCGATGCCTTCGAGCGCCTGCAATGCGATGTCGAGCGCCGCTTCCTGCGAATACTTTTCCGGCATCGTGATCCACTGCCGCAGCGTGATGCCTTCGATGAGCTCCGAGACGATGTAGTCGCTGCCGTTCGCCGCGACCGCGAAATCGAAGACGACGGCGATGTTGCGATGATGAATGCCGGTCGCGAGCCGCGCCTCGCGGCTGAAACGGCGGCGTGACGCCTCGTCCGCGCTCAGGTCGCGGTTCATCACCTTGATGGCGCGGTCGGTGCCGAGGTGCACGTGACGGGCTTTGAAGACCTCTCCCATGCCGCCCGCGCCGAGGCGCGCGAGGATCTCGTATTTACCGTCGAAGACCTGGCCGATGCGCGGCACGTCCGCGTCGATCGGCGCCTGGCAGTTCGGGCAGTTCGTGAGGAGCTCGCGATAGGTCGCTCCGCATGCGCTGCAGGCCGACGCGAACTCCGTCATCGCCGCGTGCGCTCGATCGCGGGCGGCGGTGGTCCTTCCGCTGCTCGTTCCGCCGCGCGTACGTTGAAGTAAAGGAAGCCCGCGACGAGCACGACGATCGCCGCCTCGATCGCGACGCGCACCGGCAGTGGCAGGTCGCGCGCGGCAGGGCGCCGCGGCGCGGGTGCCGGCGCGGGCGCGGCCTGAGGCGCGACGACCGTGCGGGGATGCGCCTTGTGCTGTTCCGTCTCGGCGAGACGCAGGCGCGCCGTCGCGGCGAACACGCCCGAGGGATACACCGCCAGGAATTGCGACCACGCTTCCGCGGTGCCGGTCGCATGCGCCTGTTCGAACGCGGACTGCTCGCCGTGCGCGGACGCATTCGCGAGCTCGCTGAGGCGCTTGCGTGCGATCTCGGCGTAGCGGCTCTCCGGCCACGCTTCGAGAAACGAGTGCCACGCCGTCGGCGAGTCGACGCGCGCCGTGCTGGCGTAGTCGCGAAGCTCGTCGCGCCGGAGCCGCGCCTGGTAGGCGCGCGGCGAATCGGGATGCTCGGTGAGATAGCGCGTCCAGGCCGTTTCGGTTCCCGCTTCCGAAGCGGCGAGCCACGCCCGTTCGTCGTCGCCGAGCGGCGGAATCGCTTCCTCGGCCATCCGGTCGAGTGCGGCGCGCACGGCCTTGCCGATGCGGCTCGCGGCTTTGTGCGACGCGGCGAGACGGCTCAGGCTCGAGACGTCGCCCTGTACGGCCAGGCGATCGATCGCTTCGAGCAGGTTCATCTCGTCCGAGGCCGTGGCATTCGCGGCTCCGACCGTCGGCGGCGTCGCGTTGCCTCCCTGCGGCTGCGGCGACGCATGCAGCGCGGCGATCTTGAGCTGCGTCGATTCCGACATCGCCTCCGCGCGGTACGGCTCCAGTGCTGCCGCAAAATCCTTCGCCGAGGCGTAGCGGTTTCTGCGGTCTTTCTCCAGCGTCTTCGCGACGACGTCCTGGAGTCCGGGCGGAATGTGCTCGGTGCCGGGCTGCGAGAGGAGGGGAGGGGGCAACGCCGCCAGATGCTTCGCCGCGTATCCCTCGGGTCTGTTGCTGATGAAGGGCGCGACGCCGGCAAGCATTTCGTACAGCACGACGCCGAGGCAGTAGAGATCCGCACGCGCGTCGATCTCTTCTCCGTCGGGGAGTGCGCCGAGCTGCTCCGGCGAGCTGTAGCGCGGGTTGCCGATGAAGACGCCGGCCTGCGTCGCGTCGGCGACGAACGCCGCCGTCACGCGCTTGGCGATGCCGAGGTCGATGATCTTCGCAATCGGCTCTCCGTCGGGACCGGCAGCGATCATGATGTTGTCCGCCGACAGATCGCGATGCAGCAGCCCCGCGCGGTGAATGTGCTCGAGTCCGTGCAGCGTCTGGATGGCGATGTTCACCGCGAGACCGGGCGAGATGCGTCCATGCAACGTCGCCCACTGCCGCACCGTCACGCCGTCGATGAACTCCGACACCATGTAGTACGTGCCGTCGGGCAGCGTCGCGAAGTCGTACACCAGCGCGACGTTCGGATGCTGGAGCATCGTCGCCAGCCGCGCCTCGCGCGCGAAGCGATTGCGGTACGTCTCGTCGGCGACGAGCGTGCGGCGCATCACCTTGATCGTGCGGATCGCGTTGAGATGGACGTGGCGGACCTTGAAGACCTCGCCCATGCCTCCGGCACCGAGGAGCGAGAGGATCTCGTACTTGCCGTCGACGATCTGCCCGGGATGGAGGTCGGTCATGACGCGCTCCACCAGAGCACGGCGGCGGTCACTACGGCAAGCACGGCCAGCGTGGCGATCGCCGCAACCCAGACCATCGGATGGACCTGTGACAAGGGGCTGCGCGGCGGAGCGGACGGCGTTTCGGCCGGCGGCAGCGGCGCGGCCATGGTGCCGGGGAGCATTTCCTGTGCGGTGAGCGGAATCGCGCGCGGCGCGTTCGTCCGCGGTGGCGGGGCGGCCGGTCGCGGACGCGCCGCCGCTTCGCCGTTCTGCAATCGGGTGAGCGCGGCGCTGACGTCCTTGCGATGCGCGCCATGCGGCCAGGTCGCGAGATACACGCGCATCGCGAGCTCCGTTCCGGTCTGCATCGCGCGCTGGTAGTCGCGCGTTTCGGCGAGCAGCGCCACCTCATCGCGCGAGCGCGGACGCTGCTCCGGATCGGCCACCGCGCTGGCGGCGGCGGCCTTCGCGTAGTGCTCGGCGAGTCCGGTTTTCAGGCGTTGCCGGATGTGCGTCGCGGTGGTGCGCGCCGCCAGTTCCTCGGCCGGACGCGGATCGCCGTTGCGCAGGGCGTCGATCGCGGCGTGAAACGCCTCCCGCTCCCTGCGACGCCGCTCGGCCTCGGGGTCTTCGATGACTTCGTGCAGCGTCTCGTCCGCCATGCGATCGAGTGCCGCGCGCACCGCGGACCCGAGCTTCGTTTCCGGAGCATGCATTTCCGCGAGCCGGCTCAGCGCCGAGATGTCACCGCGCTGCACGAGCGCGTCGATTCTGGCGAACATGTCCTGCTCCGGCGGCGGCGCGGGAGGAGGTGTGAGCGACGGGTCGCCGTCGGTCAGCGCGCCGAGCTTCATCTGCGAGGTCTGGGTGAGGACGCCGGTCGCGAATCGCGCCAGCTCGGCCGACATTTCGCGCGCGGTGCGATAGCGATGTTCGCGATTCTTCTCCAGCGCTTTCTGCACGGCCGCGTCGACGCCTTCGGGAATCGAGCCGTCGAACGTGCGCAGCGAAGGCGGTTTCGCGGTGAGGTGCTGCATCGCGTAGCCCTGCGGCGAGTTGCTCGTGAACGGCGCCTGCCCCGCGAGCATCTCGAACAGCACGCCGCCGAAGCAGTAGAGGTCCACGCGTCCGTCGATCGTCTCTCCGTCGCGCAGCGCGCCGAGTTGTTCGGGCGAGCTGTAACGCGGATTGCCGACGTAAGTGCCGGCCTGTGTCGCGTCCATCGACGGCGCATCGGCTGCCTTCGCGATGCCGAGGTCGATGATCTTCACGAGCAGCCGGCCGTCGACGCCGGTGGCGATCATGAGGTTGTCGGGCGAGATGTCACGGTGCACGAGCCCCGCGCGATGGATCGTCTCGATACCTGCCAAAGCCTGCTTTGCGATCTGCAGCGCGAGCTCGAGCGAGAAGCGTCCATGCGCCTGCATCCACTGCCGCAGCGTCACGCCTTCGATGAACTCGGAGACGATGTACGACGAGCCGTCGGCGAGCGTCGCGAAGTCGTGCACGAGCGCGACGTTCGGATGCTGCACGCGGGTCGCGAGCCGCGCCTCGCGCACGAAGCGGCCGCGATACGCCTCGTCCGCGAGGAGGTCGTTGCGCAGTTGTTTGATGGTGCGGAATGCGTCGAGCTGCAGGTGCCGCACCTTGAACACGTGGCCCATTCCACCGGCGCCGAGGAGCGTGACGACCTCGTATTTGCCGTCGATGACGTCGCCGGGGCGGAACACGGGATTCACCGGCCACACCTCCGGCTGCCGCGTTGGGCAGCACTCGAAGAGCAGCTCCCCGGAAAGATGGACATGGGCTTTTGAAACGTATGTAGCAGACTCGCGGGCACTCCGCAATGGGAGCGCCGCGCGCTGCCGATTTCCCTTTGCTATGATCCCCCGGTCTCAGCACTTCGAGTGGGAGCAGGGGGGTCACATGCAGGAACCCAGGACGCTCAATGACATCTATGCGGTGACGTCGGCCATCGAGCGGCCGGCGATCATGAAATCCAAGATCGGCGACCGCTGGGTCGACGTTTCCGTTCCCGAATTTCGCGACACCGTTCGCTGGCTGGCCATCGCCCTCAACGACATGGGCGTCAAGTCCGCGGATCGCGTCGCCATCCTTTCCGAAAACCGCCCCGAGTGGACGATCGCCGACTTTGCGATCCTCTGCGCATCCGGCGTCAGCGTCCCCGTCTACCCGACGCTCCTCGGATGGCAGATCGAGTACATCCTCAACGACGCGGGCACCGTCGCGCTGATCTGCTCGAACCAGGAGCAGCTCGACAAAGTCCTCGAGATCCGCTCGCACGTTCCCTGTCTGCACAACATCATCGTCTGCGATCCACCGGCGGACATGCCCGCCGGCGTGCACACGTTCAAGGACGTCATCGCGCGCGGACGCAAAGTCGAAGAGCAGCGCGGCCGCGACTGGTTCGACAAGTCGCGCGCCTCGCGCGGCCCCAACGACCTGGCGACGCTCGTCTACACCTCCGGCACGACCGGCAACCCGAAAGGCGCGATGCTCACGCACGGCAACATCACCAGCAACGTGATGGCCGTCCGCGAGTTCGTTCCGTTCCAGGCCGGCGACACGGCGCTCTCGATCCTGCCGCTCTCGCACATCCTCGAGCGGATGGTCGACTACCTCTATCTCTTCAAGGGCGGCACGATCGCCTACGCGGAGAACGTCACCAAAGTCGCGGACAACCTGCAGGAAGTGCAGCCCGAATTCTTCGCCGCGGTGCCGCGCCTGTTCGAAAAGATGCGCGCGCGCATCATGGACAACGTTGCCGCCGCTCCGCCGGCGCGCCAGAAGATCTTCCACTGGGCGCTGAAAGTGGCCGAGGAGCGGTTACCGTATCGCATCGACCGCAAGCCGCTGCCGTTCGGGCTGAAGATGAAGTCCGCGGTCGCCGACAAGCTCGTCTTCTCGAAGATCATCGCCCGCCTCGGCGGGAAGGTGAAGTACGTCGTCTCCGGCGGCGCGCCGTTGTCCGCGGAGCTCGCGGCGTTCTTCATCGGCGCGGGCGTCGAGATCCTCGAAGGCTACGGCCTCACCGAGACCTCGCCCGTCATCGCGGTCAATCGTCCCGACAAGCGCCGCCTCGGCAGCGTCGGTCCGATCATCCCCGGGGTCGAAGTGAAGATCGCCAGCGACGGTGAGATCCTCTCGCGCGGCCCGCACATCATGACGGGCTACTGGAACAACCCCGAGGCCACGGCGCAGGCGATCGACCCGAACGGCTGGTTCCACACCGGCGACATCGGCGAGATCGACAGCGACGGCTTCCTCAAGATCACCGACCGCAAGAAAGACATCATCATCAACGCGTACGGCAAGAACATCGCGCCGCAGCCGCTCGAGGCGCTGCTCAAGAGCTCCCCCTACGTCGGCACGCCGGTGCTCATCGGAGACCGCCGCAAGTTCCTGACCGCGCTGATCGTGCCGAACTTCGAGAAGCTCGAGCGCGAGGCCACCACGCTCGGCATCAGCTTCGCCACGCGCGACGACCTCGTGAGCAACGACCGCGTGAAGCAGCTCATTCAGGATGAGATCGACCGCTTCAACAAAAACCTCGACCGGCAGGAGAAGATCCGCAGGTTCGCGCTGCTGGCGCGCGACTTCACGATCGAGGACGACGAGATCACGCCGTCGCTGAAAGTGAAGCGCAAGAACATCGACAAAAAGTACAAGAGCGTCATCGACTCGCTGTACGCCGACGAAAATCTGGTGGATGCCTAAGCAATGACCTCAGTCGCCGCAACGCCGCCGCCCAGCACCACTGCACGCGCCTTCACGATCGACCGCCAGGGAGACCTCGCCGTCGTCTGGTTCGATCTGCCGGGGGAGAAGGTGAACAAGTTCTCCTCGCCGGTGCTGCGCGAGCTCTCCGGCGTCCTCGACGAGCTCGCGGCGTCGCACGACCTGAAGAAGATCGTTTTCGCCTCCCGCAAACCCGGCATCTTCATCGCCGGCGCGGACGTGACCGAGTTCACCACCGTCACGGGCGCCGAGCAGGCGAAGGCGTACGTGCTCCTCGGGCAGGAAGTCTTCACCAAGCTCTCGAAGCTCCCGCAGGTCACGGTCGCGGCGATCGACGGCGCGTGCGTCGGCGGCGGTTGCGAGATGGCGCTGAGCTGCGACTGGCGCGTGATGTCCGACTCGCCGCGCGCGCAGATCGGCTTGCCCGAGGTGAAGCTGGGGATCTTTCCGGCATGGGGCGGGACGAGCAAATTGCCGCGTCTCATCGGCCTGCCGGGCGCGCTCGACATCATCCTCAAAGGCAAAACGCTGGACGGCAAGCGCGCGAAGAAAATCGGCCTCGTCGACGACGTCGTCGAATCCGGCATCGTCGTGGACGTGGCGAAGAAGTTCGCGGACCGCGGTAAGCGCAACGTCCCCGGCCGCACGAAGTTTTACATCGAAGGCAATCCGGTCGCGCGCAACCTCATCTTCAACAAGGCCAGGCAAGGCGTGATGAAGCAGACGCGCGGCCACTATCCGGCGCCGCTGAAAGCGATCGAAGTGATGGCGTACGCGATGGCCAACGGCGTCGAGCGCGGCATGGCGCGCGAGGCCGAAGAGGCGGCGGCACTCGTCAACAACGACGTGGCCAAAAACCTCGTGCAGCTCTTCTTCCTCATGGAAGAGTCGAAGAAGGATCCGTACACCACGAAGCCGCACGACATCTCCTACGTCGGCGTCCTCGGCGCGGGCGTGATGGGTGGCGGCATCGCCCAGATCGTCGCCGACAAGACCGACGCCGAAGTGCGCATGCGCGACATCAACCTCAAAGCGATCGGCGGCGGCATGAAGGCCGCGTCGAAAGTGTGGCGCAAGAAAGTGGAGCGCCGGCGCATGACCCGCGGCGAGATGTCGCGCAAGCTCGCGCGCATCACCGGCACCACGGACTGGACCGGCTTCTCGCGCGCGGACGTCGTCATCGAAGCGGTCGTCGAGAGCATCCCCATCAAGCGCCAGGTGCTCGCCGAGTTCGAAGCGCTGGCCAAGCCGGGCGCGATCTTCGCGACCAACACCTCCACCATTCCCATCACGCAGATCGCCGCGGAAGCGAAGCATCCCGAGAACGTCGTCGGCATGCACTTCTTCAATCCCGTCGACAAGATGCCGCTCGTCGAAGTCATTCGCGGCGAGAAGACGTCCGACGCCGCGATGATCACCACCGCCGCGCTGGCGCGAAAGCTCGGCAAAACCGTCGTCTACTGCAACGACGGCCCCGGCTTCGTCGTCAACCGCATCCTCGGTCCGTACATGAACGAGTCGGGCTTCCTGCTGCAGGAAGGGAACTCGATCGAGTCGCTCGACAAGGCCATGGTCGACTTCGGCATGCCGATGGGACCGATGGCGCTCCTCGACGAAGTCGGCATCGACGTGGCCGCGAAAGTGGCCGGCATCCTCATGGGCGCGTTCGGCCACCGCATGGAAAAGTCGGAGGTCGTCGAGAAGCTCTACGCCGACGGCCGCCACGGTAAGAAGAACGGCAAGGGGCTGTATCTCTACGAGAACGGCAAGCGCAAAGGGCCCGACACCTCGGTCTACCAGCTCCTCGGCATCACGCCGCATCCGGCCGATGACCGCGCGGTCGTGGAGCGCATGCTGCTGGCGATGGTCAACGAGGCCTCGCTGATCCTCGAAGAGAAGATCGTCGCCTCGGCCGGCGAGCTCGACCTGGCCATGATCATGGGCACCGGCTTCCCGCCGTTCCGCGGTGGCCTCCTGCGGTACGCGGACTCGCTCGGACTGCCGTACGTCGTTTCGCGTCTCGACGAGCTGTCGTCCCGCGTCGGCAAACGCTACACGCCGAACGCGCCGCTCGCGAAGCTCGCCGCGCGCGACGGGAAGTTCTACCAGACGTACGTGCGTTCGTAAGCGCCGTTGGATCTGGCCGTCCCCTCCGAGCCGCTGACGCGGCGCCAGCGGACGATCGTCATCATCGTGGCGGTCGTCTGCGCGCTCTCGCGCCTGCTCGCACTCGCGCGTTCCGTGTGGGATTGGGACGAAGCGCTGTTCGTGATGGCGCTGCGCGATTACGACGTCACGTTCCACCATCCGCATCCGCCCGGGTTCCCGGTCTATCTCGCGCTCGGACACGTCGCGAAGCTCGTCATGAGCGACAACTTCCGCGCGCTGCAGAGCGTCAATCTCCTCGCGGCGTTTCTCGTCTTTCCGGCGCTGTTCCTTTTCGCGCGGGAGCTGCGCCTGCGCTTCTCCGTCAGCGTGATGGCCGCCGCACTGTTCGCGTTCTTTCCGAACGTCTGGTTCTTCGGCGGCGGCGCGTTCAGCGACGTCCCGTCGATCGTGCTGGTGCTCTTCGCCGTCACGTTCATGCTGCGCGGTGCGCGCGATCGGAACGCGTACTGGATCGGGACGTTCCTCCTCGCGCTCGCCATCGGCATCCGCCCGCAGAACATCCTCGTCGGACTCCTCCCCGGGATTTACGCCACACGCAAACGCCGTCCGCACGAAATCGCCATCGCGCTGCTGATCGGCGTCGTCATCGTCGGCGCCGCATTCGGCGGCGCGATCTACGCGACCGGCTCGCTCGAGCAATACACGCGCATCGTGCGCGAGCACGGCGACTACATCGCGCGCGTCGATTCCTGGCGCAGTCCGGAGCGCCCGCCGCTGTGGCGCCTCTTCGACCGCTTCTTCATCAAGCAGTACCAGTTCCCCGCGTGGAGCGTGATCGCGTCGTTCTTCGCGCTCGTCTCCGTCGTCGGGGCGATCCGCGAACGCAATCGTTCCCTGATGTGGAACGCGCTCACGTTCGCACCGTTCGCGATCTTCGCGTGGATGATGCTCGACCGCTTCAGCATCAGCCGTTTCTCGATCGGTTACCAGCCGATGTTCGCGCTCTTCGTCGCGGACGGCGTGATGCGCATCGCGAGGCAGAACCTGCGCGTGGCCATGGCGATCTTCGCCGTACTCGTCGGCGGCTTCGTCGCGTACACGCTGCCCGCGCTGACGCCCGTGCGCAACGACGTCGCTCCGTCGATCCTGGCCGCTCGCGCCGCGGCGCAGCACGTCGATCCGCAACGCGAGCAACTCTTCGTCGGTCACACGATGTCCGTGTTCATGGACCTCGTGAGCCCCGCCTTCCCGTACACGCGCGTGATCGACGATCGCGCCATGGCGCTCTCGCGCGAGAACCGTCCCGCATGGATGCTCGCCGAGATCACCGAGACGCCGCGCGAAGGGATGCTCTTCCTCCGCGAGCGTGGCCATCTGTGGAACATCGCCCGCCGTCACTATTTCGAGATCAAACTGCACCGCATCACGCGGCGTCCGCGGTTCCTCTCCGGCTGGTACGCGGCCGAGACCGACGCGCTCGACGAATGGCGCTGGATGAGCGGCCGCTCCGTCACCCTGCTCCCGCCCGGCAACGGACGCACGCTGCTGCGCATGCACCTCGGTGTGCCGGCCGAGGTGATGCCGCACAATCCGAAGATCACGATCAGGCTCAACGGCAAAGTGGTGGAGGAGTTCCACACCACGGCCGGTTATGTCGAGCGCGATTACCGCGTGCAGTCGGCGCCGGCCGGACTGCCGAATCTGCTGGAGATGAGCATCGACCGCACCGTCAAGCCCGCGGATGACACGCGCAACCTCGGCCTGCGCGTTCGCTACTTCGCATGGGGCCCCGCGTAGGCCGAGACCAGCCCCTGAAAATGTGATATTCACCCCCGACCATGACGATGACTGCAGAACAGCGCCAGGTCGACGTCGTCGACCGGCTCGCGGCTGAAGCTCGCAAGCGCGTTTCGCCCGATCAGGCGGACAGCGCCGAGCATTTCGTCCGCCGCTATTTCGCGCACGTCGCACCCGACGACGTGATCTACACCTCTCCCGAAACACTCCTCGGCGGCGCGCTCTCGCTCTGGGAGTACGGCTCCCAGCGCACCCCCGGCCAGCCCAAGATCCGCCTCTTCAACCCGGCGCAGGAGAAAAACGGCTGGGGCCTCGAGCACACCGTGATCGAGATCGTGAACGACGACATGCCGTTCCTCGTCGACTCGGTCAGCGCCGAGATCCAGCGCCACGAACGCAAGATCCACCTCCTCCTGCACCCGATCATCACCGCCAACCGCGACGCCAGCGGCAACCGGCTCGAAGTCACGGACACGCGCTCCGGCACCAGCGCGTCCGTACGCGAGTCGTACATGCACGTCGAGATCGATCAGGAGACCGAGCCGGCGGAGCTCGAGGCGATCCGCGCGTCGCTCGAGCACATCCTCGAACAGGTCCGCCTCTCCGTCGTCGACTGGCGCGCCATGCGCCAGCGCCTGACCGAGGACCTGCAGGAGCTCGAAGCGGCGAAACTGCCGATGCCGGCCGAGGAAGTCGAGGAGGCGAAGGCGTTCCTCCGCTGGCTCGACCACGGCAACTTCATCTTCCTCGGCCATCGCCGCTACACCTTCGAGACGCGCGACGGCAAGGACTTCCTCCGTCCGCTGCCCGAGACCGGCCTCGGCATCCTGCGCGAGATCCGCTCCGAATCGGTCAAGCGCGGCAACGAGCCGATGTCCGCGGAGTTCAGCGAATACGCGCGCCGCAAAGACCTGATCATCATCACCAAAGGCAACAGCCGCAGCGTGATCCATCGCCCCGTGCCGATGGACCGCATCGGCATCAAGCGCTACGACGAGCAGGGGAACCTGATCAGCGAAGACCGCTTCCTCGGCCTCTTCACCAGCGCCGCGTACAACCGCAGCGTGCGCGACATCCCGATGCTGCGCCTCAAGGCCACGCGTACGCTCGACCGCGCCGGACTCGATCCGCATTCGCACAACGGCAAGGCCCTCGTCGACATCCTCGAGACCTTCCCGCGCGACGAGTTCTTCCAGATCACCGACACCGATCTTTTCGAGATCTCACGCGGCATTCTCCTTTTGCAGGAACGTCAGCGCGTCGCGCTCTTCGTGCGCAAGGACGTCTTCGAGCGCTTCGTCGCGTGCTACGTCTTCGTGCCGCGCGACCGCTACACGCCCGAGTTCAAGGAACACGCGCGGCAGGTGCTGG
Organism: Thermoanaerobaculia bacterium; assembly: GCA_035629395.1. Lineage (GTDB taxonomy): Bacteria > Acidobacteriota > Thermoanaerobaculia > Gp7-AA8 > Gp7-AA8 > QHVT01. The sequence continues at coordinate 51,967 of DASPHZ010000085.1, forward strand.
AAGAGCAGTTCAACGGCCGCGACACCGTCGTCTACGACCACATCACCACCTCGGCGCTCGCACGCGGCCTCTTCATCGTGCGCACGACTCCGGGGCAGATTCGGGACGTCGACGTGCGCCGCGTCGAAGCCATCATCGGCGAGGTCGCGCGCACGTGGAGCGATCGCCTGCTCGACACGCTTTGCTCGTCGCAGGGGGAGGAGGTCGGCATCGATCTCCATCGCCGCTACAAGCGCGCGTTCCCGCTCGCGTACGCGGAGCGTTTCGCGTCCGACGCCGCTCTGTACGACATCGGCCACGTCGAGCACGTCCTCGCCACGGGCGAGCTGGTCGTCGATCTCTATCGCCACCGCACCGACGAGCGCGAGTTCCATTGCAAGCTCATTCACGCCGGGCAGCCGGTGCCGCTCTCCGAGATCATGCCGCGCCTCGAGAACATGGGCCTCAAAGTCCTCACCGAGGTGTCGTACGACGTGTGGCCGCGCGGGGCGGCGCATTCGGTGCGCATCCGCGATTTCAGTCTCGACGCCGAGGGGATGCAGGATGATCTCTCGCCGATCAAGGACAAGTTCCAGGCAGCGTTCATCCGCATCTGGACGAATCAGGCCGAGAACGACGGCTTCAATCGCCTCGTCCTCGGTGCGGAGCTCGACTGGGACGACGTCGTCGTGCTGCGCGCGTACGCCAAGTACTTGCGCCAGGTCGGCGTCACGCTCAGCGAGACCTACATCCAGCAGACGCTCGCCAAGCATCCGCAGATCACGCGCAACCTCATCGCGCTCTTCCGCAACTACTTCGATCCCGCGATCGGCGATGCCGGGATGGGACGCAAAGGCGCGTCACTCGGCATCCGCTCGCAGATCGAAGACGCACTCGAGCGCGTCACGAATCCCGACGAAGACCGCATTCTGCGTCTCTACGTGAGCCTCATCGAGGCCACGCTGCGCACGAACTACTTCCAGCGCGACGAACAGGGCAATCGCAAGCTGTACGTGTCGTTCAAGCTTGCCTCGGCGCAGGTGCCGGAGCTGCCGCTGCCGCGTCCGATGTACGAGATCTTCGTGTACGCGCCGTGGATGGAAGGCATCCACCTGCGCGGCGGCAAGGTCGCGCGCGGCGGCCTGCGCTGGTCCGATCGCCGCGAAGACTTCCGCACCGAGATCCTCGGCCTGATGAAGGCGCAGATGGTCAAGAACGTCGTCATCGTGCCGATGGGCTCGAAGGGCGGCTTCGTCGTGAAGAACCCGTCGCCCGATCGCGCGACGTTCCAGCAGGAAGGCATCGAGTCGTACAAGACTCTCCTGCGCGGCATGCTCGACATCACCGACAACCTGCGCGGCGACGAAGTGGTCCCGCCGCGCGACGTCGTGCGCCGCGATGGCGACGATCCGTATCTCGTCGTCGCCGCGGACAAAGGCACCGCGACCTTCTCCGACATCGCCAACTCCATCTCGAAGGAGTACGGCTTCTGGCTCGGCGACGCGTACGCGTCCGGCGGCTCCGCGGGCTACGACCACAAAGGCATGGGCATCACCGCGCGCGGCGGGTGGGAAGCCGTCAAACGCCACTTCCGCGAGCTCGGCCTCGACACGCAGAGCGAGGACTTTACGTGCGTCGGCGTAGGCGACATGTCCGGCGACGTGTTCGGCAACGCGATGCTGCTCTCGCCGCACGTCAAACTGCTCGCGGCGTTCAACCACTCCCACATCTTCGTCGACCCCAATCCCGATCCCGCCGTGAGCTTCGAAGAGCGCCGGCGCATGTTCGACAACCGCCTCAACTGGAACGGCTACAACACCGAGCTGCTGTCGAAAGGCGGCGCGGTGTTCGAGCGCAGTGCGAAGACGATCACCGTGTCGGACGAGGTGCAGGCCTGCTTCGAGCTGCCGAAGAAAGTCACGACGCCGGCGGAGCTCATGCGCGCGATCCTGCTCGCGCGCGCGGACCTGCTCTGGCTCGGCGGCATCGGCACGTACGTGAAGTCGTCGTCGGAAGATCACGCCGCCGCGCGCGATCGTGCGAATGACGCGATCCGCGTCGACGGCCAGCAGCTCCGCGTCCGCGTCGTCGGCGAAGGCGCGAACCTCGGCTTCACGCAACAGGGCCGCATCGAGTACGCGCTCTCCGGCGGCCGCATCAACACGGACGCCATCGACAACTCCGCGGGCGTCGATACGTCCGACCACGAAGTCAACATCAAGATCCTGCTGTACGACGCGATTGCCCGCGGCGAGCTGACCGGCATCGAGGAGCGCAATCGCATCCTCGCCGAGATGACCGACGACGTCGCGCGTCTCGTGCTGCGCGACAACTACGAACAGACGCAGGCCATCTCCGTCACGCATACGATCGGGGAGGAGCTGCTCGACACGCAGACGCGCTTCATGCGCGGCCTCGAAAAAGCGGGCAAGCTCAATCGCGCGATCGAGGGTCTGCCTGACGACGAGACCATCGCCGAGCGTCACGCCCAGGGCCTCGGTCTCACGCGTCCCGAGATCGCGGTGCTGCTCGCGTACGCGAAGATGGTCCTCTTCGAAGACCTGCTCAAGACCGACCTGCCCGACGATCCGCAGCTCGCGGAAGACCTCGTGCTGTATTTCCCCGACGACCTGCGCGTGCGCTTCCGTCCGGCGATCGAGCGTCACCGCCTGCGCCGCGAGATCATCGCCACCGTCGTCACGAACGCCATGATCAACCGCGTGCGGCCGACGTTCGCGTGGCAGATGTGCGACGACACGTCCAAGGGCTACGCGGACATCGCGCGCGCGTTCATCATCATGCGCGACTCGTTCGACCTGCGCACGGTGTGGGCGGAGATCGAGGCGCTCGACAACAAACTCCCCGCCAGCGTGCAGCTCGACATGATGATCGCCGTGGCGCTCCTGCTCGAGCGCGCGATCCTCTGGCTGCTGCGCAGCAACTACGAGAAGCTCGACATCGCGGGGCTCATCAACGAGTTCCGCCCGCGCATCGAGGCCATCGGCAACAACCTCGTCGAGGTGCTCCCCGCGGCGATGCTCGGCGGCGTCAAAGTGCGCCAGGCGGAGCTGATGGAAGACGGCATCCCCGAGTCGCTCGCGCGGCGCGTGGCCAGCCTCGACGTCATGAGCTCGGCGATGGACATCATCCGCATCGCGCGGACCGACGGTGCGCAACGCGTCGAAGACGTCGCGCGCGTCTACTTCGGCATCGGCGAGCGCTTCGCCCTCGACAAGCTCCGCGCGTCGTCGCAGAACATCGCCGCCGAAACGCCGTGGCAGAAGAACGCCCTCTCCGCGATCATCGAAGACCTCTACGGCTACCAGAGCGTGCTCGCGTCGCGCGTGATCGCCGAGAAGACCGACTCCGTCGACGCCTGGCTCGCGCAACGCCCGCGCACCGTCGAGCGGGTCGACCAGACCATGCATGACTTCCGGGCCTCCACGACGGTGGACCTGGCGATGCTGTCGGTGGCCTCGCGTCAGTTGCGCGCGCTCATCGAATCGTGACCCTTCACCCTCTCCTCTCCCCGTGGCCGCGGGGAGAGGAAAGGAGCGTTGCTAACGTTTCCCTTCGGCGTGCGTAGTAGTGGGTATGCTCGCCGCACTCGTCCTCGCCGCCACGCTCACCCTCGACGCTCCCATCGAGCAGGCCATGCGCGACACCGGAACCACGGCCCTCGCCGTGGCTGTCGTGCAGGGCGATCGCGTCATTTATCAGAAGACGTTCGGCAGCGATGCGAATACGCGCTTCTATCTCGCCTCCGCGCCGAAGTCGATGACGGCGCTCGCAGCGAAACTCCTGTCGCACGAGAAGAAGCTCGATCTCGACGCGCCGCTGACGTCGATGCTGCCCACGCTGCAGCTCCCGTCGCCGCTCGATCCCGCGCGCATGAGCGTCCGCGATCTCCTCACGCACCGCCTCGGCTTCCAGAACGGCGCCGTCGTCTGGCGCACGTCGTACTCCGGCGACTGGACCGAGGAGCAACTCTTCGCCATCCTCGCGCGCCACACCACCGTCACGCCGCGTCAGTTCTCGTATGACAACCTCGGCTACATGCTCGCGAGTTACGCCGTGGAACGCGCGGCAGGGGAGTCGTTCGCGAACGTGCTGAAGTCGCGTGTGCTCGCACCGATCGGCATGACGCAGACGAGCGCCGAGCCGTGCATTGCGACGAAGTCGGCGAAGACGATGAACCGTGGCTCCGGCGGTCTCTGCTCCACGCTCGGCGACATGACGCGGTGGCTGCGCGTGAACATGACCGACGGCCTGCTCGACGGCAAACGCATCGTGCCGCTAACGGTGATGCGCGAAGTGCACGCGCCGCAGATCAACCTCTCGCGCCGCTTCGGCCGCCTCGATCGCTATGCCTACGGCCTCGGCTGGTATCACGCCGACTACCAGGGCGATCTCGTCATGCATCACTTCGGCAGCTATCCCGGCTCGTGGGCGCACGTGTCGTGGATGCCGGACCGCAACATCGGCGTGGTCGTGCTCGCGAACATCTACGCCCCTCTTCCGGATGCCGTCGCGCTGCTCGCATACGACACGCTCCTCGGCCGCGCCACCGCGCGCGCACAATTCGACGAGGACATTCAGAAGGTCCGCGAACGCGTGTTCGCGCGACCGCAACGCTTCGCCGAGCAATTGCAGAAGCTCGCTTCCGAATCGCAGGACAGCGACCGTGCGCTCGCGTCCTACACCGGCACGTACACCGACGAAGCGCTCGGCACGATGATCGTGCGCGAGGAGAACGGCGAGCTGCACGCGACAATGGGCGATCGCCGCGGACGGATGACGTGCGCCCGCGGCGATGCGTTCCTCGTGCAGTGGTACAGCGACGACGGCCCGGATCGCATCACGTTTGGCAAAGACTCGCTGACGTGGAGCGATCGCGTGCTGCAGCGTCACTGAGCGGCCGGCGGCGGCGTCGTTACGAGCGCCACGTCGGTCCATCCGGCGGTGCGGCACTCGCCGAGGACGCTGGCGACGTCGCCATACGGCACTTTCTTGTCGGCGCGTACCGCGATGGGACGTGAGGCCGCCGTTTCGCGCAGGCGCTGCAGTGCCGCGGGTAACTCGTCACGGCGAATGACGAGCGTGTTCACGTACACGCTGCCGTCTTCCTTGACCGTGATCGGCACCGCGCGCTCATCGAGCGCGCCCTTGTTCGACGATTCCGGCAGTTGCACTTCGACGCCGTTGACCATCGTCGGCAGGACGACCATGAAGATGATGAGCAGGACGAGGCAGACGTCGACGAGGGGAGTGACGTTGATGTCCGAGTTGAGCGACTGCGAAGTCGCGCGCATGAATGAGCCCTCCTGTGCTTTGGACACGGGAGGGGCGGCGCGCGAAACCTACTGCGCGAATGCGTCCGCGAGCACGCGTGCGAACGCGGACGTCGGCGACATTCCCACGCGATACACCTCGTCCGGCAGCTCGTAGCGGAACACGGGGCGGCCGTTTTTTTCGACGACGGCCGACGCCGCCCGGCGTTTACGACCCACACCCGCGCGCTCGAATTTGCCGTCGAAGCGGATGACGACGGGGGCATACGCCTCGAACTCGAGGTCGGGCATGTGCTCGCGCAACGCGCGCGCGAGCTCCGCCTGCATCCCGCCCGCGCGCAGCGCAATCACGCGCTCGCCGCGCACGGCGTTGCGCAGTTGCTCCATCGCACGATCGTTCGAGCCGCTGTCCGCGCCGTCGACGTACGTCAAGGCGACCGTGGGCACCGCCGGCTCGGCCTCGGCTTCCGCGTCCTCCTCCTGGCGTTCTTCGCGGCGCTGCTGGCGAATGTCACGCATGCGATTGCGGAGAGGCGTGGTGCCGGGTTCCGGCTCGCCCGTCGTGTCGGTGACGACGCCTTTGACGGGCGCGGAGAGCTCGGGCGAAGTCGTCGTCGTGACGGGCACCGCCGGCTCCGGCTCGCTCGTGACCGTGATCGAGCCGACGGCATTCTGCGAAGGCGGCTGTGGGACCGTCGTGGCCGGCGCGGTCGCGGGCGCACTCGTCGTCATGTCGGCGACGGTCGTCGTCTCCTTGTTGCCCGGCCAGAAGGCCACCGCACCGATCGCAAGCGCGATCAGCGCAATGACGGCAACGAGCACCGCCGGATTGACGCCCTTGCGCAGCTTCGGTGTCTCCGCTGCGATCGTCGGCTGGCCGGCGGGCAACGGCGTGAGCACGGTCGGCGCCGCGGCTACCGGCGCAGGCGGTGGGGGAGGCGGAGCGACCGTGCTCTCGGTCTTGCGATGCAGCGTGTCGACGGCCGTGCCGCGCAGGCGCATCGTTTCATCGCCATCGGGCAGCGGCATCGACACCGTGGCCTGCTCACGCGTGTCCGGCAGCATGCGCTCGATCTCTTCGAGCGCCGCGGCGAACTCGCGCGTGCTGGCGAAGCGCTGATTGCGATCGCGCGAGAGTGCCTTCTCCAGCACTTCCTCGAGCGCGCCGCTGCCGGTCAGCTCGCGCGGCAGCTCGACGGTTTTCTTCACCGGCTCGCGCGCGTGCAGCATGAAGTATTCGTGCGGCGACTTGGCCTCGTACGGCGGACGGCCGGTCAGCAGCTCGATGAGCACCATCGCCATCGCGTACTGGTCCGCACGGGCGTCGATCTTCTCTCCCTCGGGGATGAAACCGAGCTGTTCCGGCGCCGCGTAGCGCAGCTTGCCGACGAAGATGCCCGTGCGCGTCTGCGACACCGCTTCCGTGTCTTCGACTTTCGCGACGCCGAGGTCGATGATCTTGACCTCGTCTTCCTTCGTGATCATCAGGTTTTCGGGACTGATGTCGCGATGGATGATGCCCGCGCGATGAATGGCGTCGAGGCCTTTCAATGCCTGGATCGTGATGCGCAGTGCTTTGCGCGGCGGCAGCGTGCCCGCGGTGCGCAGGCGTTGCGCGAGGTTCTCGCCGTCGATGAACTCCCACACCATGTAATGCGCGCCGTCGGGCAGCGAGGCGAAATCGTGCAGCGTGGCGACGTTCGGATGCTGCACTTTCGTCGCGGCGCGGGCCTCGCGCAGGAAGCGATCGCGCGCATCGGTGTTGCCGGAGATGTGCGGATGGACGACCTTGATGACGCGCGGAGAGCCGAGGAAGGTGTGCGTGGCCTTGTAGACCTCGCCCATCCCGCCCGCGCCGAGGCGGTCGGTGATGGTGTAGCGGCCATCGAGGGTATCGCCGGGTTTCATGCAGGGGAGAGTTTACCCTGCATGAACATCGGGTTTCAGGCGTCCGGGATGGCTCGTCCAGGCGTTCCTGCCCGGCCACCCGACGCCTGAAGCCCGGGGGTTTTACCGCGTGACCGTACCGTACGGCTCGAGCTGCGTGAGCACCTGCGCCGGGTCACCCACGACCACGATCGCGAGCTTGGCCGGATCGATGTGCGTGCGCGCGATGCGCTGCACGTCCGCGGGCGTCATCGCGTAGACCTGCTGCACGTAGTTGCGCAGGTAGTTCTCCGACAGCCCGTACAGATCGAGGAACGCGAGCTGCGCCGCGATGCCGGGACGCGAGGAGTTGCGCAGCACGAACGTGCCGGCCAGATAGTTCTGGATCCCGCGCAGCTCCGCTTCGCTCGGCGCCTCGTTGCGCAGACGCTCGATCTCGCCGAGGATCTCCTTGATCGACGCGCCGGTGACGTTCGTCGTCACGTCCGCGATCTCGGCCCACGCCGCCGCGCCGAGACGCGTCGTCACGGTGCTCGTCGGCGAATACGTGTAGCCCTTCTGCTCGCGGATGTTGCTCGTGATGCGAGAACCGAACGAGCCGCCGAGGAGCGCGTTCATGACCGTGAGCTGCAGATACTCCGGATGTCCCGCGTGCACGACCGGCAGTCCGATGTACACCGTCGACTGCACCGCGCCGGGACGATCGATGAAGTGAATGGCGCGATTGGCGGTCGGCGTCACGCTGACGCTCGCCGCCGGATTGCCCGCTTTCCAGTCGCCGAAGTGCTGTCGGATCGCGCGCTCCACCGCGCCGTGGTCGAAGCGGCCGACGACGTACACGTACGAACGCGCCGCGCCGAAATTGCGGTCGTGGAACGCCCGCACCTGGTCCAGCGTGTACCCGCTCAGCATCGCCTCGGTGGGGAAGTAGCGGCCATACGGATGATTGCCGAACAGCACGGACGAAAACTTTTCTGCCGCGAGCTGGCCCGGCTGGCTGCGCTGGATCGAAAGCTGCCGCGCGAGGTCGGTACGCACGCGTGCGAGATCGGCTTCGGGCAGCAGCGGATTGCGAACGACGTCCGCGATGAGCGCGACGGCTTCGTCGGCGGACTCGGAGAAGACGTCCGTGCCGATCGTCGTCTGATTCATGCCGACGGAGACATCGAGCGCCCCGCCCATGAGCGCGATCTCATTGGCGATCTGCTGGGCCGAGCGCGTCTTCGTGCCCTGCTCCATCATCGAGCCGGTGACGTCGGCGAGCCACACTTCGGTGCCCTGCTCGTCGACGTTGCCGGTCTGCGTCACGAGGCGCACGGTGGCTTTGGGGACGGAGCCGTAGTCGACCATGCGCACTTTGAGACCATTCGGCAGGTCGACGCGATGGATCGACGGAATCGTGAAATTGCGCGGTGTGCCCGGCGCGGGCGGCGTCTGCTTCTGTGCGAAGGCGACAGTGGCGAAGAGCGCGATGAAAACGAAGGTGAGTTTGCGCATGGTTATTGGTTCCCCTGGCTCTTCGGCACGATCGTGAGGATCGTGCGGTTCGTCGGCCGCAGGTACTCCTGGGCCGTTCTCTGGATCAACTCCGGCGTGACGGAGGCGAAGCGCTGTTCGATCGTGTTGATGCGGTTCGGATCGTCATAGAAGAGGGCGAACGAGGCGAGGAGATCGGCGCGGCCGAAGCCGAAGATGGCCTCGATCTCGTCATACAGCGACGAGCGCATTTTCGTGCGTGCGCGCTCGATCGTCGCGGCGTCGACCGGCTGCGACTGCAGACGCGTGATCTGCTGGTCCACCGCGCTGAGGATCTGCTCCGCGGTCTTGTCGTTGTCGTGGAAGAGCCACGCCATGTACAGCGTCGGACCGTTGATGTTGAACATGTTGCCGAGGACGTTCATCGACGAGCTGACCTCACCGGTGAGGCCGCGCGTCTGCACGAGATCCTGATAGAGCCAGGAGTCGTTTCCGGAGGCGAGGATCTGGTCGATGATCCCCATCGCGTAATACTCCGGCGTGTCGGCCTGCGGCGCATGCCAGCCCACCGCGAGCGCGGGCCGCGTTGCTTTTTCGTCCGTCTTGCTCGCGCGCTTTTCTTCGGTCTGGCGCGGTTCGGAGATGTCGACCTTGGCCGGCTGCGGCTGCGCGGCGATGCCGCCGAAATACTGGCGCACCCACGTCAGTGCCTGGGCGGTGTCGAAATCGCCGGTCACGGCGATGACGGCGTTATTGGGCGCGTAATAGGTCTTGAAGAAACTGCGCGCGTCCTCGAGCGTCGCCGCGTCGAGATCGGACAGATCGCCGTAGAAATTGTGCGCGTTGTACCAGTTCGTATTCGCGTACTGCGGAAGGTCGAGCCAGGGGAATCCACCGTACGGCTGATTGAGGACGTTCACGCGCACTTCGTTCTTCACGACGTCCTGCTGGTTCTTGAGGTTGTCCTGCGTGATCGTGAGCGAGCGCATGCGATCCGCTTCCGCCCACAGCACGGTCTCCAGCGTGTGCGAGGGGACGATCTCGAAATAGTTCGTGAAGTCGAAGCGCGTGGAGCCGTTGAGCACGCCGCCGTTCGACTGCACGAGCTTGATGAACTCCATCTTGCCGAGGCTGTCCGAGCCCTGGAACATGAGGTGCTCGAAGAGGTGCGCGAAACCGGTGCGGTCGCGCGGCTCGACGCGGAAGCCGATGCCGTAATAGACCGCCACCGTGACGGTGGGGGCGGTGCGATCGGGGGAGAGAACGACTTTCAGTCCATTGTCGAGCTTGTGATACTCGACGGGCACCTGCAGCGATGCCGGCGCGGCCGTGGCGGTCGTCGCAGGAGCGGGTGTGGCAGGGGGCGTGGTCGCGGTCGTCGTGGCGGGCTCCGGTGCGGGAGTCGTTGCAGGCGGCGGGGTCGTCGTCGCACACGCTACGACGAGCAACGCCGCGGGGGCGAGGCGAAACAGCTTCATTCGGTTCCTCCTGTTGGTTTCACTTCACGAAGCGGTCGACCGCTTCGTAGTAACGCTGGGCGTCGAATAGCGGGATCTCGCAATGGCCGGCGTGCGAGGTCAGCATCTCTTTCGGCACGCGCAGCCCCTCGTATAACTGCTGCCCGAGGGCGAACGGTATGACCTCGTCGCGTTTGCCATGCATGACCAGTACCGGCACTCCTGCCTGGTTCAGCCAGCGCGTCGTCTGCATCGCGAACGGTGCCGTCCATCCGAGCGGGATCGGATGGTAGAGCGCGTTCCCCATCGCCATCAGCGACGGAAACGTGTTCTCGAGGACCACGCCGCGGACGCCTTTGCGCTCCTTCGCCACGTACGCGGCGTAAGGACCGCCGATCGATTCTCCGTAGAGATAAATGCCGCGCCTGCTTTTGGCGATGTAGTCGTACGCGGCGAGCGCGTCGCGGTACAGCGACCTCTCGGAGGCTTTTCCCTCGCTCTTCCCGAAGCCGCGATAGTCGAAGACGAACACGGACGTGCCGCGCTTCGCATGCTCGACGCACATCTCCGCGCGATCGGTGAGGTTTCCGGCGTTGCCGTGGAACCAGATCATCACGGGTGCGTCGGGTTGCGGCGACTGGAAGAGCCAGCCGTGCAGTTTCACGCCGTCGGACGCCGCGAACGTGTGCTCCGACGGCACGATCATGAACTGTTGCGCGTCCCAGCGGCCGACGGGGAAACGGTCCGGGAAGAACATCCCCACGCGGCGGAGGTAGTGCGCGAAGGCGATGAAGGCCGCGAGGAGAATGAGGAGGAAGATGAGGAAGCGGGTCATGACGTCGGGCTTCAGACGGAGGGGACTCTATGTCAAAAATCCCGGACGTCCGAAGCCCGACGCTCAACCGTTCAGGCCGTCAGCTTTTCCCAATCCCCCTCGGGGGCATCCGTCGCCAGCGCCAGGCCGCCGTCGCTGCCGATGAACACGGGATCCTGCATGTAGCGGACTTTGCCGCCGCCGACGTCGCGCAACGCGTTTTCCATCGCGTGACCGAGGCCGCGAATCAGGCCGCCGCCGCCGGAGAGGATGATGTTGTTGCGGACGCGCTCCTGGAACTCCGGCTCGACGCGCGCGAGCAGGTCGAGCATCGTCTCGATGATCGGCGGCAGGACCGTCTCGCACGCGGCGCGCATCTCGTTCGTGATGTCGAGCTCCGTCGGCACACCTTTCACCGGCGCGGTGACGAGCACGCGGTTGCCGGCATTGCCGACGAAGCTGTGCTTCTCCTTCCACTCGCGCACCATGAAGATCGTGACGTTCGCCTGCGGGTAACGCTCCTGCACGAGCTTGAGGAGCTGCGTGTCGATCGAGTCGCCCGCGACGGTGAGCGTGCGCTGGTCCTCCTCGGTCGGATAGCGGCCCTTCATCACGCAGAAGTCGGTGGTGCCGGCGCCGATGTCGATGATCATCGTGTGCAGCAGCGCGTCGAGTCCGTACGCGACCGCGAACGGCTCGGAGACGATGAGCAGGCTGTCGACGATGCCTTTCATCGAGTTGCGCAGGTACTGCTTGTTCGTGCGCAGCGCCGCGGCGGGGACGCCGACGACTGCACGCACGTTGGCCGCGTCGTGCTTGCCGTTGACGCCGACGAGGCGGAGGAGATGCTTGAGCAGCTCGCGCACGGCCTCGACGTCTTTCTCCGACCCTTCCTTGAGCAGGCCGTGTTCGAGCGGGCGGTGGAGGTCGAGCATCGTGCGGTTCGCGACGGCTTCGTGACCGATGAGCACATCGCGCTTGAGGACCTTGCGCGCGACCATGTCGAGCGGCCAGCCGACGAAGCTGTCGACGACGAAGCGCTCGCCGTTCGACGCCGAGATGGCACTGCGCGACGTGCCGAGGTCGATGCCGACGTTGAGGATCTCAGCCATTCTTCTCATTTCCTTTCTTGCCCGCGTATGCGCGGATGCCGGCGAACAACGCATCGGCGATCGTCTGCCGGTACTCGGGCCGGCGCAGCATCGCGGCTTCCTTCTCATTCGAAATGCAGCCGACTTCCGCGAGGATGGCCGGCATGTCGGTGGCGACGAGGACGAGGAACGGCGCGCGCTTGACGCCCCAGTTCTCGAGACCCGGATCTTCGCGGCGCAGCGTCGTGTAGAGCTTCTTCTGCACGGTGGTCGCGAGGTCGTGCGATTCGCCGCTGCGCGCGTCCGCGTACACGCCTTCGAGGAGCTTGCGCATGTCGCTGACCGAATAGCCGGATACGCGGTTCTCCGCCGCGGCGAGCGCGGTGAGGGATGGATCGTTCGTCGCGCCGAGGTAGTACGTCTCGACGCCGCGGCTCTCGGTGTGCTTCACGATCGCGTTGACGTGGATCGAGACGAAGATGTCGCTGCGTGACTCGTTCGCCAGGCGTGCGCGTTCTTTCAATGCGATGGTGCGGTCTGCATCGCGCGTGACGATGACGTCGAATCCGTCGCCTTCGAGGAGCGACTGCAGCCGCTTGCCGATGTCGAGCGTGATCTCTTTCTCGAGCAGTTGCGCCGCGGTCGCGCCCGGATCGGTGCCGCCATGCCCTGCATCGAGGACCACTCTCTTCACCGCCAGCGGAAACGCCGACGCGGCGACTCTCTCGATCGGGCTCGTGGTGGAGGCGGCGGGAGCCGGACGCCGCACCACTTCGCGCTTCAGCACGGCCGGCACGACCTTCGTCGCCATCGTTTCCGGCGCGTTCGCGATCATGAACGACGAGCCGAGGAGCGTGAGCGGGATCAGCACGGACGAGCCGAGGAGCGTGAGCGGGATCAGCACGAACGGTGCGCGCCGCAGCCACAGCCGCGACCACCGCTTCGCCGGCCGCAAAGCACGAGGAGGCACACCTCGGATGATGTCGAGGTTCTCCGCAACCGCCTGCTGCAGCATCCGGCGTTTGACCCGGTCGATGTTCCCTACGCTCATGCCCGTCACACTCCACCGTAGGGTGGACCAGCCATTCTAGCAGCCGGGCTACAAATCGACCTGCGGCGGCTCCGGCGTCTCGCGCAGCAACTCGAATCCTTCCGACCGTGCGACGTAGGTGGCGATCGTGAGATCGCCGACCACGTTGAGGGTCGTGCGGCACATGTCGAGGATGCGGTCGACGCCGAGGATGATGGCGATCAACGCGGGATTCACCCCGATCTGCGCGAGCACGACGATGATGAACGGAATCGACCCCGAGGGCACACCCGCGGTCCCGACGCCGCCGAGAATCGCGAGATAGACGACCATGATCTGCTGCGCGATCGTGAGGTCGACGCCCGCGAGCTGCGCGAGAAAGAGGACCGTGACTCCTTCGAAAAGGGCGGTGCCGTTCTGATTTGCGGTGGCGCCGACCGTCAGCACGAACGAGTTGATGTCGCGCGGCACGCCGAGGTTTTCCTCGGAGACGCGCAACGCGGTGGGGAGCGTGGCGTTCGACGACGAGGTCGAGAACGCGGTGATCATCACCGTCTTGATGCGGCGGAAGAATTCGAAGGGACTGATGCGCGACAACAGCGCGACGGATGCGCTGAACACGCCGAACATGTGCAGCGCGAGGCCGAGCAGCACGGTCATGACGAACCAGCCGAGACTGGCGAGAAGGCCGAAGCCGAATCGCGCCGTCATCGTGAACAGCAGGCAGAACACCGCGACCGGCGCGATGCGCATGATGAGCTGAATCGCCACCTGCGTGGCTTCGAACACGGCATTGAGGACGCTCACCAGCGGCGCGGCCGTTTCCTTCGGCACGAGCGTGAGACAGATGCCGAGGAAGAGGGCGAAGAACATCAGCCCGAGCATGTCAGGCGTTTCGCGTCCGACCGAATAGAAGAAGTTCGTGGGGACGATCGTCTTGACGACCTTGAGCATCGGCGCGTCGGTCGCCTGCGCCCCACCGATCGCACTCGAGACGCGCTCCTGCGCGTCCCTGGAGTAACGCTCCTGCAATGCGGCGCCGACCGACGGGTCGATGCGCTTGCCCGGTTTGATCGTGTTCGCGAGCGTCAACCCAATGACGACGCTGATCGCGGAGATGATCAATGTATAGACGAGCGACTTCACGCCGATGCGCCCGATGCGGCGCAGATCGCCGAGTCCCGCCACGCCGACCACGAGACTCGAAAACACGAGCGGCACGACGATGAGCAGGAGGAGGCGGAGGAAGAGCTGGCCGATGGGATTCGTGATCTGGTCGGCGATGAACGTGAGGTTCGGCGCGCCGGCGCCCATGAGGCTGTTGAGCGTTCCCCCCACGATCGCCCCGAGCACCAGCCCGATCAGAATCTTCGTGTGAAGAGGAATCGCCCTGCCGGTCGCAGCCATGGGCCGGCATGGTACACGAGGGAGGAACGAAGGCTGTTGCCATGCGGCGGGACGGGTATCTCTCGGTGCGTTCTGCTGCCGCTGCCGTTCGTGCGAACGCGCTATACAGATGCGATCCACGCAGAACATCCACGCGGGGAATCGACGATTCTGAATGGTGCGGGTTGCAAATCACGCCGCCTGACGATCGACCGCTACGGCGTCAGGAGATTCACCAGGGCGGCGGTGGCGCCGAAACAGCTCTCGTGAGGTCAAAGTCCACGCGGAACCTCCGTCCCGACTCTTCACGCCGCAGCGCGTACGTGAACGTCTGGCCGGGTGCGACGCTCATCGTCCAGATGTTCGTGCGCGCCGTGGGAATCAGGCTCGCGGTGAATGCGTCGGCATGGAACTCGAGCGTCAGGTCGGTGCCGGCGGTCGCCGTGTCGCCACCATATTGAGTCACGCGGTCCGGCGTTCCATCTTCGTGGCGGTGGTCGTGTTTCAGCCGGACCGAATCCGCTGTTCGGGTGATCACCCACGTGCGTGAGCGGTTCTCTCCGATCGTGAACGGAATCCGGATCTCGCGCTCACTGCACGAATGAACGTGCATTACGAGTCGCTGCTGACCGAACGCCGCATCCGACGGTTCCGTGCCCTCCACGAGTTTTCCCTCGTACGCTTTTCCGCAGTACGGCGCCATCGCCTCCCAGAACGCCTGGCCCGCGAGCTGCGGCGCGGCCGTCCGGCAGCCGAGAGTGAAAAGGAACAGCAGTGGGACCAGCTTGCGCATCATGTGGATTGTTGCCGGAGCTTGCGTCGAAACGCCAGAGCCAGCCCGGCGCTCACAAATGCCGCAATCACGGCCGATGCGAGCACGTCGCTCACATAGTGATCGTTCACGACGACGCGTGAAATTGACACCAGGATCGCCAGAATCAGCGCCGGGATGCGCAGTCGCGGGAACGTGAACGTGACGGCAAAGAAGAGAGCCCAGAAGTGTGCGGCGTGCCCCGAAGGCATGGAGCTGCCGCCTTCGATGAAAAAGCGGTCCTGCCATTCGGAGCCGGCGACCGCCTCATAGGGGCGTGCACGCAGGAACACGTTCTTCAACACGCCGGCGATCAGCCTCGCCGTGAGGTGCGTGACGCCGAGGTACAGAATTGCCCATGCCGTCGAACGCAGGCGCGCCACCGGAAAGAGCGCGAGCGAGAGCAGAACGAGAAACGCTCCCGTCGCGAATTTCGAGAGCGGAAATCCAAACAGCAACTCCACCGCGGTCACGAAGGGATTGACGGCGGCTTTCGCAGCCGGAACGATCCCCTGCACCTGGAGCGCGACGGGGCCGTCGATGAGAAAGACGGCGAGAAGGGTCAGAGCCGTCAGGACGACAGCCGACAGGACAACCTGGCGCAAGGTCATGCGCTACTGGTACGGAGCGGGAGAAGTGAGGTTGCAGAGGTCTGTCGACTCCTCCTGACACCTTTCTGTAGGCCTGACCATACACACCGGGCCACGCAACGTGCGGGCACAGAGAGAAATCATCACAAATCCGGTGGCATCCCGCTCGCCCTTAGCCGTCTCCCGTCAAATCGACAGGAGGCTTTGTGAAAAACATCGTTCGTTTCATTCTGGTCGTTGCGTTCTTCTTCGTTCCCCAGCACGCGTTCGCGCAGGCGGGGAGCTCGGACGTGGGTGTGTGGCTCTCCTCGGTTTCCATGGAGGCCGATTTCGATACCGACATCGATCTCGGCGCCAACCTCGGCTTCGACGAGGACCTCGGCTACGGCGTGTCCTTCAATCACTACTGGACCGATCTCATCTCGACCGATTTCGGCATCCAGAAAATGAGCGCGGACCTCAGCGTCAGCGGAACCGGCGTGCCCGATACCACGGTCGGCGAGCTCGACGTGACCGCGTTCACCGGCACCGTGCAGTTTCATTTCCTGCGCGACCGGCGCGTCAATCCCTACGTCGGTGTGGGCGCCGCGTACATGCTCGCCGACTTCGACGCGGCCGACCTCGAGCCGGACGACGAGGCGGTCGAGCTCGAGGACGAGGTCACGTTTCTCGTCAATGCGGGCGTGAACGTCCGCGTCACCGAGCGCATCTCGCTGATGGGCGACGTCAAGTACATCCCATGGGAAGTGGGCGACGAAAACGAAGTCAGCGACGACGACGAACAGCTCGACGTGAGCCCGCTCGTCCTCTCGGCGGGCGTGCGCTTCCGCTTCTAGGAAACGCTGGCGGCCGGCACCGGGTCCGGCCGCCAGCTTCGCTGCTCCGGGATTTTTCCGCTTTCGGGTAGAATTTCGCCTCTCGTACCCGCTCGGGCACCCTTCGAAGGCCTCGATCAACCAGATCGCCACGGTGCCCCGGACAAGCACAACAAGGAGCAACGATCAGTGACTGCAACTCTCGAATTGACGCACCAGTTTGACGCGGCGTTGGCCGCCGGCCGCGAGCCGTACAAGGTCCGCGACCTCAAGGAAGCCACTCTCGGCCGTGCCGAGATCCGTCTCGCCGAACACGAAATGCCCGGACTGATGTCCGTGCGCGAGAAATACGGCAAGGACAAGCCGCTGCGCGGTGCGCGCATCATGGGCTCGCTGCACATGACCGTGCAGACCGCGGTCCTCATCGAAACACTCGCGGAGCTCGGCGCCGACGTGCGCTGGGTGAGCTGCAACATCTTCTCGACCCAGGACCACGCCGCGGCCGCGGTAGTCGTCGGACGTCCGGAGACCGGCGGCACGATCGACAATCCGCGCGGCATCCCCGTGTTCGCGTGGAAGGGGGAGACGCTCGAGGAGTATTGGTGGTGCACCTCCGAAGCGCTCCTGTGGCCCGACGGCACCGGCCCGACGCTCATCGTCGATGACGGCGGCGACGCGACGCTCCTCGTGCACAAGGGGGTGGAATTCGAAGGGAAGAATCAGGTGCCCGAGTTCAATCCGTCCGACGAGCCGGAAGAGTGGGGCGTGATCCTCGACCTGCTCCGCAAAGAGCTCGCGCGCGATCCGCAGCGCTGGACGCGCGTCGCCAAGGACCTGCGCGGCGTCTCCGAGGAGACGACGACCGGCGTGCATCGCCTCTATCAGATGATGGAGAACGGTTCGCTGCTGTTCCCGGCGATCAACGTCAATGACTCGGTGACGAAGTCGAAGTTCGACAATATCTATGGTTGCCGCCACTCCGTCATCGACGGCCTCAATCGCGCCACCGACGTCATGCTGGCCGGAAAGCTGGCCGTTGTGTGCGGATTCGGCGAAGTCGGCAAAGGCTGCGCGCAGGCATTGCGCGGCCAGGGCTCGCGCGTCGTCGTCACCGAGATCGACCCGATCTGCGCACTGCAGGCTGCAATGGAAGGCTTCGAAGTGCGGACGCTCGAAAGCGTCGTCGAGCGCGCGGACATCTTCGTCACCGCCACCGGCAACAAGGACATCATCACCGCCGACCACATGGCGCGCATGAAGCACAACGCCATCGTCAGCAACATCGGCCACTTCGACAACGAGATCGACATGGCTGGTCTCAAGAAGGTGCCGGGCGTCAAGAAGGTCAACATCAAGCCGCAGTACGACGAGTGGGTGTTCCCGGACGGCCATTCCGTACTGATTCTGGCGGAAGGGCGTCTGATGAACCTCGGTTGCGCGACGGGCCATCCGTCCTTCGTCATGTCCGCGTCCTTCACCAATCAGGTGCTGGCGCAGCTCGCTCTGTGGCAGAACAAGGGCGAGTACGAGAAGGAGGTTTACGTCCTCCCGAAACAGCTCGACGAAGAGGTGGCACGTCTCCATCTGGCGCATCTGGGGGTGGAATTGACCCGCCTTACGGACGACCAGGCCAAATACCTCGGAATGCCGGTCGAAGGGCCGTATAAGTCCGACCATTACCGCTATTGACGTAAATTTCGTCGTTGCATGCGCGGGCGAGCCGGAAAATGGCTCGCCCGTTTTGTTTTTGTGTTGACAATGGTTAACAGATTGCACAAGACTTTGTGCGTGAGTCTTCAGAAGGAGTGAAATGGATGCCTAGACCGAGAAAAAATGCCTCGTCGTCGGGTTCGCAACTGTCCTCAGGACAGGCGGCCTATGTCCTCGAGCGGTTGATCCGCGAGCGGCGCGTGTCGCAGACGGACGTCAATCGCTATGTGGAAGAAATGGGCCGTGAGATCAGCGATCTCGAAGCCCGCCTGCAGCGTCTGCGCGACGCCGCTGGTCCTATGGCCGCCGCCGCTGCTGCCGGGATTGCCGCCGCAACCGGCGCCGCTGCTGTTGTCCGCCGCGGCCGTAAACCGGGTCGTCCGCCTGGACGTCCGAAGGGAAGCGTTGGCCGTCCGCCGGGACGCCCGCCCGGCCGTCCGGGTCGTCCGCCGGGACGTCCGCCTGCCGCTGCCACTGCTGCCGCCGCTGCCACTCCTGCCGCGTCTACGACGGGTACGGGCGCGGCGACCGGTGCAAAGCGCGGCCGCAAGCGCTCCGCCATTACGGCCGAGCAGCTCGCCTCGCGCCAGCTTCAGGGCCGTTATCTCGCCCTCGTCCGCCAGTTCCCGGAGAACAAGCGCGCCGGATTCGCCCGCACGGCGAAGGAAAAAGGCCGCGAAGCCGCAATCCGGGAGATGCAGGATTCCCTCAAGAAGTAAGTTTCACCGGTTCTCAATGCGAAAAGGGCGCACGGTCACGTGCGCCCTTTTTGTCTTCATTGAGGGGTGACGAGCGTCACGAGCTGCGTCTCGTTGTTCGTGACGCTGGCAAAGGCCCAGTAGCGGCTGCCGGGCGTCAGCGGGGTCACTTCGATGCGCACCGCTTCCGGCCACGTGCGCTCCATGCGCAGCAGGTCCGTGACGTCGAATTGTGCATAGGCGGCTTCGCTGCGGAATTCGCCCGTCTGCGGGGTGATGGCCGTGATTTCCACCGAATGCTGCGCCGGCTCGTCCGCCTCCGTCTGCGCGTGGAAGGTCAGGCGGAACTTCGAGACCGGATAGGCGAGGTCGTACACGCGCAGCAGCACGCGGAACTGCGTGCTGAGCGGGACGTTGAAGAGCTGCGAATTCTCGCGCAGGAGCTCGTTCTCGCGAATCACCGGCATGTCCGTGCCGCCATTGAGGGAACTGCGCGACACGTCCGCGAAACGGAGGCTGAACGAGACATTGGACGGTTCGCGTACCCACAGCACGCGACTCGTATTCGCGTCGGGGGTCTGGAAGAACGGCGGGAGGTTGTGCAGCGACAATCCGGGATTGAGCGTAAAGGTGAGGGGAATCACCGGCGGACAAACCTGGCCGGCCGGGCATGGCCACGGCGCGAGCGTCGCCCCTTCGAAGGCGTTGTTGCGGATCCAGAGGTCGGTTTTCCACTGTGTACCGTTCGCGCCCGGAACGGTGCCGTCGAGATACACGGGCAGGAGGACCTGCTCGTATCCCGCTTCAATGCCTTCGTCGAACGTGAAGGCGTCCTGCACGGTCGTCGAATTGCGGCCGGCGACGTGTACGGTCACGTCGACCGTGCCGCCCGGGTGTGCGGGCGTGACGACGACCAGGCGCGCATCGGACTCGGACTTGATCGGCACGGTG
Organism: Thermoanaerobaculia bacterium; assembly: GCA_035629395.1. Taxonomy (GTDB): domain Bacteria; phylum Acidobacteriota; class Thermoanaerobaculia; order Gp7-AA8; family Gp7-AA8; genus QHVT01. Next base: position 71,953 of record DASPHZ010000085.1, read on the forward strand.
ACGTCCCCGAACGTCACTGTGGCGGGGCAGGGGACCACGCACTGGACGGCCGGGAGGAAGTTGTTCCCGCCGATCGTCACCTCGGTGCCTCCCGCGGCAGGGCCGCGATCGGGTGTAATCGAGGAAACGATGGGACTGGACTGTGCAAAAGCGCTGAGGGTGACAAAAACGGCGAGTACTGCATGCGACAGGTATTTCATGGCCGCGCATGAAATGCTGCCGAGGCCGGCGGGAATGTGATCCGGCTCACAGGTTTGAACGGAGGACTTCGATTTGAAGCAGTTTGTCAGCATCGTAGTGGTACTGGCCGCGTGCAGTGCACCGCCGGCGGCAACTCCGCCGGCGGAGTCGCCCGAGGCACCGACGCCCGTGACCACGTCCTCCTCGGCACCGACGCCCGATACGGCACCTGCCGTGCCGCCTGCGGCACCCGTGGCCGAGCGCAACATCACCATTGAGCGCATCGCCACGGGCAATCCACTCGTGATCGAAGGCCGCGCACGCACGTTCGAGAATCACGTCGCGCTGCGTGCACGCGATGCGACCGGACAGATCGTCGCCGAGGGCTACACCACCGCCACCGGCGAGCTCGGTCATCACAATCCGTATCAGGGCACGCTGTGGCTGACGCGCGATCCCGGTGCGCGCATCACCGTCGAAGCGCTCGAACACTCCGCGAAGGACGGCTCCGAACAGTCGCTCGTCCGCGTCGAGCGTCCGTTCACCGTCGCAACGATCGAGACCACGCTCTATGTGCCCGACGCGAACTGCACGCGCGTGGCGCCGCGCACGGTGCGCATGCCGAAGAGCATCAGCATGGCGCGCCTGCTGGTCGAGGCGCTCATTGCGATGCCGGGCACGCCATTCCCGAAAGGCTCGGCCGTGCAGTCGGTGAACCTGCGCGACGGGACGCTGACCGTCGATTTCAACGAGCGCCTGCAGAACGTCGGCGGCTCGTGCGCCGCGCAGATGATCCGCGAATCGGTGACGCAGACGCTGCGGCGTCTCCCTTCGGTGCAAAATGTGGTCATCACTGCCGGCGGGAGTGAGAAGCTCGCCCTGCAGCCCTGACCATGCGCCGCATTCTGCTACTGCTGTTCCTCGCATTTCCGCTGGCGGCCGACACGACGGTCACGCTGTTCCATTTCTCCGACTACCACTCGCACGCCGCCAATCTCCCGCGCGCGATCGGTTTCCTTCGCGCGGAAAAGCGCAAAGGCGCGATCGTGCTGAACGGCGGCGACACGATGAACAAAGGCGCACCCGCGTGGTCGGACAAATATCAATGTGCGGAGTGGCCGTGGTGGAACGGGCTCCTCGACGCGATGGCATTCGGCAATCACGACGCCGATTACGGCGCCGCCGCGTTCGAGCGTTGCCGCGACTCGGTGACGTATCCGATCCTCAGCGCGAATACGACCGGCTTCCGCCGCTACGACGTCCTCACCCGTGGCAAAGTGCGTATCGGCGTCTTCGCCGTCGCCGGTCCCGATTTCACCTCGCTCGTCCAAGGCACGGGCCTGACCTTCGGCGATCCGATCGCCGCCGCGCATGACGTCGTGCGCGATCTGCGCGAGAAAGAACGCGTCGACGCGGTGGTGATGATCGGGCATCAGCACACCGAGGAGGACTACGAACTGGCGCAGGCCGTGCCCGGCATCAACGTGATCTTCGGCTCGCACAGTCACCTCGCCCGCGGCCTGACGCAGATCAAAGGCACGAACACGATCTTCATCTCGCCCGGGCAGTACCTGGAGAACATCAGCCGCATCGACCTGACCATTGCCGACGGGCGCGTGAAGAGCGTGAGCGGCGGGTTGATCCCCGTCGACGAACGCATGCCCGCACATCGCGCGACCGCGCGGCGGGTGGCGAACATGCAGCGCGAGCTCGAACGCGATCCGCAATACGCGTCGCTGTTCGAGCCCCTGGGGCAACTCGCTGCGCCGCTGTCCGTCGAAGCCCTCGCAGCGCGCACGCTGGAGGTGATGCGCGACGTGACGAAGGCCAGTGGCGCCATTTCCACGACGAGCAGTTTCCGCCGGCCGTTACCCGCGGGCACCCTCACGCTCGAGTTGCTGCGCGATTCGATGCCTTACGACAACGCGATCGTCGTCTGCGCCGTCAACGCCGCGCAATGGGAGCGGCTCAAAGCGGAGTCGTATGTCGTCGGGACGCCCGGCGAGCGCGTGGCCACGACGGACTATCTCGCGGGACGAGAAAAGCTGCAGTGTGAAGCCACGGGCTTACGCGTGCGCGAGGAGCTCCGTAAAAGTCCCCTTGCGCCACAGTAGCGGGGAGCGGGAGCTACAGCCACCCTTTGTCGCGCGCGATCCGCGCGGCTTCCACGCGGTTTCCCGCCCCCAGCTTGCTGATCGCCTCCGACAAATAATTTCGCACCGTCCCCTCGGACAAATGCAGCCGTGTGGCGATATCCGCGCTCGTTTGTCCGTCCCCGGCCATGCGCAGCACCTGGCGTTCACGATCGGTCAGCGGATCGGGCTCACTCCACGCCTCGGCCGCGAGCTCCGGATCGACGACGCGTCCTCCGGCCTTCACGCGCCGCACCGCGTTCGCGAGATGCTCGGCAGGGGAGTCCTTCAATAGATATCCCGATGCCCCCGCTTCGAGCGCGCGACGCAGATAGCCGCCACGCGCGAACGTGGTCAGGATGATCACGCGCGTGCCCGGCAGTTCGCGTTTCACTGCCGCGGCGAGCTCGAGTCCCGTCATGAGCGGCATTTCGATGTCGGTGAGCAGCACGTCGGGTTTCTGCTCGCGACAGAGGCTCAGTGCGTCCTCGCCGTCTTTCGCGCGGCCGATGACCTCGATGTCTCCTTCGATTTCCAGCAGCGCGGCGAGCGCGCCGAGGACCATGCTCTGGTCTTCCGCGACGACCACGCGGATCATGCGCTGCGCTCCTGCACCGCGGTCTGTGCGAGGGGGAGCGTGACGGTGAGCCGCGTGCCGCTGCGGCCGTCGCGCGTCATCGAGCCGCCGAGGACTTCGACGCGCTCGCGCATGCCGGTGAGGCCGCTGCCGAACGGCGCGTCGCCGCCGCGGCCGTCGTCGGCGATCGTCAGCGTGCAGACGTTGTTCGCGACCGCGAGCGAAAGACGGCAATGACGCGCGCCCGCGTGGCGGACGATGTTCGTCACCGCCTCGCGCACGGCGAGACAGAGCACCGCCTCGTGGGCGGGCGGCAATTGCGTCTTCGGCAGTTCCGCGGTGAACGTTGCACCGGCGCTGCTCAATGCGTTGCGCGCGTGCTGCACTTCCGCTTCCAGTCCGCCCGAGCGGTATCCCGCAACCGCGGACCGCACTTCGGTCAAAGCCTCGCGTGCGATGCGCTCCACGTCGCGGATCTCATTGCGTGCGCGTTCGGGGTCGCGGTCCGCGAGCTTCGACGCGAGCTCCGATTTCAGGATGACGAGCGACAACGTGTGTCCGAGGAGATCGTGCAGATCGCGTGCGATGCGCTCGCGCTCCGCGACTTTCGCGAGGTGCTCGACTTCCTCGCGTGCGAGACGCAGCCGTGCATTCGCGCGTCCGACCTGCGCGAAATGGATGTTGATCCCGCCGACGAGCAGCGTGAAGATCACCGGCCACGCTTTGCTGAGGATATCGCGCTGAAAGAAGAGCGCATCGACGGTCGCGACGACGCCCACGAGCAGCACGCCGCGCAACGCGATGCGCGCCGGTGCGAGCTGGGCGAGCATCGATCCGGCGTAAATGTAGAACACGCCCGCGCCGTATGAGATCGGCCAGAACGCGACGGCAATCGCCGTGGTCGCGGCCGCGACCAGCATCAGCTCGCGGCCGCGCACCCAGAAACTGCGGAAGTAGAGGACGAGGAAGACGAGCGTCACGCCGACGTGCAAGGCCCAGCCGGCGGCGTTCGCGAAGCTCCGGACGTAGAGCGGTGCCAGCGTGAACGGCGCGAGGTAGATCAGCCACGCGTACGGCGTCCACGCCAGGTCATTGTCGTGTGGAAGAAGGCGTCCCATGGTCATGCACCCTTGCGGGTGGTCCGCTATCCGTACAATTTTCCTTCATCGCGACGATATCCCGCATAGGCAATTGCCGCGAACACGATCGCCGTTCCGAGCATCGCCAGGACGTGCATCGCGATCGACTCGCCGCGCGAACCGCCGGTCACGTGCAGCGCGAGCTGCGAAAAGTGGTACGCGGGCAGCCAGTACGCGAGCTCCTGCAGCGGCTTCGGCATGAGCCAGATCGGCACCCACAAGCCCGACAGTACCGACATCGGCAGGTAGATCAGGTTGACGATGGGCACGGCGGAATTCGGTCCGAGGAGAAAGCCGAGGGCGAGTCCGAGCGCGCAGAAGGTAATCGAGCCGGCGACGAGAGTCGCGAACAGGACGGCGCCTTGCACGATCGTCAGCGTGACGTCGCCGAACATCGTCCCGACCGTGAAGAGCAGCAGCACGATGATCGCGCTGAACGCCATGGCCATCGCCAGTTTGGCCACGAAGTAGGCGGCGATCGGCATCGGCGTCGTGCGCTTGACCTCGAGCCACCCCTGGCCGCGCTCGATGGCCACCGACACGCCGAAGCCGAACAGCGACGCGCCGATCACCCCGAACGCGCCGTATGTCGCGAGCATGTACTGCGCAACCGTCACGTCCTTCGCGCTCTTCGCACCGCCGAAGATCACGCCGAAGAAGACGTAGAAGACGACCGGGAAGAGCATCGTCGGGAGCGAGTACTGCGGCATGCGCAGCGCCTTGAGGAACTCGTATTTCGTTTCGAGCAGGTACGTTCTCATGATGCCTCCAGGAGGTCGATGAATGCGTCTTCGAGCGTGGCGGCCTCGCCTTTGATCTGCGCGGGCGTGCCTTCCTTGATCACGACGCCGCGATGGATCACCACCACGCGATTCGCCAGCGACTCCGCCTCGGCCAGGTAATGGGTCGTGAGCAGCACCGACTTGCCGCGCGCGACGAATGCGCGGATCTGCTTCCACAGCGCGCGGCGCGACTCGACGTCGAGGCCGACCGTCGGCTCGTCGAGGACGAGCAGTTCGGGATTGCCGCAGATGCCGAGGGCGAACAGGACGCGCTTCTGCTGCCCGCCGGAGAGCTCGCCGTACTTGCGGCGCTCGAGCCCCTGCAGCCCCGCCGCTTCGATGACTTCGTGCATCGGCATGGGGTTGGGGTAGTAGCTCGAGAACATGTCGATGTGCTCGCGGACGCGCAGCGTTTCCGGGACGCGCGCGATCTGCAGCACCGCGCCGAGGCGCGTACGGCTGGAGGCGTCGCGGGGATCGGCGCCGAAGACGCGCACCTCGCCCGAGGTGGGCTTCGCTAATCCCAGTAGAGCGCGGACCGCGGTCGTCTTGCCGGCCCCGTTCGCTCCGAGGAGCGCGACGAGCTCGCCGCGGCCGAGAGTGAGATCGAGGCCGCGCAGCGCCTCGACCGGGCCATAGTTCTTCGTGACGCGGGTGAACCGTGCGGGTAGGTCGTGCATGCCGCACAAGATGCGCCCGGAAGGGCGGCGGCAACATTGGAGAAGGTCAGCTCCGCGGGATGACGATTGTCACTTCATGGCTCCTCTCCCTGCATCGCGGGGGGAGGGGACTGTCACGTTCCGAGCCGCTGGCTCGTCTTGCTTGACCGGAGGGGAATGGTGACTATGATTGCGGCCCGGATGTGTCCTCTCTTCTTTGATTTCCCCCACATCGAGGTGATCTCCGAATGACGTGGTTCGGGAACTTCTATCGCTCCGCCATCGGCAAGAAGGCGGTCATGGCCGTCACAGGCCTGATCCTCTTCGGCTGGATCTTTCTGCACATGGTCGGGAACCTCAAGGTCTACATGGGTTCCGAGCACCTGAACGAATACGCGCACTTCCTCAAGACCATGCTCACGCCGGCGGTGCCGGAGAGCGGCATGCTCTGGCTCTCGCGCATCGTTCTTCTCGTCGCGGTGATCCTGCACATCCACTCGGCCTACACGCTGACGAGGATGAATCAGCAGGCGCGCCCGGTCGGGTACCGCAATCGCGATTACGTGAAGGCCTCGTACGCCTCGCGCACGATGCGCTGGGGCGGCGTGATCATCCTGCTCTTCGTGATCTACCACATCCTCCACTTCACGACTGGCCACGCGCATCCGGATTTCTCGCGCGACGACGCCGGCAACGTCGACGTCTACCGCAACTTCGTCACGGGCTTTCAGGTGTGGTGGGTCTCCGCCGTCTACATCATCGCCAACCTCGCGCTGGGGCTCCATCTCTTCCACGGGGTCTGGGCGATGTTCGGCTCGGTCGGCCTCACCAATCCGCGCTTCGAGGGATGGCGGCGGAACTTCGCGACCGCGTTCGCGGCGCTGATCACGCTCGGCAATATCTCCTTCCCGCTGGCCGTCCTCACGGGGTTTGTGCGATGACCATTCAACTCGACAGCAAGATTCCTCCCGGACCGATCGCCGAAAAGTGGTCGTACGCGAAGGCGCATTACAAGCTGGTGAACCCGGCCAACAAGCGCAAGTACGACATCATCGTCGTCGGCGCGGGCCTGGCCGGCGCCTCGGCCGCCGCGACGCTCGGCGAGCTCGGGTACAACGTCAAGTGTTTCGTCTACCACGACTCGCCGCGCCGCGCGCACTCGATCGCCGCGCAGGGCGGTATCAACGCGGCCAAGAATTACCGCAATGACGGCGATTCCATCTATCGCCTCTTCTACGACACGATCAAAGGCGGCGATTACCGCGCCCGCGAAGGCAACGTGCATCGCCTCGCCGAGCTCTCGGTCAACATCATCGATCAGGCGGTCGCGCAAGGCGTGCCGTTCGCGCGCGAATACGGCGGCGCACTGGAGAATCGCTCCTTCGGCGGCGTGCAGGTCTCGCGTACGTTCTACGCGCGCGGACAAACAGGGCAGCAGCTTCTCCTCGGCGCGTTCCAGGCTCTCGAGCGGCAGATCGCGCTCGGCACCGTCAAGCAGTACAACCGCCACGAGATGCTCGACCTCGTGGTGGTCGACGGTCACGCGAAAGGCATCATCACGCGCAATCTCGTCACCGGAAAGATCGAGTCGCACTCCGCGGATGCCGTGGTTCTCGGTACGGGCGGTTACGTCAACGTCTTCTATCTGTCGACGAACGCGAAGGCCTCCAATGCGACGGCCATCTGGCGCGCGCACAAGCGCGGCGCGGCGTTCGGCAATCCCTGCTACACGCAGATCCATCCGACGTGCATCCCGCAGAGCGGCGATTACCAGTCGAAGCTCACGCTGATGTCCGAGTCGCTGCGCAACGACGGCCGGATCTGGGTGCCGAAGGCGCAGGGCGACAAGCGCGGTCCGCGCGAGATTCCGGAGTCGGAGCGCGACTATTACCTCGAGCGCAAGTACCCGAGCTTCGGCAACCTCGCGCCTCGCGACATCGCGTCGCGCGCGGCCAAGGAAGCCTGCGACGACGGTCGCGGGATCGGTCCCTCGGGCCGCGGCGTCTATCTCGATTTCGCGGACGCCATCAAGCGTCTCGGACGCAAGACCATCGAAGAGCGCTACGGCAATCTCTTCGAGATGTACCACGACATCACCGCCGAAGATCCGTACGAAATGCCGATGCGCATCTACCCCGCGCCGCACTATTCGATGGGCGGTCTGTGGGTCGATTACAACCTCATGTCGACGGTTCCCGGTCTGTATGTGATCGGCGAGGCGAATTTCTCCGATCACGGGGCGAACCGCCTCGGCGCCAGCGCGCTGATGCAGGGGCTCGCGGACGGTTACTTCGTCCTGCCGGTCACCATCGGCGATTACCTGGCCGGACAGTTCGGCAAGAAGGTGCAGGCCAGCCACGCGGCATTTGCGGACGCGGAGACGTCGGTGCGTCAGCGCGTGTCGGCGCTCGTCAATGCGAAGGGCAGCCGCAGCGTCGACTCGTATCACCGCGAGCTCGGTTCGATCATGTGGGATTACTGCGGCATGGCCCGCAGCGCGGACGGCCTCAAAGAGGCCCTCCAGAAAATCCGCCCGCTCAAGGAGCAGTACTGGCGCGACGTGCGCGTCCTCGGCAACGGCGAAGAGCCGAACCAGGCGCTCGAAAAAGCGGGACGCGTGGCGGATTTCTTCGAGCTCGCGGAACTGATGTGCATCGACGCGTTGCACCGCGAGGAATCCGCGGGCGGCCATTTCCGCGTCGAGCATCAGACGCCGGACGGCGAGGCGCAGCGCAATGACGAGGAGTTCCTCTACGTCGCGGCGTGGGAGTACAAGGGCGAAGGCAACGAGCCCGTGCTGCACAAAGAGCCGCTGCTGTACGAGGAAGTGAAGCTGGCGACACGGAGCTACAAGTAAATGGATCTCACACTGCACGTCTGGCGACAGAAAACCCGCGACGCCGAGGGCGGCTTCGTGACCTACCGCGCCGAGAACATCTCGTCCGACGCGTCCTTCCTCGAGATGCTCGACGTCGTCAATGAGCGCCTCATCGAAAAGAACGAGGAGCCGATTCACTTCGAGCACGATTGCCGCGAAGGCATCTGCGGCTCGTGCGGCATGATGATCAACGGCGTCGCACACGGCCCGGTCGGCGGCACCGCGACCTGCCAGTTGCACATGCGCCACTTCAAAGACGGCGACGAGATCACCGTCGAACCGTGGCGCGCGCGCTCGTTCCCGGTCATCAAGGACCTCATCGTCGACCGCGCGCCGCTCGATGCCATCATCCAGGCCGGCGGCTATATCTCCGTCAACACCGGCAGCGCCGTCGAAGCGAATACGCTCCCCATTCCGAAGCAGATCCAGGAACTGTCGATGGACGCCGCGGAATGCATCCAGTGCGGCGCCTGCGTCGCACAATGCCCCAACGGGGCCGCCCAACTCTTCACCGCCGCCAAAGTCAGCCACCTCGGACTGCTTCCGCAGGGCCAGCCCGAGCGCTACGAGCGCGTGGTGAAGATGGTGGAGACGATGGAGTCATTCTTCGGGAGCTGCACGCTCTTCCGCGAATGCGAAGCGGTCTGCCCGAAAGAGATTTCCACGAAATTCATCGAGCGCATGAACCGCGATTTTCTGGCCGCGAAATTCAAGCCCTCGAAAGAACCGGTCGCCCAGTAGCGCGCATGTGAGTCTCCTCGTCAGTGCGTACCGCAGAGACGCGGACGGAACCCTGATCTGGATTCCGCCGCGGGAGGCGCAGCACGAACTGGCGGGCTTCGAGTCGTATCGTCGCGAGCTCTACGCGGGCGGCCGCGGCTGTAAGCCGCGTCACACGGATGACGCTCACGCAGCGAACAGGCGATCCGCACATTCGAGCGCCTGCTCCTCGCGCGCGCGTCGCGCCACCGACCGCGGCGTTACCATGATGCCGTGCGCATTCTCATCGTCGAAGACGAACGCTCGCTCCGCGACGCTCTCCTCGAGCTGCTCGCGAAGCGCGGGTTCATCGCCGAAGCGGTCGGCGACGGATTGTCCGGCGCGGAGCGGGGAGTGCACAGCGATATCGATCTCGTGCTGCTCGATCTCGCGTTGCCGCGTCTCGACGGCGTCGAGGTCTGCCGGCGTCTGCGCATGGCCCGGCCGGCGTTGCCGATCCTCATTCTCACGGCACGCGGCTCCGAGGATGACCGCGTACGCGGGCTCAATGCAGGCGCGGACGACTATCTGACCAAACCGTTCGGCACGAGCGAGCTTCTCGCGCGCATCGACGCACTGCGCCGCCGCGCCGCCATCGCTCCCGCCGACGCCGAGCGCGTCGAGATCGACGGCTGCGTGCTCGACCTCGGCCGCTGCGAAGCGCAGCGCGACGGCGCGGCCATCGCCCTCACCGCGCGCGAAGTCGGCATCCTGCGCTGGCTGCATCGCCATCGCGCCCGCGCCGTTCCGCGCACCGAGCTGCTGCAGACGGTCTGGGGCGCGAGCGACGAGCTCGAAACGCGCACCGTCGACATGACGATCGCCAACCTCCGCCAGAAAATCGAGCGCGACTCCGCGGTGCCGCGCATCGTCGTCACCGTCAAAGGCGTCGGCTACGCGTGGGGAGAGACGCGATGAAGCGCGTGATCCTCGCGGCGCTCGTGCTCCTCGCGTGCGTCGGCGGACTCCTGGGCGCCTGGTGGGTCTCCGCGCAACGCGCGTTCGACGCGGAAGTGCGGCTGCAATCGCAACGCGGCGAGGTCGCTTCCGCGGCGCGGCTCACGCAGCAACTGCAGGAGCTGCGGCGCACCGAAGCCGAGCGCCCGTACTTTCACTACCAGAACCTCTACCACGACCCGAAAGGCGCATCGCAGGGCCTCTCCGTCGCACCGTCGCCGCTCGCAAGCGGGCCCGGACATCCACTCGTGGCCGCGCATTTTCAGGTCGACGCGCGCGGCAATGTTTCGCTGCCGACGCTGAACGAAGACCTGCGCGAGCTGAACGCGGCCGTGTCGCCGGAGCAGCGTGCGATCCGCGACCGCATCACCGCCGCGGCGCGGGAGATTCGTGCCGAGGCGGAGCCGCTCGTGAAACGCGTCGAGACCGATGCCGCGAATGCACGCGCGAGCGCCACGCGCATCGCCCAGCTCGAAGCGAGACTTCGCAGCGCCGAGCTGGCGAACGCACGGCCGATCGTCGAGAAGTCGTCGCGGGTCGAGGTGTTCGACCCCTCCGCGTTCGCGCAGAACGTGAACTCGAACATCGTCTACGAACAGCTCAAACGCCCGCAGCCGACACCGCCTCCGCCGATCATCCGCCCCGCCGCCCCGCCCGTCGAGATCCGCACGAGCGATCTCGAATGGCACACCGTCACGATCGGCGGCATGCCGGCGCTCGTCGCCCTGCGCGCGGTGCACACGCCGCAGGGCACCATCGTGCAGGGCGTGCTCACGCAGCTCGCCCACGGTGCCGTCGTCGACGGTGCGATCGTGCGCCGGGCAGGCGAGGGGAGCTCGATCGAAGGCACCGGCTGGCGCGCGCAACTGCCGCAAACCGCAACCGCGACCAGTGAACGGCAACGCTTCCTGCGCCAGTTCGGCGGCGTCGCGGCGGTCCTGCTCCTCGTCGTCGTCGGCGTGATCTGGACGATGTCGCGCATCGAACGGCTGGCCACCGACCGCGCGCGTTTCGCCGCGACTGCCGCGCACGAGTTGCGCACGCCGCTCGCGTCGCTGCGTCTCTACAGCGATCTCATCGCCGAAGAGGAAGATCCGGAGAAACGGGAACGCTACGCGCGTGAGCTCGCGGGGCAGACGGAAAGGCTCGGACGCGTCGTCGCGAACGTGCTCGAAGTCACGCGCCTCGAGCGCGGCACGTTCACGATGCAGCCGCGTCCCGGCGAGATCGGGCGCGCGGTCGAAGCGTGCATCTCGCGACTCGAGCCGCAGCTCGAAGCGGCGCAGTGCCCGATCGAGTTGCGCGTCGCGGACGATCTGCCGAGCGTCGCCTTCGATCCCGACGCGCTGCATCACGTCGTCGACAATCTCGTCGACAACGCGGAGAAGTTCTCGCGCGACGTGCCGAACCGTAGCATCTCCGTCGACGTCGAGCCCACCGCCGGCGGCGTGGCCATCACCGTGAGCGATCGCGGTCCCGGCATCCCCCAGGACGTCGTCCGCGAGCCGCGCCCCTTCCGCCGCGCCACGACCGAGCTCGCCCCCTCCGGCCTCGGCCTGGGCATGTTCCTCGTGCACCGCATCGTGCGCGGCCACGGCGGCGCGATCGAGAGCCGCAACCGCGAAGGCGGCGGCGCGAGCGTGCGCGTGTTCCTGCCCGCCTTTGACAAAGCGTGAGGAACACGCGCGACGCGAACCGCTTCGTCGGCCGTCGCGTCGCCGGCCGGAGGAAGGATCGTTACTTCGTCTGTTGTGCGAGCTGCAGATGTTCGCGCAGCACCGGCAGCGTCTTCGCCGCGAACGCCTTGATGTCCGCGTCCTGCGCCGACGCCGCGGCCTTCTCGAACTCCGCGACGTCCTTCTGGTGATCGCCGCGCATGTGGTCCATGTAGGCCTTGTCGAACTCCGCGCCGGACAGCGTATTGAGATGCTCGACCGCCGCCTCGTGCTCACCCTCGAGCTCCGCGGGCAGCGCGAGGCCTTTCACCGTCGCAAGCTGCGCGAGCTCCGCGTTCGCCTTGCCGTGGTCCGCGATCATGCGCTGCGCAAACGCGCGCACGCCCGCGCTCTCCGCTTTCTGCAGCGCGAGATTGCCCGCCTGCACTTCGTAGAGACCGGCCATGCCTGCCTTGGCCACGAACGTCTTGTCATCCGGCGTCGCCGCGCTGACGAGACCTCCGGTCACGCCTGTGGTCGTCGCGCTCGCGGTGCCGGTCTGCTGAATCGACTGCGCCGAACCGGTCGTGTCGGTCTCCGGCTGCCCTGTGGTCTGGTTGGCCTGTGGTTCGCCGCCTCCGCCGCACGCGGCGAGAAAGAGCGTCAGCGCGCCTGCCGTCATCCAATGCTTCATGTTGCGTACTCCTTTCCCGCCGCGAAAGGAGTGCAGAAGGGATGCCGCTGGCGCTATCATCCGCGCGGGCTTCCGAGGGGACGTAAACCATTGAAATGGATGGAATTATTGAGCGGTGACGCCGCCCGTGTGCTGCGCGTACCGGTGGCGTGGGTGGGGCTCGTGCAGGGCGATGGCGAAGACATCGTCGCCGCAACCGGCACGGCCGCGCGGCGCGTGCCACGCGACTCGTCGTTCGCGTCACGGCTCGGGGATGCGAGGGACGTGGTGGTCGTTCCCGACGCGACGGCGGATTCGCGGTTCGCCTCGCACCCGCTCGTGGCCGGCGCTCCGCACATCCGGTTTTATGCCGGCGCGCCGCTGTTCGACGCGGAGCAGCGCTTCGCCGGCGCGCTGTCGGTGCTCGATCGCACGACGCGGACCCTCTCCGAGGAACAGGTCGCAATCCTGCGCATCCTGGGACGTGAGGCCTCGCGTGAATTGCAGATGCGCGACGAGCTGGTCGAGGCCAACGCACGCTTCCGCGATTTCTTCGAGCAGAGCAGCGATCTGATCATGAGCCTCGGACCCGACGGCTCGGTGCTCCACGCGAACGAGGCCGCGCAGACGACGCTCGGCATCTCGCATGGCGCGTCGCTGCTGCAGGTGGCCGAGCCGGAACGCCGCGACGAGCTGCGCGCGGCACTGCGCAGCGTGTTCGCGCACGCGGCCCCACAACGCGTCGAGACCGTCTTTTTCTCACCGTCGGGCACGCGCGTCACGCTCGAAGGATGGCTGCGCCCGAAAGAAATCGACGGCCGCACCGCACTCGCGCGCGTGATCTTTCACGACGTCACCGACCGCAAGCAGTTCGAGGCGGAGCTCGGCAACGCGCGCGACGCGGCGCTCGAAGCGGCGCGCACGAAGACGCGCTTCCTCACCAACGTCAGCCATGAGATCCGCACGCCGATGAACGGCATCGTCGGCATGGTCGACCTCCTCCTCGCCACGCAGCTCGACGCGGAACAGCAGGACTTTGCGTTCCAGGCGCGCGCGAGCGCCGAGCAGTTGCTGGCGATCGTCAACAACATTCTCTATGTGTCGAACCTCGAGGCCGGATCGCTGTCCGCGGCGCTCGTCGACTTCGATCTCTACCGCACGCTCCAGCGCATCGTCGAAGTCATGAAGGTCGCCGCCCTTGGCAAGGATCTCGACGTCGGGCTGATCTTCGATCCAAGCCTGCCGGCCGTGTTCCGCGGCAACCTGTCGAAGCTGCGGCAGGTCGTCACGAACCTGATGGACAACGCCGTCAAGTTCACCGAGCACGGCGCGGTCGTGCTGAGCGTCTCGCTGCAGACCGAGACGGAGACGCATCGCGTCGTGCGCTTCGAAGTGCGCGACACCGGCATCGGCATCGCCGACGAAGACCGCATGCTGCTGTTCGAGCGTTTCTCGCAGGTCGAGGCTTCGTCGACGCGCTCGTTCGGCGGAGTGGGCCTCGGTCTGGCCACGGCCAAGCATCTCGTCGAGACGATGGGCGGGTTGATCGACGTCGACAGCACGCCCGGACGCGGCTCCTCGTTCTGGTTCACGATCCCGTTTCCGAAGGCGGCGCGCGATCGCCGTCCGATCGCTTCGTCCGATCTCGATCTCAAAGGCAAGCGCGTGCTGCTGTTCGAGCCGCATCCGACCAGTCACAAAGTCGTGCGGCACTACCTCGAGACGACGTGGGAGATGCGCGTCGAGGATGCGCACAGTGGCGCGGAGATGCTGTCGATGCTGCGCGCGGCGACGGCTGATCCGTACCGCGTCGTCGTGTTCGCCACGCCGGACGACCTCGACGCGCTGGCGTTCGCGCGTGCCGTGCGCGCCGACGCGTCCACCACCGGGACGAGTCTCGTGCAGCTCGTGATCACCGGCGCGACGATCAACGAAGAGGAGCTGCGCGAGGCCGGCATCAACGCGTACACGACCAAGCCGGTGGGGCAGCGCGAGCTGTTCGACGCGCTGGCCATCGCTCTCGCACACGATGCCATTCCGCTCCCACGCTCCGCTTCACAGCGCCGCGAAACGCGTCCGGTGCCGGCCTTCGTGCCGCCCGGTACGCGCAAGTCCATCCGCGTGCTGCTCGTCGAGGACAACTTCCTCAACATGAAGCTGACGATGAGCCAGTTGCAGAAGCTCGGGTACGACGCGGATTCCGTGGCGAACGGAAAGGAAGCGCTGGAGGCGCTCGACGGCGATCGCTACGACGTCGTGCTGATGGATTGCCAGATGCCGATCGTCGACGGGTATCAGGCCACGGCGGAGATCCGGCGTCGCGAGAACCGCGGCGCGAAGCGGAGGCACATCATCGCCATGACCGCGAACGCGCTAGAAGGCGATCGCGAAAAGTGCCTCGCGGCGGGGATGGACGACTACCTCGCCAAGCCGACCAGCCACGACGAGCTGGAGAAAGCGCTCGCGCGGTTTTTCAGCGGGCGGGCGGATGGGCGGGTGAGCGATTGAGCGATTGAGCTGTTGAGCCGTTGAGCCGTTGAGCTATTGAGCTACTGAGCTACTGAGCTATGAAGCCATCGAGCTACCGGGGCGGGTGTGGCTCAACGGCTCAAAGGCTCAAAGGCTCAACAGCTCAACGGCTCAACGGCTCAACAGCTCAACAGCTCCCCCCGCCCGCGCCCGCCCGCCCCCCGCCCAGCACGTCCGCCAACCTCTCGTAATCCGCAAGCTCGTTGTAGAGCTGCGCGCTCACGCGCAGGACGCGCTTCGGCGGCTGCGGCCACGGGACGATCGGTACTTCGATGTTGTGCGTGAACAGCAGCTCGTCCTGCAGCGGATCGCCGTACAGCGACGGCGCGGTGGACTGCGTGCCGTCCGGCAGGGGGACCGCGGCCATCGAGGCGAGCATGTCATCCGGTGCGGGTTTGTCGATCTGCAACGCGGCGCAGAGGAGGTCGCGCGCGAGGAGCGCCAGTTCGCGATTGCGGCGCATGACGTGGGGCCAGCCGCCGTGCGAATCCATGAACTCGAGCGCCGCGGGCACGGAGAGCCACGCGCTCGGATCGAACGTGCCCGTCCAGTCGAACTCGATGAGGTAGCGACTGCGATCGGTGCGCGGCGAGTTCGCGCCGTGCGAGATGGCGACGGGATGCACACTCATTCTTCGGTTGTCGCGCACGTACAGAAACGCCGCGCCTTTCGGTGCGCACACCCACTTGTGCAGGTTGCCCGTGTAGTACGCGGCGCCGAGCTCGCGCAGGTTGAGCGGAATCGAGCCGGGTGCGTGCGCGCCGTCGACGAGCGTGTCGACGCCACGCGAGGCCAGCTCCTTCACGATGCGCTCGACCGGGAACACGAGCGCGGTCTGGCTGGTGATGTGGTCGATGAGCAGGAGGCGCGTGCGGTCTGTGACTTTTTCCAGCACGCGCTCGACCACGACGTCCGCGGAGTCGATGGGGAAGGGGATGTCGGCGACGACGATCCTCGCGCCCGCGAGGCCGGCCACGTAGTCGAGCGCGTTGCGGCTGGCGTTGTATTCCTGCGACGTGACGAGGAGCTCGTCGAACTTGTCGAGATCGAGCGAACGCAGGACCGCGTTCACACCCGCCGTGGCATTCGGCACGAAAGCCACCCCCTTTTCGTCGGCGCCGAGGAAGTGGGCGAGAGTGCGGCGGGCCTCGTCGAGGAGAGGCTCGAGCTCACGCACGAAGAAGCGCACCGGCTCCCGCTCCATCTGCGCCCGGAACGCGTCCTGCTTATCGAGCACGACGCGCGGGGTCGCGCCGAAGGAGCCGTGGTTGAGAAACGTGATCGCCGGGTCGAGCGTCCAGTGGTGCCTCACGGTGGGGATCATACTGGCCGTGGCGTGCGGCCGCGAGGCGCCCGCGCCCGCGCAGAAGGCAGCGGCACCGCCCGCGGCCGGCACCGAGTCGCGCACCAAGGCCATGGAGGCTCCGCCGCCCGCGCCGCCGCCGAAGCCGCCGGTGGCGCGCGACCTCCCCGCCATCACCGAGAGCGGCGAGCTGCGCGTCCTCTTTACCTTCAACTCCACCGGCTACTTCGTCTATCGCGGCGCGACGATGGGCTACGAGTACGAGCTGCTCAGCCTCTTCGCCCGCGAGTCGAAGTTGAAACTCAAGCCGGTCGTCGTGCGCGACAGCCGGATGCTGTTCGATCGGCTCAACGAAGGCGAAGGCGACGTCGTCGCGGCGCAGCTCGTGGCGGGGACGCGCGAGACGCGCGTCGCGTTCACCGCGGAGCTGTACGAGACCGCGCCGGTGGTCGTGCAGCGCAAAGGCGACAAGACCGGCGCGTCCGCCGACGTGGCGCAGGCGCAGGCGCGCGAGCGGGTCGAGACGCCCGATGCGCAATCGGTGCGCATCCGGGCGCGCCTCATCAACGAGCCCGGACAACTGGCCGGCGAGCGCGTGCACCTGCCGCAGACGTCGCCGTATCGCGTGCGTTTGTTCGAGCTCAGCGACGAATTGACCCATGACATCGAAGTCGTGGAAGTCGACGCCACCACCGATCGCCTGGTGCAGCAATTGTCGGAAGGGGACATCGCCTACACGGTGGCCGCGGAGAATGTCGCCGCGCTCAGTGCGAGCGAATACACGAACCTCATCATCAAACCAGCGGTCGGTCCGCCGCAGCAGGTCGTATGGGCCGTGCGCACGAACGCGCCGGATCTGCACGCGAAGCTCGATGCGTGGATCGCGGCGAAGAAGAAAAGCGGTTTGCTGCGCGTGCTGTATCGCAAGTATTTCGGCGACCGGCGTGGCTTCACCCAGCGCGTGGCCAGCCGCTATCTGACGTCGGAGACGGGGAAGCTCTCGCCGTACGACGATCTCTTTCGCGAATACGCGCGCATCCCGGGCTGGGACTGGCGGCTCGTCGCGTCGCAGGCGTATCAGGAATCACGCTTCAATCCGGGCGCGAAATCGTGGGCCGGCGCCGCGGGGCTGATGCAGATCATGCCGGCCACCGCGCGCGAATTACGCGTCAATGCGAACGATCCGCGGCAGAGCGTCGAAGGGGCGTGCCGTTATCTGTGGAAGCTGGACAAACGCTGGAAAGCGATCACGCCCGAATCGGAGCGCGTCAAGTTCATCCTCGCGTCGTACAACGTGGGCTTGGGACACGTGGAAGACGCGCGCCGTCTGGCGACGAAGAACGGCGACGATCCCGACAAGTGGACCGACGTCGCGTACTGGCTGATCCGGAAATCGAAACGGGCGGTCTACAACGATCCGGTCGTCAAATACGGCTTCGCGCGCGGGACGGAGCCCGTGACGTACGTCGATCTGATTCTCGACCGCTACGAGCACTACAAGGCATTCGTCAATGAACCCGCTCCCGATCCTGTTGCCGCTGCTCCCGCCGGCGAGCAACCGCGCTGAAGCTCCCGCGCCTCGTGCGCACTCGCGTCCAGCGCCTGGCGACGCGCAGTGGACGGAGGCGAGCACCATCCTTACCGCGCTTCCGGCGGGAGCTTCTTCACACGATCGACACTGACGATCTCGCCGACCGCGGAGGCGTTCTCGGGCGGCGGCTCATCGAGAAACCTGACGCTCCCTTCGACCTCGCAGAGATCCTCGTCCGCACACTCCGCCAGGATCTTCGTGCCGACGGCGGAGTCCGTGCGGAAGCGCATCGGAACGAAGTCGCCGCTCTCCGCGCCGACGTAATCGAGCCGGGCCATGCCGGCATGCGCGTCGATCCTGATCTGGCCGGCCCATGTGCCCTTGACGGCTTCTCCATCGGATGCCGCGGGCGCCGAGGCCGTCTCGGGAGCCGGCTGTGTCGCGGTGGGTGGTGAGGCCGGCTGCGTCGGTGCCGGGCTCGCATCCTCGGTCTTCTCGATGGCACACGCGCCGAAAACGAGCAGGAGAAGCAGGGTGCAACAGAGTGCCTTCATCGCATGACGATACATCGAAACCCTGCTCCTGAGCGAAGTCGTGCGATCCGCTGTAATGCCGTCAAACGCGCGGATCGCCATTCGTCACGCTTGCGGACGCACGCGTCACATTACGGCGATGGCGGGATCGTCGCGCCGCAAGATGTGGCGTCGTCAATAGCCGTGAAAGGGAGACCGTATGATTCACATTCGCCAGCTCACTGTTGCCGTTCTCGTCGCCACACCCGCCGCTTTCGCACAAACCGCGCTGCAGCCCGCCGTCCCGCTCGAGCCGCTCAACGCGTCGCCTGCAGGGCAGACGAGGTCGGGCTGTATCCGAATGCTGTCCGAGCACGGAGGATCTCGACGCGAGCATCTCCCTCGGCTGCTGGATCGGCCGGTGCGACGATCCGCTTCCGGGCGTGGTGATCGATCGCGACTTGGTGTACACGTCCAAGGGAAACACCGCGAATTTCGTCACAGAGCCGAAGTGCAAGTGCCGAATGAAATGGGGCGGCGGTGAGGATGCCGCCGCCCGCGCAAGGAGTGCCGGCTCGAAATCAGATCGCGTGCCGCCAGCGATACCACGGCGGCGGGGCTGCTTTCATTGCACGCGCCAGGCGATACGGGTAGAGCTTCTGTGTTTCGTGATGGCCGTACTGGTACACATCGATCAACCGCTGGCTCTCCATGAAGTCGATCAAAGGCCAGAAGGTGAAGCCCTCGGCAACACGATCGATCTCAGGAACTTCGTGGAGAAACCTCTGCAGTTCTCCCTCCTCACCTCGCTTCAAGAGGGTCATTGCGTAATCCGCCGTCAATTCGGATGCGCCGCTCCTGATGAGGTGCTCGAGCGTGGCCGCATCGGCTGAGATGCCAGCGTCGAAGGCGGCCCATGCGACCGCGGCGGATGCGAACAGCGAAAGATGTTCCTGTTCGACCGACCCCGCCGCGGCAGCGAGACTCGTGAGGATTTCCGAGTCGATCGGGTGCTCGAGCCGGCGAAGAGCAATGAGTGCGGCCAGAGTCATCTCAGAAGGCCCGTCCCATTGATCGTGCCCATCCGATGCGCCGATTCTTCTGCGCGGCCGGGCGGCTTCATCACCGTCTTTGATCGCGGACGCGTAGGTCCGCAGCGTGCGCCGAATGTGCCGCGGGAGCGACTCACCGAGGGAGCGCAGATAGGCCAGACCGAACCCTTCGACATAATCCAGCGAAAGGCGAGAGAACTTAGGGCGAAAGAATCGATGGAAGACGGTCTCGGCGTAGAGGTAATTGCCTTTCGGAATCCGATCGCGGAACTCCAGCGGCGCATCCGGCCCCTTCTGGATGGACAGCAGGTGAAGCAGTAGCTCCGGCGGCTCGGGGAACATGAGGTCACATGCGGCACCAACGACGGCAGGGTCGGTCTCGCGCAACGCGAACGCGAGGAGCTCGGTAAAACGATCCTCTGCTGCCAGCCGCTTCACGCCCTCGATTCGGGTGAGTAGCGTGGAGACGCGAGCAGTTCGGCGGCCGTTCTGCGAGACATGTCAGGTTTCGGTATGCATTTTACGCGTCGCCACGAGACCGGCCATCGTACTGTTCGTGCCGAGCCGTCATGGGCGGTCGCGACTCGGCCCCGGCCGTCCGCACCGCGGCACGGACGCGCTATGCAACGTTTCTGACGTCTGTATCGCATGGCGCGGGGGGGGCCGTCATTTCGCGTACTACGATTTGCGGCGCGCCGACACGCTCGGCCAAACCTTCAGATCATCCGCGCGTGCACGTTGGGCATTTCTGGATCGGCAACGCCGCCATTGAGGACGCTGCGCGGGCCGGCGGCGAGATGATCTTGGTGCGACCGGAGACTTCTGGCCACTGACGCTGGGTCGTTCGGCGCGGGTACTCCACGCACCGTCACGGGCGGCAACATGACGACCGCAGAACGGTGCCCCCGCACGCATTGCCGCGGATCGCCGATCCCCGCTTGTCGCGAAGTAGAATCTGCGCCGGTCATGCACATTCGTTCCGGAAAAATACGCGCTCGACGCGGACGCTGGCGCGCGGACGCGATCGCCGCGGTTCCGCGGCCCGTGCAGGCGCGCGTCCGAGCGTCATCCTCGGATCGGCTGCCGCTGCCGGCGGTGCTGCACACGAGTATCGCGACGAGTCGGCGGGGACAGGGCGAGCGCGGACAGCGTGCGACGCCACCGGCGAAAATCAGGCGCGAACGACTGGCAGCGTTGACTATCCTCCGCATCTGATCCTGCGCGCGATGGCAACGCGGGCGGCGCGACGGAGGGGAGGACGAATGGCGGCAGAGGAACTCACGAATTCGAACCCAGGCACGGCGGACCAGCTCCTCGCGGAGGTGCAGCGCCGCGGTCCGCGCGATGCGGCGGCGTTGCTCGTGGCGGCGCCCGATCGGGCGGCGGCGGACGTGCTGCAGGCGCTCAATCCGGCGGTCGCGCAGGACGTCCTCGACGAACTGCCCGCGGATCGGCGCGGCGCGGTCCTCAACGCGGTCTCGCCGCAGCAGCGCGCGCAGTGGCTTCGGAACGATCGGTACCCCGAGGAGACGATCGGGCGGTTGATGGAGCCGGCGGCGGCGGTGTTCCGGCGCGAACAGACCATTGCCGAAACCGTCGACGCCGTGCGCGAGCTGGCGAAGACGTCGTTCGTCACCTACGGCTTCATCGTCGACGACGCGGGTCGTCTCTGCGGTGTCATCACCATGCGCGACCTGCTGCTGACCGCGCGCGAGCAGCGGCTCGAGCAGGTCATGCTGCGCGATCCGTTCTTCCTCGTACCGGAGATGGAACTGCCGGAAGCGATGAAGCAGGTCGTACGGCGTCACTACCCCGTCTACCCCGTCTGCGAGGCGGACGGCACGCTCATCGGCCAGGTGCGCGGGCAGGCGATGTTCGAGGAGCAGGCGTACGAGATCAGCGCGCAGGCCGGCCGCATGGTCGGCGTCGACAAGGAAGAACGCCTGACGACGCCGTGGGCGCGCAGCCTCCGCTTCCGTCATCCGTGGCTGCAACTGAATCTGCTCACGGCGTTCGTCGCGGCCGCGGTCGTGGGACTCTTTCAGGACACGATCGACCGCATCGTGATTCTGGCGGCGTTCCTGCCCGTGCTGGCAGGACAGTCGGGCAACACCGGCTGTCAGGCGCTCGCGGTCGCATTGCGTGGGATGACGCTCGGCGAGTTGCAGCCGGGCAAGGAGCGCGCGCTCGTTCTGAAGGAAGGATTTCTCGGCCTGCTCAACGGTGCCCTGGTCGGTCTCACCGCCGCCCTCGGCATGTACGTCGCCGCCCGCGCACAGTCGCATCCCGCGGCATTGGTGCTCGCGTCGATCGTCTTCTGCGCGATGATCGGAAGCTGCATCGTGAGCGGCATCGCGGGCGCCGTCATTCCGCTGACGCTCCGTCGTCTCGGTGCGGATCCGGCCACGGCGTCCAGCATCTTTCTGACGACGGCCACCGACGTCGCGAGCATGGGATTGTTCCTGTCGCTCGCAACGATGCTGGTGTGATGCGGAATGATTGGAAAGACCGTGGCGCGACGCTGACGTCTTTCGTCGGCGCGATGTGGGTCGTGCGCATCGCGGACGCGATCGTGCCCGGTTTTCATCCCGCGGTTCATCACGGCATCGAGCCGCGCGCGATTCGTGGGCTGGACGGCATCGTGTTCGCGCCTTTCATTCACGCGGACTTTCCGCACCTCCTCGCGAATACGCTGCCGCTGCTCATTCTCGGCGCCATTGCGCTGCTGCGCGGCCGACGCGATTTCGTGTTCGTTGCCGTTGCGTCGGCACTCATCGGCGGAGCCGGGACGTGGCTGTTCGGGGCGGGAGACGCGGCGCATGTCGGGGCGAGCGGGATCATCTTCGGCCTGTTCGGCTATCTCGTCTTTCGCACCGTGTTCGACCGGCGATGGTCGTCCGCGATCGTCACGGTGGTCGTGATCCTCCTCTACGGCTCGGCGATGCTCGCTTCGCTGATTCCGGAGGAGGCGGTCTCCTGGAGCGGGCATTTCTTCGGTTTTGCCGGAGGCGTTTTCGCGGCTCGCGTCCGGCACTCCCGCGCAGGAACCCGCTGACGGCGCCGGACGCGCTCGACGCCCCAATGCCGTGATCGTCCCATTACTGCCGTGCGATGACGAGCAGCGTGCTGGTGGCCGAGGCGTAGAGGCGGCCTTCGGCGTCGACGAGCTTTCCTTCCGCGAACGCGGCGCGGCGCCCCATCGACACAACGCGTCCCTCGGCGCGCAGCTCGCCGGTGTCGCTCGTGATGGGCTTGTGGTACGCGACCTTCAGCTCGAGGGTGGTGTACGCCTGTTCGGCGGTGAGCCGCGTGTGCACGGCGCAGCCGCAGGCGGAGTCGAGGAGCGTGGCCGCGTATCCGCCGTGGACCATACCGATGGGGTTGTAGGCGTGCTCGCCGGGCGTGCCGGTGAAGACGGCGAAGCCCGGCTCCACCTGCACGAGCGTGAATTGCAACGTCACGGCGATGCCGGGTCTGCGTCCGGACGCGATCAGCGCGCGTAATTGCGCGAGGCCATCGAGACCGGGGGCGACTTCATCGATCAGACTGCCCATGTCTTACGATGACGAATCATTGCACACGTCGTCCGATTGTTCGACGTCGAGGCGCGGGAGTACCACGGCGCCGGGGGGCAACGGCTCCTCGTCATCCGTCGCGACGAAGGCGGTGCCATTGAAGCGGTAGCGCGTGACGGACACCGGAGCGCAGTCGGGTGGCGCGTCTTCTCCCGCATCTTCCCAGGTGATATCGCGGCTCGTGACGACGAGGTCGGGATCGCTGAACGCGAGGGTCGAGACGTGCGCGCTCCGCAAAGGGCCGGAGCGTCCGTATGCGTACGTCTCGAGATCGAGAGCTTTCATCAACTTTCCGCCGGACGAGAGCGTGTAGAACTGGTGCTGGCCCGCGCTGATCGCACCCGATCCATGGAGTTGCGTCCAGAGCGCGATTGCAACCATCTGCGGCTTCGCCGGCAGCGGAGTCACGCTTGCGCGCAGGTCCATGAAGTTGCCCTCGAGATCCGTGTAGAGGTCGATGTCCCGGGTCACGTCGCGGCGGTCGAGAAGGGTGAGCTTTTCTCCGTCCTGCGCTGCGACGGCGACATGGACCGTATACAGCTTGTCGAACGGCAGGTCCTCACTGAGACGTTCCGCGTAAACCACAACATGGCGATTGGAATCCGGCAGGACGGCTCCCGCGGCGTAGATGAATTCCGCTCGTTCCTTCTTCCCGGTGAGCTCATTGACGCGTTCCGGCATTCCCTTGGGATGCAAAGCCGAGCGCCAGACCTCGGCAGGAATGGACGTCTGCGCATGCGCGGCGATCGCGGTGGCGGCGGCAAGTGCAAGACAACTGAAGAGGCCTACTCGCATGACGGATACTCCATCACTCGCTGATAGTACGAGCGGCAGATGTCCCACGTCCCTTTCGCCGCATTGAGCGTTACCTTCTGTCCCGCTTTTTTACCTTTGCACTGCTTGAGAGGATGAAGAGGAGGATCGGCGACCCATTTCCCGTTCCTGTATTTCCAGTACGAGCCACCGTTGTAGCGGGTCATGATGTCCTGGCGCTTCTGCTGTTCGGTCAGGGGAGGTGCCGGTGGTTTCTGCGCGCGCATGGCGTTGTAGTACTTTTCGAACGCCGCGCGTTTCTCATTGTAGATGCGCAGACCTTCCTGAACGTTCTTCTTCCAGTTCCAGAATGCCTCGTCCGACGCCGGCGGATTCGTCAATTGCATGATTCCCACACCGCGTCCTCCGCCGCCTGCGATGAGCGGTTTGCCGTTGACGAACTGCAGTTTTCTCCCGCTCTCGTGACAGGCCATGCGCGCGAGGACGTCATTGCCGCCGAAGGCCGCTTTGATGTCGGCAAAAGGCGGATTCGTTCCGCGGATCTCTGCTGTGACGCCGGCCGCGCCGCAATCGGACCCATCGCGTACGAGCGTCGCGCGTGCGATGAGCGTCCCGCCGCGGATGGTGTTGAAGCTGGGCGTGTAGCTGGCAGGGCCGATGACGGAAGGCAATTTCAGTTCGATCAGCCGTCCGAACGGAGCCGTGTAACTGATGGTGAACGTCCAGCGGAACTGCGCATCGGCGGTGGGATCCGGCTCGATTCCCGCGATCTGCGCCCGTGCACGGATCGGCGGCATGCGAGGTTCGGCCGTAATGAACAGGAGCGTGGGACTGAGTGTCGTCTGTACCGACGGACGGGTGCTGACGCATCTGCCGCCGCGGCATAGGTCGAACGTACACGGATTCGTATCGCCGACACACTCCTTCCCGTCCTTGCCGCTCCCTCTGCACGATGTGACCGTGCCGGCGCTGCCCGTCCCACGCGTGGATGAGTTTTTCCCGCCTGGTGCCGGCGGTCCCATGGCGAGGTTTGCATGGACGTCGGCTTTACAGGTGCTCCGCGCCTGTTCGCACGCATCGCACGCGGCACCGATGCACGACTTGCCGCAGGCGATGTAAGTCCGCTCACATTTCGAGAGGGCTTCTTGTGCGGCGATGGCGGGATCGGAGGATTGGGCCGAAACGGAAACGGCAACCAAGACCAACGCAATGGCGGCGGGAACTCGCATCGACACACTCCTTGTGGGGGGACGGCCGGAATTATATCTCAGTGGCGATTCGTGCGACTCCTTCCGCGAACGTCGTCTCCTCCGTCAGCAGGGAAACGACGATGAATCCTTCGGACTCGAAATCGAAAAAGTAGCCGGGTTGCACGACGACGCCGCGGTCGAGCAGCGACAGCGCGAGCTCTTCGTCCGTTCTCAGGCGCGGGACACGGATGACCGCGGTCCAGCCGCCTTCGACCGGGAGGACGTGAGCGGACGGCACGGACGCGAACGCGGTGCGCAGCGTGTGGAGATTCGCACGCGTGCGTGCGGAGATCGCCGCGCGGATGCGAGGCGCAATGCGCAGCAGCTCCGGCAGCGCAATTTGGACCGGCGTGGCCACGGAAAGAACGTTGTCCGCGATCAACTCCAGTGCGTCGAGTGCCGCGGCTTTGCCCGGACCGCTCACGCGAATCCAGCCGAGTTTGAAGTGGGGGAGTCCTGCCGATTTCGAGAGACCGCCCAGTGTGAACGTCAGCACGTCCTCGCGCACGAACGACTGTCCGCTCCCTTCGAGCGGGTAATCGAGAAAAACTTCGTCGCTGATGATCGGGACGCCGAGGGAGGCGAGGGCGTCCTGCTCGGCCGGCGTGACGTACGAGCCGGTGGGATTGTTCGGATTGACCACGACGAGGGCGCGCGTCCGCGCATCGACGGGCACGTCGTGCAGTTCCCAGCGGCGATGGAGCTCGAGCGGGAAATGGCGCAACTGGACGAGCTCCATCGACGCGAGGTGCTCGAGCAGCGGATACGAAGGCGTGGCCGTGAGCACGACGTCGCCCGGATCCGTGAGCAGCTTGAAGAGGAACGAATACGCCTCGCTCGTCGAGGCGGTGAGGAGGAGGTCGCCGGCGGAGCATTGCAGCTCGGCGGCGAGTGCTTCGCGCGCGGAGCGGAGTCCACGCGGATCGGGATCGTAGGACGCGCGCGCGCCGCGTGCGAGCGCCTCCGCCAGTTTATCGTGCGGATAAGGGAGCGACGCGCGCGTGGGATTCGTTTCAGTGAGATCGAGCAGAGCGCCGCGTTTGCGGCGCTCTGCGGTCAGTTCGTTGACGGGGGCGGACCATTCCGCGCGCTTTGAGAACACTGCGGGATGTTACTCGCAGCGGCGGCGATGATCTCCGCGCGCTCGGCGGTACGGTTTTCCGGGGTTGCGGCCAGCGCCTGCTCGAAGGTCGAGCGGGCCTCGTCGCATTTGCCGCGCGCGGCGAGGATGCGCGCCAGCGTGTCGTAACGCATCCACGGATCGGGTGCCTTCGTGATGGCGGCCTTGCGCGCGAGCGGCTCGGCCTCCTCCATGCGCTTGTCCTCGTACAGCATCCACGCGAGGTTGTTCAGCGTATCCGCGGCCTCGCCGTCGATTGCGAGTGCCTTGCGGAACGCTTCCTCCGCCGCGGGACGGCGTCCGAGGCGCATTTCGGCGTTGCCGAGGTTCGTCCAGGCCAGGACGGACGCCGGATCTTTTTGCACGATCTCGCGATACGCATGCGCCGCGAGCGCGAGCTTGCCCTGTTCCTCGAGTTGCACGGCGGCGCGCAGCGCCTGCGCGTTCGGATCGGGCGGACGCACGACGATCGTCGCGTACCTGGTCTTCTTCCACGCGCCTTCGAGCCGGCTCAGCGGGGCCCAGCGCGCCTTGCCGTCGCCGAACTGCGTACGGAACAGATTGCGCTTCGGATCGAAGCCGTCGATGACGACGTAGTGGAAAAAGTCGAGACTCTTGCCGGGGTACTGGATGACCTGCAGCATGAGAATGACGGGGCGGCCGTCGCGAACTTCGGCCTCGACCATCTGCGCATCGCCGGTGATGAGGTTCGATTCGAACCCCTTGCTGCGTGCGGCGAGGACGAGGTCGATCGACATGACGCCGCCGCGGGTCTTCGGCAGCTTCTCCTGCCATTCGTCCATCGACGTCGTGTCGCCGTGGTGCTGGAGCACGGCCGAAAGCGAGCCGGCGCCGCACGACTTGATGTCCCACTTCTGCATGGGGACGTTCTCGATGACGTTCGCGGTCGTGCTGGGACGGCGCGACATGGGCGTCCAGTAGACGCAGGACATGGTGGTGGTGAGGGCGAGGAGGAGAAAGATTTTTTTGATCATAAAAAAGGCGAGCGCGTCAAACGCGCTCGCCTGCCCGAAGCCTCATGCGCCGGGAGCGTGCATCAGTCGGCCAGTGCGATCACGAGAATGAGCGCGGCAAGAGCGCCGATCCCGATCCAGATCCACTCCTGACGGGTCAGGCCGGCGGGCTGGAGCTGCTCGAGATTCTGCGCAAGCTGGTGCAGATCCTGGGGCGACATCTGCGCGAGACGGTTGTCGATCTCTTCCTTGCTGAAGCCATTGGCCGTGAGGACGGCCGCAACCTGCTCATTCGCCGCTACGTCGCGGACGATGGACAGATCGGCTTCACGCGAATCGAGACTCTGATTCGCCGCGGTCTTGGAAGGGACCGGACCCGCGAACGCGGGAATCGCCGCGAACGTGACGAGAAGGGCCAGAACGAAGAAGACGGAATTGGACAGACGCTTGGACACGAACAAACCTCCTTTGTTTACCCGGTGCCTCTTCCGGCCACGCGCCGGATCGAAGGCTTCGGCAACTTCACCGTGGGCAGCAGGACTCGTGCCTGACTCCGTTTGCGCGGTCTTCCGAGGGGGGAACTGAGCCGGCTTTTCCGCCGTTATACTCGCCGACTCGCGAGACGCGCCCATGATCCGCTTCGAAGACATCCTCGACAAAATCGAATCGTACAAACCCGATTTCGACGAGGAACTGCTCCAGAAGGCGTACATTTTTTCCGCGCGCGAACATCGCGGCCAGGTGCGCAGCTCGGGCGAGCCGTATCTGATCCATCCGATCAACGTCGCCTACATCCTCGCCGACATGCGCCTCGACGAGACGTCGATCGCGGTCGGGCTGCTGCACGACGTCATCGAGGACACGCTCACCACGAAGGAAACGCTGCAGGAGCTGTTCGGCGAGCAGGTGGCGGAGCTGGTCGACGGCGTCACCAAGATCTCGCGCTACGCGTACGTCTCGAAGGAAGAGCAGCAGGCGGAGACGTTCCGCAAGATGCTGCTGGCGATGGTGTCGGACCTGCGCGTCGTGCTGGTGAAGCTCGCCGACCGGCTGCACAACATGCGCACGCTGCAGTACCTCCCGGAAGAAAAGCGCATCGCCGTCGCGAAAGAGACGATGGAGATCTACGCCCCCATCGCCAACCGCCTCGGCATGGGCCGCATCAAAGGCGAGCTCGAAGACCTGTCGTTCCGGCATCTGCACGGACGGGAGTCGGACGAGCTGCAGCACGCCGTCGACGAGAAGATGGCCGTGTCGGGCGACGTCGTGCTGCGCATCAAGAAGACGCTCGAGCAGAAGCTGAAGGAAAACGAGATCGAGGGCGAAGTCTACGGCCGCGTGAAGTCGATGTACTCGATCTGGTCGAAGCTGCGCCGCCAGGACATCGACATCGGCCAGCTCTACGACTATCTCGCCTTCCGCATCATCACGCCTTCCGTGAAGGACTGCTACGCGGCCCTCGGCATCATTCACCAGATGTGGCGTCCGGTCCCCGGCCGGATCAAGGACTACATCGCGATGCCGAAGCCGAACTTCTACCAGTCGCTGCATACGACGGTGGTGGCGGAGAAGGGGCAGCCGTTCGAGGTGCAGATCCGCACGCGGGAGATGGACCTCATCGCGGAGCAGGGCATCGCGGCGCACTGGAAGTACAAGGAAGGGCGCGTCGGCGCACATCCGGACGACCAGAACTTTCTCTGGCTGCGGCAGGTGGTGGAGTGGCAGCACGAGATCAAAGATCCGCGCGTCTTCCTCGACTCGCTCAAGATCGACCTCTATCCCGACGAGGTCTACACGTTCACGCCGAAAGGGGACGTGTTCGCGTTTCCGCGCGGCGCGACGCCGCTCGACTTTGCGTATCGCATCCACACGGACGTCGGGCACCACTGCGTCGGCGCGCGCGTGAACGGGAAGCTCGTGCCGCTGCGCACGAGCCTCAAGAACGGCGACATCGTCGAGATCATGACGGGGCCGACGCAGACGCCGAACCGCGAGTGGATCAACATGGTCGCCACCTCGCGGGCGAAGCACAAGATCCGGCACTGGCTGAACACGGAGCAGAAGCACCGCTCCATCGAGCTGGGACGGAAGCTGATCGAGCGCGAGGCCAAACGGTACAAAGTGCAGTGGCGGAAGCTCGTCGCCGAGAACGCCCTCGACGGCGTCATCGCCGAGCATGGACTGCCGCGCCTCGACGATCTGTACGCGGACGTCGGCTACGGCAAGATCTCCGCGCGCTCGATCGTGGAGCGCTTCGTCACGGACGATCAGAAGGAAAAAGGTCCGGCGATCGAGCAGGCGCCCGGGGTGCTGCAGCAGGCGATCCGGAAATTCATTCCGTTCTCGTCGTCGGCGACGATCAAGGTCAAAGGCTACGACGACCTGCTGACTTATCTCGCCAAGTGCTGCAATCCGCTGCCGGGGGAGCCGATCATCGGGTACGTCACGCGCGGCAAGGGCGTGGCGGTGCACAGCGCGAATTGTCCGAACGTGAAGAACCTCATGTTCAACGCCGATCGCGAGATCGGCGTGGAGTGGGCGGACCAGCGGCAGTCGCAGTTCCAGGTCGAGCTCGAGCTGATGATGGAAGACCGCCAGGGCATCCTGGCGCGCGTGATCTCGACGATCTCGAATCTGAAGACGAACATCCGCCAGATGGAGACGCGCACGAACGACGGCAAGGCCTCGGTCGACCTCGTGCTGGAGATCGCGGACCTCAAGCATCTCGAGAAAGTGCAACGCTCGCTGAGCGGCGTCGAGGGCGTGATCCGCGTCGACCGCAAGTACAACATCCGGCACGCCACGGCATGAACGTCATCGTCGTCGGCGCCGGTGTCTCCGGCCTCACCTGCGCGGTCGTGCTCGCGGAG
Source organism: Thermoanaerobaculia bacterium (assembly GCA_035629395.1). Lineage (GTDB taxonomy): Bacteria > Acidobacteriota > Thermoanaerobaculia > Gp7-AA8 > Gp7-AA8 > QHVT01. The sequence goes on from DASPHZ010000085.1 coordinate 101,834, forward strand.
GCGGGATACGACGTCACGATCGTGGCGAAGGAGCTGCGGGAGACGACGTCGGAGGCTGCGGCGGCGATCTGGTTTCCATATCACATCGAGTCGCCGGAAGCGGAAGCGTGGGCGCAAGTGACGCGCGAGCTGCTGCCGGGATTGCCGGGAGTGACGCTCGTCGACTTCGAGATCCGCGACACGGGCGAGATCCTGCGCGTGCCGCTGATGGACACGACACAGTATTTGCCGTACCTGCGCGAGCGCTTCGGCGGGCCGATCGTCCAGCGCGCGGTGCGTTCCTTCGACGAGCTCGACGCGGGCGTGATCGTGAACTGTACGGGCTTCGGGGCACGCGTTCTGTGCGACGACGAAACGCTGGTGCCCGGCTATGGCGTCGTGGCCGTGACGGCGAGGCCGCCGCTCGATGGCGCGTTCGTACGGATGGCCGATCCGCTGCTCTACGTCATTCCGCGAAGTGACGACTGCATCCTCGGCGGCTATGACCGCGACGTCCGTCCCACCGACGCGGACGTCGAGGCCATCGTGGCGCGCTGCCGCGAAGCGGTGCCGGCGCTCGGTCCCGTGCACGCGGTGAAGCACGGCGTCCGTCCCGTCCGTCCGCTCGTGCGGCTCGAGCGCGAAGGGCGCGTGATCCACAATTACGGTCACGGCGGCGCCCGGTTCACCGTCTCCTGGGGTTGTGCGCTGCGCGTGCTCGAGCTCGTGCGGGGGACGGCATGACGTTCGGCGCTGCGATCCTGTTGCTCGCCGGCGCGTTGCTGACGGAGGCGCGTGGCGGCGGGTTCGTCCTCGGCGGTGAGGCGGTGCAGTTCGACGCGGAGCTGCGGCCGCAGTTCAGCGAACGGCAGGTGCTCGCGAGTGCCGCGTCGACACGCGCGGGGTTCGCGCGGTGGGCGTCGACGGCGGAAGGGAAGACGATCATCCGCCGCTTTCTCGAGCCGGGACGCGAAGTGCGCATCGTCGAGAGCAACGACGAGCGCGGACTCGGACGCGCGCCGCAGCCGGGATTCGCAACGCTGCTCGCGGCCGGCGATCCGAAGACGCTCAAGGTGTACGTGGTGATCCTCAATCCGGCGCTCGCGGACGAGTACCGCGGCTCGCGGACGCCGGCTCTCGGCTGGCCGCGCACGCCGGCGGAGGCGATGTCGGTCGCCTGGGCCGCGGAGATGCTGCACGTCGACTTTTACGCGAACGGCGTGCAGTTGCCGCATCACGACCGGAACGACTTCCAGCGGCGCTGGCGGGCGGTGGTCAATGCCCTCGGGCTGCCGCGCGTGGAGCACGGCACGGTCGAGTGACGCGCCACGAAACGCTCGCGTCCGTGTCTTCTCCGGCATGGGATGGAGATTTCGGAAGAGTTTTTCACTGCTCGGCACCCGCTTCACGCTGACCGACCGCGGCCTCGGCAAGAGCTGGCGATTGCCGGGATTCCGGGTCGGGCACAACGCGCAGGGGAGGTGGTACGTCTCGTTTGGGATTCCGGGGACCGGGCTGTACTGGATCAAGCATTTCTGATCGCGGCACCGCCCTTGCGATGGTCTCCGTCATGAGAAACCGCAATGAAGTGGAAGGCAACGCACGCAAAGGTCTCGGGGCGATCAAGGAGAAGCTTGGCCGTCTGACCGGGCGTCAGGATGTGGAAGCGCAGGGAGCCGCGGAGAAGACCTCCGGCGGATTTCAGGCCGGAGTCGGGAAGGTGACGCGCAAAGTCAGCGACGCCATCGACGACACCGCGCGCGATCTCACGAAACCGTAGCGAAGACGGCCGCCGCCGTTCCGATGGCCAGCCCCACCGCCACCTCCGTCCAGGTGTGACGCTCGAGCTTGCGTCGCGACCAGGCGATGGCGGCGACGAAGGGCACGATCGGCCAGGCGCTCGAGGGGTAGAGCTTCACGATGACGACCGCGCAGTACGCGGCGATCATCATGTGCAGCGAAATCTTGAGGAAGCGATTACCGATCGCGCCGAGGGCGAACATGACGGCGGCGGCGGCCACACCGCGGAGCAACTGCTGGCCGGCGCCCGACCACCAGAGCAGCAGCGCGGAAACCGCCAGGAGCGGAAAGGCGGCGCGGTAGAGGCCGAGGCGCTGATCGCGGCGGGAGACGTCGTGGTCGCTCCACGCGCCGCGCCGGACATTGCGCAGCGTGATGGCCAGCAGCGGCAGGACCATGCCGCCGGCGATCGCGGCCGTGAAGACCCAGTTCCGGGTCGCGACGGCGATCATGAGGGGAACGAGCAGGAAAGGGTGCCCGGCGACGGAGAGGCCGCGGGCAAGGGTGGTGGAGGACAGGCCGGACAGCCTGTCCCCCATGAAACTAGCGCGCCGCCTTCTTGACTGCGCCGGAACGGATGCAACGGGTGCAGACCTGCATCCGCTTCACCGCCGCGCCGACCATCACGCGGACGCTCTGCAGGTTCGGCATCCAGCGGCGGCTGGAAACGTTGTGGGCGTGGCTCACGCGGTTTCCGAACACCGGGGCCTTGCCGCAGACTTCACACATCTTCGCCATGTAGGACTCCTCAAATAAACCGAAAGGCGTGGATTGTAATCACCCGCTCGAATCGGCGCAACCGGAAACGCTTCGGCACGTCTCGCAAATGCGCGTCATCGCGCAACTTATCTAAATCTCGTAGAGTTGACACGTGAATTTAAACGTTGTAATTTCGCTCGACCTTTCTACATCCCGGAGCCTGTGAGAAGTGAGTGAGATGGATGGGGTGAGCGGTGTTCTTCTCAAAGAGCAAAAACGTTGTTGGCCTTGATATCGGCTCCTCAGCAATCAAATTAGTCGAGCTGAAGGAGAAGAAGGGCGGAAATTATTCGCTCGTCAAACTTGGAACCGAGCGCCTCTCGCCCGAGGCCATCGTCGATGGCTCCATCATGGACTCTTCCATGGTGGTCGATACCATCCAGCGGCTGAACACGGACCAGAGCGTAAAGAATTCCAATTACGCGACATCCCTCTCCGGCCACTCGGTCATCATCAAGAAAATCACGCTCCCGGCGATGTCGCCGGAAGAGCTGGCCGAGTCGATCCAGTGGGAAGCCGAGCAGTACATCCCGTTCGACATCAACGACGTCAACCTGGACTACGTCCCGCTGACGAGCCCGGGCACGGGCGACAACATCGACGTCATCCTCGTCGCCGTCAAAAAAGAGAAGATCAACGACTACACGTCGGTGATCAGCCAGACGGGGAAGCTGCCGGTCCTCGTCGACGTCGACGCGTTCGCGCTCCAGAACTGCTACGAAGTCAACTACGAGGTCGAGGACGGCAAAGTCCTCGCGCTCGTGAACGTCGGCGCGTCGGTCACGAACGTGAACGTGCTCTCCGGCGGGACGTCGATGTTCTGGCGCGACATCACGTTCGGCGGCAACCAGTACACGGACGCGATCCAGCGCGAGCTCAGCCTCTCGTTCGAGCAGGCCGAGGAGCTGAAGCGCGGGAAGCCGGTCGCCGACTACACGATCCAGCAGGTCATCCCGATCCTGAACTCCGTTTCCGAGGACTTCGCGGGCGAGCTCCGCAAGACCCTCGACTTCTTCACCGCGACCTCCGGTGCCGAGCGCGTGGACGAGATCGTCCTGGCCGGCGGCGGATCGGGCGTGCTGAACCTCGACGCGATCCTCCGCGACAAGTTCGGCATTCCGGTGTCGATCATGGACCCCTTCCGGAAGATCAATGTAGATGAGAGCCAGTTCAACCCCGAAGAACTGGCCGAGATCGCGCCGAGTATGGCGATCGCCGTAGGACTCGCCATGAGGAAGTTGGGGGACGCTTGATCAAGATCAATCTGGTGCGGGAAGGGCGGGCGGTACGCGGAGCTGGTGCAGCTCCCGCGTCCGCAGCGGCGTCTGCCGTGGGTGGCGCCGGAGCCGGCAACGTCAACAACATCATGATCGTGGCCGGTCTGGTGTTGGGACTCCTCGTGTCGGCCGGGTACTGGTACTGGCACAAGCGCGAGCTGACCCAGCGCCAGGAGGTGGCGGAGCAGCGCACCTCCGAGGCCCAGAAGCTCGAGGGGATCATCAAGGAAGTGGAGGACTACCAGAAGCGCAAGGACAGCCTCCAGCAGCGCATCGACCTGATCAACCAGCTCAAGCAGAACCAGAAGGGGCCGGTGAGGATCATGGATCAGATCAGCCGCGATCTTCCCGACCTGGTCTGGCTCGATACGATGGACATCGTGGGAGGCAGGGTGACGATCGCCGGACGCGGTCTGAACCCGAACGCTATCGCGCTCTTCATCGAGAACGTCAAGAATGATCCGTACTTCGAGGAGCCGAACGTCGGCGCGGTGACGCAGATCTCGGCCGCTCCTCTCGTTTATTCGTTCGATATGAACTTCGGGTTCACGTACACGCCGAAGACGGCCGGTGGGACGGCAACGCCTGCCGCGACGGCGACGACCACCGCAACGGCGACGCAGTAGCAGGAGAAGTCATGGCTCTGACTCTGGACGACAAACCGTGGTGGGTGGGGCTGCTGGTCGGCCTCGCTCTCGGCGGCGCCGTGGTGTACGCGACCGAAACGCTCTCGGTGAAGGGACTGAAGGAGGATCTCGCCTCTACGGATCGCCGCATCACCGAGCTCGAACAGAAGATCCAGCAGGGACGCGCTGCCGAGCGCAAGCTGCCGCAGTTCCGCGAGGAAGTGAAGCGCCTCGAGCTCGAGCTCGAGAAGCTGCGCCGCATCCTCCCGTCGAACCGCAACACGGAAGAGATCATCAAGAAACTGAAGTCGCTGGTCGACCAGGGCGAGTTCACGTTGCGCAAGCTCGCCTTCCCGCCGCTCAGCGCCGGCACGGGCGACTCGGCGGACACGTATTCGGAATGGCCGATCTCGATCTCGGTCGACGGCCGCTATCATGACCTGGCGATCCTCTTCAACCGCCTCGGCAACTTCTCGCGCATCATCAATGTCGAGCAGATCCGCATCGCGGCGCTGGGACAGCAGGAATCGAAGACGATCGTGGCGGACTTCGTGGCGAAGACGTTCGTCTACGTCGAGCCGAAGGACGCGGCCGCGGAAGAGAAGCCGGGCGAAGCGAAACCGGGTGGGGAGTAGGTCATGGTGAAACTGAGAACATTCGCGGTTTCGCTGCTGCTGATCGTGGCCGCCGTCGCGTCCGTGGTGGCGCAGACGGCCACGACGACGACCGCTACCGACACGGCCGCGAGCGATACCGCTTCCGACATGCAGAAATCTCTCGAGGAGATCCTCGAGGAGCCGACCACGACCGACACGTATCGCTACGACCCGCAGGGACGCCGCGATCCGTTCCGGTCCCTCATCGGACCGTCGCCGCAGCGCGAGCAGGGGGAGCGTCCGGCCGGTGTGCCGGGCTTCCTCATCGACGAGCTGAAGCTGCAGGGCGTGTTCCGGACGCGGCAGGGACTGACCGCGATGATCAACGGTCCCGACAACAAGGGCTACACCATTCGCGTCGGGGACAAGGTTCTCGACGGTGAGGTCATCCGCATCACGGCAACCTCGGTGGTGTTCCGGCAGGAAGTGAACGATCCGACTCGCATCGAGCGATACCGCGAGGTCGTGAAGGATCTGGCGCCGTCGGCGACACCGAAACGGTGATTCGGGCGGTGACAGATCGTGGGCGAGTGGAGGGCGAGATGGTGAAGGGGTCAGGTATGAGAAGAGCCAAGCGAATCCTGCTGATTGCCGGCGTTGTGCTGGTCGGTGTCGGCACCGCGGACGCCGGGATCTGGGGGTCGCGCAAAGCGGAGAAGAAGCCGCCTGCGGACGCCGCGATCATCGCGTCGGTCTCGCTGAGCGCTGTCGAGATCGACGGCTCACGCGTGACGCTGCGGACCAACGGCGCTCCGGCCTACACTTCGTACAGCCCGTCACCGGGCGTGTTCGTCATCGACCTGACGAACACCACTCGCGACACCACCGTCGTGGTGCCGCAGACTCTTCCTCCCGCCGTCACCTCCATCGCCGCCGAAGAAGTCGTGGAGATGGGGACGAAGCTGACGCGCGTGACGTTCCGTCTCGCCGAGCCGCTCATGCCGGAAGTCGCCGCGATCGAGAAGGCGGTCGTGATCACGATTCCGGCGACGGCCATCGCGATCGAGATGGCGCCTTCGGTGGAAGTGCTTCCCGCCGTGACGCCGGTTGCTCCGGCTCCGCAGGTCGCGGACACGGTGATCGACGAGACGGCGGCGATCGAAGAGCCGATGCCGGCGGCCGGCGTGGCCGTCGCCACACCCGCACCCGCGATGGACGAGGTTCCGCTGCCGCGCGCGCGTTCCGTGAAGCGCATCGGCGCGACCAGGAGCGACGGCAACGTCGAAGTGCGCATCACCGGAGACGGCCAGCTTCGCTACAAGGCATTCCGTCTCGAGAGCCCGTCGCGCCTCGTCATCGACCTCGAAGGAGTGAAGAACACCGCCAGGCAGAGCAACGTCGCCGTCGACGATGACGTCGTGCGGCGCGTGCGCGTCGCGCAGTTCCAGCCGAACGTCGCGCGCGTGGTCGTCGATCTGGCGCACAAGGCCGAGTACGACATCGTCGCGGTCGGCGATGAGGTCCGCGTCGCCTTCGGACCGGCAGCGCGCGCGTCGAAGGAAGTGCAACAGGAAATGATCGTTCCGGCGCCGGCGATGCCCGAACCGGAGCCCGTGAAGATCGCCGCCGCGCAGCCGATCGCCCCGCCGCCGGCGGCGCGTGTCGAACCGCAGCCGGTGGCGAAGTCCGAGCCGGTCGATCTTCCGGCGCAGGTGCCGACGATCGCCGAGACGCGCGTCGTCGAACCGAAGTCGTGGAGCGTTCCGGAGCCGGCGTCGAAGGGTGCGCGCTCGCGCATCACGCCCGCCGCCGACCAGGCCCCCGCGCAGCAGCCGCCCACGCAGGAAGACGTCTTCAGCGACGCCGCGCAGGCGCAGGCGCCGACCGCCGTCAACACGGCGCAGAATCTCTCCGGCTCGCGCACGCTCAGCTCGCAGGCGCGCGTCTTCAACGGCGAGCCGATCTCGCTCAACCTCAAGGACGCCGACATCAAGGACGTCCTTCGCACGTTCGCCGAGCTCACGGGTCTCAACATCGCGGTCGACCCGGGCGTCAGCGGCGCGGTCACCGTCGACTTCGTGGACGTCCCGTGGGACCAGGCGCTCGACCTGATCCTCCGGCAGAACGGCCTCACGTTCGTGCTCGAAGGAAACGTGATGCGCATCGGCACGATCGAGCGCATCGCCGCGGAAACGCGCGCCTCCGCCGAGCTCGAAAATCAGGAGCGCCTCAACGTCCCGCTGACGACGCTCAGCTTCAAGCTCTCGTACGCGCGTGCGCAGGAAGTGCAGACGCTGCTCCGCGACCTCGCCTCGCCGCGTGCGCGCATCATCGTCGACCAGCGCACGAACCAGCTCATCATCAGTGAGATCCCCGAGGTGCTGCGGACGATGCAGAACCTCATCCTGACGGTCGACATCCCGTCGCGTCAGGTGATGATCGAAGCGCGCATCGTGGAGTCGCTGCGCACGTTCACGCAGCAGTACGGCATCAACTGGGGCTTCGAAGGGGCACTCGATCCGGCGCTCGGCACCGGCACCGGGCTCGTGTTCCCGAACCGCGTCGGCTTCGTCGGCGGTCCGTTCGACTTCGCGGTCGGCGATCCCGTCATCAGCCTCTCCCTCTTCGACGTCCTCGGCACGTTCGATCTCGACCTCACGCTGCACGCGGCCGAGACTCGCGGTTACGCGAAAGTCGTCTCCGCGCCGCGCGTGACGACGCAGGACAACCAGGCCGCGGAAATCCAGAGCGGTTTCCAGATCCCGTATCAGACGCGCGTCAACTTCACGACGACCGTCACCTACCTCGACGCGACGCTGCGCCTGACCGTCACCCCGCAGATCACCGAAGCCGGCACCGTGATCATGGACATCTCGGTGCAGAAGAACGAGCCGGCCACCGGTCTCACGATCGCTGGCGCGGCCGGCACGCCGCTCACGACACGCCAGGCGCGTACGCGTCTCATGGTGCGCGACGGCGGCACGGCGGTCATCGCCGGCATCTTCCAGTCGCGCGACGGCGATGCGCGCTCGGGCGTGCCGATCCTCAACCAAATTCCAGTCATCGGAGCGCTGTTCCGTTCCAGAGATATCACCACGTCACATGACGAGTTGCTCATCTTCATCACGCCGCGCATCGTGCGTGGATGAGCAAGGGAGGGGCGAAATGAGAAACATCCTGAAATCAACGATCCTCGCGCTGACAGCAGTGCTCGTGATGAGCTGCAGCGGCGAGCTCACCGACAATGCCGCTCCCGTAGAGCTGGTCGTCACGAACACGCAGAACCTCACGCGGCTCGACATCGCGCCGAACGACGACGTGGACTGCGACGAGTTCATCGGAACGATCAACATGCAGATCTTTCCGAAGAACGACAGCGCGGCCGGCGCGCTGACGCAGGTGCGCGTGTCGCGCTATCGCGTCACGTATCGCCGCACGGACGGCGGCACGCAGGTGCCGGCGTCGTTCGTCCGCTCGATCGACACGCTGATCGGCATCGGCGATACCGCCGGGTCGAACTTCACCGTCATCCAGTCGGATGCGCTGCGGCAGGCGCCGTTCGCCGCGCTGCAGCCGCAGAACGGCGGCCGTGACGTCGAGACCGGCCGCGACATCATCCGACTGGAAGTGATGCTCGAGGTCTTCGGTGAGACGCTCGGTGGCGACAACGTTTCCGACTCGACCGCGTTCCCGCTCGAGTTCTGCTACGACTGCGACGGTTGTTTCTAAGGGCTGGGGGATCGGGGGCTGACATGAAATTCACCAATAAACGCAATGCCTGGGTCCTGCTGTTGATGCTCGTACTGCTCCTCGGAGCATGCAAAGGCGAGTCGCCGACGGCACCTCCGCCGAGCAGCGGCAACCCGCCGCCGACCGGTACGCCGCCGGTCACGAACGTCGACCTGCAGCTCACCGCATCGTCGGCGACGCCGCTCGTCGACTCCACGGTGACGATCACGGCGAACGTGACGCAGAACGGACAGCCGGTGCCGAACGGCACGGCGGTCGAGTTCTCCACCACCGGGGGCGGCTTCAACAACACGAACGTCCAGGAGATCGTCCGTACGACCACGAACGGTGTGGCCTCGGTCACGCTCTCGTCGTCGACCTCCGGTGCCGCCACCGTCCGCGCGACGGTCGGCAACGTCACCCGGACCGTCAATCTGACGTTCAGCACGCGGCCTCCGCTCGATCCGCCCGCGAGCACCGTCCCGACCGTCTCCTCGGTCACGCCGGCCATCGGCATCCCGGGTGGCGGCCAGACGGTCCGCGTCAACGGAACGAACTTCGCCGGTCCCGTGCGCGTCCTGTTCGACACCGGCGCCGCGGTTCCGATCGAAGGGTTCGTCGTCTCGTCGAGCGAGACATCCATTGAAGTCATCACGCCGAGCGTGAACCTCGGCGCGGGCCAGCAGCTCCTGGCGGACGTCATCGTCATCACGCGCGCCGGCACGGCGAACGAGCAGCGCGCGGAGGCCGAGGACCTCTTCACGTTCCGCAACGAACAGCTCCAGCCGCGCTTCGGGACCGCTTCGCCGAACTCCGGTCCGATCAACGGCGGCACGCGCGTGACGATCTTCGGCGACGGCTTCCAGTCGCCGGTGCAGGTGCTCTTCGGCTTTGCCGAGGCGAAAGTCATCAACGTCGACTACAACCAGATCCTCGTCGAGGCTCCGGCCGCTCGCGACACGTCGCCGACGGGCTCGGGAACGGTCACCGGCCCGGTGCCGGTGACGATCCGCAACATCAACTCGCAGCTCGAGGTCCTGGTCCCGGATGCGTTCCGGTACGTCTCCGATCTCGACATCACGTCCTATCGTCCGATCAACGGTCCGTCCACGGGCGGCACGACCATCACGATCGACGGCACCGGGTTCGTCGCGCCGGTCGACGTGCTCGTCGCGGGCGTTCGCGCGCAGGTGCTCGAGGTCACGGGCTCGCGCATCGTCGTCCGCACGCCGGCGCTGGCCTCTCCCTGCTCGGCGCAGGGCGGCCCGATTCAGGTGACCAACGTCAACAACGGTGATCTCGAGATCTTCGGTGACAATGCCGACGAGCCGAGCTTCACGTTCATCGCGGTCGAGCCGTTCATCACAGCGGTCGCAGGACCCGTGGGCGGCGCGACCCCGGGCAGTCCCATCGCCGTCACGGTGCGCGATCCGGGCGTCGGTGCGTTCGGCACGGCCGATATCCGCTTCGAGGTCGCCGGCCGCCAACTCATCCCGAGCCCGAACACCATCACGCAGGGCTCCGGCAACACGTCGTTCACGGTCGCGCTCCCGACGTCCGGCTTCACGTTCCCGACCGTCGCCTGCACCACGCCGGGCGGCCTCGCCGGAACGCAGTTGGGTCCCATCGACGCGGCTCTCGTCTTCCGCAATCTGACGACCGCGTGCATCAGCGGTGCGACGATCCCGATCAATCCGCCGACGCCGAACGCGTGTCTCACCGGACCGCGTCCTTCGGTCACCGACCCGCTGGGCGGCACCTGCGCCAATCCGCCGACCGCCAGCATCACCGGCGCCGGCAACCCGACGACGACGCAGGACAGCATCGTCATCACGAACGCGCCCGAATCGCAGCCGCTGACGATCAGCAACGTCACCGTTACCGGCGCGAATGCGACCGAGTTCTCGATCACGCCGACGTCCGCGACGAACATCGCCGCGGGTGGCAACGCTGCGTTCACCCTGAACTTCGCGCCGACCACGGCCGGCGTGAAGACCGCCACCGTCACCTTCACCACGAACTCCGCGACGGCTCCGACGATCACGGTCTGCGTGCAGGCCACCGCGGCGCCGTAATCCCTCGTTCGTATTGACAAGCACCAGACGAACCGCCCCGCGTCATGCGGGGCGGTTCGCGTCTGGCGCGGTTGCACCTGCCGACGTTGTAGGCAAGAATTCAGGTCCCGAATGGCTCAACCGGCGACGAATCCAAAAATCGAAGAGCTGCGGTTCAAGCTGAAGACGGACCCGAAGAGCCGTCTGTTCTATCAGCTTGCCGAAGAGCTCCGCAAAGCCGGCCATCTCGACGAGGCCGAGCAGATCCTGCACAACGGGCTGCAGGTCTATCCGACGTATCTCGCCGCGTGGGTGAGCCTCGGTCGCGTGCTGCGCGACAAGAAAAACGACGGCGGCGCGGTGGACGCGCTCAACAAGGCGCTGCAGCTCGATCCAGGAAACGTGGTCGCGGCGAGGATTCTCGCGGACGCATATCTCGCCCTCGGCGAAAAGGTCGAGGCGATCAAAAAGTACAAGCTCGTGCTCGCGCTGCTGCCGACCGATGAGGAGTTGAAACATACCGTGGCGCAGCTCGATCGGGAGTTGCGGCCGGTGGAGGTCGAGGCGGTGCAGGAGCCGGAGCCGGCCCCGCCCGTGCTCGACAGCGGCAGCGAGGACGCCGCCGCATCAGCCGCCGAGGACGCCGCCGTTCCTCCGGTTTTCGAGGAGTCGCCGTTCGACAAGACGATTCCGCCTTTTGCGCTCGAGGAGGCGGTGGCCACCGCGGACGTCGAGCCGATGGCGCGCGAGCACGATCAGTCGCCGTTCGAGGAGCCGGTCAGCAACTTCACCTCGGCCACGATGGACATCGAAGCACCGAGCGGCTTTCACGTCGATCCCGCGCCGCTCGCCGCCGAAGTGCCGGCGCCGGTCGTCGAAGAGGAGATCTTCGACACGGCGATCGAGCCGCCCGCGGCGCAGTCCGAGGACTTCACGAACACGCTGACGATGGCGGACCTGTACGTGAATCAGGGGCTCGTCGAAGACGCGCGGCACATCTACGAGAACATCCTCGCGCGTGATCCCGAAAACGCGGACGTGCGCGCGCGGCTCGCGGCGCTCGCGCCGCGCATCAATCCCAAGGTCGCACAGCTCGAGCGGTGGCTCGCCAAGGTGAGCAGGAGAGAGGTGGGGCGTGTTTAAGGACGTGCTGGCGGGCCTTCGCGAGCGGATCGAAGGCGCGCTCGCCGTGAGCCTCATCGGTCTGGACGGCATCGCGGTCGAAACCGTAGGACGCGGCGAAGTCCCCCTCGACATCCTCGGGGCGGAGTTCGGCGGGTTCGTGAAATCCATCCGCCATGCGAACACCGAGCTCGATACGGGCGAGGTGCTGCAGTTCGCGCTGGTGACGGAGAAGTATGTGACGTTCCTGTCCGAGGTGACGTCCGAGTACTACATCCTCCTCGTCCTGCGTCCCGATGGGAACTACGGGCGCGCCCGGTTCGAGCTGTCGAAGGCGAAACATTTGCTGCGTGACGAGTTGATCTGAGAGGTAGACATTGAATTTCAAAGAGATCCTGGAGCTCATCGACAAGGTCGCCGAGAGTGGAATCGGCAGTGTCGAAGTCGAGCAGGCCGGCACGAAGGTGCGCATCGAAGGGAAGCACGCGCAGCCGCAGGTGTTCGCCTCGTATCCGTCGTCGGAGAATGAGAAGCCGTCGATGATGCCGGTGGCGATTCCGGTTGCGCCGCAGACGGAAGCCTCCAAAGCCGAGGAGAAGAAGAAGGCGGAGGAAGAGATTGAGGCGGGGATGCACATCATCACCTCGCCGATCGTCGGCACGTTCTACCGCTCGCCGAATCCCGAGGCCGGACCGTTCGTCAACGTCGGCGACAAGATCTCGAAAGGGAAGGTTCTCTGCATCATCGAGGCGATGAAGCTGATGAACGAGATCGAGTCCGACATCGACGGCGTCGTCACGAAGGTCTATCCGCAGAACGGCCAACCCGTCGAGTACGGTGAGAAGCTGTTCGCGGTAAAGGTATAGTCCGCGACGCATGTTCTCGAAAATCCTGATCGCCAACCGCGGCGAGATCGCCCTGCGCGTCATCGCGGCCTGCAAGGAAATGGGCATCAAGACCGTCGCGGTGCATTCGGAAGCGGACCGCGACTCGCTCCACGTCCGCTATGCCGACGACGACGTCTGCATCGGACCCGCGGTCTCGAAGCAGAGTTACCTCAGCATCTCCAGCATCATCGCCGCGGCTGAGATCTCGGGCGCGGACGCCATCCATCCCGGCTACGGCTTCCTTTCGGAGAACGCGCATTTCGCCGAGATCGTCGGCGAGTGCCAGCTCACGTTCATCGGTCCTCCACCGGAAGCGATCCGCATGATGGGCGACAAAGCCCGCGCCCGCGAGACCGCCAAACGCGCCGGCGTGCCGATCATCCCCGGCAGCGAAGGGGCGATCCGCACGGTCGAGGAAGCGCTCGACACCGCGGCCGTCATCGGCTATCCCGTCATCCTCAAGGCGGCGGCGGGCGGCGGCGGACGCGGCATGCGCATCTGCTGGAGCGAGGACGAGCTGCCGACGCAGTTCGACACCGCACGCAACGAAGCGGAGCGCGCGTTCGGCGACGGCTCGGTCTATCTCGAGAAGTACCTCGAGCGCCCGCGCCACATCGAGATCCAGGTCTTCGGCGACATGCACGGCCGCGTGGTCTCCCTCGGCGAGCGCGAATGCTCGATCCAGCGCCGCCACCAGAAGCTCATCGAGGAATCGCCCTCGCCCGCGCTCACCGACGAGCTGCGCCGCCGCATGGGCGAGGCCGCGGTGAAGCTCTGCCAGTCGGTGAACTACGTCAACGCCGGCACGATCGAGTTCCTCTTCCAGGACGGCGAGTTCTATTTCATGGAGATGAACACGCGCATCCAGGTCGAGCACCCGGTGACCGAGGAGGTGACGGGGATCGATCTGGTGAAGGAACAGATCCGCGTCGCGGCGGGCGAGCCGCTGTCGGTGCCGCAAGGGGAGTTCAAGCTGCGCGGCCACGCCATCGAGTTCCGCATCAACGCCGAGGATCCGGTGACGTTCGCGCCGAACCCGGGCAAGATCCGCGAGCTGCACATCCCGGGTGGCCCCGGCGTGCGCGTCGACACGCACATCTATCGCGACTACGTCGTGCCGCCGCACTACGACTCGCTGCTGGCGAAGCTGATCGTGCGCGGGAAGGATCGCCTCGACGCGATCGCCCGCGGGCGCCGCGCGCTCGAGCAGTTCGTGGTGGAGGGCGTGAAGACGACCATCCCGCTGCACCGCGCGATCCTGAACAACGAGGCGTTCATCCGCGGAGACATTTCCACGCGGTTCATGGACAAGTTCTCGCTCTAGGCGCTACCCTCATACTCCCTCAGCAATGAAGATCTATCTCGTCGGCTTCATGGGGTCGGGCAAGACGACTGTCGGCCGCGAGCTTGCAGCGCGGATCGACGCGCCGTTTTTCGATCTCGACGAGCTGATCGAGTCGGCGGAGAAGATGTCCATCAAGGAGATCTTCGGCGCGTACGGCGAGCCGTACTTTCGCAAACGCGAGCGCGATCTGCTGCGCTCCACGCGCAATCTCGACGCGGGGGTGATCGCCACCGGCGGCGGGACGTTCACGTTCGACGAGAACATCCAGTTCATCCAGTCCGAGGGGATCTCGGTGTATCTGTCGGCGCCGTACGCGCTGCTGCGTGCGCGCATCGCGGAGAAGGCCGACAACCGTCCACTCTTCAACGATGACCTCGCGACGCACGAGCTGTACGCGAACCGCATCCGCTACTACCGCATGTGTGATCTCACCGTGGAGGTCCGCGAGCAAGAGACACCCATGGAGATCGTCGAGCGGCTCGTGCTCGAGCTGCCGAAGAGCGTGCTCGAGTCGACACGGCGGTCGCCGCGGAGGTCCGCGCGGTGAGAGCGCTCGTCGTCAGCGACCTGCATGCGAACGCGGAAGCGTTGCGCGCCGTGCTCAAGCGAATGCAGAGGAAAAAGTTCGACCACGTCTTCTGCCTGGGCGATTTCGTAGGCTACGGCGCGAATCCGAATCAGATCCTCGACACGATGCGCACGCTGCGCACGAAGAAGGTGTTCATCCGCGGCAATCACGATCGCGTGGCGTCGGGACTCGACAACGCGGATGGCTTCAACCAGGCGGCGAAGACTTCGGCGCTCTGGACGCGCGAGCATCTCAGCCCCGCGAACCGCCGCTTCCTGCGCGATCTCACGCACGGGCCGGTGGTGCATCGCGAGGTGATGCTCTGCCACGGCTCGCCGTACGACGAGGACGAGTACGTGTTCAACGTGCATCACGCGGCGCAGGTGCTCGCGCTGTACGAGTCGCCGTTCATCCTCTTCGGCCACACGCATCTGCCGGCGGTGTTCTCGATCGATCCGGACCGCAACGTGAGCGGCTTCGCGGTGCGCACGGATGCGACCGTGAAGCTCGACGCGCACAAGCGCTACCTGATCAATCCCGGCTCGGTGGGGCAGCCGCGCGACCGCAATCCGCAGTCGTCGTGCATCATCCTCGACACGACGAAGCGCACGGTGCAGTTCTTCCGCACGGAGTACGACATCGAGAAAACGCAGTCGTCGATCCGCAAAGCGGGCCTGCCGGAGATCCTCGCCACGCGTCTGCAGTACGGGACGTGAGGTGCGGGACGGCCGTTTCCGGCCGTCCCCTGAATCCTCTTACTTCACTGCTTCGCGAAGGTCGCGCACGTGCACGAGGCGGATCGCCGCGCCGGAGTTGAGCGTCGGCTCCGTAAAGTCGGCGTAGCGTCCCAACTGCACGAGCGCCTCGTTCAGCGCGGTGCGGAGCTGGGTGATGTGCACGGTCTTGATGCGCACACCCGCGAGCGACGGATCGGTGAACGTGGCGGGGGAGAGTCCCGTAGCGCTGCGCATCGCGTTGACCGCCGTGCGCAACTGATTGAGGTGCGCCGTCTTCACGGCCGTGCCCGCGCCGAGCGGGTCGTCGGTGAACACGACGGTGGTGGCGACGTCGTAGTTGCCGATCTGGCCTAGCGTCACGTCGTAGATGCTGTAGAGGTACGTCGTGTTGGGTGCGGCGGCGTTGTCGATGAAACCGTTGCCGGTGACGGTCGCGATGACGTTGGCGCCGAAGCTGTCGGCCTTCCGTGCGATGCGGCGCACCTGATAGGTGTGCGACGCATTGCCGGTCCACGTGAGCGCGACGCTCGTGGAGCTGGTCGCCGTCGCGATGACGGACGGCCAGGCGCCGTTGAGGACGGTGAAGTTGAACGAGCTCTGGACGACGCCGTAGCCGGTCGCCACCTTGATCACGCCGGTCGTCGCGCCGTTCGGGACGGTGGCGGTGATCTGCTCGTTCGAGATGACCGTGAACGTCGTGGCGACGGTACCGTTGAACGTGACGGCGGTGGCGCCGAGGAAGTTGATGCCGTTGATGGTGACGACGGTGCCGGGGCTGCCGGAGCTCGGCGAGAAGCTCGACAGCGTCGCGGGCAGCGAGAAGTTCGTGGCGCTGACGCCGGAGCCTTCGAGGTTGCTGACCGAGATCGGACCGGTCGTGGCCGTGTTCGGAACCGTGGCCGTGATCTCGTTCGCGTGGACGATGGAGAAGCTCGCGGAGACGCCGTTGAACTTCACCGACGTCGCCGTGTCCATGTCGCTGCCGTTGATCGTGACGACCGTTCCCGGCGTGCCCTTGGCCGGCGAGAAGGCGAGGATCACGGGTGTCTCGGCGACTTCGAACGGATCGGCGCTCGTAGCGACGCCGCCCGGTGTGGTGACGCTGATCCGGCCGGTGGTCGAGTTGACCGGAACGATGGCATTGATCGTGGTGGCGTTGACGACCGTGAAGTTCGAGGCGTTCGTGCCGTTGAAGGAGACGCCGGTCGCGCCGAGGAAGCGCAGACCGGTGATCGTCACCTGATTGCCGACGCCGGTCTTGAGCGGCGTGAAGCTCGTGATCACCGGCGGCACGCCGAAGTTCGTGGCGCTCGTCGACTCACCGGCCGCGGTGACGACGACGATCTTGCCGGTCGTCGCGTCGTTCGGAACGGTGGCGGTGATCGACGTGCCCGCGCCGTTCGCGCTGAACGTCGTGGCCGCGGCGCCGTTGAACGTGACGGCCGTCGGATCGTGCAGGCTCACGCCGTTGATCGTGACGACCGTGCCTGGTGCGCCATTGGCCGGGCTGAACGAGCCGATGCGCGGCGGGAAGACGAAGTTCGTCGCGGAGCAGCCGCTGAACGGCCCCGGGGTCTCGATGCAGATCGGCGCGGTGATGCCGTCCATGGGCGCGGTGGCCGTGATCTGCGTGCTGCTGTCGATGGTGAAGGAAGCCGCGGGGAGGGAGCCGAACTTCACGGCGCTCGCGCCGCCGAACTTGAGGCCCGTGATGACGACGGTCGTTCCCGGGACGCCCATCGTGGGCGTGAAGCTCGTGATCTCCGCGGCCGCGTTTTCGATCGTGAAGTCGGTGGTGCTCGTGCCGACGCCCGAGGAGGTCGTCACGGTGATCGGTGCGGTCGCGGCGGTGGTCACGGGGACGATCGCGGTGATCTGCGTCGTGCTGTCGACGGTGAAGCTCGCGACGACGTTGTTGAAGCGCACTTCCTGCACGAACTCGAAGTCGGTGCCGGTGATCGTCACGGAGGTGCCCGGCAGACCGCTGGTCGGCGAGAAGCTCGCGATCGTCGGAGCCGGCGGGAGGATGCGGAAGTTCTGGTACGTGAACGTCTCGCCGCCCGGATTCGTGACGACGACGTCGACCAGTCCCGGCGTGTGAACCGGCACGGTCGTGGTGATGGTCGTGTCGTTGACGACGCTCGCCGTCGCGGCGGTGCCGCCGAACGTGACGGTCGCGCCGGCGACGAAGCCTGCGCCGCTCATGGTCACGCCCGTGCCACTCAACGCAGACGGCGGAGTGATCGTCGCGATGCCGCGATAGGTGAAGCCGTTGGTGCGCGTCGCGCTCTGGCCGTCGCTGTTCTTGACGATGACGTTGACGGTGCCGGCGACGCCGGGCGTCGTGACGGCGGTGAGCTGCGTGGCGCTCACGACGTTGACGCCGGTCGCTTTCGCGCCGCCGAGGAAGACCTCGATGCCGGGAAGGAATCCGCTGCCGTTGATCGTGATCGCCGTGTTGCCCGTGGACGGACCGAACGTCGGCGTGATGCTGCTGATCGTCGGCGGCGGCTCCAGGAAGCGGAATCCGTTGGTGAGCGTGTATGCGTTTCCGCCGGCGTTGACGGTGACGTCGACGAGACCCGCCGCATGCGCGGGAGTGATGGCGGTGATCTGGGTATCGCTGACCACGTTGAAGCTCGTCGCGGCGGCGCCGCCGAACGTGACGTTCGAGGCGCCGGAGAAGCCGAAGCCGGTGATCGTCACGGCCGTACCGCCCGCCACCGGTCCCTTATCGGGAGAGATGGTGCTGACACCGCGATACGTGAATGCGTTGAGCGACTGCCCGGCCGCGTGGTCGGGATTGACGATCGTGACGGAGGTCAGACCGGCGACGTTCGGCGGTGCGACCACCGAGAGGCCCGTCGAGTTGAGATAGGTGACGGTGCGGGCGTAGACGTCGCCGATGAGGACGCGCGAGAGCGGATGGAAGTTGGTCCCGCTGATCGAGATCTGCGTACCGCCGGTCACCGGGCCGACATTCGGCTGGACGCTCGTGATCTGCGGGAACGGAGAGCCCTGGATCGGGACGAGCAACCTGCGGTTGATGAACACGTCGCCGCGGGGATGCAGCACACGGAACTCGACGTTGATGCCGTTCCGCGGCACCGGCGCCATCGTGAACGTCACGCTGTGCGGCGGCGAGGGCATGACGTTCGTGGCGAGGGAGTAGGTGAAGATGCCGGCGGTGCGGAACGCGACCACCGCGTCCTTCGGGATGTTGGCGCCGTTGATGGTGATGGTGCCGCCGAGGCTCGGTACCGGCGAGGGGGTCGAGCTGCTCGGGGTGGCGTTCGGCGCGAGGAACTCGAATCCGCCCGGAATCGTGATTTCCTGACCGGTGCCGTTGATGACTTTGACGTCCACGACGGCCGGTTGATTGCGGTCGAGCAGCGGCGCGATGATGCGCGTGCCGCCGCCCCAGACCGTGACGCGCGACTGCGACGTCTCCTGCTCACCGAAGAACACTCGCACCGGCGGCACGAAGCCGTGCCCGCGAAGGTCGATGTTGCCGCCCGTGCCGTACTCGATGGCGCGCGGGATCAGCGAGTTGATGGCGAACGCCGGCGCCGTGCCCGTCATGGCGATGCGCGCGATGATGGTGTCGCCTTCGACCACCGCCCACTTCGGCTGCGGTCCCTTGACCCACGTGGCGAGGCCGCCGCTCGCGGACGCGACGTAGAGGTTGCCGCTCGCGTCGAGGTCGAAGCCGCCGACATACGGCGACGGACCGAAGTAGGTCCCGAACAGGAGCTGCGTCAAGTGCGGGTCGAAGCGCGCGATGAACATGTCCTTCGGCGGATCCGGCGGGTACGGAGGACCGTCGTACGGTCCGCTCTGGAAGGGCTGCGCGACAGGAAGGCTCGCCGACCCGGTGGAGCCGGCGACGTAGATGGTGTCGTCAGGGGCGACCTCGACGAAGAACGGATAGTCCTCGAGCTCGCCGCCGTAGTACGTCGATGCGAGCAAGGTCGTCCCGGTGGAATTCAGCTTCCAGATGTAGACGTCCTCCTCGCCGCGCGAGGTGCGCTGCCAGGCCGGCGGGGAAAGGGTTCCCCCGCCGCCGATGCTGACGCCGACGATGTTGCCGTTGCTGTCGAACGCCATGTCCTCGATCTGGCCACCGGCGTTCGCGAGAAAGATCTGGTTCCCGGCGGCGTCGAGCTTGCGGACGGTGTTCGCACGGCCGAGATAGATGTTGTTGCTGGAGTCGACGAGGAGCGCCGTGCCGCTCATTCCGTACGTCGAGAAGACGTACGACTTCGCATCCGCCGCGAGCTTCGTGAGGACGTAGTACGTCTGGTTCGGGGTGTTGGAGGGCGGTACCGCTTCCTGAAATGCGCCAGGCGTGGTCGGGTACTTGGTCGAGGTGGTGATGCCGGAGATGATGGCCTGCCCGGCGCTGTCGACGGCGATGTCGTAGACCTCCGTCTGGCGCGTGGAGCCTTTTCTGCGGTCCTCGATGTAGGTCGAGTAGATGACGGCGCCCGAGGAGCCGTCGAACTTCGTCACGACCGCACGCGCCCCCCCGAGCTGCGTCTCGATGGGTGCGGTGTACTCGCCGACGACGCCGCTCGTCGTCGGATAGTCGCCCGAGGCGGTGGTGCCGGCGATATAGGCGTTGCCGGCCGAATCGACCGCGAGCGCTGCACCGCCTTCGTTGAAGATGCCGCCGATGTAGGTCGTGAAGCGCACGTTCTGTCCGAGCGGATCCATCCGCGTGAGGACGAAGTCGCGCGAGCCTTTCCGCGCGGGGAGGAGGTTCACGACCGCGGCCGCCTGTCCCCACGCTTCACCGGCGATGAGCAGGTCGCCGCCTGGAAGGATTTCGAGGCGGGTGGGGAAGAGGCCGGTCAGCGGATGGATGACGCGCGAGAAGTCGATGACGGGGTCGATGACGAGCGGCAGGGCCGGATCGTAGTCGCCGACCGCGAAGGCCACTTTGCCGTCCGCGAGGTCGTAGCGGCTCTCGACGGGCTGCTGGCGTCCGCCGATCTCCTGGTAGACGTATGGCGCGCGATGACGGATCTCGCTCGTGCCCGCTTTGAGGACGAGGTCTCCGTTCGCGTCGAGCAGCGGTGTCGTGCCTTCGAACTGCAGCGCGATGGCACGGAAGTCCGCACCCGGCGCGACGACGAAGTCGTACTCGAGCATGCCGCGGCGTGCGTGGTACTCGACGTCGATGCCGGGATACACCTGCGCGTAACGGACCGATTTGTACGAGGCGACGCCGGTGCGCCACTTCGTGCGGTCGTTGCCGTAGATGTAGTTCGTCAGCGAGGCGATCTCGCCGCCGGCCGGGCTCGCATCCGCACAGGCACCGGCGAAGGAGAGGCGGATCTCCGCCGGCACCTCTTTGTCACCGCCGCCCGCAATCAGACGCGCGCCCGAGGCGTTGACGAAGAAGGCCTGACCGTCCGCGCGCGACATGAAGTCGTACTCTTTCGGGAAGTGCCCTTCGTTGCGCTCGAACACTGCAGGCGCTTTTTCCACGAAAGCGACGGCGTGCTGTTTCGCTCGCACGACGGATTCGCCGGTTGGATCCGCTGGACGATCAGGCGTCGCCGGAGCGGCAAAAATGGGAACGGCGATGGACGCCCACGCAATGAGCGTGGCGCCGGCTTGAGCGACGTTACGTGGCAGACGCACGATGCCTCCAGGAATACTGTTTGGGATGAAGGGTACGGACCCGACGCGCACATTATATAGGAGGAATATGACATCTTCTTGCCCTCGATTCAGGACGCCTCCTCCTGACATGAGGACAGGCCACCGCCGACGCCAACAGCTAAGTCATACAAAACAAATGAGGAATACTCGACCGTAGCGTGGCATGTCCGCCGCAACCGGAGCGTCCTCAGGTTCTGCAGGAGAGTCCCCATGAAAAAAATCCTTCTTCTGACGCTGCTCACCCTGATGGTGGCGCTTCCCTCTCTCGCCGACGAGACCCGGCACCAGTCGTACGTTTCGTACGACGACGGCGGTACGGTCGTCCGCTCCGGCGACGAGGGACGCGAGATCGAGGTCCACCGCAATCTCCCCGTCTATCCCGGCGATGAAGTGATCACCTCGCGTCGTGGACGTGCCGAAGTCCGTCTTTCGGACGGCAACATCATCGGCGTCGACCGCACGACGGCGATCAAGTTCCTCTCGATCCTCGACGCCTTCGAAGGCGACGCGGACGAGACGGTCGCCGAGCTCCGCTACGGCAAGATCGCCATCCATCGCACCGACCTCGGACGCGACCACGTCCGCCTCGACACGCGCAACGCGAGCTACGTCGCCGAGCGCGAGGCTCTTTATTCGGTCGAGACCGACCAGCACGGCCGCGACCGCGTCACCGTCTTCGAGGGCGCGGTCGAGGTGCGCACGCCGTCGCGTGCGACTCGCCTGCGCGCCGGCGAAACGGCCTCGGTCGACGACGACGGCACGTACGACCTCATCGGCGATCAGCGCGATGCAGCCGACGACTTCGAGCGCTGGTTCCTTCGCCGCGCGGAGCGTTTCGGCAGCTATTCGAACAAGTACGTCGACCGCCGTCTCGGCTACTGGGCGGACGATCTCGACGATCACGGCCGCTGGGTGTTCGTCACCGGCGTCGGCTGGTCGTGGCGCCCGCACGTCGCGGTCGGCTGGCGTCCTTACCACAACGGTTACTGGCACCACAGCCGATGGGGCGGTCTGACCTGGGTCTCCTACGATCCGTGGGGCTGGGGCACGTATCACTACGGCCGCTGGGCATATGACCCCGGCTTCGGCTGGGTGTGGGTGCCGGGCTACGGCTATTCGCCCGCGTGGGTCTACTGGACGTACGGTCCGAATTACGTCGGATGGGCTCCTGCCGGCTGGTGGGAATGCTATCGCCCGTACTACAACTGGGCGTACCACCCGTACCGCAGCCGCCATCACAACTTCGGCTTCTATGGCCGGGTGCGCGTCGGCGAGCTCGATCTGCGTCCCTGGACGTTCGTCGACTCGGGCGTGCTCGTGTCGAACCGCATCGACCGCGTGGCTCTGACGACGGATCTCATCAAGCAGCGCCTCACGCGTACGCCCGATGGCTGGGCGACGCTTTCGGGCGGCGCGGCGCGCTTCACTCGTGAAGAGCTGCGCGATCCGGCGGACGCGATTCGCCGTCGCGGTCTGGACGGACGTCTGACCGGCCGCGAAACGGGTGCGCCCGCGACGGACCTCACTCCGTTCGTGCGCCGTGAGAACGAGATCGGCGGTTCGGTGCGCGATCGCATCGTCCGCTCGCGCGGCGGCTCGGGTGGCGACGTGGCCTCCGGCGGTTCCGGCGGCTCGCGCACGGGCTCGATCGGTGGCGGTGGTCTCGCGCCGATCGGCGGCGGCAACACGGCTCCTGTCGGCCGCGGCGGCCTCGCCCCGGTGACGGGCGGCTCGGTCGCTCCGATTGACGGTGGACGCGGTCGCGTCAATCGCGGCGGCTCGGTGGCTCCAACGGAGCCTTCGCGCGGCACGATCGGCGGCGGCGATTCGTCGAACAACAACAACGGCGGCAACAGCAGCACGCCGAGCCGCGGCTCGTGGCGCGATCGCGTGATCGATCGTGGCAGCGAGACGCCGCGTGCGACGGAGCCGGTGACTTCGGCGCCGGCGGACAACACCTCGCGCTCGCGCGGCGACGCGTCGTGGCGCCAGCGTACGCGGTCGTCCGATCCGGAGAACGGCAGCACCGCCAACAGCGGTTCGAGCGATGTGCCGCGCCGCGTGATCGACCGCATCGGCGGCGCGCGCGTCGTGCCCCGCGACTCGGCCACGCCGAGCTCGGGCTCGTCCAATTCGGGCTCGCGCGAAACGGTGCGTGACCGCGGCAGCCGCGACTCCGGCAGCAGTGGCAGCCGCGATCGCGGTACGTCGACGCGCGACAGCGGAAGCCGCGGCAGCAGCGGCTCGAGCGGTGGCTCGCGCAGCGGTTCGTTCACCCCTCGCAGCGATGGCGGTTCGCGCTCGAGCGGCTCCTCGACGAGCAGCGGCTCGTCCGGACGCACGAGCGGCGGCTCCAGCGGCGGCAGCCGCGAAGGCGGCGGCAGGATCAAACGCGACTAAGGACAACGCAGGCCCCCCGTCGCGTCGAGAAGGGCCTCCCGTGAGGGAGGCCCTTCGTTTGTGTGCCCCGTCCGTCGCCGCACCGCATCCTACGGAACGGCGGTGTCTTCGCCGGCTGGTCCGCCGACGTCCCGCCGGCGCGCAGCAGCCGGCCGGAGGCCGGCGCTCCGTTACAATCCCGCCCGAATGTCCTTACCCCTGTTCTTCGGCCTCTACTGCCTGGAGGCGGGGCTGTTTTTCCTCATCGTGCCGTGGACGCACATCTGGACGACGAATCCGCTCCTGCACGGGTCGATCGCCATCGGCATCGTCGCCGACAATCCGTTCGTCCGCGGCTTCGTCTCCGGCCTCGGCCTGCTGCACATGATCGTGGGCATCCGCGAGCTCGTGCGCCTCTCGCGCGCGCGGCGTGAGGGCGATACCCCGTGAGGCGCTTCTCGCGCCTCGGATTTCCGCTGCTCCTCGCCACGGCGCTCTTCGCGCTCCACTGGTTCGCGCGCAACAATCCTCACCTCGTCGAAGACCTCCGCCTCCTCCCGAAGCGCGTCAACAACATCCTCCTCTTCCTCGCCGCGATCCCGGCGATCTTCTTTCTCGTCCGCATCGTCGACCTCCTCGCCTTCGACTTCGTCGCCTCGCGCCGCCGCCACGTGCACGCGCCGATGCTCCTGCGCGAGATCGTCTCCACGGTCGAAGCGGTGCGCTGGCGCGGCACGCGGATCCGCACGTTCAACAACAACCTCGTCATCGTCCCGAACTCGATGCTCGCCCGCGAACGCGTGGAGATCTTCCCGCGCACGAACCTCAACGCACGCGTGCTGCAGATCGGCATCGACTACAACGTCCCGCCGGCCACGGTGCTGAACGTGCTCGTGCAGGCGGCGTCGAACATCGAAGGAGTGGTGCACGACATCCCCGCGTTCGCGCGCGTCGGCAACTTCGGCGACTCGGCGGTGATCTACGAAGTGAAGTACCACATGCACGACTACTCGCAGCGCGATCGCATCGACTCGGACATCCGCAAGGCGGTCTGGTACGCGCTGCGCCGCAACGGGATCTCCATTCCGTTTCCGATCCGGTCGATTCACCGCTACACCGCGCCGCCGCAATACCACCAGCCCGACACGCGCGAGATCGTCCACCGCCTCGGGCTGGTCGACCTGCTCTCGCCGCTCTCACGCGAAGCGCACGAGACCATCGCCGCGGCGGCACGCGTGCACACGTACTCGCGCGGCGAGACGATCATCAGCCACGGCACCGCCGGCGACTCGATGTTCATCGTCCATGAGGGCGCGGTGTCGGTGCGCGTCGACGACGCCGAAGTGGCGCGCCTGCAGCCGGGTGAGTTCTTCGGGGAGATGGCGCTCCTCACCGGCGAGCGCCGCACCGCGGACGTCATCGCGCTCTCCGACGTCGTGGCCATCGAGATCACGAAGCACGAGCTCGAGCCGGTCCTGCACGATCATCCCGAACTGGCGACGTCGATCTCGAAACGCGTGATGGAACGCCGCGGCACGCTCGACGCGCGCGCGGGGATGCAGGACGACGCGCAGCAGAGCGTGCTCTCGCACATCAAAGCCTGGTTCGGCCTATGAAGCGCCTGCTCATCGTCGAGGACAAGGAGTCGCTCGCGCAGATGCTGCGCGAGGCGGTGACCGGCGACGGCTTCGAGCCGGAAGTCGCGTCGACCGGCACGCAAGCCATGCGCTGGCTGGCGGAAGGTCGCCGCTATCTGGCCATCCTCACCGACCTGCGTCTTCCCGGCGCGGACGGAATTGCCGTGCTGCGCCAGGCGAAAGAGAACGATCCCGATTGTCCGGTCATCGTGATGACGGCGTTCGGCACGATCGAGAACGCGGTCGAGGCGATGAAGCTCGGCGCGTACGACTTCATCCAGAAGCCGATCGACGTCGATCACCTCTCGCTGCTGCTGCGCCGCTGCCGCGAGCATCGCGAGCTGCGTCACGAGAACCTGCTGCTCAAGGAAGAGTTCCAGAAGCAGTATCGCCTGCCGGCCATCGTCGGCGAGTCGCCGCGCATCGTGGAGGTGTCGCAGGCGATCCAGCGCGTTGCACTCACCGATGCGACCGTCCTGCTGCAGGGCGAATCGGGAACGGGGAAGGAGCTGTTCGCGCGCGCGATCCATCAACTGTCGTCGCGGCGCGATCGTCCGTTCGTCGCACTCAACTGCGCGGCCATTCCTGCGACGCTGATCGAGAACGAGCTGTTCGGACACGAGAAGGGCGCCTTCACCGGCGCGAGCAGCCGGCAGCTCGGGCGCTTCGAGCTGGCGGACTCGGGGACGATCTTTCTCGACGAGATCGGCGAGCTCGAACTGAACGTGCAGTCGAAGGTGCTGCGCGTGATTCAGGAGCGGCGCTTCGAGCGCATCGGCGGCGCGGCCACGATCGACGTCGACGTGCGGATCATCTGCGCGACGAATCGCAATCTGGAGGAGACGGTGAAGCGCGGCGCGTTCCGCGACGATCTCTTCTTCCGCATCAACGTCTTCCCCGTGACGATCCCGCCGCTGCGTGCACGGCGCGAGGACGTCGACGCGCTCACGGACTTTTTCCTGCAGCGCTTCGAGCGCGAGCTCGCGCGTCCCGGTCTGCGCATCACGTCCGAAGCGCGCGCGGCGCTGCGCGCGTACGACTGGCCGGGGAACATCCGCGAGCTGCAGAATTGCATCGAGCGCGCGGCCATCCTCTGCGATCGGAACAGGATCGACATCCGAGATCTGGGACTGCCCACCGCCGCGTCGCCGGCCGACGCCTTGCGCGAAGCGGTCGATCTCACCGGCACACTCGAAGAAGCAACCGAACGCACGACGCGCGTGGTGGAGCGCATGAAGATCGCCGAGGCCCTCCATCGCACACAAAACCGCAACGCCGCCGCCGAGCTCCTCGGCATCTCCCCGCGCTCGCTGGCGGCGAAAATGAAAGAGCTCGAGATCGAATGAGCAGCATCCCGACAGCGAAAGACGTGGTCGCTTTTCTCAACGAGCGCTTCGAGGCACGCGGGCTCCCGTATCGCCTCGAGCACATCGCCGTGCTGCCGTACATGAACCCGATGTGGCTCTCGAACTGGGAAGTGCCGCAGCTCGCCGACGCGCCGGAGCAGGACGTGATCGAGGAAGAGATCCGCGAGGCGCGGTGGCGGTTTCCGCAGGTCTACGACGAGTACTGACGGGCGCGGCCCGTCACTCCCAGTCGATGAGCACGTCCTTCGTGCGCATGACGCGGCCTTCGTTGTCCTCGACCTCGACCTGAAACTCGGTCTGGCGCGGCACGTGGTCGGGGCGCTTCGGGATCGTGACGCTGAAGCCGGGACGCGGGACGAAGTAGTACCAGTGATAGTGCGCCTTCACGTCCGGACGCTCGTAACTCAGCGCGTTGTACTGCGCCTTGCCGTTGTGGATGCGCAGGGTCACGCGCTTGATCGGGAACGGCGAGAGCGCCCACCCGCGCACGTGCAGCGCGCCTTTGATCTGTTCGCGATCCTGCGGCGTTTCGACGTGGGCGATGATCGCGTCGCTGTGCGTGCTTTGTCCGGCGAGCATGCGCGCGAGTTTCTGCGAGGGAAGATGTCCGGCGCCGTCCGGGGACTCCGGCGCGCGCAGGCGTTGCCAGTCGCGGACGTTCCGCGTGACCGCGAAAACGAAGTCGCCGCCGATCTCGTGATCGAAGCTGCGCACGAATGCGAGCCGGTCGCTCTGTTGCGATAACCACGCTCTCAGTTCCGGCGTGGCCGCGTGTGCATGGATGACGACGAGCCGGCAGCCGTGACGCTCGAGCAGCGTAAGCAACTCGTCGTCGTATTCGTTCGCATCGCTCTTGTTGCGGATGCGCTTGAAATCCGGCACGCCCACGACTTCGACGCCGTTGAACTGCGGCAGGTGATGGCCGGTCGACCCGAGGAGATAGGCGGAGGGCGCACCGCCACCCGAGGAGGGGAGCTCTACGAATGGTGCCATACGTTCCTGGTCGAGCCACGTGTAAACGGGAGCGAGGTCCGGCACGACATGCTCCCACCGCGTCGCCGGCCACAGATCGAGCGCCGCCAGCGCGACGAGCAGCGCCGCCATCGTGCGCTTGTACTTTTTCCCTTCCGTCAAGGCGAGCGCGCCGATCGCCGCCCACACCGCCAATCCTACGTACGCGATGACCGCCCACCGCACTGGTGCGCGAATGGCCTGAAACGGTCCGATGCGCCGGAAGAGAAACGCGTGAAAAACCGTGGACATCCCCAGCGACCCGAGGAAGCCTATGAGGATCGCCACACCGCACACCCATGCCGCAGGCGTGAAACGTGAGCGCTCGACCGCTGCGCGCAATGCGTGGCGAAACCGGTACATCGCGAAAATCACGAGCAGCATCGCCGGCGTCTCCGCCGAATCCAGCGACAGCAGCCGCACCCCGAAGAGCTTGATCTCGCTCCACTCCGTGACCGCGCCGATGTAGGTGAGTATCCCGAGAAGAACGAGCACCCAGTCCCCTCGTCCCGCGTGCGGGGAGAGGGGGACCGGAGGACGGGTGAGGGGTCGCGTCTTCACGACCGCCGCGAGTCCCAGAAAAATGGCTACGAGCCCCGGAAACAACTGCATCTCGTGCCGGTGCAACTCGTCGGGGCCTAACTCGCCATACACGACGCTCCGCGGCGTCGTCACCAGCCACGCCTTCAACGGCGCCGACCCGCTCTCCGCATCCGCCAGGCTGCGCACCAGCCCGAGCTCGTTCGACACGATCCGATACGGAATCAGAAACGGCAGCAACACCACGCCGCCGAGGACGAAGGCGCTCGCCAGCTCGATCCAGAAGCGGCGTCCTCTGCGCGGATCGAACACCGCCAGCAACGCCACGAACGCCACCGCCGTGAACGACCCGAACAGAAAGTAATGCACGTTCGTCAGCCCGTTCATGGCGAACGCGGCGGCGATGTACAGCGCGTGCCGCCGCGACGGCTCGCGCCAGTACACCAGCACCGCCGCGAGCAGCAGCGGAATCCAGCCGCTCCACAGGAGCTGCATGTGGGAGAGGTGATCGAACTTGAACGGGACGAACGCGAAGATCACGCCGCCCACCAGCGCCGCCGCCGTCGAGCGCGTGACCACGCGCGCCAGCACGAACGCGCCGTAGCCGGAGAACGCGAACCCGAGGAGCAGGGCGATGTTGTAGACGGCGACGGGAGGCACGCCGAGGAGTTGCAGCGGCAGCACGAACAGCGTTACGCCGACGAGATTCTCGCTGTACGCGAGCGTGAGTTTGCCCGGGTAATACAGCGGCGAGTCGTAGAGGTCCAACGGCTGGTGGGTGAGCGCGTGGCCGACCCAGTCGATGATCCACATGTTGACCAGTGGATCGCCGAGGTCGGCCAGGGCCGTATCGAGGTGCCGGGCGAGGGGCCACGTCATCGCCATCGCGAGCGCGAGATAGAACGCGAAAATGCGAAGCTCGCGCGCGGCGGTGCGGATCATCGCGGCGATGCTACTCCGCCGCGGCCGGTGGCGCGATTCCCAGCAGCTCCGCCACGAAGCGCGCGATCTGCGTCTGCCGGATGACTCCGACCGCTCCCGGCCGCACGCCCGTCCCGACCGCGTAGAACGGCGGATGCATCGCGGGATGGATGTTCAGCGCGCCGTGATGTCCATACGGTGCCGGCGCGGCGATGCTCGGCTCGAGGTCGTCATTGGAGAGACCCACATGAGGCAAGGACGTGGCGATCACGTCGCCGCTGTTCCGATGATGCGCAGCCGTCTTCTTCTCGACGCGCTCGAACAGGCCCGTACCGGTCAACATCCTGACGACCGCGTCGCTGTCGTCCGGCTCACCGGAGCGATAGAGATGCGAGTGCGCGCCGGAGCTGTACGAGCGCCAGCGAGGGGCGAAGCCGCGCTCGGCGAGGAGGCGGTTCATCCGGATCTGCGTGTTTGCGACCGTGAGCCCGTGATCGCCGGTGACGATGAACGCGTCCTCCGGCGTGAGTGCCTCTCCGATCGCGGCGACGGCCCGATCCGCGGCCTCGAACGCCGCGCGGATCACCGGCGCCGCTTCCGGATGGCCCATGAACTCGTGCTGCGCTTCGTCGATCTGCGGCTGATACAGAAGGAGGAGATCGAAGGGCATGCGCGCGATGGTCATCGTCTGCGCGCGCGTGTAGTAGTCGGCGAAGCGCTCGCTCATGTCGACGAAGTCCTGACGACTCACCGGCAGCTCTTCTTCGGGTGCGCCGGGCCAGAAGCCGGCGTGCTCGTCGACGAGCTCGCGGAACGATGCCGGCCAGGCGTCATTGCGGGAGATCGCGCCCCAGTAGAGCGTCACGTCGAGCGACGGTTTCGCGTCCAGGATCTTCGACCAGGAGCCGTGCAGACCGTTGCCGGTCCATTGCGAGATCGGGAACCAGGCTGCCGTGGCCGTGGTCAGTTCACGCTCGGCCGCCTCGATGAGGTAGAGATCGTAGTTTTCGGTGCGATCGTTGGTCGTGTCGTAGGCGACGACGTCGACGTCCTCGCGAATGGTGCGGGAAATGCCCCATTCGATGCGCGCGCGCATGATCGGGCTGTACGACACGCGGCGCTGCGGACGCGCGCTCCATGTCGGCGGCACCCACTCGCGTTTGAAATTCGCGCGGGTGAGCGTCACCAGTCGCGCTTCGGCCAGTGGCTCGCTCCACGCCAGTCCGAAGTCGGCCGTACGCCGCGCCGTCGCGTTGTCGACCGAAGGGAACGACACGACGCCCACACGTTTGCCCTGCCGGCGCGCCGCTTCGACGAGCGTCTCGGCGTCGGGATCGACCATCATGCCGCGCGTCATGCGGTCGGGCGGGGTGCCGGGCAGGTGAAAGCGGTTGGAAATGATGCCGGTGCGTTGCGGGTCGGCGCCGGTGAGGATCGCCACATGCGTCGGTCCGGTGAGGGTCGGGTCGACGTTGAGTACGCGCGCGGATGCGCCTTCGCGCGAGAGGCGCTCGAACGCGGGGAGGTTCGTCTGCGTCGCGAGTTGATCCGCGCCCAGGCCGTCGAGGGAGAGGAGGACGACGCGCCTCGCCGTCCCGGTTGCCTCGAAGCGCGGCGCGGGCGGTACCACCTGCGGCGGCGGTTGCTGCGTCGCGGGCGCACAGGAGAGGACGAGAAGCGAGAGTGCGAGGAGTTTGCGGATCACTTCCGGAGGCTCGCCAGGATCCTGTCGCGGTACTCCTTCGCCTTCGCGATCGTCTCTTCCTCATTGACCGTCAGCACTTCGCCGCGGCGCATGAGGATTTTGCCGTCGACGATCGTGGTGACGACGGAGTTGCCGGAGGCGGCGTAGACGATCGCCGATTCCACGGAGTACACGGGCTGCGTTTTCGTCTGCTGCAAATCGATGATCACGACGTCCGCGCGCTTGCCGCGCTCGAGCGTGCCGATGCGGTCGGCGAGTCCGAGAACCTGCGCGCCGCCGATGGTGGCGAGGCGGAGCACTTCGCGTGCGGTGATCGCCTTCGGATCGTTGCGCATGACCTTTTGCAGCCGTGCCGCGGACGCGGCCTCTTCGATCATGTCGAGGTTGTTGTTCGAGCCGGCGGGACCGTCGGTGCCGAGGCCGACTTCGAGGCCGGCGCGGATCATGTCGACGACGGGCGCGACGCCGGAAGCGAGCATTTGATTCGACTCGGGACAATGCACGACGCCGGTTTTGCGCAAGGCGAACGTGCGCAGCTCGTCGGCGGTGAGATGCACGCCGTGCGCGGCGACGACGTCGTCGCCGAGGAAGCCGATCGATTCGAGATAGGCGCCGGGGGTGAGGCCGTTCTGTTTCTCCGCCACCTGGCGCAGCTCGTCCTTCGTTTCGGAAACATGGATGAGGATGGGGATGCCGAGCTCTGTCGCGAGCGCGCGCACCTGCTGGAGATGTTCCTTCGAGACGGTGAACGGCGCGTGCGGCGCGACGGCGGCGGTGATGAGGCGGTCGCCTTTCCACTGACGCGCGTACTCGCGCATGTAGGCGATGCCGGCGTCCCACGTTTTGTTGTCCGGTGCGGGGAAGTCGATGAGCGTTTCGCCGAGGACGCCGCGCAGGCCGGCCGCTTTCGTTTCGCGGGCGATGTCCGACTCGAAGTAGTACATGTCGGCGAAGGTGGTGGTGCCGGAGCGGATCATCTCGGCGGCCGCCAGTCGAGTGCCCCACTTCACGAACTCGCGGTCGACGTTCTTCGCCTCGGCCGGGAACATGAAGTTCGTCAGCCAGTCCATGAGGTCGCGGTCGTCGGCGATGCCGCGGAAGAGCGTCATCGGCACGTGCGTGTGGGCGTTGACGAAGCCCGGCACGATGGCGTGACCGCCGGCTTTGATCACGGTTTTCGCGTTGTACTTGCGATCGACGTCGCTCGACGCGCCGACGTCGACGATCTCGCCGTTGCGGATGACCACGGAGCCTTGCTCGATGTTCGCCCCGGCCATCGTGACGACCGTCCCGCCGGTGATGAGGATGTCCGCGCGCTCCGCGGCGGTGAGGGGAAGGGTGAGCGTGAGAGCGAAGGCGATCAGCAGGCGTTTCATCGCCCGGAACTATAATCGAGCCATGGCGG
The DNA here is from genome assembly GCA_035629395.1 of Thermoanaerobaculia bacterium. Taxonomy (GTDB): domain Bacteria; phylum Acidobacteriota; class Thermoanaerobaculia; order Gp7-AA8; family Gp7-AA8; genus QHVT01. Next base: position 133,948 of record DASPHZ010000085.1, read on the forward strand.
CGCGACTACGCGAGCACGCGACGTACGAGGACCTGCTGCAGGTGCCGGAGACGATGGTCGCGGAGTTGATCGAGGGGGAGTTGTTCACGTCGCCGCGGCCGGCGGGGCCGCACACGAACGCGGCTTCGGCAATGGGCGGGTTTCTCCTGCCGCCCTATCAGTTCGGGCGCGGAGGTCCGGGCGGATGGTGGATTTTCGACGAGCCGGAGGTGCACTTCGGCCGCAACGTCCTCGTTCCCGACCTCGGCGGGTGGCGCCGCGAGCGCATGCCCGCGTTTCCGCAGAATCACGTGTTCACGGTCGTGCCGGACTGGGTGTGCGAGGTGGTCTCGCCGTCGAGCGGCCGCCTCGATCGCATCAGGAAAATGCCGATCTACGCGCGTGAAGGTGTCGGGTATCTGTGGCTGATCGATCCGCTCCAGCAGACGCTGGAAGCGTTCCGGAACGACGAGAGTGGATGGCGCGTCATCACGCCGGATACTGAGAGCAACGTCGTCCGCATTGCGCCGTTCGAAGAGATCGAGATCGACCTGACGCTGCTCTGGGGCGCTCCGCCGTCCTGACTATAATCGAGCCATGGCGGCGCGACTACGCGAGCACGCGACGTACGAGGACCTGCTGAAGGTGCCGGAGAACATGATCGCGGAGTTGATCGAAGGGGAGCTGTTTGCGTCGCCGCGACCCGGGATGCCGCATGCCGATGCGGTCACGGAACTCGGCTCATTGCTGCGCACCGCCTTCGGACGGCGCGGCAGCGCGAACTGGCACATCGTCTTCGAGCCGGAACTGCACCTCGGACGAAACGTTCTAGTGCCCGATCTCGCCGGCTGGCGCACGGAACGCGTACCGGTGCTGCCGCATACGCCGTCCATCTCCATCGAGCCCGACTGGGTGTGCGAAGTCCTCTCTCACTCCACCGCCCGCATCGATCGCGGCATGAAGCTGCCGATTTACGCGCAGTACGGCGTAGCCCACGCGTGGATCGTCGACGTCGATCAGCAATACCTCGAGGTCAAGCGGCTCGTCGACGGCAGATGGAGTGACGTAGCGGTATTCACCGGCGCGGCGAAAATTCGTGCGGAGCCGTTCGAGTCCATTGAGATCGATACGACGCTACTCTGGGGCGCTCCGGCGGCCTAGCTCGTCGTAGACGTCTTCCCACGCGATCCCTTCCTCCGTCATCAGCACCGATACGTGAAACACGAGGTCCGCGATCTCGCTGATCATGCGCTCGCGGCCCTGACCTTTCGCGGCAATCACGACCTCTGTCGCTTCTTCGCCGATTTTCTTGAGGATCCTGTCGCGGCCGGCGTCGAAGAGAGAGGTCGTGTAGGAGCCGGAGGGGCGTTCGGCGAAGCGCGATCGAAGGAGCGTCATCAACCGCTCGAGCGGGAGCGGCGGGACGTCGGGGAAGCATGAGGCTGTGCCGTTGTGACAGGCGGGGCCGCGAGGTTCGACCGTCACGACGAGCGCATCGCCGTCGCAATCCTCGGCGATGTGCACGACGCGCTGCGTGTTGCCGCTGGTCGCGCCTTTGTGCCACAGCTCGTTGCGGCTGCGGCTCCAGAACCAGGTCTCTCCGGTCGCGCGCGTCTTCGCGAGTGACTCTTCGTTCATGTACGCGAGCGTGAGAATCGCGCCGCTTCTCGCGTCGCGGATGATGGCGGGGATGAGGTTCATCGGACGGGAATCCCTTCCTGCGCGAGATAGCGTTTGACGTCGGCGACGGTGAGCACGCCGTCGTGAAAGAGTGATGCGGCGAGGACGGCACGCGCGCCGCCGGATTCGATGGCGTCGCGGAAATGATGCAGCGCGCCCGCGCCGCCGGACGCGATCACGCCGATGTTCAGGACGCTGGTGACGGAGCGGAGGAGGTCGAGATCGAAGCCGTTGCTGGTGCCGTCGCGATCGACGGAGGTGAGAAGAATCTCTCCCGCGCCGAGTTCTTCCGCGCTGCGACACCATTCGACGGAGTCGACGTTCGTGACTTCACGCCCGCCGCGCACGGCGGCGAAGCCGCCTCTGGAATCGCACGACAGGACAACGGCCTGGACGCCGAACTCCTCCGCGCATTCGCGAATGAGCTCCGGTCTGCGCAGCGCCGCGGTGTTGATGGCCACGCGATCCGCGCCCGCACGGAGCATGTCGCGAAAATCGTCGCGTGAGCGCACGCCGCCGCCAACGGTGAGTGGGATGAAGATGGAATCCGCGACGCGGCGGATGGTCTCGCGATCGGTCCCACCGTCGATGTCGAGAATCACCAGCTCGTCCGCGCCCTCGGCTTCGTAGCGCATCGCGCATTCGACGGGATCGCCCGCATCGCGGATGTTCTCGAAGGACACGCCTTTCACCACACGTCCGCCGCGGACGTCGAGGCAGGGGATCACACGTTCGGGAATGGTGTTCGAAGTGGGGCGGTCGGAGAGGCGGATGCGCTGCTCGAGCAGCGCCTTGCCGATCACGCAGGCGGATACGTTGCCAAGGCGGGACAACGAGACGATGTCGCCGGAGGTGGAGACGCCGCCGGAGGCGATGAGCTTCACGCGCGTGAGCTCGCGCAATTGGCGGTAGAGCGAGAACGAGGGACCGCGCAGCGCGCCGTCCTTCGAGATGTCGGTGACGAGCACTTCTTCGATGCCGAGGGATTCGATGCGGGTGAAGACTTCCCGCAAGGAGGCCGAGGCGGCGCGCTCCCACCCGTCGGTGCGAATGACGCCGTCGTGCACGTCGACGGCGGGCACGATGCGCGAGGCGCCGAAGGCGGCGACGAGCGAAGTGAGGAGACGCGGCGACGTCGCGGCCACGGTGCCGACGACGAGCCGCTCCGCACCGCAGTCGAGCCAGCGTCTGGCGTCGTCGAGCGAGCGGATGCCGCCGCCGACCTGCACGATGAGATCGCGCTGCGCGAGCCGCGTCACGATGCCGGTCTCGATGGGCCGCCCGGAGCGCGAGGCTTCGAGATCGACGATGTGCAGGCGCGCGCCGCGCGGCACGTCGAGCGAATCGAGCACGGCCTCGGGATCGCCGTACAAATGCGCGGTATTGAAATCGCCGCGCGTGAGGCGCACGACCTGACCCTGCAGCAGATCGAGAGAAGGGATCAGTTCCATGCGACGAAGTTCCTCAGCACGCGCAGGCCGGCGGCCGACGATTTCTCGGGGTGGAACTGCACGCCGCAGACGCGCTCGCGCTGCACGGCGGCGGTGAACGGACCGTTGTAATCCGCGGATGCGACCTCGTTCGCCGCGTCGCGGGCCGCGTACGAATTGACGAAGTAGAAGGCCTCGTGCTCGACGCCGTCGAACAGCGGCCCGCGTGCGGTGACGCGATTCCAGCCGATCTGCGGCACGGGCAGGGGGCCGTCGAAGCGCTGCACTTCGCCGCGCACGAGGCCGAGGCCGCGCGTCGAGCCCATCTCGTGCGAGACGTCGAAGAGAAGTTGATGGCCGACGCAGATGCCGAGGAGAAACGCGCCGTTGCTCACCGCTTCGCGAATGGCGATGGCGATGTCCGTCTCCTCGAGCCATTTCATCGCCGCGCCGAACGAACCGACGCCGGGAAGCACGAGCTTCGCCGCGCGCGCGATCACCAGCGGATCACGCGAGACGTCGAGCGGAGCGCCAACGGCGCGCAATGCGCGCGCGATGTTGGCCGTGTTTGCGACGGGAGAATCGATGAGGATCAGAGAACCCCCTTCGTGCTCGGCACGTCGCTCGTCACGACTTCCTTCGCCGCCCGCACCGCAATCGCAAAAGCCTTGAAGATCGCTTCGGCCGCGTGATGTCCATTGCGCCCGCGGATCAGATCGACGTGGATGTTGCACTGGCATTTGTTCGCGAACGACTTGAAGAACTCCTCGACGAGTGCGAACGGAAAATCTTTGTGGATGAGGAGCATTTCGCGGTCGATCGGGGCCTCGAACACGAGGAACGGACGGCCGGAGAAATCGACGACCACGCGTGCGAGCGCTTCGTCGAGCGGCACGTAGGCGTGGCCGAAGCGGCGGATGCCGCGCTTGTCGCCGAGAGCGTTGCCGAACGCTTCGCCGAGAACGAGGGCGGTGTCTTCGACGGTGTGGTGATAGTCGATGAACGTATCGCCGGTGGCGAGGATGTCGAGATCGAGCTGCCCGTGACGGGCGATCGCATCGAGCATGTGGGAGAGGAAGCCGACCGGTGTGTCGATGGCCGCGCGGCCGGTGCCGTCGACGTTGACGTTCACGGACACCGACGTCTCCTTCGTGGTGCGGGAGAGCGAGGCGGTTCTCATGCGCACTCCTTCAATACGGCGAGGAAGCGGTCGTTCTGTTCGCGCGAGCCGATGGAGACGCGCAAAAAGTTCGCGTATTTGCGCACGAGGACGCCGCGTGCGAGGAAATCCTCGAAGGTGGCGTTGCCGCGGAAGGCGATGAAATTCGCGCACGTGGGAAAGACGGTGAGCGACGGAAGGGCACGCATCGCGGCGAGCACCCGTTCGCGCTCGGCGATGGTGCGGGCGACGTTCGCATCGCGCACGGCGCGGTTCTCGAGCGCGATCGCGGCGATCGTCTCGCTGACGATGTTCAGCGAGTAGGGGAGCTTGACCTTGCGGATCTCGCGGCACGTGGCGGCGGTCGACGTGAGCCAGCCCACGCGCATCGCGGCGAGCCCCCACGCCTTCGAGAACGTGGAGAAGGTGACGAGGCGGTCGTGCAGCGGCGGCAGCTCATCGAGCGCAAAGTCGCCGTAGGCGCGATCGAAGAGCACCGTCGCGCCGGTGGCGAGGAGGGATTCGAGTCCACGCGCAGGGAGCACGCCGCCGGTCGGATTGTTCGGCGAGCAGACGATGACCACCGCACCGCGCAGGTTGGACAAGATGTTGACCATCTCGTCGAGCGGAAGCAGGCCCGTCGAAGGATCGACGTCGACCGGCACCGGCAGTCCTCCCGCGATGGTGACGAGCTTCTCGTACAACGCGAACGTCGGACGCGCGAACACGACCGGCGTGCCCGGTCCGACGAACGCACCCACGGCCGCGGCCAGCAATTCGTTCGAGCCGTTCCCGGCGAGGATCTCCTCCGGCTGCAGTGCGTACGCCTTCGCCAAGGCGGTGCGCAAGGCGGTCGATTCGAAATCGGGATAGAGATTCCACGGACGTTCGGCGATGCGGGCCAGTGCTTCGTCCTTGAACGGAACGTCGTACGGCGACTCGTTCTGATTGAGCTTGATCTCCGCCTCGCGCAGCTCGAGCGTGTACGCGGTCATGGCGGCGACGGCGGCGCGCGCGGTCATGCCTTCACCTCCTCGCGGGCGAGGATCGAGCGCGCGTGTTGCGGCAGTCCTTCGAAGCGGGCGATGGCCGCGCCGTACGGCGCGATCTCCGCGAGCGTGCTCTCGTTCAGGACGATCACGTTCGTGCGTTTCACGAAGTCGTAGACGCCCAGCGGCGAGAAGAAGCGCGCGCTGCCGGACGTGGGGAGCACGTGATTGGAGCCGATCACGTAATCGCCCGCCGCGGGCGGCGAGAACGGCCCGCAGTAGATCGCGCCGGCGTTCTGCGCCTGCGCCGCGATCGACGGAGCATTGCGCGCGTGAATGGAGAGGTGTTCCGGCGCGATGCGATCGGAGATGGCGACGGCTTCCTCGACGGAATCGGCGACGAAATTCAACGTCGCCCGCACGTCGAGCGCTTTGCCGATGGAGATGCAGATCACCGCGGAGTCGGGACCGTGCTCCTGCTGCGCGTCGAGATCGGCCTGCACATAGTCGGCGTTCGCCGTCTCGTCGGCGATGACGATCAGCTCCGTCGGGCCGGCGGTCATGTCGATGCCCACCTCGCCGACGAGGCGCGTCTTCGCCGCGGTGACGTACGCGTTGCCGGGACCGGCGATCTTGTCGACGCGTTGCAGCGACTCGGTACCGAGGGCCAGCGCAGCAATCCCCGCCGCGCCGCCGCATCGATACAGCTCGCGGATACCGAGGCGGTTGCAGACGTAGTGCAGTTCGTCCCTCGATGCGGCCGAAGGCGTGGTGGCCACGACGAGCTCCGGCACGCCGGCGATGCGCGCGGGGACGGCGCACATGATCAGCGTCGACACGTACACCGCCCGTCCGCCCGGCACGTACACGCCCACGCGGCGCAGCGGGCGCACGCGATGTTCCACGCCGTTCCACGTGTACGAGGGGGGGAGTTGCTGGAGGTGGAACGCTTCGACGCGATCGATGGCCGTGTCGAGCGCGTACGCGAGCTCACGATCGATCGTGACCTTGCGCGGCTCGATGAGAATCGGATCGACGCGCAGGCGATCGAAACGTTCGATCTGTTCGGAAACGTACGCGTCACCGCGCGCACGCACACCTGCGATCATCTCGTCGGCGACGCGAAACGCGTTCGCATTCGAGTCGTTGCGGCGCGCTTCCAGTTCGCGCAGCGCGGCTGCGGCTTCAGGCGACGATGCTTTCATCGACGGTGTCCTCCACGCGCGCGATCAGCGCGCGCATTTCCTTGTTTTTCGTGCGGTAGACGTTCTTCGCCACGATCAGCCGCGGCGTGATCTCGGTGACCAGTTCCTGCAGCACGAGCCGGTGCACGCGCACCGTTTCGCCGGTCTCGACGAGATCGACGACGTGGGAGGTGAGGCCGAGGACCGCGGCCAGCTCGACCGAGCCGCCGAGGGAGACGATCTCGGCACGCAGCGCGCGTGCGTCGAGATACTGGCGCGTGATGAGCGGGTACTTGGTGGCGATGCGCGAGCCGTCGGTGAGACGCGGCGCATCGGGTGCGCCGATGACCATCATCCGGCAGCGGCCGTACGGCAGCTCCACGGCCTGATAGGCGGTGCAGTCGTGCTCGAGGATCTGATCGAGTCCGGCGATGCCGGCATCGGCCGCGCCGTGCTCGACGTACACCGGCACGTCGCAGTCCTTGACGAAAATCCACTCCACGCCGCCACGCGCGAAAACGAGTTTGCGCGTGCGCAGATCGGATTCGGTAGGGACGTCGTAGCCGGCGTTCGCGAACGTCGCGAGGACGGGGGATTGGAGGCGGCCTTTGGGGATGGCGATGCGCATGAGAGCTCCTGAGCTATGGAGCGGTCGAGAGGTTGAGCTCCAGGACTGGACGGCTCAGCGGCTCGACAGCTCCGATCGTGAACGTGAAGCCGATCGCCGGGACGTCGGCGCCGAAGTGGGAGTAGAGGGCGTCGTAGCGTCCGCCCTGTGCGATCGGCGTGCGCCGGTCGTCGCCGTAGACCCAGAAACGCAGCCCCGTGTAGTAGCCGCGGTCGTCGTCTTCGTCGTGCTGGACGAAGCGGTCGTCGTCGAGGTGCGCAGAGCCGCTGTAGACGACGAGCGGTTTCGCGCTCAGCGTCTCCGCAATCGCGGCGACGAGTTGGAGCACCTCGACGTCCGCCTCGGCCGACGCATCGCCGACGAGCTCCGCGCCGATCTGGAACAGCTCGCGGTTCGTGCCGAGCCGCGTGGCTTCGCACCGGATGACGTCGCCGCGATAGAAGACGCGCAGCGGGTCGCCGTTCACGTATGGCGCGAGCGCACGCGCCACCATGGGTGTGAAATCGGAGCGGATCGCCACCAGCTCGCCTTCGCGGTCGGTGAAGCGATAACTCTGTTTCGCCGTGCCGCGTGCGCTCACGCTCGCGTACGGCTCGGCAAAGTCGATGACGGGGAGGACGATCTCGGCGAAGCCCGCTTCTTCGAGCAGCGCCACGAAGCGCGACTCGATGCGCCGCCGCCGCGCCGTCTCTTCGATCAGCAGCGGCCTCGCCCCGGTTGGATATCTGAATTTCGTCGCCATGAAGTCAAAAGCCTCTTCCCGCGTTCAGGAAGAGGCCTCGACTTCAGCGCAGCTCATCGCGTGGCTCCCTCCTTGCGGCGGGGCACACACGGAACGCACCCCTACCGATCGCGATGATGGTGGTGGTGGCGGTGAGTGCGGTTGGTATTCACGTTGCCAGCAGTGTACGAGCGGGTACGATGCGGCGTCAACACGGGATGAACTGACACGATGTGCGGCATAGCGGGCGTATGGAGATTCGGCGGCGGCGCGGAGGACGACCTTCGCGCGCGGGCGCGAGCCATGGCCGATTCGGTGCGCCACCGCGGCCCCGACGACGACGGCGTGTGGGTCGACGCGCCCGCCGGAGTGGCACTCGGCTTCCGCCGTCTGGCCATCATCGACCTTTCCGACGCGGGCGCGCAGCCGATGGTTTCCGCGAGCGGCCGCTACGTGATCGTCTTCAACGGCGAGATCTACAACTATCAGCGCCTGGCGAAAGAGCTCGGCACCCGCGCCTATCGCGGGACGTCCGACACCGAGGTGCTGCTCGCCGCGATCGAACAGTGGGGTGTGGAAGGCGCGGTCGAGCGCTTCATCGGCATGTTCGCGTTCGCGGTGTGGGATCGGGAGACGCGGACGCTTTCGCTCGTGCGCGACCGCATCGGCATCAAGCCGCTGCACTACGCGCTCACCTCACGAGGCATCGAGTTCGCGTCGGAATTGCGGCCGCTCGGCGGCACGGAAGTCGATCGCGACGCGCTCGCGCTCTACGCGCGCTACGCCTACGTGCCCGCGCCGTATTCAATTTTCCGCGGCATCGCGAAGCTGAAGCCCGGCACGATCGTCACCATCGACGCGCAAGGCAATGCGCGCACGCAGGTGTACTGGAACGCGACGCAGATCGCGGAGCGCGCGCAGGCAAATCCGTTTCGCGGTACCGAAGACGAAGCGGTCGAGGCAGTGGAGGCGCTGCTGTCCGATGCCGTCCGGCTGCGCCTGATCGCGGACGTGCCTCTGGGGCTCTTTCTCTCCGGCGGCATCGACTCGACGCTCATCGCCGCGCTGATGCAGCGCGAGACGGGGAGCGTGTCGACATTCACGATCGGCTTCAGCGGCAATCTCCCGAACGAGGCGCCGCGCGCCGCCGCCATCGCCCGTCACCTCGGCACGCGTCACACGGAAACGATCCTCGGCGTCGAACAGGTGCTCGAAGTGATGCATGTGATGCCGTCGATCCTCGACGAGCCGCTCGGCGATTCGTCCGCGATTCCGACGTATCTCGTCTCGCGCATGGCGCGCTCGCACGTGACCGTCGCATTGTCGGGCGACGGCGGCGACGAGTTGTTCGGCGGCTATCACCGCTACTTTCTCAATCAGCGTCTGACCGAACGCGTGTCGCGCGTGCCGCGTCCGCTGCGGCGCCCGCTCGGCAGCGCGTTCCGGCAACTGGCGCGCGTGACTTCGCGCAGCGTGAGCGGACGTCTGCGCGGACTCGGCGAAGCGCTCGTCAACGACGATCCGCTCGCGCGCTACGAGCAGGAAGTCGCGCAGGCGTTGCTGCGCGTTCGCGACGCGCACGCGCTCGCGGACGTGCTCTCGTCGCGCGAGCACTGGCCGCGGCTCAGCGATCCCATCGCCATGATGATGTTCCTCGACGCGATGACGTTCCTGCCGGACGACATCCTCACCAAGGTCGATCGCATGAGTATGGCCGTCAGTCTGGAAGTACGCGAGCCGCTGCTCGATCACCGCCTCGTCGAGCTGGCGTGGTCGATTCCGGTGTCGATGAAGATGCACGGGCTGCAGGGGAAGCGTCTGCTGCGCAAGCTCGTGCGGCGATTCGTCCCCGACGCGATGATCGCGAGCGACAAGAGCGGATTCGGTCTGCCGATCGACGGCTGGCTGCGCGGTCCGTTGCGCGATTGGGCGGCGTCGCTGGTTGCGCCGGAACGGATCGCGCGCGAGGGCTACTTCGACGTCGCGAGCGTGCGCCGCGTGTGGAACGACGGGCCGGTTCCAGGCGCCGAGGGCGTGCTGTGGCGGCTGCTGATGTTCCAGCAGTGGCTGGAAGCGCGTTGACGAAGTGCCGGCCGAGACCGGCGCTCCACGCGCTCCGAATACAATCCGCACCATGACGCTCGACGAACAGCTCGAATACCTCGCCAAGGGGACGGTCGACCTCATCGAGAAGGGCGACCTGAAGGCGAAGATCTCGCGCGGGAAGCCGCTCACGATCAAGGTCGGTTTCGATCCCACCGCCCCTGACATTCACCTCGGACACACGGTCGTGATCCGCAAGATGCGGCATTTCCAGCAGCTCGGGCATCGCGTGATTTTTCTGATCGGCGATTTCACCGGCATGATCGGCGACCCGACCGGGAAGAAGGCCACGCGCCCGGCACTCACGCGCGAGGAAGTGCTCGCAAACGCGGAGACGTATCGCAAGCAGGTCTACAAGATCCTCGATCCGGAAAAGACGGAGATCCGCTTCAACTCGGAGTGGCTCGGCGCGCTCGGTTCCGAGGGGATGATCAAGCTGGCGGCGAAATACACGCTGGCTCGCGTGCTCGAGCGCGACGACTTTCGCAAGAGATTCGACGCGCGGCAGCCGATCGCGATTCACGAGCTGCTCTATCCGCTCGCACAGGGCTACGACTCCGTTGCGCTCAAATGCGACGTGGAGATGGGCGGCACCGACCAGCTCTTCAACCTTCTCGTCGGCCGCGATCTGATGCGCGAATATGGGCAGGAGCCGCAGGTCGTGATCACGATGCCGCTCCTCGAAGGACTCGACGGCATCGAGAAGATGTCGAAGTCGCTCGGCAACTACATCGGCATCAACGAGGAGGCGGGCTCGATCTTCGGCAAGGTCATGTCCATCTCCGATGGGCTGATGTGGAAGTACTACACCCTTTGCACCGATCTCACTCCGGCCCAGGTGACCGAGCTGCGGCAACGCGTCGAATCGGGTGCAGTGCATCCGATGGAAGCGAAGAGGACGCTGGCGAAATCGATCATCCGCGACTTTCACGACGACGACGCGGCGGAACACGCGGAAGCGGAGTTCCGGCGCGTGTTCAGCGAGCGTCAGGTGCCGACCGATCTCGAAGAGACGACGTTGCCGGCGAGCGAGGAACCGCAACTGCTGACGAAGATCATCACCGCGGCGAAGCTGGCCGACAGCAACAAGGACGCGCAGCGCCTGATCGCGCAGGGCGGTGTGCTCGTCGACGACGTGAAGGTCGAGACGACGCGGCACGCGCTCGAGGCTACGGCGGGAAAGAGTTACCTGCTGAAGGTGGGGAAGCGGCGCTTCGCGAAAATCACGTTCGCCTGAAAAACGGGGACGGCCGTGCGCGGCCGTCCCCGGTGCTGCGTACTACCGGAACCGCACCGGTATCGTGAGGACCTGCGACGAGCTGCCGCTGATCGCTCGAATCCGAATCTCACCCACGGTTCCTTTCACCGCGGCGCCCGCAGCGACGCGCAGTGTTCCGTTCTCGTCGAGGATGTCCGCCTGCGCCGGCGAGGAGACGATCTCGTACTGCACCGTCTCACCGAACTCACCCTCGGCGACGACCTTGAAGTAGCTGTCGAACATCGAGGTGGCGATGTCGACCGGCGCGTCGAGCACGCCGTCGTCGTTCGCGTCGGCCACGTCGATCGTGCCGTTCTCGTCGAGGTCGACGCCCTTGAAGTCGATGAGGATGTCTTCACGCGTGCGGATGCCGGGGACGAACGTCGGGTCGCCGGTCGTGTTCACGATGCTGCCGTACGCGATGGCGCGGCCGCTGGCGAGGCGCGCGTACACGGTGTCGTTGCGCTGCGGCGCGACGCCGAGGAGGGACTCGATGCCGCTGTTGTACTGCGCGTGTGCGGAGGTGGCGTAGGTGACGGACCTGGTTGCGGCGACGGTGCCGTTCGCGCGCACGACCTGCCATTCGACGGTCGTCGCTTCGAGCGTGTAGATGCCGAAGTTAAAGCGCTCGCGCGTGACGTCGTCCGGACCGGGCAGCGCGCCGGTATCCCCTTCGCGCAGTGCGTCGGCCACGTCGACCGCCGGGATGTCCTGACCGAATTCGACGTCACCGAGGACGTTCGCGGTGCGCGACGTGATGGCGATGCCGCGGGCGTCGCGCTCGCTGACGTCGACGATGAGCGCGCCGGTGCCGGTGGCGTGGAACTTCGACTGCACGATGTCATCGATGGATACGGTCTGACGCGCGCCGAGATGCACTTCGACGGGGGCGCTGAGCGTCGTGCCCTGCTGGAAACGAAGCGTCAGCGAAGTGCCGCGCGGCGCGGCGCTGTGGATGGTGACGTTGCTTTTCCACTGGCTGCCGTTGGCGCCGGGACCGGCGCCGGCGGCGGGGATGACGAGCTGCGCGGCGTGTGTGGTGAGGGGGAGCGCGGCGATCGCCGCGGCGGTGAGAAGGTTCGTGATTTTCATTTGATGCCTCCGATTGAAGTGCCTGTGATACGGAGGCTTCTCTGAGAATGTCCAACGCTATTCGTGCATAAGAATGAGCGCTGAAAATGTGTCTGGCGAGGCGCTGTTGATACGGCCACCAGCGCGTTTTCGTCTAATGAATTACACTGCGCGCCGCTATGCCGATCCCGTTACTCGACCTGAAACTGCAATACGCCACGATCCGCGACGAAGCGCTGCGCGTCACGGAAGAGATCTACGAATCGCAGCTCTTCATCCTCGGAAAACGCGTCGACGAGTTCGAGCGCGATTTCGCGGACTACTGCCAGACCAAGTACTCGGTCGGCGTCTCGTCGGGAACCGACGCGCTGCTCGAGGCGTTGATGGTGCTCAACATCGGTAACGGTGACGAAGTCATCGTGCCGGCGTATTCGTTCTTCGCCACCGCCGGCGTCGTCGCGCGCCTCGGCGCGGTGCCGGTGTTCGTCGACATCACGCTCACCGACTACAACATCGATCCCGAGCTGCTCGAGGCGAAGATCACGCCGCGCACGAAGGCGATCATGCCGGTGCATCTGTACGGACAGTGCGCGCCGATGAACGAGATCCTCGCCATCGCGCAGAAGCACGGCATCGCCGTCATCGAAGACGCCGCGCAGGCGGTGGGCTCGGAGTACGAAGGCCGCCGCGCCGGCACCATCGGCACGATGGGCTGCTTCTCGTTCTTCCCGTCCAAGAACCTCGGCGCATTCGGCGACGCGGGCGCGATCACGACGAACGACGACGCGCTGTATCAGCGCCTGATCGACTTCCGCGTGCACGGCATGCGTCCGCGCTACTTCCACCACTACGTCGGCGGCAACTTCCGCATCGACGCGCTGCAGGCGGCGATGCTGCACATCAAGCTCGCGCATCTCGAGACGTGGCATGAAGGACGCCGCCGCAATGCGGAGATCTATCGCCGCGAGTTCGCGAGTGCGGGAGTGGGGGAGCGCGTGGTGCTGCCGGAGGAACTGGCCGGTCGCCGTCACATCTACAACCAGTACGTGATCCGCTTCCCCGAGGGACGCGAGGTGCGGGACAAGGTGATGGAGCACCTCAAGAGCAGGCAGATCGGGTGCGAGGTGTACTACCCGCTGACGCTCCCGCAGCAGGCGTGCTTCCAGGACCTCGCCAGCGCGAAGGACTCGTATCCGAATTCGGATGCGGCGTCGGCGCAGACGCTCGCGATTCCGGTGTTCCCGGAGTTGAAGGAAGAGCAGGTCGTGGAAGTGGTTCGGGAGATCGCGGCGGCGCTGGCCTAAAGCATGCGATGAGCGGGGAGGAGTCATGATTCCTCTCCGCCACACGCTGCCGAATCAAAAGCCGGCGCTCGTGAACCGCGGACTCGTCGCCGCGAACGTCATCGCTTTCTTCGCCCAGATTTTCATGGGCCCGATGACCGAGCGAATCATCCACACGTTCGGCTACATCCCCGCGCGTCTCGTCAATCCGGGCGCGTATCAGTACGAGCCGTGGGAGGTGGCGATCACGCTCGTGAGCTCGCTCTTTCTGCACGGCGGGTTCGTGCATCTCGCGGGGAACCTCATCTACCTCTGGGTCTTCGGGGGCGCGATCGAGGACGCGATGGGGCACGCCCGCTATTTCCTGCTCTACATCGCCTGCGGCATGGCGGGGAGCCTCGCGCACACGCTGTTGTTTCCGCAGTCGCAGATCCCGTCGATCGGCGCCTCAGGCAGCATCGCCGGAATCCTCGGCGCGTTCCTGGTCCTGCGCGGTCACGCGCGCATCGTCACGCTGTTTCCGCTCGTCGTCTACTGGGCGATGGCGGAGATCCCGGCGATCGTCTTTCTGCCGGTGTGGTTCGCGATGCAGTTCTTCAACGGCTTTCTCTCGCTCGAAGCCGCGCGCCGCGTGCAGGAAGTCGCCGGCATCGCCTGGTGGGCGCATGTCGGCGGCTTCCTGTTCGGCGCGATCGCGGCGGGGATCTACCGGGTGCTCACTGCAGGCCGGCCCGCAACTCGCTGATGTGCGCGCTCTTGATGCGCGTCGAAGTCGCGGTGATCGTCGCGTCGGTGAACGGCCAGGCCCCGAGTCCGAGTGCAGTGCGCGCGGCGTTGAGTCCCGTGCGCAGCGTGTCGAGGTGTGCCTTGCGCACGCTCACCGAGGCGCCGGGCACGGGTGCGGTGAGCGCGATCGCGCCCAGTCCCGCCAGAGTGCGCAGTGAGTTCACGCCGGCGCGCAGCTCGTTGAAGTGCACCGCGCGCGGGCGCGTGACGCCGGCCGTGATGACGGGGTCGGTGAAGATGATCGCCGTCGCGAGATCGACGGCACTGAACGGGCCGACGCCGGACGCGTTGGTCGCGCGGACCCGGTAGAGATACGAGATGCCCGAGGCGGCGGTGCCGTCGTTGTACGACGTCGGCCCGCCGGTGGTGCCGACATGCGTGAAGTTCGTGCCATCGCCGCTGCGCCAGATCTGATAGCCCGTGGCGCCGGTGACGGCAGCCCACGAAGTGGCGACGCTCGTCGAGGAGATGGCGGTGGCCGCGAAGCTCGCCGGTGCGGGGAGCGTCGTGCCGCCGCCGATGGAGACGGTGAACGTGTCGGTGATCGAACAGCCGTTCGTATTGGTGGCCGTCACGCGCAGCGTCACGGGGTTGGTGGTGCCGGTGAACGTGATCGCGGCCAGCGCCGCCGAGGAGGTGATCGTGCCGTTCGAGATCGCCCACGCGTACGTGAGACCCGCGACGGAAGCGACGGATGCGTTGCCGGTCGCGCCCGCGTTGAGACTTGCCGGCGCGTTGATCGCGGAGAGGGACGGCGTCTTGCCGGCCATGTTCGCGCGCATGTTGTTGCGCACGACCTCACTGGTCTGGCCCGGCTGTCCGAACGTGAAGCGCGTGTTCGTCCCGCCGCCGCTGCGGAGATGGCAGTAGCTCATGATCGAGCCTTTTTCCGCCGGAACGGAGACGCTGCCGGCGAAGCAGCCGCCCTCGCCGGCGTGGCACTCGTCGACGTAGTTGCGCGTGACGTTGTACTGCGTCTTCTGCGCGGGGGAGAGGGAGATGCAGTGCGTGTGACTGCTGCCGACGTTGTGCCCCAGCTCGTGCGTGAGCTGCATGAGCGGCCAGTAGTTCGACGATGGCGCAACGTAGTTGACGGTGCCGTCGGGGTTGGGAACGGAAAGGTCGTTCGGAGGATCGATGCCGCCGTTGAACGAATAGGCGCCGCCCCAGTGACCCTGGTAAGCGAGGTCGCCGCTGCAGAGGGTGCCGACCCAGGCGATGCCGCCGCCGTAGTTCTTGCCGCTGATGAGCGCGACGGCCGAGCGCTTGTTGGTGGACGGCGGAGCGTTGTGCCAGCGGTCGCCGAGCTCGAGCAGGGCGTGCATGGACGTGAGCGGGGTCGTCACGCCGTTCCACGTACCGCTCTGACCGGGGTAGACGTTGAACGGGTCGCTCGAGCTGTTCTGGATGCCGAGGTAGGCGATGCGGATCTCGGTGAGGAGGTCGCGGTTGTAGATCGTCGACGCGGCGGCGACGAGGTTGCCGATGTAGTTGGTGACGTTCGTCGTGTTGCTGCCGGCGTTCACGAACAGTTCGTAGTCGGTCTCGACGGCGAGGTTGATGACGGAGCGCTGCGTGCCGGTCGGCGCGGCGTTGGCCTCGACTTCACCGAGCGCATTCGATACGGCGCGCGGCCGGTTCTGCGCGAGGACGGGAGCGCCTTCGAGGTCGCACGTGAAGCCTTCGCTCTCGAGCGGGATGTCGTCCATGGCGGAAGACTCCTGGACGATGACTTCGCGCTTCTGCGCGTTGACGCGGCGCGAGCCGAGGGAGAACTTGCGGTCGCCGGAGTAGATGATGCCTTCGACGCGGTCGCCGTGGATCGACACGAAGGCGAGCGATTCCGGCTGGCCGGCGATCGAGCCGCGGTAGTACGTCGCGGCAGGCGGCGTCAGCTTCTCGACGACCTTCCCGTTCGCGCCGAAAACCGTGATCTCGGCATCCTCGGTCCAGAGCTCGAAACGCTCGAGCTCCAGCGTTTCCGGCTGCCCTTCGGTGAGGGGCACGTTCTCGATCCGGATCGCCACGCCGGTCTTGAGCGGCTTGCTCAGCGGCGCGAGGATCTCACGGTCGAAGTGATGCTCGGCGGCCGTGGCGGCGCCTGCAAGCGACAGGAAAAACAGAGAGATAGCGGTCCTGATGGCCGTGCGAGAAGTCATTTTCGGACGATTCCTTGTGCTGCTGAAACCGAAAATAACTTAACGAGATTGCCACCAGATGTGAGCTGGCGCACGTTTTCGGAAAGTTCGTGCGCCAGCTCGGGGGAGGGAGTGGCTGGTTACTTCATCGAGTCGCGGAGCTGGTCGATGTGCGCTTTTTTGATGCTCGTGGCACCCGCGGTGACGGTGCCGTCGGTCGAGAACGTGGCCGCGCCGAAGCCGAGAGCGGCGCGCGCGGAGTTCACTTCCGTGCGCAGTTCCTGGATGTGCAGCGCCTTCACGCGCGTCGTCCCGCTGACCAGCGTCGAGTCCGTGGTCCACGTTGCGTTTCCGAGACCGGCGAGCGCGCGGACCGCGTTGACCGCGGCGCGCAACTGATCGATGTGCGACTTCTTCGCCGTCGTGGCGCCGGCCGTGATCGTCGCGTCGGTGTACGTGTAGACGGTCGCGAAATCCTGGTTGCTGGCCGCGGATTCGGAGCCGCTCGCCGTCGCTTTGACGTAGTAGAGGTAGGCGTTGCCGCTGCTCACCGCCTGGTCGTTGTAGGTCGTGCCGGCCGTGCTTCCGACGAGGCTGAAGGTCACCGCGCCGGCAGCGCGGCGATAGACGTTGTATCCGGTGGCTCCCGTTGCCGCGGCCCACGACACGGCGACGACCGAGCCGTTCGTGGTGGCCGTCAGGCCGGAGGGCGTTCCGAGCGAGACGCAGGCGCCCGGGTAGACGGCGCGGACGGCGTTCTGGTCCCACGGCTGGAGCGTCGCGCCGAACGCGTGCACCGCCTGCCACCACATGATCGCGGTCGCGGTCGTGGTGCAGTCGGACGTTGCGCTGCTGCACGTCACCGACTGGTCGTTGCCGGATGCCGGGTTGGCGTTGGAGTGGCGGAACCCGATTGCGTGACCGAGCTCGTGCGTCATCGCCGTCTGGAAGCCGGACATCGACGCCGTGAAGCCATCCTGGAAAACGATGTCGGTGTCGAGAAGGCGCCACCACTCCAGACCGTCGAACATGTCGTCGTAGGTCCAGAAAACGCTGGTGGTCACGGCGACCGTACCGCCGCCCGGGCCGAAGGATCCGGCGATGGAGCCCTGCGGATCGTTGAAGACGATGGTGTTGACGTTGTCGTCAGGATTCTTGAGGTTGGCGGTGGTGCCGTAGTTCAGGACGACGTTGGACTGGCAGTCGTTGGTCCAGGCCGCGAGGCTGGCCTGGATCGCCGCGACGCCACCGTCTCCCGTTCCGCCGGCGATGTTCTGCGCGGTGTTCTTGTTGAAGGTGATGCCGGCCGAGGCGTTGAGCCAGCGCATCGGCGTCGGACCGGAGGGACATCCGTTGCAGACGGCTGCGAAGTTCGTGGTGTACGAACCGGAGGTGTAGGGCGCGATGTCCGAGCGGACGGACCACTTTTCAGGGCGCGGGGCCGGGGGCAGAACGACGGACGACGCGTCGACGAGGTAGTTGTCGCCGGCAGGAACGCGGTTCGCGGCACGATCGCCGACGAAACGAAGGAACGCTTCCTCGCGGCGGACGGGCTCGTCGTGAGGCGCACCGTCGCGATCCCAGGCCACGACGTCTTCCAGGTCGCGCGTGAGAAGGCGCGTACCGTTGCTGGAGGTGACGAAGCGGAACTTGCCGAGGGTGAGGTCGACCGGCGTCAGCGCGTCACCGGAGCGCGTGAGGAACAGCAGCACCTTTTCGCCGGAGGCGAAATGCGCGGCGCCGTGGACGAGCATCGCTCGATCGCCGAGGACGCCGCCGGGCGAGACGACGCTGACCAGTTGATCGCGTTCGACATTGCCTTTGAAGCCGCGCGAGACGCGGACCTCGTACACGGTCTCGATATCGCCGAGGGATGAGCGCCGCGCATACGAGCCTTCGACCGTTCCCTGAACGATGGTCGAGGAACGCGCGATCATTTCGTCGTCCGTCGGCATGACGAATGTCGTGGCGTGGACTGTTGCGGTGACGATGAAAACAAGAACAGCACAGACTGCACGCAAGCAGGCGTGACGAAACATGGACGCTCCCTCGGTTCTTCTCTGCGGGTGGACCACACACGACGCCGGCAGTTTTACCGGTGACCGTGCGTGAACGATTCGCAGAGTTTACCCGAAGGAGCGGCCCCTTATTTCGTCATATTGCGGATTTCCTGGAAGTGAATGGCCCGGATCGGCGTGCCGCGGCTCACCACCGGCTCGCTGTACACGGCCGCTTTTCCGAGAGCGGCCAGCGCCGGCGTGAGCGCGTTGCGCAGCTCGTTGATGTGCACCTGTTTGACCTGGACGCGGGTCGGATTCGGGTCCGTGTAGGTCGTGGCGCCCAATCCCGCCGCGACGCGCACGGCGTTCACGGCCTGACGCAATTGCGTGAGGTGGATGGCTTTGACCACGGTGGAGCGCGGCACGAGCGGATCGTCGGTGAAGAGGATCGTCGTCGCGTGGTCGATGTTGCTGGCCGTGCTCACGCCGCCTGAGCTGTTTCTGGCAAAGACACGATAGAGATACGTGAAGCCGGCGGAGAGCCCGCTGTCGGTGTAGGACGTGCCGGTCGGACTGGCGACCGGGTTCCACGGTCCGTTGACGTTGACGGCGCGCTCGAGGTTGTACCCCGCGACGCCGGTGACGGCGTTCCAGGTGATCGTCACGGACGAATTGCTGGTGGCGGTGGCGATGAGGTTCGCCGGCGCGCCGGGCACCGTCGGGCTGCTGGTTCCTTCGTAAACCGTGCGAACCGCTTCGATGTCCCACGGCCCGAGGGCGGCACCGTACTGGCCCGTCAGGACGGCCTTCATCACCGCCTGCGTCGAGGACGGCGTGCCCTGATCGGAGTGGCGGAAGCCGAGCGTGTGTCCCAGCTCGTGCGTGATGGCTTCGTCGAACACTTTCTGCGAGACGCCGGGATTCTGCTTCATCACGACGTCGCCTTCGCTGATGGACACGAAGGTCTCGCCTTTGTACACGTGAGTGGTGCCGCCGTACCACTTGGCGTAGGCGAGCGCGCCGGCGGGGACGTCGCCCGCGGAGTTGAAGACGATCGTGTTCTGGTTGTCGTTGACGAAACCGGCCGTCGTCGTGCCGCCGTAGAGGTAGGCGACGTTCGACCCCGGATCGTTCGTCCACGCGGCGAGACCGCGCTGCGCGGCGCCGAGGTAGTCGTAGTTGGGCTGCACGCCGCTCGCTTTGAAGACGACCGAGCCGCTCTTGTCGAAGAGCTCCCAGCGGAACGAGCCCTGCGTGTACGCCGACGGCGGGTAGGTCGCGTTCGCCGACGGCTGCCACGCCCGCGGTTCGGTCAGGTCGGCGACCGGCTCCTCGATGAAGTAGTCCGCCTCGCCGGCGCTTTCGCGGGTCTCGGAGGGCTCGATCCTGTCGAACGGTTTGTCTTCGAGGGTGCGCGCGGCGCGCTCGACATAGGCGAGAAAGCGCGCGGAGTCGCGCAGCTTCTCGTCGTGCGGCTTGCCGTCGGCGCGCCACAGGCTCGGATCCTCGTGCGCGACGGCCCAGCGCACCGCGAGACCGCGGCCGCGTGCGTCGTCGACGAAGTCGAACTTGCCGAGGGAGGCGCCGTGAGTGCGCCACTGACCGTCCCTGGTCTGCGTGAGGAAGATCATCGCGCGGTTGCCGACCCAGTACTGCGGGGCGGCCGAGACGAGCATGACCTGGGTGCCGATGACGCCGCCGGGCTCGACGAGGCGTAGCGAGCCGGTGATGCGCGGCGCGCCTTTGAGCACGCGCTCGATATCGACATCGATGTTGGTGACGATGTCGCCGTTGTCGGCGAACTCGCTCTGGATCTCGGTGACGGTGCCGATGACGATCGCGCGCGAGGACGCGATGAGCGCGTCATCGGTCGGCACGACGTAGAACTCGGCAAGCGCCGTCAGCGGAAAGACGAGGCTGATCAGGAGTACGCCGGCTGTGAGGGAGAAGGGGGATCTGTTAGTTATTCGCACGACTCTGGAGCGGGGCCAGTGCAACGCGGGTGCCGCTCTTCAAGATTGCGAGCGCCACCATTCGATCGTGCGACTGAGGCCGGCCGAAAAAGGCGTCGTTGCCCGGAATCCGAACGCTTCGGCGGCCCGTGAGGTGTCGAGCTTCCGGCGAGGCTGACCGTTGGGCTTGCTCGTGTCCCAGGCGATGCGTCCGCGGAAGTTCGTCTGCTCCGCGATCATCGCGGCGATCCCCGCGATCGAATGCTCGTCGCCGGTGCCGAGGTTCACGGGCTCGGGGGAATCGTAGCGCTCGGCGGCGAGGACGATGCCGTCCGCCGCGTCGTCGACGTAGAGGAACTCGCGCGTCGGCGTACCATCGCCCCACAGCGCGACGGTCTCGTCGCCGTTGCGTGTGGCCGTGTCGAACTTGCGGATCATGGCCGGGATGACGTGGCTCGTGTGCAGGTCGAAGTTGTCGTGCGGGCCGTAGAGGTTCGCGGGGAGGAGGAACGTGCCGCGGAATCCATACTCGGCGCGATACGCTTGGAGCTGCACGAGCAGCATCTTCTTCGCCAGTCCGTATGGCGCATTCGTCTCCTCCGGGTAGCCATCCCACAACGCGCTTTCCTGAAACGGCACGGGGGTGAATTTCGGGTACGCGCAGACGGTGCCGATGCAGACGAACTTTTCGACGCCGGCGAGGCGGCACTGTTCGATGAGATGCAGTCCCATGACCGCGTTCTCGTAGAAGAAGCGGCCGGGATGATCGCGATTCGCGCCGATGCCGCCGACGACTGCCGCGGCGTGGATGACGAGCTGCGGCCGCTGCGCATGCACGTAATCGCGGACGGCATTCGGATCGCGCAGGTCGAGCTCGGTCGAGCGCGGGGCGAGCAATTCCACACCGCCGAGCGATTCGAGCTTCGCGCGCAGCGCGCGTCCGAGAAATCCGCCGCCGCCGGTGAGGAGGACGCGCCGTCCGTTCCAGAACGTCATCGCACCTTCGCCTCTTTTTCGGCGAGCGCGAGGTCGGCGTCGACCATGAGGTCGATGAGCTCGTGGAACGTGACGGTCGGGTTCCAGCCGAGCTCGCGGCGCGCCTTCGAGGCGTCGCCGAGGAGGACGTCGACTTCGGTGGGCCGGAAGTAGCGGGGATCGATCTCGAGGAGCACGCGTCCGTCTTTCGCGTCGATGCCCTGTTCCGCGGTGCCGCTGCCGCGCCACTCGATTGCGATGCCGGCGCGCGCGAACGCGCGCTCGCAGAGCTCGCGCACCGTGTGCGTCTCGCCGGTGGCGATGACGTAATCGCGCGGCTCGTTCTGCTGGAGCATGAGCCACATCGCCTCGACGTAATCCTTGGCGTAACCCCAGTCGCGTTTCGCGTCGAGATTGCCGAGGTACACGCGGTCCTGCAGACCGTGCACGATGCGGCCGACGGCGCGCGTGATCTTGCGCGTGACGAACGTCTCCCCTCGGCGCGGCGACTCGTGATTGAAGAGGATGCCGCTGACGGCGAACATGCCGTAGGCCTCCCGGTAGTTGACGGTCATCCAGTGCGCGTAGAGCTTCGCGATGGCGTACGGACTGCGCGGCTGGAGCACGGTCTCTTCGCTCTGTGGCGGCGCGGCGCTGCCGAACATCTCCGACGACGAGGCCTGGTAGATGCGAGGGGAGAGCTCGAGCTCGCGGATCGCCTCGAGGAGGCGCGTCATGCCGATGGCGGTGACGTCGCTCGTGTATTCGGGCGTGTCGAACGAGACGCGCACGTGGCTCTGCGCGGCGAGGTTGTAGATCTCGTGCGGATCGATCCTGCGCAGCAGGCGCGCGAGGGCCGAGCCGTCGGTGAGGTCGCCGTAGTGGAGCGTGAGGCGGCGGTCGGGTTCGTGAATGTCCTGATAGAGGTGGTCGATGCGGCCGGTGTTGAACGACGACGAGCGCCGCACGATGCCGTGCACTTCGTACCCTTTTGCGAGGAGCAGCTCGATGAGATACGAGCCGTCCTGCCCCGTCGCGCCCGTGACCAGCGCGCGGCGATTCGCCTCCGCCACCATCGGCGCATGATACTCGGAGCGCCGGCGTCCTCATTGCCGAACCAGGGGCCGAACAGCGGCCGGAGGCCGGCGCTCCGTCTGATAAAGTCGGCTGCGTCATGGAACGCATCCTCGTCACCGGCGCCGCCGGGTTCGTCGGCTATCACGTCACGCGCGCTTTGCTGCGCGACGGCGCGCGGGTCACGGGGCTGGACAATCTCAACGATTACTACGATCCCTCGCTCAAGCACGCGCGGCTCGCGCGCCTGC
The DNA here is from genome assembly GCA_035629395.1 of Thermoanaerobaculia bacterium. Lineage (GTDB taxonomy): Bacteria > Acidobacteriota > Thermoanaerobaculia > Gp7-AA8 > Gp7-AA8 > QHVT01. Next base: position 156,609 of record DASPHZ010000085.1, read on the forward strand.
GCGAGGACGAGGCGTTCACGTTCGTCGAAGCCGACATCGCCGGGCGCGACTGGCTCGACGACGTCAAGCGCTTCCAGCCCGAGGCGGTGGTCCATCTCGCCGCGCAGGCGGGCGTGCGCTACTCGATCACCAACCCCGAGGCTTACACGCAGAGCAACCTCGTCGGCTTTGCGCATGTGCTCGAGCTCTGCCGCGCGCTGCGCGTGCAGCATCTCGTCTTCGCCTCGTCGAGCTCGGTCTACGGCGCGAATCGCACGTTGCCGTACGCGGTCTCGCACAACGTCGATCATCCGATCAGCCTCTACGCCGCGACGAAAAAGTCGAACGAGCTGATGGCGCACACGTACGCGCATCTCTACAGGATTCCGGTGACCGGCCTGCGCTTCTTCACCGTGTACGGACCGTGGGGCCGTCCGGACATGGCCTACTTTTCGTTCACGAAAGCGATCCTGGAAGGACGTCCGATCGAGCTGTTCAACCACGGGCAGATGAAGCGCGACTTCACGTACGTCGACGACGTCGTGGCCGCGCTCGTGCGCGTGCTGCGCAAGCCCGCGCCGGTCGATGCGGCGTGGGATGCGCACGAGCCGAATCCAGGGTCGAGCGCCGCGCCGTATCGCGTCTACAACATCGGCAATCACGCGCCGGTGTCGCTCACGGATTTCGTGGCCACGATCGAGCGGGCGCTCGGCGTCGAGGCGAAGAAGGTGCTCCGTCCGATGCAGCCGGGAGACGTGCTGGAGACGTACGCGGACGTCGAGGACCTGCAGCGCGACTTCGGCTTCGCCCCCTCGACACCACTCGAGACCGGCATCCGCCGGTTCGTCGAGTGGTATCGCGAGTATTACGGCGTGGGTGTCAGGTCGGCTGCTGGCTGATCTCGCGCGACTCGAACGCTGCCTCGTCCTCTTCCTCTTCTTCCCGCACGCGGTTGTGGATCAGGCACGCCGCGATGATGACGGGGAGCGTGACCATCGCCAGCAGGATGCCGTAGATGCCGAGGCGCGTGGGGGTGACGGTGCGCTCGCGGCGGACCGACGGCGGCAGCGTGACGCTGTACATCACGTTGGACGGGTTGAGGTTCTTCGAGAGCAGGCGATGGATCTCGACGAGCTGGTCGATGGCCGCGAGCGCGTTGTTGTACGTCGCGGTGAGCTGCTGGCGCGCTTCCTCCTGCGTGAGCGGATGGCTGCCGCCGCCCGTGCCGACCTTCGCGAGAATCGACCGGTAGTACGAGGCCTCGCCTTCATACGGCACGAGGTTCATCGACTCGTTGGCGATGCGCTGCACGGCCTCCTGGCGATAGCGGACGTCGGCCGACTGCGTGGCCATGGAGACGATGCGGTCGATGAAGCCTTCGGTGACCTGCGGGGTCACGCCCTGCGGGCCGCCCGGACGCGGAGTGGGGTTCTCGGCCGGGCGCTCCATGGTTCCGCCACCCGCCGCCTGCAAAGGCACCTCGGGACGCTGGTACGCCGAAAGGGCGTTGCGCAGCGCTTCGCCGCGGCGGCGCGATTCGGCCGCGCGGAACTCGTTGTACTCGAGCTGGGAGGTGAGGTACGTGCGCACCGCGGTCGTGTCGTCGGTGTTGGAGGCGGCGAGGCGCGCGGTCAGCGGCTGGATCTGGAAGCGCAGGATCTCTTCGAAGCGGCTGCGCACCTCGGGGAGTGAGATCTGATCCTTCTCCGTGCGCAGCACCTCGGTGCCGGGGATGTCGAGCAGCGTGTCGATCGTCACCAGCGCGCGATTGATCTTCGTGCGCAGGATGTCGGTCGCGATCATCAGGTTCTCGGCGTTCTGCGGCCGGACGTCGTTGAAGATCGAGCGGGTCACGAGGGGGATGCGGTAGTCGAGACCGCCGCGATCCTTCACCGCCTGCTCGGCGAACGTGTTGAGGATGTCGATGAGGACCTTGTTCGCGATCGTCGGCGGGATGCGCGACATCCCTTCCTGATGCATGAAGTGGATCGCGTAATCGCTGCGGGGGATGCTCTGCGCCTTCGTCTCGTACTCGCGCTCGAGGCGCTCGCGGTCGACGGGGATGAGCTTCGGGTCGTTGAGCTTCACGCGGTACTCGCGCTGGAGAGCTTCGAGCTGGAAGTTCGACTCGACGATGAAGACGTTGCTCTTGAACGTGCCGAAGCCCATGTAGCGCTTGAGCTCGTTCTCGTTGTAGACCTTGGCGAGGATCGGCGCGTTGATGATGTCCGAGGGGGAGAAACGGGTGCCGTTCGGATAGACGCCCGCGCTCGCGCCGGCGAACTCGAGACGAAACGAGATGCTGGAGATGTTCTGGGACGGCGCCATCGCATACTTCGCCACGGCCAGGATGACGTACGCCACCATGACGGCCAGGAACGTCAGGGTGATGACCGGCAGGTACCGTTTCAGGGTCTGGAACAGGTGCCGGACGGAGAACTTCGTCTCGGTGGCGGGCGCGCCTTCGCGCGCGACTGGCTGCTGCATGCTGAGGATCTCCTACTTGGTTCGCTGATGGGCCGGGGTACGGCAGTGAGCGCAACATAACATTACGCCCGCGGTGTTTCCACCGTGCATTTCCGGCTGTGCGCGTTGTGGTATCCTCCGCGCCGAATTTTTCGGCCGTCTGCACGTCCTGCCACCGTTGGAAGCTCCCATCCCGGCAAAGCCCGGAGGCATTTCGGGCCGCGCGACGCCGCCGGGTAAACCAAGGTTTCAGGAAGGATCCGAATGCAGGTCGAAGAGCTGGTCTCCGACGCGCCCCTGGCGCGCATCGAGAGCCGCACCGCCCGCGTGGGCATCATCGGGCTCGGCTATGTCGGGCTTCCGCTGGCACTGCTGTTCGAGGAGGCGGGATTTCCGGTGATCGGGTTCGACGTCGATCCGGAAAAGCCGCGTCTCCTCCACGCCGGACAGTCGCACATCCGTCACATCGGTCCGGAGCGTGTCGCCGCCGCGTTCGCACGAGGCCGCATCTCCGCCACCACCGATTTCGATCATCTCTCCGAGTGCGATGCCATCATCATCTGCGTCCCCACGCCCCTCGGAAAGCATCGCGAGCCCGACCTGTCGTACATCCGCATCACGGCCGAGGAGATCGCGCCGCGTCTGCGGAAAGGACAACTGGTCGTGCTCGAGTCGACCACCTATCCCGGCACGACGCGCGAGATCGTCCTGCCGCGCCTCGAAGTCAGCGGACTGGTGTGCGGCCGCGATTTCTTCCTCGCGTTCTCCCCCGAGCGTGAGGATCCGGGCAACGAGAAGTTCACCACGCGCACGATTCCGAAAGTCGTCGCGGGCATCGACCCCGAGTCGCAGAAGCTCGCCTGCGCGCTGTACCGCGGCGCGCTCGACCACATCGTCCCGGTCTCGTCGCCCGAGGTGGCGGAGTCGGCGAAGCTGCTCGAGAACATCTTCCGCGCCGTCAACATCGCCCTCGTGAACGAGATGAAGATCGTCCTCGACCGCATGGGCATCAACGTGTGGGAAGTGATCGACGCGGCCAAGACCAAGCCGTTCGGCTTCATGCCGTTCTATCCCGGTCCGGGCCTCGGCGGGCACTGCATTCCGCTCGATCCTTTCTATCTGACGTGGAAGGCGGCCGAGCACGGCACGTGGGCGCGCTTCATCGAGCTCGCCGGCGAGATCAACACCTCGATGCCGCGGTTCGTCGTGCAGAAAACGATCGACGCGATCAACGACGACGGCAAGAGCATCCGCGGCGCGAAGATTCTGATTCTCGGACTTTCTTACAAAGCGAACATCGACGACTGGCGCGAGTCGCCGTCGTTCGAACTGATGGAACTGCTGCGCGAGCGCGGTGCGGAAGTCGAGTACTGCGATCCTTACGTGCCGCAGATCAGCGGCACGCGCAAACATCCGTCGCCGATGGCTTCCGTGCCGTGCACGGCGGAGGAGTTCAGCAAATACGACGCGCTCCTCCTGTCGACGGCGCATGACAAGTTCCGCGATCCGGCGTTGTACGCGCAGACGAAACTCGTCGTGGACACGCGTTACGCGATCGCGCCGCTGGGCTGCGTCCGTACGGTTCTCGCATGAAGAATTTCGCGCTCATCGGCGCGGGCGGCTACATCGCACCGCGGCACATGAAGGCGATCCGCGACACGGGCAACCGCATTGTGGCGGCAGTCGACCGTCACGACTCCGTTGGCCAGCTCGATCAGTACGGCTTCGACATCCGTTTCTTTACGGAAATCGAGCGCTTCGACCGGCACATCGAGAAGCTGCGCCGCGCCGGCGGCCCGGAGCGCGTGCATTACGTTTCCGTCTGTTCGCCGAATTACCTGCACGACGCGCACTGCCGTCTCGGTATGCGCGCCGGCGCGGACGTCATCTGCGAGAAACCGCTGGTCATCAACCCGTGGAATCTCGACGCGCTGGAACAGATCGAGGCGGAGACGGGGAGGCGCGTCAATACCGTGCTGCAACTGCGCGTGCACCCGAAACTGCTCGCGGTGCGCGAGCAGCTTGCCGCATCCGGCAATGCCATGCACGACGTGCAGCTCACGTACATCACCGCCCGCGGCGGCTGGTATCAGGTGAGCTGGAAGGGCACCGAGGAAAAGTCGGGAGGCGTGGCCATGAACATCGGCGTGCACCTCTTCGACATGCTGCTCTGGATGTTCGGACGCGATCAGTCCGTACGCGTCGAATATCGCGACGAGCGCCGCATCTACGGAACGGTGCAGCTCGAACGAGCGCGCGTGCGCTGGTTCCTCTCCGTCGATCCGGCGGATCTGCCGGAATCGACGCGTGCGGCGGGACGCGTCGGTTATCGCTCGATGATCGTCGATGGACAGGAGGTCGAGTTCACGGACGGCTTTGCGGACCTCCATACCACTGTCTACCGGGAAATCCTGGAAGGACGCGGGTTTGGGATTGCGGACGTACGTCCTTCCACAGAGCTGCTGTACCGTATACGCACCTCAAAAGCTGAGCAGAGCACCGCGGACACCGCGGCGTTTCTGCGCGAAGGAGCGTTACAATGACCCAGCCGCGTATGGCGGTGTTTGCTTACAACTTTCCCCATAAGAAAACGCAGGACTTTCTCACGCGTCTTCTCATCGAGGGTTACGACATCGATTGTGTGCTCGCCGCCGATTCGGTCGTACTGAACATCCCGGCCGCGACTGTGCGTGTGGGCGTGCGTCATACCGGTCTCGTCCACCCGAAACAGATCTGCGATCGTTTCGGGATCGACTATCACGTCGTCGTGCACAACGACTCCGCGTGCGAGAACCTGCTGCGCGATCGCGGCATCGACATCGGCATCATCGCCGGCGCGCGCATTCTCAAAGAGCCGGCCATCAACGCCGTGAACATGGGCATCATCAACTGGCATCCCGGGATCCTGCCGGAGGTCCGCGGTCTGGACACGCTGCAGTGGGCGCTGGTGGAAAACCTCCCCCTCGGTGTCACCGCGCACGTGATCGACAAGCGCGTCGACTGCGGACGCATCCTGCTCAAGGAGGAGATCGCCTTCCACCCGGATGACACCCTGCCGGACCTGAGTCTGCGCCTCTACGAGACGCAGCTCTCGATGATCGCGCCCGCCATCGAAAAGCTGAGGAACACGCCTCTCGAGACGCTCGAGGAGGTTGGCGCGAGCAGGCTGTATCGCAAGATGCCGCCGGAGCTCGAGGCGCAGGTGGCCGACGCGCTCGAGCGCCGGAAACGAGCCACGTTCGCGACATGAAGGGCGCGCTGCGCGCCCGCGCCGATCAGGTCCTCGCGAGCTTTCGCGCCAGCCGCTTCGCCAGGAGCGCGGCCATGCTCGCGGGCGGAACGGCGATCGCGCACGGCCTGACGATCCTCGCCGCACCGCTGCTCACCCGTCTCTACACGCCGGCCGAGTTCGGCGTTCTCGGCGTGTTCACGTCGTTCGTCCTGGTCGCGTCGGCGGTGGCCTGTGCGCGCTTCGACGTCGCGGCCGTCGCGGCGAAGGAGCGCGCGGAAGCGGCGTCGCTGACCGCGGCCGCGGTTCTGGTGGCAATTCCGGGGACGCTCCTCGCCACCGCGATCCTCGCGTTCATGGTGCGCCGCAGGATCCTCGGATTCGAGACGCTGCCGACCCTCGGCATCGCTCTGGCGGGCGTGGCGGTGTTCTGCACCGCGGTCTTCACGGCGCTGCGCTACTGGTTCATCCGCGAGGAAGCGTTCCCGCTGATGTCGAAGATCGCGGTGTATCAGGGGATCGGACGCGTGGCCGTGCAACTCGTCCTCGGCGTGGCGGGGGCGGGGTGGGGCGGACTCGTGGGTGGCGAGATCGCGGCACGCGCCGCGGGCATCGGGAACATGGCGCGCTCGGCGATGCGGTCGATCCGCGACAGCGGTGCCGGCGCGATGCATGCGATGCGCGCCGCGGTTCACCGTCACCGCGCGTTCGCGTTGTACTCGCTCCCGTCGACGCTCGTCGACACGCTCTCGCTGCAACTCGTGCTGCCGCTGCTCGCGCGCTATTACGGCACGGCGGAAGCGGGGGAGTTCACGCTCGTGCAGCGCCTGCTCACGGTGCCGCTGGCGTTTCTCTCGATCAGCATCGCGGATACCTTTCACGGCCGCGCGGCAACGTATGCCCGCGAGCAGCCGCAAGCGTTGCGGAGCCTCTTTCTGAAGACGGCGCGCGCGCTGTTTCTCGTCGGTGTCGGCCCGATCGTGGCCGTCATGGTGCTGGCGCCGTTCACGTTCGAGTTCATCTTCGGCGCGGAGTGGAAACGGGCCGGACTGCTCACGACGATCATCGCTCCGCTGACGCTGTGCCAGCTCGTCGTCGCCCCGATCAGCAGGATCGTGTTCGTGGTCGAGAAGCTTTTGCGACGGAAACTGGTTTCCGACGCCATCGTGCTCTCCGTCGTGCTCCTGTCGTTCGCCGGCGCGCGGGCTCTGGGGCTTTCCGTCTACGGTGCGGTAGCCTGTTACTGTGCCAGTCTCATCTTCGCGTACGTGATTTATTTTCTGCTCATGCTCCACGGCCTCCCCCCCTCGAACGAGGTGACCTCGTGAACGCGCTCCTCATCGTGTTCGCGGTCATGATCCTCTTCAACTGCCTCAGCGTTCCGTACGTGAAGCTGTTCGAGGCCGACAAACCGTACGCGTACTTTCACCTGACGCTGCGCTACATCCCGCAGCACTACATCTCGTCCGCGTACATGTGGACGCTCTACGGCTCGATTGCTCTCATCGCGTTCGCGTTCGTCACCGGCACGTTCAAGCGCGTCGGCGCCTGGCAGGACCGCCCTCTGGCCGTCCCGGGCGAAGACCGCGTCCGGCGCTGGTGGTGGTGGACGATCCTGCTGGGCGTGCTCGCGGTGGCGATCATGTTCGTCCAGGCCGGGTTCACCGTGCCGGCGTTGACGGTGGCCGGGAAGACGTTCGCCGAGCGGCAGCAGTTGCGCCTCATGTTCGCCGACCGGATCAATCAGACGCTGTTCAGCCTCGACCTCTTCTTCGTCGTCAGCATGAATCTGATCATGGCGGTCGTCGTGCTGAAGAAGAAGCGGTGGTTCTATCTCTGCGGCAGCGCCGCGCTGCTCATCGTGACCGCGCTCTTCGCGCTCTCGAAGAGTCACATGGCGGCCTCGCTGACGGTGGTCGTGATGTTCGTGGCGCTCGCGCAGCGCGTCCGCTGGATCACGCTCTTCCGCTGGGGCATCGTCATGCTGCTCTGCATCATTCCCTGGTATTACATCCAGGCGCTCTCGGGCGGCCGGTCGCTCACGGAGAACCTCGTGACGCGCATCGTGTACGGGCAATGGGTGGGGATGCCGCACTACGTGATGCTGTACGAGCACGACCGCGCGCCGCTCACGTCGCTGCTGCCGCCGTACATTCAGCGCTTTCTGCCCAGCGTCGACGACTCGCCGGCGCGCAAGCTCATGATCTTCATCGAGCCGGAGGGGGCTTTGAGCGGGACCATGGGCAACTTTCCGTCGTTCTACATCGGTGAGGCCTTCGCGGCCGCCGGAGTCCTCGGCGCGATCCTCGCGCCGTTCATCGTGGGGGCGCAGCTATGGCTGCTCGTCCACGCCTTCGCGCTGCTGCCGAAGAACCTGATCACCACCCAGCTTTTCAGTTGGATGCTGTTCCGGTTCATCATCGGTCTCATCTCCGGGTTCAGCATGTTCATGGTATCGAGCTTCACGATCGCGCTCGTGGCGGTGGTCGGGGTGGCGATGATCTGGGAAGCGGGGCGTGCCCGAACCGCGGCGTACGCATGAAGTTCGTCTTCTTCACCAAAACCCCCTGGGCCGAGCCGCCGCGACTGCGGCATCAGGTCGCGCGTCTCCTCGCCGCGCACGGCCACGACGTTCTCTTTTTCCAGAAGCCGACGTTGCGCGGCGGCGGGATCGAACATCCCGAGCCGCACATCGAGACGCGCACGCTGCGCTACCTGCTGCACTGGCAGTTGCGCGCGAATCGGGTCATGAGCCGCGCCAATGCACTCGTCGAAAAACGCGAGATCGTGCGCGCCGTCCCTCCGGAGCTCGGCCTCCCGATCGTCAACTTCAATTTCGATTACGAGTTCCTGCGCGAGCTGTATCCGACGCATCCCATCGTCACGATCATCAACGACGACTTCGTGACGTCGGCGCGTCCATGGGCGCGGCGCGAGTCGCTGCGCACCCTCGGCGCGACCGCCAGTTCCTCGGACGCGAACTTCGTCGTCTCGTATCCGCTGCGCGATCAACTGCTGCCGTTCACCGACAAGGTCGAGCTCTTTTTCCCGTGGGCTCGTGTGCCGTATCGCAGGCCTTCCGCGAATGGCGCGCGCCGCGACCTGCTGTACTGGGGCTACATCAACGACCGCGCGGACGCGGAGCTCGTCGTGGGGCTGCTCGATGCCGGACGGCGCGTGCATTTCGTCGGGCCGGTCGCGGATTCGCCGCGCGTACGCACCATGAGCGAGCATCGCAACGCGGTGATGCACGGTCCGGCCGCGATCACTGCAATCGCCGACGTTCTCGCGCAATGCTGCGCGTCGATCGCGCCGTACGACGTCTCCTATCGCTACGTCGCCGCGGCGACGGTCAGCAACCGCACGTTCGATCTCCTCGCGGCGGGATTGCCGATGATCTTCAGCGATCTCCCCGCCCTTCTCGAAGCGCCGCGCGGAGTTCTGTATCGTTGCCGCAACGTCGCCGAGTTCGTGGCCGCGGCGGACGAGGCGGAGCTCACGTTCCACGACGTGCAGCCGGTCATCGAGAACTTTCTCGCCGCGCACACGCCGGAACTGCGGTACCGGCAGCTCATGAGACATTTCGAGGGAGTGGTATGACGCATTTCACACACGTCGTCGGCGCGCGGCCGAACTTCATGAAGGTCGCGCCGGTGCACGCCGCGCTGGCGCAGCGCAACGTCCGCCAGTCGATCGTCCACACCGGCCAGCATTACGACGAGAAGATGTCCGACGTCTTCTTCCGCCAGCTCGGCATCCCGCAGCCGGACGTGAATCTCGAAGTCGGCTCCGGCTCGCATGCCGAACAGACCGCGCAGATCATGATCCGCTTCGAGAAAGCCGTTCTCGCCGATCGTCCCGACGCGGTGATCGTTTACGGCGACGTCAATTCCACCATGGCCGCGGCGGTCGTCTGCGCGAAGCTGCTCATCCCCATCGTGCACGTCGAAGCGGGCCTGCGCTCGTTCGACCTGGCCATGCCGGAAGAGATCAACCGCATGGTCACCGACCGGCTCGCCGATCTCCTCCTCACGCCTTCGATCGACGGCGACGAGAACCTGCTGCGCGAAGGCGTCGACGCTTCGCGGATCAAGCTTGTCGGTAACGTCATGATCGATACGCTCGTGCGGCTGCTGCCTCAGGCGGAAGCGCAATGGAACGAGGAGCCGCTGCGCCGCTGGGCCGGAACCGACTACTGCCTCGTCACCCTGCACCGTCCGTCGAACGTCGACGATCCGCAATCCCTCGCCTCGATCCTGCACGCGCTCGAACAGATCGCGTCCGACCTCCTCATCATCTTCCCCGTGCATCCGCGGACGCGGCAGAGAATGTCCGATGCCGGTTTGACGGTTTCGTCCCGCATCGAGCTGGTCGAGCCGCTCAGTTACCTCGATTTCCTCGCGCTGCAGCAGCGTGCGAAGGTCGTGGTTACGGATTCGGGCGGCGTGCAGGAGGAGACGACGTATCTTCGCGTCCCCTGCCTCACGCTGCGCGCGAATACGGAGCGTCCCGTCACGGCCACGATCGGCACGAACATGCTCCTCGGGCACGACACCGAGCAGGTCGTCGTCGAAACGCGGCGCATCCTCAAAGGGGAGTGGAAGCGCGGAGCGATCCCGCCGTTGTGGGACGGCCGCGCGGGTGAGAGGATCGCCGACATCCTTTGCGAACGCTATTCAAAGCACTCGGAGAACACCGCAGATGAACCAGCAAACATCGCCTCGCACTGAGTTTCACGACGTCGTCGTCACCGGAGGAGCGGGCGCCATCGGCAGCCGGCTCGTGAAGCGCCTGCTCGATCTCGATAACGGGGCCGGCGTGCGCCGCGTCGCCGTCGTGGACGACCTCTCGTCCGGCTACCCGTGGCTCCTGCCGAACGACCCGCGCGTCACGCTGCACACGGGCGACGTCGTCGACATCGCCAACCTGCGCCTCGACGTGAATCAGCCGGTCGTGTTCCACCTGGCCGCGTTTTTCGCCAACCAGAACAGCGTCGATCATCCGAAGGACGACCTGCACACGAACGGCCTCGGCACGCTCGCCACGTTGATGTGGGCGCGCGACGTCCGTGCCGCGCGCGTCGTCTACGCCTCGGCCGGCTGCTCGATCGCCGGACACGGCATCGATGCGCCGATCTCCGAGGACATGCCGGTGAGTCTCGATCTCGATACGCCGTACCAGATCACCAAGGCCCTCGGCGAGTTCTACTGCAACTACTTCCGCAACGACGTCAGCACGGTCCGCTGCCGCTTCTTCAACTCCTTCGGACCGGGCGAAGTCCCCGGCCGCTACCGCAACGTCATCCCGAACTTCATCTGGAAGGCGATGAACGGCGAGCCGCTCACGATCACCGGCACGGGGGAGGAGACGCGCGACTTCATCTACGTCGACGATCTCGTCGACGGCCTGATGCGCTCCGCGTCGTACCCGGCCGCCCACGGCGGTGCCTTCAACCTCGGCACCGGCATTCAGACGAAGGTCATCGACCTCGCGAAGATGATCATCGCGGCGACCGGCTCGAAGAGCAGAATCGAGTACGCTCCGCGCCGCTCGTGGGACCACTCCACGCACCGCCAGGCGTGCATCACCCGCGCGCAGGAGACGCTCGAGTTCAACCCGAGCGTCACGGTGAAGGACGGAATCGACCGCACGGTGGCGTGGTTCCGGGAAAACTTCGCATCGATCGAGCAGGAGTTCACGGTCAAGGCATGAAAGTTCTCGTTACCGGAGCCGCAGGATTCATCGGATCGCACATCGCCGACGCGCTCGTCGCGCGTGGCGACGAGGTCATTGGTCTCGACAGTCTCGACCCGGGCGTGCACCACGGCGCGCCGGACTATCTCAACCCGAACGTCGACTACTGCTTTGCCGACCTGCGCTACTGGCGGCCGGACAGCCGTTTCGACGACGTCGAGCTGATCGTCCATCTCGCCGCCCTCGGCGGTGTGTCACGCGCGGCCAAAGAGCCGGCGAACATCATCGACGCCAACGTCAACGGCACCGCGCGCCTCGTCGACTACGCGAGCAGGCTCGAGAAACTGCAGCGCATCATCCACGCGAGCAGCTTCTCGATCTACGGCTCGAACTACGAGTACCGCTGCCCGAACTGCCGCAACACCGGCACGGGCGCGCGGCGCGAGGAAGACCTCGCCGCGAATCGCTTCGAGGTGCTCTGTGCGAAATGCGGGCACGAGATGGAGATCCTCCCCATCACCGAGAGCGCGCAGCCGAACCCGCTCGAGACCTACGGCGCGTCGAAGTTCATGCAGGAGCTCTGCTTCCGCGGTTTCACCAACGCGCCGGTGAATATCATGCGTTTTTCCTCCGCGTACGGAACGCGCCTGCGTCTCGAAGACGGCGAGGCCACGATCATCGCCAAGCTCGCGGGATGGATCCGCGCGAAACAGCCGCCGAAACTGCTCGAGGACGGGCGTCAGATCCGCGACTGGGTCTATGTCGGCGACATCGTCGCCACCGTGCTCGCGCTGTCGGCGCGAACGGGCGACCAGCCGGCGTTCGTCAACGTCTGCTCGGGCGTGGCCACGCGTCTCGGGGAAGCATGCGAGCTCATCTCCGAGGCGACCGGCGTCGAATGTTCGCCGGAGGTCGTCGGTGGCTATCGTCCCGGCGACATGCGGCACTGCCTGGGCGACCCGTCCACGCTGCGCCGCGTCATCGGCCGGGAGCCGGTGCCGTTCCGCGAGGGGGCACGCCTGGCCTTCGGCTGAGCGGGTTGCCAAAGCTTTGAATAACTGGTAAATCGTACGGACTCACTGTTGTCCGGAAGGGACTCCACTCCTAATCATGTGCGGGATTCTCGTAACGTCGGGCGTCAATCGTCCGTTTCATCATCGCCAGCTCAAGTCGCTCAAGAAGCGCGGGCCGGACGAGATCGGATTCTGGTCCGATGAGAAGGTGCAGATGGCGCACGCGCGCCTCTCGATCATCGGTCTCGACGAGCGCGGCACCGAGCCGCTCGAGAACGACCGCCACGTCCTCATCTACAACGGCGAGATCTACAACTTCCACGAGATCAAGCAGCGCCTGAACGCGGAAGGGATTCCGGTCACGGGCGCGAATGACGCCGAGGTGCTGCTGCATGCGTGGACGCGGTGGGGCATCGACATTCTCAAGGATCTGACCGGCTTCTGGGCGTTCGTCATCTATGACAAACACGCGCAGACCGTTTCGCTCGTGCGCGACCAGCTCGGCGTCAAGCCGCTGTACTACTGGCACGACGGCACCAAGGTGTGCGTCTCCTCGCTGCTCAAGACCGTGCTCGAAGTCGGCGACGCGCCGCGCGACCTCGACTACACCGCGCTGTCCGAGTACGTGCGCTACCAGTTCACGTTCGGCGACAAGACCTTCATCAAGAGCATCAAGAAGGTCATGCCGGGCCACGTCGTGCAGATCGACCTGCGCAGCGGCGAGAAGAAAGACATCACCTACGAGGACATCTTCGCGCCGCGCGCCGATGACCGCCAGCCGATCACGCAGGCGTGGATCGACCAGACGCGCGAGCTCATCGCGCAGTGCGTGCTCGATTCGACGATCAGCGACACGTCCTTCACGACGTTCTGCAGCGGCGGCATCGACTCGAGCTTCATCACGCGCCTGGCCGGACCGGACGTCGCGTATCACTGCAATTACTCCGACTCCGACTGCAACGAGACCTTCTTCGCCAAACAGGTCGTGGCCGATACGTCGACGCGCCTCCTCGTCGTCAATGCGCAGGAGCAGTTCGATCTCGTGCAGCGCTGTGCCGACATCATCGAAGACTTCGACGAGCTGACGATCGGCTCGGTCATCCTGCCGCTCGACGACCTCCTCGCGCAGGTGAAGCGCCGCTACAAGGTCATTCTCACCGGCACCGGCGGCGACGAGCTGTTCGCCGGTTACGTGCGTTACCAGCTTGCGCTGGGCGAGTGCTATCAGGATTCATACAAGGCGCTCTACGCGAAGATGCAGGGGATGACCTCGGCCGGCGCGCGCTTCGAGCTATCGCATCGCAAGGGCGATCCGACGCTCTTCCACTTCTACCAGCCGGAAGTCGAGCAGACGTTCGAGCACGCGTTCGACGAGTGCCGCGTCGACAGCGACGACCTTTCGGCGATGCTGCGCTTCGACCGCCGCTACTTCCTCGCGGGCCTGCTCAACATCGACGACAAGATGTGCGGACGCCACTCGCTCGAGAGCCGTCCGAGCTTCCTCCATCAGAAACTCGTGCGCCACGTGCAGCACGTCGATCCGCGCGAGATCCTGCCGAGCAACGGCGATCTCAAACCCGTGCTGCGGCGCCTCGCGACCGACACGCTGCCGCGCTCGGTCATTCATCGCACTGACAAGATGGGCTTCACGACGCCGATCGGCGAGTTCGTGAACCACAACGCGCACCGCATCCGCGAACAGATCCAGAACTCCCCGTTCCGCGACATGTACGACCTGCGCAAGATCAATTTCACGGCGGAGAACAAATTCTCGCGCGAGGTGTTCGGGCTGATGATGCTCGACCTCTGGCTGAATCGCTACGCGACGGCCCACTGACGCGCGCGCTTCTGAATGAAAGTCCTTCTCCTCACACAGTGGTTCCACCCCGAGCCGGAAAGCAGCCGCGGACTCCCGTTCGCGCGCTGGCTGCAGGCCCGTGGACACGACGTCACGATCCTCACGGGATTTCCGAATTACCCGAAGGGCGAGCTCTATCCCGGCTACAAGCTGAAGGTCCGGCAGTGGGACGAAGTGCAGGGCGTCAAAGTCCTGCGCGTGCCGCTCTATCCGAATCACGACACGTCGGCGTCGAAACGCATCGTCAATTACGCGAGCTTCGCCGCGGCGGCGACCGTCATCGGCATGCCGCTGGTCGGTGACGTCGACGTCGTCTACGCGATGGCCACGCCTCCGACGACCGGCCTGCCGCCGTTCTTCAATCAGATCTTCCGCCGCGTGCCGTATCTGTTCAACGTGACGGACCTCTTTCCCGACGCCGTGCTCGAGTCGGGCATGGTGCAGTCGAAAGTGAAGACCGCGGTCATCCGCAGATCGGTCGAGAAGCTGGTCGACGTCGTGTACGGCAACGCCGCGTACGTGACGGCGATCTCGCGCGGCTATCGCGACATCCTCATCGAGCGCGGGCTGCCCGCCGAGAAGGTGCACACGATCTTCAACTGGGTCGACGAAGACCTCTTCCACCCGGTGCCGCGCAATGAAGAGCTGGCGCAGCGTCTCGGGCTCGCCGGCAAGACGAACTTCATCTACGCCGGCAACTTCGGTCCGCTGCAGGGGATCGACACGATCATCCGTGCCGCGGCGCACCTGCAGCACATTCCCGATCTGCAGATCGCACTCGTCGGCACGGGCCAGCTCGACGCCGAGCTGCGCGCACTGGCGGCGAGCCTGAATCTGAAGAACGTGCATTTCACGGGGCGCGTGCAGCAGCACGAGATGCCGGACATCTACGCGCTCGCGGACGTGCTGCTCATCCATCTCAATACGTCGGAGTACCTGCGCGCGACGGTGCCGAGCAAGACCCAGGCATCGCTGTCCGTGGGGCGTCCGGTGGCGATGGCCGCGATCGGCGACGCACCGGACATCATCAAAGAGTCGGGTGCCGGCCTGGTCTGCGAACCGCGCGACCCGGCTGCGCTTGCAGACGTGATGCTTCGGCTGTACAACATGCCGCACGCCGAGCGCGAAGAGATGGGGCAGAAGGGTCGTGCCTTCTATCTGGACCACATGTCGCTGGATCACGGCGGCGCGGAGCTCGAGCGGCTGCTCCTCCGTGCGGCCGAGGGGCGCTGAACAATTTGAAAGGAACACCGATGGAAATCCAGGAGCTCAGAACACACATCGAGAAGCTGCAGCAGCGCTCGATCGACGAATTCGCGGCCACGCTCGAGGAGCGCAAGAAGCAGGAGCGCGACTGGGGCAACTTCAGCCGCGACACCAAGAACCCGCATGCGATCCCGGGTCAGACCAACGAGACCTCGCGCGGCAACTACAAGTGGTACTCGACGACCGAGCGGTCGATGACGTATCGCGAGGAGTGGCTGAAGAAGAACGTGCCGGGGAAGGTCTTCATCGACTACGCGTGCGGCAACGGCGACAACGCCATCCACGCCGCGAAGCTCGGCGCCGCGCTCTCGATCGGCATCGACATCAGCGACGTTTCGGTGCACAACGCGACCGAGGCGGCGAAGGCGGAGGGGCTGTCGGACCGCTGCATGTTCTTCACGGGCGACTGCGAGAACACCGGACTTCCCGACAATTCGATCGACGCGATCCTCTGCAGCTTCATGCTGCACCATCTCGACCTGCAGTACGCGTATCCGGAGATGCACCGCATCCTCAAGCCGGGCGGCGTCGTGTTCGCGCACGAGGCGCTCGCGTACAACCCGGCCATCATGGCCTACCGCAAGCTGACGCCCGAAATGCGCACCGAATGGGAGAAGGAGCACATCCTCTCGCTCAAGGACGTGCGCATGGCCAAGAAGTGGTTCAACATCGGCGCGATCCGCTACTGGCACATGGCTTCGGTGTTCGGCGCGTTCTTCCGCAAGGTGCCGCCGGTGTTCAAGGTGATGATGCCGGTGCTCAACATCGTGGACGACATCATGACGCGCGTGCCGGGCGTGCAGCTCATGGCCTGGATGTTCTCGTTCGAGCTCGTCAAACCGCGCCACTGACGCGATGCTCAAGCGGCTGTTCGACGTGACCGCGGCAGCGGCGGGCCTGTTCTTCCTGGGGCCGCTGCTGCTGCTCATCGCCGCGATCGTGAAGCTCGACTCGCGCGGCCCGGTGTTCTATCGCGGCCGCCGCACCGGCCTGCATGGGCGGCCGTTCTTCATCTACAAGTTCCGCACGATGGTGCCGGACGCGGAACTGCGCGGCAGCACCGCGACCGCGCATCGCGATCCGCGCATCACGCGCGTCGGCCACCTGCTGCGCAAGTACAAACTCGACGAGTTCCCGCAACTGCTCAACGTGCTCAACGGCGACATGAGCATCGTCGGGCCGCGGCCGGAAGTCGAGGAGCACACATCCGTGTACACGCCGGAAGAGCAGGTGATCCTCACCGTGCGTCCCGGCATCACCGATTACTCGTCGATCCGCTTCGTGAACCTCGGCGAGCTCCTCGGCTCCGACGATCCGAACCGTGTGTTCATCGAGAAATACCGCAGCGAGAAGAACCGCCTGCGCATCGAGTACGTGCAGAAGCAGTCCTTCCTCGAAGACCTGCGCATCATCTTCCGCACGCTGATGACCGTGTTCGGCCGGCGCTGATGGAGTACGCGGCGCTCGGCAGTCTCTCCGCATCGCGCATCGGATTCGGATGCGCGGCCATGGGCGGGTTCGATTACGGTCCGGTCGACGACGAGGTATCGGTCGCCGCCGTCGACGAAGCACTCGGTGGCGGGATCAACTTCTTCGACGTCGCGGACGTGTACGGGTTCGGACATGCGGAGGAGGTACTCGGGCGCGCGCTTTCCGGACGGCGTCACGATGCGGTGATCGCCACGAAGTTCGGACTGGGGTGGGATGAACGAGGCGTGCGTCGCGATGGGAGTCCCGCGCATATTGCGCGCGCCGTCGAAGACTCGCTGCGGCGCTTGCGGACGGACGTCGTCGATCTCTATCAGATGCACTGGCCCGATCCCGCGACGCCGCTCGCTGAAACCGCCGGGGCGTTGGCGCGGTTGCGCGACGCGGGAAAGATTCGCGAGATCGGCTGCTGCAATTTCACGCTCGCGCAGTTGCAGGAGCTGCACGCGCTCGTGCCGGTGGCGACGTATCAGGCGCCGCTCAATCTGCTCTGCCGCGGGATCGAGGAAGAAGTGCTGCCGTGGTGCGAGGCGAACGGGATTCGCGTGCTCGCGCACAGCGTGCTGGCGCGCGGGTATCTCGCGGGGCGGCGTGGCGGCTCGTCGTTCGAAGCGAACGACACGCGTCCGCGCAGCCGCTACTTTGCGCCGGAAAACGCCGCGGAGAAGGAACGCGTAGCCGATGCGATGGCTGCCGCCGCGGCGAACGTCGGGCGCAGCATTTCGAACGTTGCCGCGCGGTGGGTCCTCGATCGCGGTGCCGCGGTTGCACTCATCGGCATGAAGACGCCCGCGCAGGTACGCGAGCATCTCGGTGCGGCCGGGTGGACGCTCGAAGGCGACGCGTTCGCGGCGCTCACTGCAGTATCGACGGCGTGTCCGGGTGTGATGAGCGGCGAGCTCGCGCGCTGACTACGTCCAGAAGCGGCGCTTGACCTGCTCGCGCTCGAAGTTGATGCCCGGCGTCTGCGCCTGCGGCCCCTTCGTCGCGACCATCCCGAAGCCGAACGGGTTGTCCCAGTGGGTGAGGCTCGCGGCGCCATAGCCGTTCTCGAAGAACCAGTAACTCACTTCGGTCGGCGTGTGGTAGTGGCGCCAAAGCGGCGTGAGGAGGTCGTACATGTCGACGATGCGCTCCTGCCACGAGATGCCGGAGTGCCTGCCGAGCAGCTTGTGGAACGCCATGACGACCGCGGTGAAGGCGCGGATCACGAACGGCTGAATGAGGTGCGGCATCCGCGCGACGATGAAGCGCGTCGTTTCGATGGCGGGGTAGAGCAGGAAGCGGCGCAGGCCCGTGTGCGGCTTGCGATACAGCCACAGGTAGAAACGCCCGCCCGTGCGCGCGATCTTCGCGACCTGTGAAAAAGCCTCGTATGTGCTCGGCGTGTGATGCAGGACGCCGTTCGAGACGATGATGTCGAATGTCTCCGGCGCGAACGGCGGCGTGCGCAGATCGCCGCGAAGGAAGTAGACGTTCTGCGATTGGCGGCGCTTCTCGGCGGTGAAGACGGAGGTCGAGAAATCGAGCCCGACCACGTGTGCGCCGAGGCGGGAGAGGGCTTCGGTGAGCTGCCCGTTGCCGCAGCCGGCGTCGAGGATCACCTTGCCGCGGCACCACTCCGCATCGACGCCGGTCTCGAGCAGAAACTGCTGCACGCGCTGATCGACGCTCCAGCCCCACGTCTTGTCGAGGTTCGCCTCGAAGTGCTCCGCCCACTCGTCGGAAAAGCTCCAGCGCGATCCTTTGGCGACCGGAAGCGCAACGCCGGCGAGTCCTTTCTCCGCTGCGATCTCTTTCGCGTATTTCTCGAGGAACGTTGCGGGGAACGCGTCGTCCTGCATCACCGGGATTCCGTCGATGACCGGATACGCCTTGCGCGATTGCGAGGCGACGAGGATGCCGTCGAGGACGTCCGCTTCAGGACCGGCTGCGGTGCGGAAGGTGTAGAGCGTCAGGGCTTCGGAGGACCGGGGTGTGTGGAGCAGTTGCAGGAGGAACGGCTTCATGGAGGCGGCGGAGTATACCCAAAAAAAAGCGCCGTCACGTGGACGGCGCTTTCGGGAATTCGATGATCCGGAGTCTTACTGCATGCTGAGGAGCACGAGGATCTCGCCCTGACCTTCGCTGAGCGACTCGAGGGCCTTGCCGATGATCGTGCCCGGGCGGTGGATCGAGACGCCGCCGACCGAAACCGGCTGCGACTTCATGGCCATACCGGGGATGTCGCTGGTGACGAGGAGGTCGCCGACCTTGATGGCGCCCTTCGTCGCGTCGACGCGGACCTTGACGCGGCCGGTCGTGGCGATCTTTTCCTTGTCGTCGCCGGCGATGCCGAGGGTGATGCCCGGCTGCGCCGAGACGACGCCCGCGACGGTCGTGTCATACGAGCTCTTGGACGGCAGGACGTGGTTGTCACGAGCCGGGTCGAGGATGACGACCGTGCCCGGCGCCATCTCGGTGGTCGTGGGAACCCACTCCGCGAGATCCTGGTAGGTCGCCTGGATGTTGCCGCCGCTGAGCGTGCCGCTCACGAAAGCATTGCCCTGGACCTGCAGCTTGTAGCTGATGGTGTCCCCACTGGCGGTGCCGATGCCGACATTACCGTTCATGTCAATGGTCATGCGCGGGCTGTTGAACGTCGTGCCGACGGTCGACGGAGCGGGGGCCGTGTGGAACTGGAGGCCAAGGTTCGGGCGCATGTAGATGGCGACGCCGCCGTACTCGGCGTGCGTGAGCGCGTACTGCATGCGGTTGTTCGCCGTTTCGTCGGCCTTCACGTTCATGCCGAGAACGGTGGCCCACGACGACCAGATCGTACCGAAGTACGTGTACTCGTACAGCTTGAAGTTGACGCCACCGGTGGCTCCGCCGTTGGGCGGCTGGAGGTCGATGGCCGCTCCTGGAGTGGTCGTGTGGATGCCGATTTTGCCGTTGTGGTACGAGTTTGCGCCATTGTCTTTCCAGTTGTTCGTCTGACCGAACATTGGATTGACGGCGACCGTCAGCGCGAGGAGGAAGAGGCCGGTACGAGTGAGTGCCCGCATGTGAGTGATCCTTTCAGGATGTTGCCAGAGTGAAGCCGGAGCTTTGGACCGGCTCATTATCATCGATTTTCTTCTCCGGCGGAACCATTGCCGCACTTTTTTATTCGCGGCGCCGGTATACTGCGCCGTCATTTCGAGAACCGTGCCGTAACCCAGAACCGATCATGAAGAAATTTCGCACCGCCGCCGAGGAACAGGTCGGCGCCAACATCGAGCGCATCTTCGAATCCTGTCCGGATCCCGTCGAGATCAAGCTCGAAAATTTTCCTAAGTACGTGAGACGTCAGAAGTTGAAGCGCTTTCTGGCCCTCTATGAAATCTTCAAGTTGATCCTTCCGGTGAAGGGCTCCATCGTCGAGTGCGGCGTGTTCAAAGGGTTCGGTCTGATGTCATGGGCAAAGCTCAGCGCCATGCTCGAACCGGAGAATCTGACACGCCGGATTTATGGCTTCGATACCTTCGCAGGTTTTCCGAATTTTGGTGACAAGGATCACAATCGCACTGCGATGCCGGAGGTCGGCGGCCTGTATGCGGATTCGCACGACGAGCTCCAGGCATTAATTGCCGAATACGACCGCGACCGTTTCCTCGGACACGTCGACAAGGTCCATCTCGTCAAGGGTGATCTCGCCGAAACCGTTCCGCAATTCGTCAAAGACCATCCTCACGTGCTCGTGAGCCTGCTGTTCCTCGACGTCGATCTCTTCGAGCCCACACGCGTCGCCATCGAGGCGTTCCTGCCGCGCATGCCGAAAGGCGCGATCATCGCGTTCGACGAGCTCGACAACCCGCAGTGGCCCGGCGAGACGCTGGCCATGATCGAAGCCATCGGCGCGAATCGTCTGCGCCTGCAGCGCCTCGAGTGGGATCCCTACATCGCCTACGCCACCATCGACTGATATGTCCGTTTCTCAGCTCTCTCCGGCCACGACTGACCTCGCGGCGCTCGCCCGCCGCATCCGCTGCCACGTCCTCGACATGACCAAACGCGCGAAGAGCTCGCACGTCGGCTCTTCGTTCTCCATGGCCGAGTTGCTCGCGGTGCTCTACGCGCGCACGCTGCGTGTCGATCCCACCAACACGGAGTGGGAAGACCGCGATCGCTTCATCCTCAGTAAAGGTCACGGCTGCGCCGGTCTCTACGCGGTGCTGGCCGAGCGCGGATTCTTTCCGGTCGAATGGCTCGACACGTTCTACCTGAACGGCTCGCGCCTCGCCGGCCACGCCACGACGACCGTTCCCGGCGTCGAGATCTCCACCGGCTCGCTCGGACACGGACTCTCCGTCGGCACCGGCATGGCCCTCGCTGCGAAACGCGACGGCCGCAATCACCGCGTCTTCGTCATGCTCAGCGACGGCGAATGCGATGAAGGCTCGATCTGGGAGCCCGCGCTCTTCGCGCCGCAGCACAAGCTCGACAATCTCGTCGTCATCGTCGACTACAACAAAATCCAGAGCCTCGGCACGGTGAAAGAGGTCATGGACCTCGAGCCGTTCGCCGACAAATGGCGCGCGTTCCGCTGGAACGTGCGCGAGATCGACGGCCACGACCTCGCGCAGGTCGAGGACGCATTGTCGTCCGTGCCGTTCGAGCGCGACCGCCCGAGCTGCATCATCGCCCACACCGTCAAAGGCAAAGGTGTGAGTTTCATGGAGCATCAGCTCCTCTGGCACTACCGCACGCCGCAGGGCGACGAATACGACGCGGCACTCGCCGAGCTCGGAGGCCGTCCGTGAGAAGCGCGTTCATGGATGAGCTCACGCGCCTCGCGCGTCTCGACGATCGCATCACCCTCGTCACCGGCGACCTCGGATTTGGCGTCGTGGTCAAGTTCTCCGAAGAGATGCCGAAGCAGTTCGTGAACGCGGGGGTGGCGGAGCAGCACATGACCGGCCTCGCCGCGGGACTCGCGCTCAGCGGCAAGATCGCGCTCACGTATTCGATCGCGAACTTTCCCGTGGTGCGCTGCCTCGAGCAGATCCGCAACGACGTCTGCTATCACGACGCGAACGTGAAGATCGTCGCCGTCGGTGGCGGCATGGCCTACGGCTCCCTCGGCATGACGCATCACGCGACGGAAGACCTCGCGATCATGCGCGCGATGCCGAACCTCGTCGTCGTCGCGCCGAACGATCCGGTCGAAGCGGCGCTCGCGACACGCGCCGTCATCGAGCACAACGGGCCGTGCTATCTCCGCCTCGGACGCCAGGGCGAGCAACGCGTCTACGACACGCCGCCGGACTTTGTCCTCGGCAAAGCGATCCGCGTTCGCGAAGGCAAAGACCTGACGATCGCCGTCACCGGCGGTCTGCTGCAGAACGCTTTGCAGGCCGCGACGCAACTCGCGAACGACGGCCTCACAACGCGCGTGCTGAGCATGCACACGCTCAAGCCGTTCGACCGCGATGCGGTGATCGACGCCGCGCGCGACACGAACGCGGTCTTCACGCTCGAAGAGCACAGCATCGTCGGCGGACTCGGAGGCGCGGTCGCGGAGACGCTGCTCGAATCGGACGTCCGTCCACGCGTCTTCAGGCGTCTCGGATTGCCGGGCGAAAAGTTCTCGTCGAAAGTCGGCGACCAGGATTACCTGCGCCGCGAGTTCGGCCTCGACGCGGAGAGCATCGCCAACACGATCCGCACCACGCTGCAGTAGAGGAGACCCTTTCAATGTGTGGAATTGCCGGAGTCGTTTCATCGCAGGGACGGCTTCCGCTCGCCTCGATCGTCGACGCGACGCTCGAGCGTCTCTGCCACCGCGGCCCCGACGATCTCGGTTACGTCGCCTCGCGCGGCAGAAGCGTGCATCTCGGCCGCCGCTGGTCGCAGCCGGAGTTCGATCCCGAGGTCGTGCTGCTGCATCGGCGTTTGTCCATCCTCGATACGTCGGAGGCCGGATGGCAGCCGATGAAATCGCGCGACGGCCGCTTCTATCTCGTCTTCAACGGCGAGATCTACAACTTCATCGAACTCCGGGAAGAGCTCGAGCGCGAAGGGGAGACCTTCCACTCGCGCTCCGACACGGAAGTCCTCATCGCGGCGTTGCGCCGCTGGGGCACGGCCGCGACGATGCCGCGTCTCACCGGCATGTTCGCGTTCGCACTGCTCGACGTCGAGACGCGCATGCTTCTCCTCGCGCGCGATCCGTTCGGGATCAAACCGCTGTACTTCACGCCGACGGAAGACGGATTCGTCTTCGCGTCGGAGATCAAGGCGCTGCTGCGTCTTCCCGGCGTCGGACGGCAGATCGACGCAAACCGCGCGTACGACTACATCCGTTACGCGGTGACCGACCGCGGTACGCGCACGCTGCTCGATTCGGTCGAACAGCTTCCCGGCGCGCACTACATGGAAGTGCCGCTCGATCACCCGCGGCAGCGGCGCACGGTCCGCTACTGGGATGTCGATCAGACCGCGAAGAGCGAGCTCTCCTTCGACGCGGCGGCGCGCGAGCTGCGCGATCGCTTCGTGCACTCGGTGCGTCTGCATCTGCGCAGCGACGTGCCGGTCGGCGCGGCGTTGTCCGGCGGACTCGATTCGTCCGCCATCGTCTCGACGATGCGGCACGTCGAAGGCGACCGCCTCGATCTCCACACCTTCAGTTACATCGCCGGCGACGACGCGGTGAACGAAGAGCCGTACGTCGACATCGTGGCGAAGCGGAACCGCGTCACCTCGCACAAGGTCCGCCTCGCTGCGGGCGACCTGCGCCGCGACGTCGACAAGCTCATCGCCGCGCAGGACGAGCCGTTCGGCAGCACCACCATCTACGCGCAGTACCGCGTGTTCCAGCTCGCGAAAGAAGCCGGCATCACCGTAATGCTCGACGGCCAGGGCGCCGACGAGCTCCTCGGCGGCTACCACTACTACATCTCCGCGCGCATCGGCTCGCTCCTCCGCGGCGGGCGTTTCCTGCGCGCGGCCCGACTGGCGCGCAACGCCACGCGCTTGCCGGGGGAGAACGCCTCCAGGACGACGGCGAACAGCGTCATGCGACTGCTCGCGGGTGGCGCGGCCTTCGTTGCGCCGCGCGCCCTGCACGGCCTCGGACGGCGCATCGTCGGGCGCGATCTCTTTCCGTCGTATCTCGACGCGGCATGGCTGCGCGCACACGACGTGAAACCGGCGGCGCTGCACTATCAGCCGGGCAGCCGCAACATCTTCCGCAACAGCCTGTACGAGACGCTCACCGCAACGAGCCTCCCGTTTCTGCTGCGCTACGAAGACCGCAATTCCATGGCCTTCTCGATCGAAAGCCGCGTGCCGTTCCTCACGAGCGATCTCGCGAACTTCGTGCTGTCGCTGCCGGACCATTATCTCGTCTCCGACGAAGGCACGACCAAGAACGTGTTTCGCGCCGCGATGCGTGGGATCGTGCCGGACGAGATCCTCGACCGCCGCGACAAGATCGGCTTCTCCACACCGGAGCGCACGTGGATGACGTCGCTGCGCGACTGGACCGTGGCCACGCTCACGAGCGACACCGCGCGCGCGATTCCGCTCTTCGATCACAAGGCCATGCTCGAGACGTGGAACCGCATCGACCGCGGTGAGGTCGCTTACGATCGCGCCGTCTGGCGCTGGTGCAATTTCATCCGCTGGGTGGAAATCAACGGGGTGCAATTCTGAGCCGGTTTCTCGTTCGCGCGCGTCCGACGCTCATCACGCTGCTGCTGCTCGTGGCCGTGCTGAACGTCCTCCTGCTCATCTGGTGCCGCCGCAGCTTCGCGCTGCCCGGCGCGATCCCGGTGCACATCGCCAAAGGCACTCGCGAGATCTACTTCCATCCCGGCCGCCCGCTCCCGCCGAACATGACGGAAGGGATGCTGTGGGGCGACCGCACTTCTCCGTCGCGGAGAAAAATGCAGCAGGAGATCGCGCCCGTGATCGCGGGCAAAAAGACGGATCTCGAGCGCGCCGTCGCGCTGCGGCAATGGGTGCGCACGCAATGCAAACGCCTGGGACCGGAGATCGAGCAGCGCTCGATCAACGAGCCGCTCGACATGCTGGCCGCGATGCGCGCCGGCTACAGCTCGCAATGCGGGCCGATGGCGTACGTCTATCGCGAAGCACTCGCGGCCGCCGGGATTCCCGCGCGCCTCGTCATCCTGCTCCGCAATCCGCCGTTTCCTTCCGACGGTCACGGCACCGTCGAGGCGTATCTCGACGGCAGATGGGTACTCACCGATCCGACGTTCAACGCCCACTGGACGATCGACGGCCGTCCCGCGAACGCGTGGTACATCCGCGGCGTGTATCTCTTCGACCCGCACAAGAAGCACAAGCTCGAGGTGGTGAACGGCGAGTACGTGCCCGATCCCAGCGTCGAGACGTACCAGATCCGCTATTACGCGCAGATGAACACGATCCTCTGGGAGTTCTACCCGGAGCCGTACGTGAAGCGCTGGAAGCTGCAGCGCTATCCGTTCACGAAACTCCTGCAGCGCAATTTCATGACCATCGAGGATCCGCGGCGTGAGACCGTCGACGTCACGCCGTTCCACATCTACAACTACATGGTGTGGATCGTCTACGTGTGGTTGCCGGCCGCGGTCCTGGCGCTGGCCGCGCTCGTCGCCCTCAGCTTCGTCCGGCGTCCCGCACGTTAGAATCTTCACGTGTCCAGAATCCCCTTCACGCGTGCGCATCTGACCGGGCGCGAGCTCGAATACATCGCGCGCGCGGTGAGCGAGAACCACCTCTCCGGCGACGGCGGTTTCACGAAGCGCTGCAACGCGTGGCTCGAAGAGCGCATCGGCTGCGCGAAGGCGCTCATGACGCCGTCGTGCACGGCGGCGCTGGAGATGGCGGCCATCCTCGCGGACATCGGTCCCGGCGACGAGGTGATCATGCCGGCGTTCACGTTCGCCTCGACGGCGAACGCGTTCGTGCTGCGCGGCGGAGTGCCGGTTTTCGTCGACATCGATCCCGTCACGTTCAACCTCGATCATCACCTCATCGAGCAGGCTGTCACGCCGCGCACGCGGGCCATCGTGCCGGTGCATTACGCCGGCGTCGGCTGCGAGATGGATGCGATCCTCGACATCGCCACGCGGCATCGGCTGTACGTCATCGAAGATGCCGCCCAGGGCATTCTCTCCTCCTACCGCGGCCGCCCCCTCGGCAGCTTCGGCCAGCTCGCCGCGCTCAGTTTCCACGAGACGAAAAACGTCGTGGCGGGGGAGGGCGGCGCGCTGCTGATCAACGACCCGGAACTGATCGCGCGCGCGGAGATCATTCGCGAGAAGGGGACGAACCGCACGCAATTCTTCCGCGGCCAGGGCGACAAGTACACGTGGGTCGACATCGGTTCGTCGTACCTGCCGAGCGAGATCGTCTCCGCGTTCCTCCTCGCGCAGCTCGAGAACGCGGATGCGATCCAGCACGATCGCCTGCGCATCTGGAACGCGTACTACGACGCGTTCGAGCCGCTCGAGGCGCGCGGCTTTCTGCTGCGTCCCACCATTCCGTCCGACCGGTCGAACAACGCGCATGCGTTCTACGTGCTCGTCCGCGATCTGCCGACGCGCACGCACGTGATCGAATCGCTCACGCGTCAGCACATCAGCGCGGTGTTTCATTACGTGCCGCTCGACACGTCGCCCGCCGGCCGCCGCTATGCGCGTGCGGCGGGACCGCTGCCGGTCACGCATTCGATCAGCGAGCGCATCATCCGCATGCCTTTGTGGGTAGGGATGACGGCGGACGAGATCGGCCGTGTCGTCGCCGAAACCGCGGACGCACTCGCGGCGGCGCCGGTCATCGCCTGACGAGAATCTCGTAATTCGGGCGCAGCACGTCGGTGCGATAGCCGCTCACGGCCGGATATTCGTCGTAAGTCTCCGAGTGGGTTGCCGAGTGGCGGATTGAGCGGATGCGTACGAGCACTTCCGGCCATGGCCCCTTCGGCGGCAGGCTGCGCATCGTCCATACCGACGTCGTTTGTGGTGTGAGCTGCGGCGCAAGCAGGTAGCCCGCCGGAAAGTCGTAATAGAAGAGGATCGTGGCGTTGCCGTATCGCTGCAGATCGCGTTGCAGCGTTGCGAGCAGTTGTGCCTTCGCCTCCGTCGTGCAGATGCCGGCGAACGCACCCGACGCGATACGATGCCGCAGCAGCGGCACGTCGTCATCGCGATACACACCCGCCGGTGCGAACTGTTGCGCGAGCAGCACACCCGCCGCGAGACCAGCCGTCAGGATGGCGACGCTCTCGCGCCGCACGAGCATCAGCAGCAGCACGAGCGCACCCTGCGCCGCGACGCAGCCTCCGATCGCGAAGTTGAGATAGCCGTTCGAGCTGAACGTCGCCGCCAGTAATCCCGCGATCGTCCCCGGCACGATGATCAGCCGGAAGACCGATTGCGCATGCGCATCGCGAAACAGCGGCACGAGCGCAAACGTCCCCATCGCCCCGATCCACGTGATCGTGCCGTGCGGCGCGGTGAAGCGCAGATACGGCGTCATCGCCGCGACGAGCGGCACGAGCACCGCGGCGTAGCGCAATGCGGGCACGCGCCTGCCGAGACAGAGCGCGATCACGACGAGCAGCACGAGCCAGCGCCGCGGACTCGCCGCCAGCAGCGAGATCACCGCCGTCTGGAAACACGCACCGAGCGTCATGCCGCGCGGATCGGAAGCGGACGCATATCGCAGCGTGCGTGCGAGCGCCTCCGTACCCGCGGGCAACATCACCGTCAGCAGGATGAGCACGGGCACCGCTGCACCGGCGAGGTACAGCAGCACGTGGCGGCGGTCGCGCAGGTAGCGAATGCCGGCGAAAACCGCGACCACCAGTGCAAACGGCGGATAACTGACGGCCGCAATCGCATGACAGAGCCCGCTCACCGCGTGATGCCACCGGCGCTGGCCGTTCAGCGCCAGAAAACATCCCGCCGTCAATCCTGCAAGGCCGAGGGAGTTGTACGAATTGTGCGCAAGATTGAGCGGAACGAACACGAGCGTCAGCAGCGATGCCGCGAGCGCCACCGGTGCGGAGATCACACGCCTTGCTCCGGCGAACACCGCACCCGCCGTCAGGACGCGCATCAGCAGGTTCAGCACGCGGCTGAACAGCACGATCCCGTCGACGCCGGACACGAGCAGCCACGCCTTCAGGAACGGCGTGACGAAGAGCGCCGACGTCTGCGCGAGATTGAGCTCGTCGATGAATGGACGCGCACCATTCGCGAGACGCACGGGCAACGCGACATAGAACGCGCCTTCGGTCACGTCGAGGCCGAACTGCAGTCGCCATGCGGCGATGCCGAGGGTGATGCCGGCGAGGACGACACTGCTGACGGCGGCGGTGCGTGTCGATGCCGGCGAGGTCATGGCTATTGCGGCGGTGGCGTCACCGTATCGCACGGCAACTCCGAGACCACCGCGTCCGCCCTCACTTCCGCGACGTAGAAATCCGCGCCCTCGTACGTCGAAGCCACGAGCCAGGTCTGATTCACCGGACAACTGCCGCTCGGCGCGCGCAGCTCTTCCCACTGCCCGCGCGTCTTGCTGATGCCGTCGTAGCCGGTATTGAGCAGGTGCCCCGACCCGATCGCGGCCGCGCCTTTGTTGACGAAGACCTTCGCCGTGGTGATGACCTTCGACGGTCCCGTGCCCCAGTCGCCCCAGATCTGCATGAGACCCGCGTCGATGTTCGTCGTCTTGATGTGCAGCATCGTCCCTTTGTGGCCGGGATAGGTCGACGGCACGCGCTCGATCGTCAGCGTCCCCGTCGTGTTGTATGCGGACCACCCCGCGGCGAGCGACGCCGCCAGGCCGGTGCCGGCATGCTGCATCTCGGTGCCCTCGAGGGCTTCGCGTGTGAACCGCGGGTTCACGAGCAGGTTCCCGCGTTTCGCGTAGAGCGCCGACAGGCGGTGATAGACCTGCGCGCGCGCGGACGCGCTTTCGATGTAGTTCACCGTCCACGGCAGGAAGCGCACGGCCGTCAGCATGTGCTCGACGCCCGATTCGCCGCGGCCGATCGCGTACTCGGCGACGCCGAGGTCGATGTAGATCTCGGGACGGTGGTCGTAGCGCAGCGCCTGTTCGTAAGCCGCGACCGCGTGTTCGTTGCGGCCGAGGATGCGGAACGCTCGCGCGCGGACGTAGAGCAGTGCGACGTTCGTCGGATCGCTCGCGAGACAATGATCGATGTCGCGCAACACCTCGCGTGCCATTTCCGCGGCACGGTACTCGTTCGGTTCGGCCGCGCGTCCGAGCTTCTGCTCCGCCTGCGTGCGTACGATGTTGCAGTGATAGGGGAGCGCCACGACGCGATAGAGGAGGAACGCCGCCACTCCGGCGATCAGTACCGCGGCGGCGATGCGCATGCTACGCAACGTCATCGCTCCAGCGGAAGACGGTGACGGCGAGCCAGATGTAGAGCAGCAACACCGACGCGAGCTCGAGGGGGAACTGCGCCAGTGCCAGCACGGCCAGCGACACGGCGAGCGGCGTCGCGAGCGTGCGCGCAAAGCGAACGGTTGGCGTCTGGCCGGGTGTCAGCGTCCGCAATCCGAGCGCGATCAGCGCACCGGCGAAGATCAGCCAGCCGGGCACGCCCGTTTCGGCGAGCAGTTGCAGGTGATCGTTGTGCACCTCGCCGAAATTGAGGCCTTTTCCCGCGGTCCGCATGAACGTGTACTTGTCCTCGGCCGCGATGCGATACGTCATGAAGTGATACGCGAAGCAGCCCGGCCCCATCCCCACGAGCGGCCGCGACTTCGCCATCTCCGCCGCGGCGACGAAGGCACCGAGGCGGCCGGAGATGAGGGCGTCGAGGCGGAGCTCGACGACCGCGACCGCGGTCTCGCGGAAGCGTGCGCGCGTCGCGGGGTAGTACCAGATCCCGGCCACGACGGCGATGAGGACCACGATGCCGGCGATGCGCATGCGCATCCCCGCGCCGACGAACGCCATCGTCACGATGCCGGCCACGAGCGCGATCAGCGTGGTGATGCTCTGGCTGAGCATCGCCGCCGTGGCGAAGACCACGACGAGCCCGAGCGCTCCGAATCGCACGACCCCTTTCCACGCACGCGCGATGGCGAGCGCGGTGAGGATCGCGGGAACCATGTACGCGCCGACGTAGTCGGGATTGCCGAGGAAGCCGATGGTGTGGGCGCGGCGGGGGAGCTCCTCGGGGACGAAGAACGGATTCCAGCCGCCGAGCGCCTGCATCATCGCGGCGACGGCGTTGAAGATCGCGGGCACGAGCGCGATGCCGAGGACGAGGATCGGGCGCATGCGAGTGATCGCGTACGACGCGGCAAAGTAGACGACCACCGCGGCCGTGACATACGCGAGTGCGCGGAGGCTGAGCGTGCGATTCGTGGAGGTGAGCGTCGTGATCGCGCACCAGGCTACGGCCGCGATGGCGAGTGCGCCGTCGACGGGCAGCCGTCGCGAGAACGAGAGCTTCCGCAGCACGAGCCCGATTGCGGCGATGGCGGCGATGAGGATCGCGCCCGCGCGCAGCAGGAGCTCTTTCGGCAGCCGCATCATGTCCTGCCCCGTCATCGAAACGTAGAGCGGCACCGCGAGCAGCAGCGCTGCGGTGACGGCGACGAGCAGGAGGTCGAGGCGGAGCGCGCGGCGCGCGCGGGGAACGGCTTCGGGCGGCATCTCGGCCGCCGGGACGGTCATGCGCGGGATTCTAATCCGTTATCCTTCCGCGCCGTGAGGTCCGCTCGATGATCTACAAAGCCGGCGTCGCGCTCTGCATCATCCTGACCGTCTACGGGCAGATCGCCGCCAAGCTCGCCACCCGCCAGCTCGGACCGCTCCCCGCCACGTGGGAGGAGCGTTTCGCGTATCTGCTGCGCGTCGCCGTCAACCCGTACTTCATCTCCTGCTTCCTCGCCGCATCGCTGGCCGCGGTGTGCTGGATCGTCGCGCTGTCGGGTCTCGAGCTGAGCCGCGCGTACCCCTTCATGAGCCTCAACTTCGTGCTCGTGCTTCTGCTGAGCGGCGCGGTGTTTCAGGAAGCGGTCACGCCCGCCAAGATCGCCGGCGTCGCGCTCATCGTCCTGGGTGTGATCGTCGGCAGCATCTTCCGATGAAGAAGGTGGCCATCGTCCAGTCGAATTACATCCCGTGGAAGGGCTACTTCGATTTGATCGCCGCCGTGGACGAGTTCATTCTCTACGACGACATGCAGTTCACCCGCCGCGACTGGCGCAACCGGAACCGCATCAAGACGCGCGAGGGGATCGCGTGGCTGACGATTCCGGTCGAGGTGAAGGGCAAGTACCTGCAGCCCATTCGCGAGACGCGCATCGCCGGCAGCGAATGGGCGGAGACGCACTGGAAGACGATCGCCCATTCGTACGCGCGTGCGGCACACTACGGGGAAATCGCTCCGCTGCTGCGGCGCGCTTTTGAAGAAGCGGCAACGCGCGAACTGTTGAGCGAGGTCAATCATCTCTTTCTCACGGCCGGATGCGAGCTGCTGCAGATCGGGACGAAGCTCTCCTGGTCGATGGATTACGAGCTCGTCGAAGGGAAGAACGAGCGCCTCATTGTTTTGTGCAAACAGGCCGGCGCCACGCACTACCTCTCCGGTCCCGCCGCGCGCGATTACATCGACGTGGAGCTGTTCGCGCGGAGCGGCATCGAGGTCGAGTTCTACGACTACAGCGGCTATCCGGAGTACCGCCAGCTCCACGGCCCGTTCGAGCACGCGGTGAGCGTCGTCGACCTGCTGCTCAACGAAGGCCGCGGCGCGCGCGCGTTCCTCAAGGAAAGATCATGAAACGCAGACTGGTCCTGTTCGGGCTCGGAGACTTTGCCCGCGTCGCACATTTCTACTTTCAGCACGACTCCGACTACGAAGTCGTCGCGTACACCGTGACGCAGGAGTATCTGCAGGAGCCTCAGTTCAACGGACTGCCGGTCGTGCCGTTCGAGACCCTCGCCGAATCGCATCCGCCGGATGCGTTCGCGTTTTTCGCCGGCGTCGGCTACAGCAAGGTCAATCGCAATCGCATGGACGTTTTCGCGCAGGCCAAATCCCTCGGCTACACCGTGCCGACGTACGTCTGCTCGAAAGCGACCACGTGGCCCGGGCTCGACGTCGGCGAAGGGTCGTTCATCTTCGAGAACAACGTCATCCAGCCGTTCACCAAGATCGGCAGGAACAGCGTGCTGTGGTCGGGCAATCACATCGGCCACGACTCGGCGATCGGCGATCACTGCTTCATCACCTCGCACGTCGTGATCTCCGGCAACTGCAAGGTCGGCGATCAGACGTTCATCGGCGTGAACGCCACGGTCCGCGACGGCATCACCATCGGACGCGAATGCGTCATCGGCGCCGGTACGGTCATTCTTCGCGACTGTCCCGACGGCGCGGTGTACAAATCGATCTCCACGCCCCAGGCCGAATTGTCGAGCGAGAAACTGAAGAGGATCTGAGTTGGAGCTTTCCGTCGTCATTCCGGTGTATCGCGCGGCCGACTGTCTCGCCGAGCTGCACCGCCGCCTCACCGCCACCCTCGGCGGCATGAAGCTCGACTACGAGATCGTCCTCGTCGACGACGGCAGCCCCGACGCCTCCGGCGACATCATCGCGGAGATCGCACGCCGCGATTCACGCGTCGTCTCCCTCCTCCTCAGCCGCAATTTCGGACAGCACGCCGCCGTGACGGCCGGCCTCACGGAAGCGCGCGGCCACTGGATCGTGGTCATGGATTGCGACCTCCAGGATCCGCCCGAGTCGATCCCCGCGCTGTACGAGAAAGCACAGCAGGGTTACGACGTCGTCCTCGGACGCCGCATCGGCCGCAAGGACTCGTTCTTCAAACGCCTGACCTCGCGCGTCTGGTTCGCGATCTTCAACCACCTCGCGGATCTCGACGCCGATCCCGCGTCCGGCAACTTTTCGATCGTGTCGCGGCAGGTGATCGCCGAATTGCTGCGCGTCAACGACGTGCATCGCCAGTACCTCATGCTCCTGCGCTGGCTCGGCTTCCGCCGCGCGTACGTCGATTACGAGCACGGCGCGCGCTTCGCCGGACGCAGCTCGTACTCGCTCTCGCGCCTCGTGCGCCATTCGATGACCACCATCGCCGCGCATTCGACGAAGCTGCTGTATCTCGCCATCTGGATGGGCTTCGTATTCATGCTCATCAGCGTCGGGCTGGCGGGCTACGTGATCGTGCAGAAGCTGCTTTACCGCATCGGCGTGCAGGGGTGGGCGAGTCTCATGGCCGCGGTCTGGCTCGTCGGTGGCGCCGTCCTCTTCTCCCTCGGTGTCCTCGGCATCTACATCGGGAAAATTTTCGAGCAGGTGAAGCAGCGGCCGCTCTTCATCGTGCGCAAACGCATCGGCGGCGGCGAATGACGTGGCAGAAACTGGGGCTCGTTTTCCGTCCCGACAATTTGTATCCATGGATGCGCACGCATGCGGCGAATTGCGTGGCGATGCGTCTCGAAGGCTCGCGCTACCGCGTGTTCTTCAGCACGCGCGACGAACGCAATCGCGCGTCGATCGCCTTCGTCGAATTCGATCTCGACGAGCCGCGAAGAATCCTGCGCATCGCCGATCGTCCCGTGCTCTCGCCGGGCGAGGCAGGTCTGTTCGACGACAGCGGCGTGTCACTCGCGTGCATCCTGCGAGTGGGGGAGCGTTGGTTCCTCTATTACACCGGCTGGAACCTCGGCGTGACCGTGCCGTGGCGCAACAGCATCGGTCTCGCCATCAGCGACGACGGCGAAAACTTCACGCGCCATTCGCTCGCGCCGGTGCTCGATCGCAATCACGTCGATCCGTATTCGCTGTCGTATCCGTTCGTGATGCAGGACGGCGACGGCTTCTCGATGTGGTACGGCTCCAATCTGCGCTGGGGCGCCGAGCAACGCGACATGGACCACGTCATCAAATATGCGCGCTCGCGCGACGCCCTTCACTGGGAGCCGACGGGCGAGATCTGCATCGGCATCGACTCCCCGGACGAATACGCGTTCTCGCGTCCGTGCGTGGTGAAGGACGGCGACGCGTATCGCATGTGGTATTCGTTCCGCGGCGCCGCGTATCGCATCGGCTACGCCGAATCGCGC
Source organism: Thermoanaerobaculia bacterium (assembly GCA_035629395.1). GTDB lineage: Bacteria > Acidobacteriota > Thermoanaerobaculia > Gp7-AA8 > Gp7-AA8 > QHVT01. Next base: position 190,711 of record DASPHZ010000085.1, read on the forward strand.
GATGGCCGCGTCTGGGTGCGCAAGGATCCCGGCATCTCGGTCTCTGCGGAAGGGTGGGACAGCGAGACCGTCGAATACCCGTGGGTGTTCGACCACGACGGCACGCGATTCATGCTCTACAACGGGAACTCGTACGGCCGCACCGGATTCGGCCTCGCGCGCTGGAACGGCGGCGTCCTCGGCGGTTGACACGGCGGAGGCCCGCCGCATCGCGGACTTACGACGAGTATACCGGCGACAGCGCTGCCGCTTCCGCGAGCACCGGCTCGACCGGCTGCAGCTCCGGACGTCGATACTCGGGGATGAGATCCTGCAGCGCCTGCACCGCGGCGGCCGCGTCGAGCTTCTGCTCCACGCGCTCCAGCCACGTCTCGATCTTGTCGTGCTGCGGCTGCGCCGTCTCCGTGACGACGATCTGCGGGTGCACGGTCGCGCGGATGTCCTCGCCCTTGAGCCGGATCTCTTCGAACAGCTTCTCGCCCGCACGCAGACCCGTGAAGACGATGGGAATCTCGTCCTCCGTGTGATTCGACAGACGGATGAGATCGCGCGCGAGGTCGACGATCTTGATCGGCTCGCCCATGTCGAGCATGAAGATGTTGCCGGAGTCGCCGAGGGTCGCGGCCTGGAAGACGAGCGAGACCGCTTCCGACGTGCGGATGAAGTAACGCGTCACATCCGGATGCGTGACCGTGATCGGCTGCCCGTTGCGGATCTGCTCGAGGAACAGGGGGATGACGCTGCCCGACGAGCCGATGACGTTGCCGAAGCGGACCATCGTCACCTTCATCTTCACGCGCGTCGCCAGATCGAGCAGCGCGATCTCGGCCGCGCGCTTGGTCGCGCCCATGACGCTGCTCGGGTTGATGGCCTTGTCACTCGAGATGAACACGAACCGCTGCACCCCCGCCTCCGCGCACGTCGAGGCGAGCTTGAACGTCGCCAGCGCGTTGTTGCGGATGTACTCGGCCGGATTGCGCTCGCCGATCGGTACGTGCTTGTGCGCCGCGGCGTGCAGCACGATCTCGGGACGCACGCGGTCGATCAGCGTACGCAGGTCATCGCCGTCGCGAATGTCGAGCAGGTGTGTGTGCACCGAGTCCATCTGCCAGCGGCGCTCGCTGGTGAGGCGGCGCGCCACTTCGTACAGCGCGTGCTCCGAGCGTTCCACGAGATGCAATTCGGCCGGACCGTACTCGAGCACCTGGCTCGAGAGCTCCGATCCGATCGTGCCGCCGGCGCCCGTCACGAGGACGCGCTTGCCGACGAACATCTGCCGCACCGCGTCGCCCGGAAGCGCGATCTGCTTGCGGCGGATGAGGTCCTCGACCTTCACCTCGCGGAGCTGCGTCACGTGCACGCGGCCGCTCACGAGCTGGTCGATGCCGGGGATGGTTCTGAAGTGCAGATCCGCGTCGGCGAGGTGGCGGATGATCTCGCGCACGCGCTTGCCGGATGCGCTCGGAATGGCGATGAACGCCTCGTCGGCCGCCAGGCTGTCCGCGATCTCCCCGATGCTCGAGATCGGCCCGTGCACGTTGATGCCGCGGATGTGGGAGCCCCACTTCGCCCGCTGATCGTCGACGAAGCCGACGACCCGCAGGCCCATCTGCGGACGATGCTCGATCTCGCGGGCCAGCGCTTCCCCCGCATCGCCCGCGCCGACGATCAGCACGCGCGAGATGCCCATCGAAGGATCGGCGGGACGGAAACGGTCGCGGCCGACGCGGATCAGGACGCGCGCGCCGAACAGCATCAGCAGCGCGAACGACCAGTCGATGAGGAGCACGCCGCGCGGCGCCGTCACGAGGCGCATGTGCGTGTGGAGAAAGTCCGCGGAGTACCAGAGCGCGAGCAGGACGCCCAGCGAGGCCGAGAGGCCGAACACGAGGCGGAACACGTCGCCCATGCCCACATACCGCCACCAGCCGCGATAGAACCCGAACAGCATGCCGAAGAAGAGCTGGACGCCGAGGATCACCGGCAGCGACTGCCAGAGCGTCGTCAGGTGCTCTTCGGGGATCGCGAAATCGAAGCGCACCAGGTACGCCAGGGCGGCGCAGGTGGCGAACACGATTGCGTGAAACGCAAAAAGCGTCAGCACGCGGATCGCGGCGAAGCGGAACAGCGTCCAGGCAGGCGGGGCGGGTGTGCGTGTATGCGTCACGGTTGCTGATCGAACAACATCAAGTGGGTTTTGATTGCGCAAGATAACACTCGGAAGACACGAGAAACAACGATCGCGTTCCTCGCGTTCTGCCCCGTCAGGCGCCACGATGCCGTTCACTCCGCTCCACCTCCGCAAAGCGACGCGCGATGAGCTCGCCACATTCGTCGCCGAGAACGCGACCTTCCTCACCGAGGAGGAGGCGCTTGCGATTCTCGACAACGTGAACGTCACGCCGCAGCTCCTCGGCAAGATGGCCCAGGTGCCGCGGCTCACCGGTTTCTACAGCGTCCGCGTGAAGCTCGTCGCGCACCGGCAGACGCCGCAGGCGCACGCACTCAAGCTCGTCCACTATCTCTATTGGCTCGACCTGCTCAACCTCTCCGTCGACGTGCAGGTGCCCGCTCCCGTTCGCCGGGCCATCGAGGTCCTGCTCGTCAATCGCCTCGAAAAGCTCACCCTCGGCGAACGCATCACCTCCGCGCGGCGCTGCAGTCAGGCGCTGATCAAAGAACTGTTGTACGACCCCAATCCGCGCGTCTTCGAAGCGCTCCTCGTGAACAAGCGCCTTCGCGAGGACGACCTCCTCGCCCTCATCGCCTCGGAACGCGCCACATCCGAGCAGTTGCAGATGATCGCCGGCGACATGAAGTGGTCGTACCGTTACACCATCCGCAAAGCACTGGTGCTGAATCCGGACACGCCGCGATCGGCCGCCGCGTCGCAGTTGCGCTACCTCTCGCGCGTGGATCTGCGCCGCATCCATGCGAATCCGAGGACCTCGACCTACGTGCGCCGCTGCATCGAGCGCATGCGGCCGGACGAATTTTCTACCCCTCCGGAACTCCTTGACTACAATAGCGGGCCGGATGCCTGATCAGGAGCTTCAGGGCCAGGGGAGCGGATCCGAGCTCGCTTCCTTCGGGGAGGAGCTTCGGCGCGAGCGTGAGATCCGCGGCATCTCCCTCAAGGAGATTGCCGACGCCACGAAAATCAGCAAGCGATTTCTCGAGGCGATCGAACGCAACGACCACACCACTCTCCCGGCCCCCGTCTTCACACGCGGATTCGTCCGCGAATACGCACGCTATGTCGGCCTCAACGCCGAAGAGATGGTCAACCGGTACAACTTCGCCGCGGCGAAGGACGACCGCATCGAGAAGCCGCCGCACGTCGAAAAGTATCCGCCGCAGCCGGTCAAGGACATCGCGCCGAAACCGCGTCCGAAGCGCGGGATCCCGCCGGCGTACGCGCGCGTCGACCGCAACATCCTCTTCGCCGTGATCATCGCCGCCGCCCTCGGCGGCGTCGCGTACTGGGCGGTGCAGTACCGCCGCGATCGCGACACCGCGGCGGAGCATGTGCCCGTCACGGTCGCGACCACGGCGACGATCCCCGCCGCTGCGCCAGCCGCCGCGCAGACGCCCGCGCCTCCCGACGACTCGGTGCTGCGCCTCATCGTGGAAGTCGTCGACAACTCCTGGGTCTATCTCGAAGCGGACGGCAAGACCGTCGTCAACGCCGAGATGACGCAAGGGGAGAAGCGGACGTTCGAAGCGAACGACGCCTTCCGCTTCCGGACCATCGGCAACGCGGCCGGCCTGCGCCTCACGCTCAACGGCTCGGTTCTGCCCCCCCTCGGCGACGACGGCGAGGTCGTGAAGAACCGCGTCTTCGACCGCGAGTTCCTGCGCGACATGCGCGGCGACACGCCGCCGGCCACGGCGACGGAAGCGCAGAACCGGTCATGACCACCACCGCTCCCGGCGAACTGAGCGCCTCGACGGTCATCGCCGCCATCGAGAGCGGCGCGTATCCGCGCGACATCGTCATGACGATCGCCCGCGGCTTCCTGCCGCTCGCGCAGGACGACCTCATCACCGTGCTGGTCTACCTCGCGCGCGGCGAAGACGCGGAGCTCGTGGAGCTCGCGCAGACGACCCTGGCCACCGACGTCACGGCGAAGGCGCTGTTCGAGTTCGCGTCGAACGTCGAGCTCGATGCGGAGCACCAGCATCGCCTGATGCAGTTCACCACCGACGAGATGGTGCTCGAGGCGCTGATCCGCAATCGCAACGTTTCCGATGAAGCGGTCGCCGAGCTCGCACGCCGCGCCGGGCCGCGCGTGCAGGAAGTCATCGTCATCAATCAGGCGCGCATCATCCGCGCGCCGTTCATCCTCGACGCGTTGCTCGAGAATCCGCAGCTCACGCCGGACGCGCGCCGCCGGGCCCTGGAAACGAGGGAAGAGTTCTTCGAGAAACGCGCGCGCATCGCGCAGCTCGCGGACGATCTCCCGCTCGAGCCGGATCTCGTGAACGAGCCGCTCGACGCGATCGCGGACCTCCTCGAGCGCGCGGAGAAGGAGCCGGACACGCCGCCGACGGTGGTCCTCGGCGAGACGGAAAAAGAGGATCCGAAGAAGCAGGCGCTGTGGGTGCGGCTCTACACCATGAGCGTCTCGGAGAAAGTGCAGCTCGCGTTTCGCGGCGATCGCACCGCGCGCATGATCCTCGTGCGCGAGCGCAACAAGCTGATCTGCAGCGCCGTGATGCGCAATCCGCGTATGAGCGAGCAGGAGGCGGAGGCCATCGCTTCCATGCGCAACGTCGAGGAAGAGGTCCTGCGCCTGATCGGCATCCGCCGCGACTGGATGAGCAAGTACAACATCGCCCTGACGCTGTGCCGCAATCCCAAGGCGCCCGTGGGGGTTGTCCTGCCGTTGATCAATCGTTTAACCTTACGTGATTTGAAAGGGTTGAAAGACGACCGCGGCGTGTCGCAGGTCGTTCGCGAGATGGCTCGCAAGGCTTATCTTCTGCGCTCCCAGAAAAATTGATGAAGGTCAACTATTACGAGATTCTCGGCGTCGACCGGTCTGCTTCCGAGCAGGACATTCGCGACAGGTTCCGGCAGCTTGCGCGCGAGAATCATCCCGACCGCTACCGCGGCCCCGACAAGGCCGACGCCGAGCGGAAGTTCCAGACGCTCACCGAGGCGGTCAACGTGCTGACCAATTCCGACAAGCGGAAGCAGCACGATTCGGAGCTCACCGGCGCTTCCCGCGGTACCGTCGATTTCGTGCAGATCGCCAAGGCCTACCTGGCCAAGGGCGTGAAGGCGTTCAAAGACGGTGATTTCCGCTCCGCGTACGAGAATTTCGACATGGCCGTCAAACACAACGCCCAGGACGCGAAGGGGCATCACTACCTCGCCCTCGCCGCGGCGCGCATTCCGGCGTACACGCGCCAGGCCGTGCAGGCCATCGAAGCTGCCGTCCAGCGCGAGCCGATGAATCCGCTCTACCTCAAGGACGCCGGCATGCTGTGCAAGCGCGCCGGGCTCGTCGCCAAGGCGGAGCGCTATTTCGAAGAGACCCTGAAATGGGACGCCTCGAACGTCGAGGCCCAGACCGCACTGGCCGAGCTGCGCGAATCGAAGGAGGCGGGGAAGGGCGGGTTCTCGATCTTCGGGAAACGCTGATGCTCATGGACGTCAAGGCATTCGGTCTGACCCACGTTGGCCGCCAGCGGCAGCACAATGAGGACGCCTTCCTCGTCGAGGACGAGGCGCGGCTGTTCCTCGTGGCCGACGGCATGGGTGGTCATGCAGCGGGGGAGATCGCCTCGCGCATCGCCGTCGACTCGATCAACGAGTTCATCGTCCACACGAAGGAAGACGACGGCACATGGCCGCACGCGTACGACGAGCACTACAAGCGCTCGACGAATCGCCTGATGGCCGCTGTGCGCATGGCCAACACGCGCGTGCTCGAGGCGATGCGCAAAGACGCCCGCCTGCGCGGCATGGGCACGACGGTCGTGGCCTGTCTGGCCGACGAGACGACGGTGTCGGTCGCGCACGTCGGCGATTCGCGCGCGTATCTCATCCGCGAAGGGCAGCTCTCGCGCATCACGAACGACCACTCCTGGGTCTTCGAGCAGGTGCAGGCGGGGATGCTCACGGAAGCGGAGGCAGAAAAGCATCCGCTCCGCAACGTCATCACACGCGCCCTCGGCGGGGCGCTGCAGGTCACGCCGGACGCGTCGGAGATCGACGCCCGCCCCGGCGACGTCTTCCTCCTCTGTTCGGACGGCCTGACCGGTATGGTTCCTGAAAGTGAGATTCAACGCATCGTCTCGTCGAACGGCGGCGACCTCAAAAAGGCGTGTCAGCAACTGATCGACGCGGCGAATGAACGGGGAGGCCTCGACAACGTGACGGCCGTCCTCGTGGAAACGAGATAGGAAATCCATTGCGCGTTCGAATCGATTACTGCGGCGTTTGAAACTACCTCCCTCGGGCCTCCAGTCTGGCGGCCGAAATCAAGCGCACCCTGGGCCACGAGTCCGAGCTCGTCCGCGGCAGCGGCGGCATCTTCGTCGTGAGCGTGGAGAATCAGGTCCTCTTCTCGAAGAAAGAGGAGGGGCGGTTTCCGTCCGAGAGTGAAGTGATCGAGAAACTGCGGTCCCTCGCTTCGTAGCGCGCTGCAGTTGACGCAGCGCCGTCCTTCTGTCTCGTCAGTGGTGCGCTCGGACGCCGTCTCTCAACGGCGCGCGGCGTACCTCCGCGAATCCACGAGCTATCGTTTACGTCGCTTGAGGATCGCGCGCAGAAGGTGATTCGGGCCGTCCACCATCGCGAACTGTACATTGATCATCTCCCAACCCTCCGCGCCGAGCGCGTTCAGATGGTTGAGGATTGCCTCACGGCTCGGTTGCTTGAACCAGCTCCCCGTTGAAACGTCGGTAGACGAAAACAATTCATACTCCCACTGTTCCGCTTCCATGATCGCTCCTGGCGTGTTGATGCTCTGGCAGACAACCCCACAGTAAGCCTCGGATCTCCGTGGTTCGAGAGTCTACATCCATCGTAGTCGAATGGCAGGCGCGGGACGCACCGAACGAGCACGCGTTCCGAACAGTGAAGCAGTCATGAGGGTGGCAAACTCTGCTGGCACGATGCGCCCCCAAAAGCAGATGAGACGTCCGCGACTGCTCGCGCGTGTCCGTAGCATGGCTGCGAGGTGGCGTTTGCCGGTCTCTCTCACCGGCGCCTGGTATGGGAGCGTTGCCACGCGGTTAGGCAAACGCCGCCGGCGCGCTACAGGTCGAGCTCACACTTACGCAGAGCGCGGCCTTCGCGCAAACGGGGCGGCCACTCTCGTGTTCTGTCGTGACCGCTGCTCTCTGCCCCGATGCGTGAATAGCGTTTCGCGCGGCTGCCCATGCTGCCAGCGCAGCACCACGGATGAGCCCGCCCTCGGCTATACTCCGCCGATGTCGCTCAAAATGGTCATCGTCGCGGTCGTGATCGCGGTAGCGTTCCTGACCGCGGCCGACGCCTTCATCGTCTACGAACTCACCGGTCCCGCGAGTTACGCCGGGCATACGGCCGCGCGTGCGCTGGCCCTCGCCGTAGCCGCAATTGCGGCGGTCGTTGCCGCGGTGCGATTCAATGGATTTGCGGAACATGTCGGTCGCGCATGGACGCTGCTCGCGACCCTCTATGTCTTGCTGACGATCTCCTACGTCCTCACGCGTACGGACCTGGCCGGTTCCACTACGACGCAGATCATGGTCATCGTAGGAAACCTTGCCGCGGTAGGCGCTTTCTGGCTCTTTGGGACCGTATTGAGAAACTCCGGTCTGCAGTTCTACGGACCGGCCGCATTGAAGCTCGCGGTATTCGTGATCGCCGTAGCGATTGCATGCGCGCTGGTATTGCCCACGGTCCTGCAATTACTCGACAGTGAGCGTGCCGGTATCGAGTTCGTGGCGGAGCTCGTGTCGGCCGCGGCGGATATGCTCACGTTCATTCTCGTCGCCCCCCTGCTGCTGACCGTGTGGTCGTTCCGCGGCGGCAAATTGTCGTGGGTCTATGGCTTTCTGGCACTGTCGACCGTCGGCTGGATGGTCAATCAGGCCGCCGACGATCTTCTCCCGCAACGCATCGTGCGCGACACGCAGATGCTCGGGCTGTTTCTGGCGTGTGCGTCGGTCGCCGCTGCCGCGTATCTGCAGCAGGCGTCCACGCGTACGGAACCGTCGCGCGTCTGAGAACGGCACTGTCACCGCCATCTTCATCCGGCACCTCGCGGGTTACGGGCCGGCAGCCGGGCCATCAAAACGTTCGCGAAGCGCCACGACGGAGAAATCGGGCGTGGACGTGATGATGTGTGCGAACTGGTCCGAGCTCCCGTAATGATCGCCCGCAGACGCAACAGATTCGCGCGATGGGCGGGCAATTGTGCGAGCGGCAGTGCCGCGCGCCAGCGCTCGTACACCTCGTCCTCCGGCAGCAGCTCGCCGCGTACGTGGCGTACGGGGAAGTCGACGAAGAACGGCGGCTTCTGCGGATTCGGCGACAGCACGGCGGCCATGGCGATCATCGCAATGGGGTAAAAGTCTCCCGCCGCGGCCGACTTGCCGAGGTCCTCGGGCCGCGGAACGCAATGGCCTTCTTCCAGTCTTGATTTCCATCGCTGACGTCGTCCGTGAGATCGAGGCAGCACGGACTCATTGCATAAACGGCACTGAAGAGATCGGGATGGCGCATCGCCAGACGCAGTGCGCCGACGGACACCTCGACGGGTATCAGCCGCTCGACGGGTATCGACTTCGTCCTGCGCCGGTGAACATTCTGCTACCGGCTTGACCATCCGGACGCTTGCTGTTAATTTCTTCGCAGGTGCTAAAAATTTAACGAGGTGAGCGTGAGCAAAGAGAAGGACCCGCTGTCGCGGCGCGAGCGAGAGATCATGGACATCCTCTATCGCGACGGCGAGCTGACCGCCAGCGACCTCTGCGAGCGGCTGCCGGGCAATCCGAGCAACTCCACGGTGCGCACGCTCCTGCGCATCCTCGAGGAGAAAGGGCACGTCAAGCACGAGCAGCAGGGGATGCGCTACCTCTACAAACCGACCGTCCATCGGGAGAAGGCGCGCCGCTCCGCGCTCAGGCATCTCGTGACCACGTTCTTCGACGGCTCGCCGGAGCACGTCGTGTCGACGCTGCTCGACGAGCGGAGCCTGAAGCTCTCGAACGAACAGCTCGACGCGCTGGCGGACATGATCGAGCGCGCACGGAAGGAGGGGCGGTGATGCTGCTGACTCTGCTCAAGGCGTCGCTCGTGCTGGCGATCGCGCAACTGCTGGTCGCCGCGCTGCGCAATCTGTCGGCGGCGACGAAGCATCTGCTGCTCACGACCGGCATGGCCGCATTCGTGGTGATGCCGCTGGTCGCGTACTTTGCGCCGGCGTGGACCATCACGTATGAGACGGCGCGGAGCGCCGGCGTCCCCGCCGGGCGGTCCGTGGACGTCCTCGCCGGCCATGAACCGATCGGAGATCGACGAACCGCACGAGCGGAGGCTGGCGCTCCGGTCATCGTCTGGGGCGTCGTCGCGTGCGCGTTGCTCGCGCGGCTCGCATTCTCCGCGTGGCGCCTTCGCGCGATCGTAAAGAGCGCGAGCGCCCCTTCGCAGCGCATTCTCGACCTCGTCGGCGCGCATCGCGTGCGCGTTCTGCTCAGTGATCGCGTGCACGTGCCGATGGTCTGGGGGCTCCGCACCGGCACGCTGCTCCTGCCCGGCGCGGCCGAGGAGTGGTCCGACGAGGAACTGCGCGCGACGCTCGTCCACGAGCTCGGGCATCTGCAGCGGCTCGACTATCTCAGCCTCGCCCTCTTGAACGTCGTCGCCGCGCTGTTGTGGTTTCACCCGCAGGTGTGGCTGGCGCGGCGCCGCGCGCTTGCGGAAGGGGAGCGCGCGTGCGACGACCTCGTGCTGCGCGCCGGTGCACGCGCGTCGACGTACGCCTCGCATCTCCTGCACGTCGCGAGGCTCGCCCCGCACCGCGAGCCCCTCGGCGCCTTCCTCGCCATGTCGCGCCCGTCGCAGCTCGAGGGCCGCATGCTCGCCATCCTCTCTCCATCCACCAACCGTCAGACCATCGGAGGAAAACGACTCATGTTCGCGATCGCCACATTCCTCGCCGTCGTCGTGCCGCTGTCCGTGATGCAGATCTCCGCGCAGCCCGCGCCTCCCGCGCCGCCGCAGGCACCGAAAGCACTCGCATCCGCACCCGCGCCGCGGGCGATCGCCGGCACCGCGCCGTTCGTCGCTCCCGCGCCGGCACCGTCGCGTCCCCCAGCACCCGCGCCGGCATCTCTGCGCGCGAAGGCGCCCACACCTCCGGCCCTGCCGGAGCCCCCCAGCTTCGCGCCCATTGCCATGACGCCCGCACCCGCCGCGCCGGTTGCGATGCCTGCTCCTGCCGCGGTTCCCGCTCCTGCCGCGATTCCGGCGCCCGCGCCTGCCGCACCGGTCAGTGTCACTCCCGCCGCGGCACCCGTCCCCTCGTCCCCTCCCGCTCCGCCGGCGCCGCCCGCGGACGAGATCCTCGTCGTCACCGACGCCGATCTCGCCGCCCGCCCGCACCGTCTCCTCGGCAAGATCGAAGGCCGCGGCTACACGCTCAAGCTCCATCGCCCGGTCAACACCGGCGATCCCTCACGCAACCGCGCCGAAGTCATCGCCATGCGCCGCCTCGCCGCAAAAGCGGCCGGAAAGAATGCGAATGCCATCGCCAACGTAAAGTGCGCTCGGGAAATCAGCATCGGCCTGCCTCTCCCGAGCGCCGCCGTCGTCTGTGCGGCGCAGGCAGTGCTCTTCGAATGAGCCTCGGCCCGGCGCTGACGTCCTAAGGCCGCCACACTCCGCTCTTCTGCGACACCACGAGCACCACGCGGCTGCGGATCGCGCGGCGCGGGACCGCGCCCGGCCGGAGCGGCCGGACGTTGCGCACGGTGGCGTTGGCCGGCACTTGCTCGTCGATCCACGCGTACGGCTCGTCGAGGTCCATCCCGTTGACGAAAGCGAGGCCGTTGCGCAACGCGACGGTCTCGCCAGGCAATCCGACGACGCGTTTCAGCGATGCGGCGCCGCTGACGGATTCGTGAACACCACCACATCACCGCGGCCGAACTGGTGCGCCGGACGCAGGATGACGGTGTCCCCCGGAACCAGCGCCGGCGCCATGCTCTCGCTGCGCACCACGGATCGGACGAACGTCGAGCGCAACACGACCATCCCGGCGATCAACGCGAGCGTGAGGACCATGGCGCGTCCGCCGAAGAGCCAGAACGTGCTCCCCTTCGCGAATCGACAACCGTGCACGTGATTGTCGTGCCACGACAGCGAGTCGAAATCGGCGTCCGTCCACCGCATCGGAACGATGATACGCGGGTGTCCGAAAATGGGACGTCCGGTCCCACGCCCGAACAGCAGCACGCATCCTGGAAATCGCCAAAGCGCTGAAAACACACGCCGAACCGTATGGCAGCCGCGTTGCCCTTGGAGTCGCCGCATGGATCTCCTCTGGAAAGACATCCGCTACAGCATCCACTCACTGCGTGCGAATCCCGGCTTTGCCCTCGTCGCCATCCTCACGCTCGCACTCGGCATCGGCGCGACGACTGCCATCTTCAGCGTGGTGAACGGCGTGCTCCTCCAGCCGCTGCCGCTGCACGATCCCGACACCCTGGTCATGGTCTGGGAGAAGCGCCTCGACGAGCCGAACTCGGAGCCGAACGTCGTCTCGCCGCGGAACTACACGCAATGGGTGAAGCAGTCGGCGGGCGTCTTCTCCTCGATCGGCGCGACGTTCGACTGGGAGATGAGCCTCACCGGCCAGGCCGAGCCCGAGCTCGTCCGCGCCGGCCTTTCCAGCGTAGGCTTCCTGCAGACGCTCGGCGTGAAGCCATACCTCGGACGTCTGTTCGCGGTGAACCAGCCGAACGACGTCGTCCTCAGCTACGCGTTGTGGCAGCGCAAATTCGGCGCGGATCCGAAAGCCATCGGCAAGCGCCTCTTCATCGACGGTGAAGCGGTGACGGTGGTCGGCGTGATGCCGCGCACCTTCTTCGTGCCGAAGAGCAGCGCCGATCTCTGGGTGCCGTACTCCGTTCCGGAGCAGGCGCGCGGGCGCTACCTCACCGTGATGGCCCGCCTCAAACCGGGCGTGAGCGTCGGACAGGCGCAGGCGACGATGTCGCTGATCTCGAAGCGCACCGAGGTGATGTACCCGGATGGCAATACGAACTACAGCTCGATCGTCATCCCGTCGCACGAACAGGTCGTCGGGAGCGTGCGCCGCGCGTTGCTGATCGTCCTCGCGTCCGTCGCGCTGCTGCTCCTCATCGGCTGCGTCAACATCGCCAACCTCCTCCTCAGCCGCGCCACCGCACGCGCGAAAGAGATGTCCATCCGCGCCGCCCTCGGCGCCTCGCGCGGACGCCTCGTCCGTCAGCTCCTCACCGAATCGCTCGTCCTCTCCGTCGTCGCCGGCATCCTGGGCGTCGTCATCGCCGGATGGGCGACCATGCTCCTCGTCCGCTTCATGCCCGAGTCCGCGATGATCCCGCGCACCGGCGAGATCACCGTCGACGGCCGCGTGCTCGCCGTCAGCGCGCTCCTCTCACTCGTCACCGGGGTCTTCTTCGGACTCGCACCCGCGCTCGAAGCGTCGCGCACCGACCTGCAGAGCGGACTCAAATCGTCGAGCCGCGGCTCCACGCAGGACCGCCGCGGCAAGCTCTTTCGCAACACGCTCGTCGTCGCCGAAGTCGCGCTGGCGACGGTGCTCCTCATCGGCGCCGGCCTGCTGATCAAGAGCTTCTCGACCCTCGAGCGCGTCGAATCCGGCGTGCGCGCGGAGAACGTGCTCACGATGCGCGTCGTCCTGCCGAACGTGAATGACAATCGCGAACAGCGCCGGGCCAAGCTCACGCAGGTGCTCGGCACCGTGCGCGCCGTGCCGGGCGTCGAAAGCGCCGGCGCGATCATCAGCAGGAACATGCCGTTCACGAACTCGTGGAGCAACACCGGTTTCACCATCGAAGGGGAGCCGAAACCGCTGGAGGGGGAGGAGCCGTCCGCCGACATCCGTCCCATCGCCGGCGACTACTTCCGCGCCATGGGCATCGCCGTCCGCTCCGGCCGCATGTTCAACTACGAAGCGCTCACACCGAACCGCACCGAATTCGTGGTGAACGAAGAATTCGCGCGCCAATACTTCCGGGACGGCAAGGCTCTCGGCCGCCGCATCCTTCTCGAGTGGTACGGAGACATGAACGGCGAGATCGTCGGCGTCGTCGCCAACGTGCGTGCGCAGGGTCTCGAGATCGAGCCCGCACCGGCGATTTACCTCAATTACCAGCAGGACGACAATCCGCAGTTCATGCTCACCATCCGCACGACCGCCGAGCCGCGCTCACTGCAGGCGCCCGTCACGAGCGTGCTGCGCAAGCTCGACGCGCAGATGCCGGTGAGCAACGTGTCCACGCTCGAAGAGCTCGTCGGCGGTACGATCGCGCGCCCGCGCTTCAACGCCACGATGCTCACGCTCTTCGCCGCTCTCGGCCTGCTGCTCGCCTCGATCGGCATCTACGGCGTGCTCTCGTACTCGGTCGCGCAGCGCACGCAGGAAATGGGGATCCGCATGGCCCTTGGCGCCGATCCCCGCGACGTGCTCCGCCTCGTCGTGCGCGACGGCTTCCGCGTCACCGCCATCGGCGTCCTCGCGGGCCTCGCGATCGCCTTCCCGGCCATGCGCCTCCTCGCGTCCTTACTCTACGGCGTCGAGGCGTCCGACCCGGCCGTGTTCATCCTCGTCGCACTGGTGCTCACGCTCGTCGCATTGACCGCGAGCTACATTCCCGCGCGACGCGCGACCCGCGTCGATCCTATGATCGCCCTTCGCGCCGAGTGAAGGCGCAGAGTGAGGACGCCATTTCGACCGCAACCATCCTGATCGCCGACGACCAGCGCGACGTCACCGAAGCGCTGGAGCTGCTGCTGCGCGGCGAAGGCGAGATCGTGCAGGCCGGATCGCCCGCGGAGGTGATCCGGCAGGTCGGCGCGCGCACGTTCGACCTCGTGCTCGTCGACATGAACTACTCGCGCGACACGAGCTCCGGCCGCGAAGGGCTCGACCTCCTCGAACAACTGCACGCGTACGATCCGGCGCTGCCGATCGTCGTGATGACCGCGTGGGCGTCGATCCAGCTCGTCGTCGAGGCGATGCAGAAAGGCGCGCGCGACTTCATCCAGAAACCGTGGGACAACGCGCGGCTGCGCGCGATCGTGCGCAACCAGATCGAGCTCGGACGCGCATTGCGCCGCTCGCAGAGGCTGGAGAGCGAAAACTCCATCCTGCGCGCGGACGGCCATGCGCCGCCGCTCGTCGCCGAGTCGGCGGCGATGCGCCGCGTGCTGGAGATGATCCAGCGCGTCGCGCCGTCCGACGCGAACGTGCTCGTGCGCGGTGAGAACGGCACGGGCAAAGGGCTGGTCGCCCGCGCATTGCACGCCGCCTCGCGTCGCGCGGCGAAGCCGTTCATCTCCGTCAACATCGGCGGACTTTCGGAGAGCCTCTTCGAATCGGAGCTGTTCGGTCACGTGAAAGGCGCCTTCACCGACGCGCGGCAGGACCGCATGGGCCGCTTCGAGCTGGCCGATGGGGGCACGCTCTTCCTCGACGAGATCGCGAACATCTCCCTCGCCCAGCAGGCGCGGTTGCTGCGCGTGATCGAGAGCGGGGAGTTCGAGCGTGTCGGTTCCTCGCAGACGCGGCGCGCGGACGTGCGGCTCATCTCCGCCACGAACGCCACGCTCGAACAGGACGTGCAATCGGGCCGTTTCCGGCAGGACCTGCTGTTCCGCCTGAACACCGTGCAGATCGTCATTCCGCCGCTGCGCGAGCGTCGTGAAGACATCCCGCCGCTGGCCTCGCAGTTCCTCGACCGCTTCGCCAAACGCTATCGCAAGGACGTCACCGGCTTTCACTCCGCGGCGGTCCGGGCGATGCTCGAGCATCCGTGGAGCGGGAACGTGCGCGAGCTCGAGCATGCGGTCGAGCGTGCGGTGCTGATGAGCGGTACGGCCGAGATCACACGCGCCGATCTCGCCCTCGAAACACCGGCGCAGGCGAGCATCGAGGACATGAACATCGAGGAGGTGGAGGCGCTGCTGATCCGCAAAGCGCTGGCGCGTTTCGACGGGAACGTCAGCCGCGCCGCCGAGCTCCTCGGGCTTTCGCGCAGTGCGTTGTACCGCCGGATGCAGCGATACTCCATCTGATGAACAGCAGCGGAGCGCCGGCGTCCTGCCGGCTGGCCCGGCGGAGTCCGCGCCGCCCTCGGATGCGCCCATGCCGCTGATCTACGAACACCGCATCGTCGGCACCGCGCTCCTCGCGGTCATCCCGCTCGCGGTCGCCGCGGCCTTGCTCGTGTGGGCGGGCGACTGGCCGGGCGTCGTCACGTGGACCGTCATCCTCCTCATTGCCCTCACCCTCCTCATCGCCACCGTCGCGCTGCGCGAGGTCGTCATCTACCCGCTGCGCACGCTCGCCAACATGGTCAGCGCCGTGCGCGAGGAGGACTACTCCATCCGCGCGCGCGCCGCCGCGGAAGGCGTGCGCTTCGGCGAGGTGATGCGCGAGCTCAACGAGCTGAGTGATACCGTGCGCCGCCGCCATCTCGCCGCGCTCGAAGCGGCCGCGCTCGTGCGCGCCGTCATCGCCGAAGTCGACGCCGCGATCTTCGCGTTCGACCCATCGGCGCGCCTCGAGCTCGTGAATCGCGCGGGCGAGCGCCTCCTCGGCGACAAAGCCGATGCGCTCATGGGCAAAAGCGCGGACGAGCTCGGAGTCGCCGATCTGCTGGAACTGCAGGAGGCGTGGACGGTCGAGCGCGAATTCGGCGGCGTCTCCTCACGCTGGAGCGTGCGCGTATCGTCGTTCCGCCGCGAGGGCGAGTCGCACCGCCTGCTCGTCGTCGCGAACATCAGCCGCGCCCTCCGCCAGGAAGAGATCCGGGCCTGGCAGCGCGTGGTCCGCGTCCTCGGCCATGAGCTCAACAACTCGCTCGCACCGATCAAGTCGATCGCCGGCTCGCTCGAAGAAGCGCTCGTCGCCGAGACCATCGACGAGCGCACGCGCAACGATCTGCGGCGCGGCGTCGAGATCATCGGCCGCCGCGCCGAGGCGCTGACGCGATTCCTGTCCGCTTACTCGCAGCTCGCGCGGTTGCCGGAGCCGACTCTACGCGCCGTGGACCTGGGTGCGGTCGTGCGTCGTGCCGTCACGCTGGATCGAAGGATCGTCGTAACGGTGGAAAGCCGCAGATCCGTGCTGCTGGAAGCAGACGAAGACCAGCTCGAACAGGCCATCATCAACCTCCTCAAGAACGCGGTCGACGCGGCGCTGGAAACCGGCGGCGGCGTCGCCGTTTCGTGGCGCGTCGAGGGAGACAGCGTGGAGCTGCGCGTGGCGGACGAAGGTCCGGGACTGGCACAGACCACCAATCTCTTCGTCCCTTTCTTCACCACGAAACCGGGCGGCAGCGGCATCGGCCTCGTGCTCTCGCGCCAGATCGCGGAGGCGCATGGCGGCACGATCACGCTGCGCAATCGCGACGACGCACGCGGGTGTGAGGCGTTGTTGCGGTTGCCGTTGTGATGGGCGGCATCGCGCATCCGGTGACTCTACCCCTCGTGGCGTGCGCCTTCAGGTACGGGTGGGAGCGATAGAATCCGCGCATGCCTGAAACGAAACACGTCACCCCTCGCAATGGCGACGTCCTGCTGCTGGTCGGGACGATGAAGGGCGCGTTCCTGCTGCGTTCCGATGCCTCACGAAAGAACTGGGAAATGGGCGGCCCATACTTTCCCGGCAGCGCCGTTTACGCGATGGCGTACGACGATCGCAATGGACGCCGGCGCCTCTGGGCCGGTCCGCAGAGCATGCACTGGGGCGCGGTGCTGCGCTCGAGCGACGACTTCGGGCAGACGTGGACGAATCCCGAGGAAGCGAACGTGAAGTTTCCCGAGGGGACGGGCGCGGCGCTGCAGAACATCTGGCAATTGCGTGCGGGCCGGGCGGACGAACCGGACACGCTCTATTGCGGCGTCGAGCCCGCGGCGCTGTTCGTCTCGCGGGATGCCGGCGAGACGTGGAAGTTGACCGAAGGGCTGTGGAATCACCCGCAGCGCGAGAAGTGGGTGCCCGGCGGCGGCGGGTTGTGCATGCACACCGTGCTGCCCGACCCCGCGGACCCGCAACGCATCCGCATCGCCGTCTCCACGGCCGGCATGTACGTCACCGAAGACGGCGGCGCGAGCTGGCGTCCTTCGAACCGCGGCGTGCGCGCCGACTTCCTACCCGACAAGCATCCGGAGTTCGGCCAGTGCGTGCACAAGGTCGTGCAGTCGCCGCAGAAACCGGAGCGCATGTTCCTGCAGAACCACTGGGGCCTCTACCGCAGCGACGACCGCGGCGAAAGCTGGGTCGACGTCGCCAACGGCGTCCCCTCCGATTTCGGTTTCGCGATCGGCATCCATCCGCGCAACCCCGACACCGCGTGGATCGTGCCGCTCGAGTCCGACCAGTTCCGCTGCACGCCCGAAGGAAAGCTGCGCGTGTACCGCACGCGCGATGCCG
The DNA here is from genome assembly GCA_035629395.1 of Thermoanaerobaculia bacterium. Taxonomy (GTDB): domain Bacteria; phylum Acidobacteriota; class Thermoanaerobaculia; order Gp7-AA8; family Gp7-AA8; genus QHVT01. The sequence goes on from DASPHZ010000085.1 coordinate 208,380, forward strand.
GCGCGTCGTGGGAAGGACAGGGGAGCGGGCTGCCGCAGGAGCGGGCGTACGAGACCGTGCTGCGCGATGCGATGGCGGTGGACACGCTCGATTCCGTCGGCGTCTACTTCGGCACGCGCAGCGGAAAACTGTTCGGTTCCGCGGACGAAGGGGAGAGCTGGAGCGAGATCGTCGACGGTTTGCCGGCCGTGGTCAGCGTCGACGTCGCGCACGTGCGGGGCGACTGATGGCGTTCGTCTTCATGATCCCCGGCCCGCTGCGCGAGCTCGCCGGCAATCGCGGCGAAGTGCGCGTCGACGGCGAAGCGCGTTCGGTCTCGGACGCGCTCACGCTGCTCTGGAAGCATTGTCCCGGCGTGCGCGACCGCGTCCTCACCGAGCTCGGCGAGGTGCGGCAGCACGTCAACATCTTCGTCGACGGCGAGAGCATCCGCGGCGCCGGCGGCCTGCAGACCCCCGTCCACGATGGCTCCGAAATCTTCATTCTCCCAGCACTCAGCGGCGGCTGACGTGTCCCTTCCCCGGATTGCCCCTCTCCGCCCCGTCAAAAGCAAAACCGTTCCCGTCGGACGCGAATGGATCTACGAGCTGAAGCTCGACGGATTTCGCGGCGTCCTGGCGATCGAGGACGGCCGCGGCAAGTTCACGTCGAAGAACTCGAAGCCGCTCAAACGCTTCGACGACCTGGCGAATGCGATCGCCCGCGCGTTGCCGGTGAAGAACGCCATCTTCGACGGCGAGATCATCGTCATGGGAGAAGCGGGTCCCGATTTCTACGCGCTCTTCTTCCGCCGCGGCGTGCCCGCGTACGCGGCGTTCGACATCCTCTGGCTCGACGGCCGTGATCTTCGATCGCAGCCGCTCTGGCGGCGCAAGAAGACGCTGCAGCGCATCGTCAAAAACTCGCCGATCGGTCTGGTCGATCACGTCGACGACCCGGCGCTCTTCGCCGTGACCGCGGCGCGCGATCTCGAAGGCATCGTCGCCAAACGCCGCGCCGATCCCTACGACGAGACGGCGCGGTGGATCAAGATCAAGCATCCCGGTTACTCACAGATGGAAGGGCGGTGGGAGCTGTTCGACAAGCGTTGACGATCGATGGCTTACCATCCACCGCGATGAAACGGCGCAAGCTCGATGACGGCCACTCCGTGCTCAACTCCTTCCGCTGCATCGTGAAGTCGCTGCGGCAGGCCGATCGCGCGAGCGTGAGGGAGCACGGGCTCGGCGCCGCGCAGCTCTACGTCCTGCACGAGCTGCGGCGCGAGTCGCCGCTGTCGATCAGCGAGCTCGCGGAGCGCACGGCCACCGATCAGAGCACCGTCTCGGTCGTCGTGGCGAAGCTGATCGAGAAAGAGTTCGTGGCGCGCGAGCGCTCCGAGACCGACGCGCGCCGCCTCGACCTCACCCTCACCGCGAAAGGGCTGCGGGCCGTGAAGAGCCTTCCGCCGCCCATCCAGCATTCGCTCGTCGAAGCGGTCGGGCGGCTGCCAGGCGCGCGTGCCGCGGCCGTGGCGGAAGGTCTCCGCGAGATCGTGCGCATCCTCGGCATCGAAGACGAGTACCCGCCGATGCTCCTCGCCGAGGAGGAGAAGCCGAAGCGGAAGTCACGGCCGTAATGGAATCGCGCGGCGCTGCAGCGGGAGGCGCCAGCGAACGTGGAGGGGATACTCGAAACGTTCGCGGCGCGCTGTGACTGTCGTGCCCGTACAACTCCGCTGCAACGCACGCGCAAATGCATGGTAGACCATGCGTCGCCGCGGCACAAGCATGGATTCCCAATGTTTGGCATAGCATGCAACCCGGTATGAAACTGCTCGCGGAGATTCAGGCCCTCGCCGGGCGTTTCCTGTTCGTGACGCTCGTCGCCGCGGGCGCGCTATGCGGCGTCGTGGCGGTGCTGTTCCATCGCTACGTCGAGGTGGCGCGGGAGCTCCTGATCGGGCGCGCACTCGAGCAGGCCGGTCCGTGGCGCGTCGTGCTGATCGTCGTCACGCCCACCGTCACGTTCGCGCTGCTGGCCTGGCTGATCGGCCGCTTCGCCCCGCGCGCGGTCGGGGCGAACCTCGCCCGCGTGCGCGTGGCTTACAACAGTGAGCCCGGCATCCTCAGCACGCGCACCGTGACGGCCACGTTCGCCGCCACGCCGCTCTCCCTCGGCGCCGGTGCGCCGCTCGGGCCGGAGGGGCCGATCGTCGTCGTCGCGAGCGGTCTCTCCGTCGCGATCGCGCGTCTGCTGCGGCTGCCGAAGCGGGTCATCCGCGGCATGATCCCCATCGGCACCGCCGCCGGCATCTCCGCGATCTTCAACACGCCGATCACCGGCGTCGTCTTCGCGCTCGAGGAGGTGATCGGCACCTCGCAGCGCGGCATCCTCGGCGGAGTGCTCGTCGGCTCCGTCGCCGCGGCCGTCGTCGAGCGCATGCTCCTCGGCGGCAAGCCGCTGCTCGCCGCGCCGTTCTCGACCTGGTCCGATCCGCGCGAAATGATCGGCTTCGCCATCGTCGGCGCGATCGCCGGAATCACGTCCGGTTTGGCCATCCGTTTCGCGCACAACGTGAAACGGCGCTGGGCGAGCGTCATGCCGTCGATGGTGCTGCGCGCCGCGCTGGCCGGCCTTCTCATCGGCGCCGCCGGCCTGCTCGCGCCGGAGATCCTCGGCGTCGGCTACGACTCGGTTTCGTACTGGCTGCACGGCGGCGGCAGCGCCGCCGGTTCGGGCTCCGCTTTCGCGATCAAGCTCCTCGCCTTTCTCATCGCCATCAGCGCCGGCATCCTCGGCGGCACGTTCGCGCCGTCGCTGTTCATCGGGACGGCCCTCGGCGCCGCGATCGGCCACGCCGCGCGCGATCTCTTTCCCGGAGCGCACATCGACCCGAAGGCGTACGCGATCCTCGGCATGGGCTCCTTCTTCGCGGGCCTGTTGCGCAGCCCGATCGCGGCGGTGCTGATCGTCGTCGAGCTCACGCGCGACTACGAGCTCATCGTCCCGCTGATGCTCGGCGTGTCGCTCGCCGTCGCGATCTCGCGCCGCGTGTCACCGCTCAGCATCGTCGAACAGCAGATGCTCGACGAAGGCTACGTCGAAGATCACGCGGCGAACGATCCGCTCGCGCGCGTGCGCGTCGCGGATGCCATGTCGACCGGCGTCGTGACGATCGCCGGCGACGCGACGGCCACCGACGCGGTGCAGCGCGTGGCAGGCCTGCGCTTCCTGCTCTATCCCGTCGTGCGCGAGGACGGCACGCTCCTGGGCATGGTCTCACGCGGCGCGATTCACCGAGCCGACGACAACGCGATGGTGCAGGATCTGATGGAAGAGCCGGGCGCGGTGGCCGCGCCGCACGAGCTCGTGGTCGACGTCCTCCGCCGGATGCGGCTGCGCGGCGTCGACCGTTGTCCCGTCGTCGACGGCACACTCCGCGTCATCGGTTTTCTCAGTCCGTCCGACATTCTCCGCACGCGCATGGACAGCGCGCCGGACGACGAGCCGTTCGAATTGCTGCGTTAGCCGTCACTCCCCATAGCGCTTCGTCACGCCGCTTCTGCCGAAGTTGATCCCCGGCGTGTCCGTCTCCGGCAAGCGCGTCGCGACGACGCCGAAGCCGAAAGGATTGTCCCAGTGCGTCAGCGTCGCGGGGGAGAAGCCGTTCTCGAAGAACCACTGGCTGACCTCGAGCGGCGTGTGGGCATGCCGCCAGCGCGGCGTCAGCGTGTCGTACGTGCCGATGACGCGCTCCTGCCACGTGAGGTCCTGATGCTTCTTCATCGCTTTGTGCATCACCAGCGCCGCGAAGGCGGCGAGCCGCACGAACGCCGCCTGCACGGGGCGCGGCGAGCGCGAGACCAGGAAGCGCGAAGTTTCGATGGCCGGAAACAGGAGGTGGCGCCGCACGATGCCCGTCGGCTTGCGATAGAACCAGAGATAGAAATGGCCGCCCGGTTTGACGAGCCGCGCCACGGCCGCGAACGTTCGCTGGGTACTGGCGGTGTGGTAGATCACGCCGTGGGAGATGATCAGGTCGAACATCGCCTCGGCGAACGGCGGCGCCTGCAGATCGCCGCGCACGAAATGCACGTCCGGCGATTTGCGGTGACGCTCGGCCTGCAGGACGCTCGTCGCGTAGTCGATGCCGACGACGGTGGCGCCGAGGCGGGTCAGGCCTTCGGCGAGCTGCCCGTTGCCGCAGCCGGCATCGAGGATCCACTTTCCGCGGCACCACTCCGGATCGACGCGTGTCTCGAGCAGGAACTGCCCGATGCGGTTGTCGACGTCCCATCCCCAGGTGCGGTCGAGCTTCGCGTCGAAGTGCTCGTCCCATTCGTCGGAAAAGCTCGAATGCCGCAGCGTGCCTGCCGTGAGCCCGAGCCGCGACAACGTGGCATCCGCCGCGATCGCCGCCGCATGCCTGCTCAGGAACTCCGCGCTGAACGCACCGTCGAGCAGCATCGGGACGCCGCCGGTGATCGGATAAGCCTTGCGCGATTCGCGCGCCAGCAGAATCCCCTCGGCGACGTCCCCGTCACCCGCGAATGCGAACAGTTCCAGCGCCTCTCCGGTACCGGGAGCGCGCAGGACGTCGAGCAGGCGGCGATTCACGAAGGCGGGAACTATATCTTACGGAGTTGTTGCCACTGGCAAGTCGATGAACGTCGCACGTCCGGGTGCGTGATAGACACGCTGCGTGGCCTTCTGAAAATCGCTCGCTTTCGCCCAGAAAATGTTCGGTACGAACTTCTGCGGATTGCGGTCGTAGAGCGGGAACCAGCTCGAGTGGACCTGCACCATGACGCGGTGACCCGGCAGGAAGACGTGATTCGCGGTCGGTAGCGCGAAGCGGTATTGCAGCGGCTCGTTCGCGGTGAGCGCCTTCGGCGTTTCGAGGCTTTCGCGATAGCGGCCGCGGAAGATGTCGGCCGAGACCATGAGCTGATAGCCGCCCATGTTCGGCTGGTGCGCGACCTGATCGGGATAGACGTCGATCAGTTTCACCACCCAGTCCGAGTCGGTGCCGCTCGTCGACGCGATGAGATTCACCATCGGGATGCCGGTGATCTTCAGCGGCGCGGTGAGGACGTCCGAGGTGAAGGTGAGGACGTCGGTGCGGCCGGAGGTCTCGCGCTGATCGTCGACGAGCCAGCGCGACCAGCTCGCGTTGTCGACCGGACGCGGACGGAACGGTACCGGCTTCATCGGATCGGAGATGTACTCCTCGAATGCGGCCGCGTTCGCGGCGGGCGCGTTGAAGCTCACGCGCGAGCCGGCGTTGAGATACAGCGGCGTGCGCGTCACGTTCGGGCCGGGCCACGCGTTCATGCGGCGCCACGTGTTCGTGCCGGTCTCGAACGCGGTCACGGGTGCTACGTTCATCGCCGGTGCGTCGTTCTTCAGGTAGTGATCGAGGAACGGGCGCAGCACTTCGCGGCGGAACGTGAGCGCGGTGTCGCTGTTGAATTTGATCGCGCCGAGGGAGCTGCCTTCGCGGATCATCTGCCCGTGGTGCCACGGACCCATGACCAGGTACACGCGATCGTTCTTCGTGTCCTTCGGCTCCAGCGCGTCGTACACCGCGATCGCACCGTAGATGTCCTCCTGGTCCCAGAGGCTGTGCACGATCATCACCGGCACCGAGAGCGGGCGCGCGGCGAGGATCTTGTCGACGGCCTGCTCGCGCCAGAACGCGTCGTACGACGGATGCTCGAGCAGCTTGCGCCAGAAGCCGAGCTGTTCGAGTCCGCGGCGGCGGCCGAGCTCACCGGCGGAGACGGCCTGCAGGAACATGTCGTAATCGTCGTGGTGGCTCGTCCACCATTTCTCTTCGTTCTTGCGCGTCGCTTCCTGGTTGTAGATGTACGGCATGCCCTGCTGGCGGAAGGCGCCGTTGTGGAACCAGTCGTCGCCGATCCAGCCGTCGACCATCGGGTTCATCGGCACCGAGACTTTGAGCGCCGGATGCGGATCGATGAGCGCCATGAGCGGCGTGAAGCCGTCGTAGGAGATGCCGAGGATGCCGACCTTGCCGTTCGACTCCGGCACGTTCTTCACGAGCCAGTCGATCGTATCGTACGTGTCGGTGGCGTGATCGTTGTCCGTCGCGTTCTGCGAACCGCGCAGCGGGCGGTTCATGACGTAGTCGCCCTCGGAGTTGTACTTGCCGCGGATGTCCTGCACGACGCGGATGTAGCCCCCTTCGACGATGACGTCGGTGGCGTTGTCGTAGCCGGCCAGGCTCGGGCCGAGCATGCTGCTGTTGACGTGGCTCGTCAGCGAGTCGGCGTTGTACGGCGTGCGCGTGAGGAGCATGGGCGCGTTCTTCGCGCCGTTCGGGATGAGGATGACGGTGTGGAGCTTCACGCCGTCGCGCATCGGGATCTTCACTTCGCGGCGGACGTGATCGAAACCGTCGCGCGTGACCGTGAACTGGCCGGGGATTTCGGTGGGGAGTTGTGCGAAGAGCGGCAGGCTGACCAGCAGGAGGACGAGCAGGCGCTTGATGTTCATGGCTGCGCAGTATGCACAATGTCGCAGTGCGATCGAACGACTACCTGCGCGAGGCGCGGCAGTGGACCACGTATCCCGAGGATTGCGTGGCCCATGCGATCCGCATCGCGGAGCGGCTGCTGGAGGAGGGGCGCGCGCCGTGGATCGGACGCGTGCGCGACGTGCAGGGGCAGTGGCACGGCCCGCTGATTCCGCGCCGCTTCGAAGGCGTGACGTGGACGACGCATTACGTGGCGTGCGCAGGACGTGAGGTGTACGACCCGATCGCGGGAGAGCCACTCGACGTCGACGCGTATGCGGTGCCTGTGTTCGGCAAGCCGCTGATCGTCGAGACACATGTCGGCGTGGAAGAGACCGCGCAGTTGCTGCGCGCGGGGACGTTGCAGGAGCGCTTTCGCGTGTATCGTACGGCGCGGTGATCGTCCACCTCATCGACGGCACGTACGAGCTGTTCCGCCAGTTCTACGGCATTCGCCGGTTCAACGCGACTCCGCCGCCTTTGAGCGCGGTCGCGGGCGTGTTGCACAGCGTGCTGCAGATGCTCGAGGAAGGGGCGACGCATGTCGGCGTGGCCACGGATCACGTCATCGAGTCGTTCCGCAACGATCTCTGGCCCGGCTACAAAACCGGGATCGGCATCGACCCGCTGCTGTGGGCGCAGTTCCATCCGCTCGAAACAGCGCTCATGGCGATGGGGGTCGTGACGTGGCCGATGATCGAGGTCGAAGCGGATGACGCGCTGGCGTCTGCCGCGCATCTCGCGGCACGCGACGAGTCGGTGCAGAAGGTCTGCATCTGGACGCCGGACAAGGATCTCGCGCAATGCGTCGTTGCCGATCGCGTGGTCCAGGTCGATCGCAAGAGCGGGCAGATTCGCGATGAGGAGGGCGTGCGCGCGAAATTCGGCGTGCTGCCGCTGCACATCGCCGACTATCTCGCGCTCGTCGGCGATGCCGCGGACGGCTATCCCGGCATTCCGCGCATCGGTGCGAAGACGGCGGCGAGTCTCATCACGCGCCACGGCGCCATCGAGCAGTTCCCCCCCTCCGTCCTCGGCGACCATCTCGCGTCCGCGCTGCTCTTCAAGCGACTGGCGACGCTGCGCGCGGACGTGCCGTTGTTCGAGGATGTGGAGACGTTGCGCTGGCGCGGTCCGACCGCGGCGTTCGACGCGGTCGCGGAGCACCTCGGCGACCGGCGTCTGCTGAAGCGCGTCCGCGCTATTGCGCGCTGACCGCGTTCTCCAGCCACGCGAGCGAGCGCTCCGCGTGCGGTTCGGTGGCATTGCGCATCAGGCGTTCGCCCGCGAGCGATTTGCAGTTGCGCATCGCGCGCAGCTCCGCGGTGGAGAACTTGCCGTCGACCGGCTCCGTGCGCGCGAAGCAGTTGTTGCGGCGCATGAAGATTTCGACCGCGGTGTGAGGGAGGTTCTTCGCTGCCGCCGCTTCCATACGGATGCCCTGCGGCGGGCGCGCGAGCAGCGCTTCGGCGATGAGCTCTTCGCGAGTCGGTGGCGGCGCGGCGGGCTCCGGTTCGGCTTCCGTTTCGGCCGCGGTGACGGTGGCGGCCGGCTGTGTCGCCGCGGTGTTGGTCATGTTCCTGCGGATCTGATGGACGTTGAAGGCGATCCACGCGAGGAGCGCGACGATCATCACGTCGCGCACGAGCGGCAGCAGTTCGGAAAGCGGATTCGGTTGCGGTCGGGGCGCCGGCGCGGGCACCGGTTTGCTGCGCGAAGGTGTGGCCATTTCGATGCTCTCCACTGGTGGACGCTGCTGCTTTCGTGGGGTCGCTGGCTTCGGCCGCGCGCGCCGTTCGCGCAGCGCACTGGCCATCCTCCACCCCTGCAGGACGTCGCTCGCGGTGGCGTCGACCATCCGCGCGATGTCCGTTACGACGTCGCCGCCGGCAGGAGGGGAGTCGGTGAGGATGTATTGATACCCGGTGCCGTTGAAGCGGCTCGGCTGCAACTGCGCGGCGGCGGGATCGATGGGGCCGAGGAGATGAATCCACGGCAGGAGCTCGAGCGAGCTCGCGTCGAGGTCCACTTCGATCGGGCGTTCCTGCGGATGCGGCAATCGATAGAGACGCGAGAGCTCGACTTTCAAAGCGCTGCGCAGATCGTCGTCATTCAGCGGCGTCGGGTCGACCTGATCGAGGAGGTCGGGCCACGCGCTCGCATTGCGCAGCGACGCGGCGTCGTCGTTCGCGCGGCGCAGCAGCCCGGGCAACTGCGAGGCGTCCTGCAATTCGGTCCAGAACAGCGGGAGCGCGAGCGCCGGAATCGGCCCCTCGGTCCACACGCCCCACAAGTTCCAGCCGCCGTAGCGTTTCGACGCCGCGCTGACGACCCACCCCATCGCCCCGATCACGCGTCCGCCGCTGCCGCGGAACTGATAGACGAACGGGCCGCCGACGCCATCGGGTCGTCGCGACAACGCGCTGCCGAGGGGCTCGAGATAGTCGAGGTATTCGCGGGGCGTGACGACCTGACCCACGTTCGCGACGTAGTCGCCGCGCAGCTCGCGAAACACGTCTTCAGCCATGACGCCTCAACAACTCGAGCAGCAGCAGGTCGCCCCACACGGGCAATCCGTCTTCGTCGTCTTCGCTCAAAAATTCGATGCCGCACGGCAGCACCGGGAACTGCGGCTCGGCATCGGGACGCATGGCCTCGCGGATCATCCCCGCAAAGTCACCGCGGCCCGCGCTGTCCCACGCGGCGAACAGCACCGCCGCGAGACGCATGCATTGCTGCACGAGCTTCTCGCCGAGCCCGCCGTTGAACGCGAAATAGAACTCGACCTTGCCGACGCCGAACCGCAGCGGCAGCACCGTGTACGCGAGCATGATCCGGTAGAGCAGCCACGTGAGGCTCTCGAGCAGCTCGAGCCTGCCCGTCCAGTTGCGCGTGTCCTGCACGAGCCGCTCGATGGCCGTCAGCGCGGCGACGAAGCGGCTGTCGAAGACTTCCTCCGTGCCGCCGACGACGCGACGCGCGAGCGCCACCGCGTCTTCATTGCTCTGCAGAAACGCGAACATCGCGTCCGCGTCGCGCAGTTGCGCGCGATCGAGATGCGTCCAGATCACGCCCTGCCACGTGCCGCGCGAGCCCGGCTCGTGGGTGAGATGCGTGGTGAGTTGGCCGATGTTCTGCCGCAGCAGCGTCGTATCGAACGGCACGACGAACATCGTCAGCACCTCCGAGTACGACATCTTGCGCACGTTGGTGAGGATGTCGAGGACGCGCAGGTACTTGTCGGGCGTGCCGCTCTGCTGGAAGACCTCGCCCTTCACGTCGATGCCGGCGACGTCGAGCTGCTGGCGCTGAAACGTCACTTTCATTCCGTGCAAAAGGATCGGCACGGCCGTGCGGGGATCGGGATTGGCGATCGTGTACGGCTCGACGAAGCGATACGGCTCGCGGCCGATCTGCGTGGTCGGCTCGGCGATGAGGTGTTTCTTCGACGACGGATTGAAGAGGCATTTGAGCCACGTCGTCTTGCCCGCGGCGGGCATGCCGGTGGTGATGAGCAGCAGCCGCGATTTGCGGTCGCTCAGAAACTGCGGCGGCACGAGCGACGTGCAATGCTCGCAGCGCACGTGCGGACTGGGAATGGTGACGCGATCGAACGTCGGCTGATCCCACTCCAGTCGCGGCTCGGAGAACGCGACGCCGGCGCCGTCGGGCAGGCCGCGATAGTGTTTCCACTGCGGATGTTTGTCGACCTGCTGATGCCAAACCTCGGCGCGTCCGACCGGCACGGCGTAGAACTGCCTGCCGCCGCAGATGGGACAGCGTTTGTCGACTGCTTTCGTGAACAGGCCCATTCGTTATCGATTCTCGAGCAGCCGCACCAGCTCTGCCTCGTGGTTCTGTATGAATCGTCCGAGCTGCGCGGTGGCGAATCCGGGTGACGTCCGCTCCGCCACGAACGACATCGTGATCGCGTTGCGCGGCCGTCCGTTGTCGTCGCGCGCGACGACGATCAGCAGGATGCGCGACGTCGGCCGGGTCGGGTCGATGGTCGCGAGCGTACCAGTTTTCGCATAGACGTCATATCGCGTCTGCAGCGAGCGAATGTGAGGACGGATGTGCAGCGCGGTGCCTTCGCTGAGCACGCGCTGCAGGCCGTCGTTCAACTTCTCCGCGGCGGCCGCCGCGTCTTTGTCGAAGGCTTCCGTGCGCGATGCGAGTGGCTTCGTGGCCTCGACGCCGGCGATCACGTGCGGCACGACGGGCCGATGCATGGCCCACGTCGAGAACGCCGCCGCGGCGTCGATGTTCGACCAGCGGCTGCTGGCGCCGCCGAGGAGGACGGCGATCCAGTCGCGGGTGGAGGTGATGCGATTGAGGCCGAGGTCCACGGCCTCGGGGCTGACGATCGCGAGCGGATCGAGCGCTTCGCTGGTGCGCAGATCGTCCGACTCGTCGCCCGACCAGAACGAGACATGATGCCGCCGCAGGTCTCCTTCCGCGGCGGGGGAGCCGGTGCGGAGGCCGAAGAGGTCGCGCATCTTCATCGCGAGCTCCTGCTCGTGCAGGTTCGCGATCCTGCGCGGCTTGTCGCGCGTGTGGCCGGTCGCATCGGCGAGCGCGGGATAGCGATTCCACGCCACGGGACGGCCGGTGAGCGATTCGCGTCCGCTGTCCGAGCGTCCGCGTCCGTCGTCGGCGATGCCGTCGCCGTCGTTGCGCGCGAGGGCAAGCATGCCGAGACGGGTGTGATAGCGGTTGTCGGACGCTGCGAGATACGTCGTGAAATCGACCCAGCGCGCAACGCGCGAGACCTGCCATCCCTTGCCGGCTTCGACGCCGAACATGTTGCGTTCGTAGCAGCGGTCACCGGAGGTGCGATCGCATTCGCCGTTGCGCACCCACAGCAGTTGGTCGAGCCGCGGATGCACGGTCAGCGCGGCCGTGGCCCAGAACGGTTTCGCGGCGGAGCCCATCTCGATCGCGGCGAAGTTGTGATCGACGGCCTGGCGCGATGCGATCGAACGAGGCGCGGTCGTGCTGAGCCAGGAGTACGGAGGCTCGCGCTCGACCCATGATTGCCCGCCCTGCGTCACGGTACGCGAGGACCATTGGTCGGAGGCGGCGGCGCGGGGCCACGAGCTCATGGCCAGCACTTCGCCGGTCGTGCCGCGCATGATCGTGAACGCGACGCGCGGCGGCAGCGGGGAGGCCGCGCCGCTCGTGATGAGCGAGCTGTGGATCTCGCGGCCGGCCGCGTCGACGGTCGATTGCGTAAGGCGCTGCAGATCGGCATCGAGCGTGAGCTTGCCGAGCGCGCCGCGGCGCTCCGGACGCACGCGCAGCAATGCGTCGCCGAGCTGCGCCATCCAGCCGAGGCCGAGGCGTCGGGATTCCTGCGTCGGTGCGTAGAGCCAGTGCCCCATCGCCCACGCGCGGCCGAGGAGCGGCACGTCACCGCGGCGTCCGCGGATCGAAACGGGCTGCACCTCGCTTTCGTCGCGGGCGTCGTCGAACGAGTGGACGATGTTGTAGTCGGGATTGCCCGTGACTTCGTACGTCAGCTCGGCCACGCCTTCGGCGTCGTTCTCGACGCGGCGGATGGCAAAGACGCTCGGACGCGTGCGCGCGGCGAGCTCGGTCTCGCGCTGCCACAGCTCGAACATGCGCGTGTAGTACGCGCCGGGACTGGTGACGCCCTGGAAGAAGGATGCGGGAAGCGATTCGCGTCCGCCGTCGATGCGCACGTTGGCAGGCAGTGAATTGAATCGCAGCACCTCCGCCTCGAGCAGCGTCGAGCCGGTCGGACGATCGGTGAATTGGCCATCGCCGTTGCGGAAGAGGATCAGCTTCTTCTGCGGATCGAAGCGCAGCATGCCGGCGTCGTGCAGCTCGTCGACGCGTTTCAGAAGGCGCGACCAGGTGAGGACGTCGAACTCGCTGGAGCCGAGCGCGCGCATCGAGCCGCGCATGACGAGCACGGTCACGACGATCGCGGGCAGCAGCGCGAGCGCCGCGTATTCGCGGCGATGCAGCAGCATCGCCAGCGGGATCGTCAGCGCGAGTGCGAGCCACGCAAAGTCGCCCATGGCCAGCGAGAAGATCAGGCCGAGGACGGCGATGCCGGCCATCACCGCGCGATTCATGAAGCGGCGGCGGCGCTGGCCGAAGCCGGGATCGAACACGTTCGTGCGCGTGACGGCGGTTTCCGGAACGGTATCGAACGCGTTCGCGCGCAGCCCCGAGGACCAGAGCAGCGCCTGACACATGAGGCCGAGGAGCAAGGCCCAGCGCAGCACGTCGGAGTTGGACGACGTGGCGAGCAGCGGCAGATTGCGTCCGCTGAACCACAATTGCGAAACGTTCATCGCCGCGTGGGCGACCGCTTCGCCGAGGAGCGCGGCGGCGATGGCGATCGCCAGCAGATCGCCGACGCGCAGCCGTGTGCGGCGCATGAGCAGCAGCGCAACCGGGGCGGCGAACATCAGCAACAGCAGCAGCCCGCCGAGGACGCCGTGCTCGCCGGAGATGAAGAAGCTGTAGACGCTGTCGTACTGGATCGTGTCCTGGCGGATGAACGACTGCGACGCGGGCGCGCGATTGAAGCCGAGGCCCGTCCAGCCGCCTTTGCGGACCATGGCCATGTGCTCCCATTCGTGCACGAGCGCGTTGCGCACGTTCACGGCGGTGACGGAGCGCGCGTCGCCGGCGGACGGCGCTTCGAGATCGAAGAGCCACTCCTGCGCCGACGAGCCGGCCTTCATCACTTCGACGCGGCTGAGGATGTGCTCCGTCATGCCGGGTGCGATGGCGTACGTGCCGAGAAGCGCCTGATACGCGAACACGATGCTGACCACGAGCACGGCCAGCAGCGTCGTGGCGAGACGCACGGAGGAGGTGAGGAGCAGCAGCAGCGCGAGCGGGAACCAGAACGCGAGCACGCTGTAGATCGCGCCGAAATCGCCGAGGACGCCGAGCATGATCGCGACCGGCATGAACAGCAGCACGACGACGGTGGCGATCGTGTCGGCGAGCGTGGGCTCGACGTTTTGCGTTCGGGCCGCGTTGCCGGTGTCGAGCACGAGCAGCGCGTTCTCCGCGTTGGCGACGGGTCGCGCGACGAGCAGCAGCGCGGGGACGCCGACCATCCAGAACGGGGCGACGATCTGGCGCACGTACTCCGGGGCGATGCGCGAGAACAGAAGAATGATCGCCGCGGCGACGCACCAGCCGACAAAGTACGGCTTCAGCGCGGGGGAGAGCAGCGCGGCGAAGACGCGGCGGAACGGTGCGATGGCGTAACGGCGGAACGCGTTCGGCTCGTGCCGCTGTTCGGCGGCGTCGAGCGTGCGCCAGAACGTGCGTCCTCCTTCGAACGTGGCGCGATACGGCCAGTGCCAGAGCGAGACGAGCGACTCGCCGAGGGCAGCGAGTATGGCGACTCCGGCCACCGCGTAGACGACGAGCAGGAGCCGGTCGAACGCGGAGGGGAGAAAGAGCTCGCTGAGATTCGGCAGGACCTGGCGCGGCATGACCGCGAACTCGACGATCGCGCCGAGGACCATCGTCACCGCGACCGCGATCGTCACGCCGCTGCTGCGCTTGTCCTGCGCGATGCCGGGACGGTGGTGCAGCCACAGACGCACGGCGAGGGCGATGAAGCCGGGGATGATGACCAGCGCGGCGAGCGTGCCGGCGAGGCCTTTGGCGGTCACTTCGTCGACGGCGGTCGGCGTGAGCAGGTAACGCACGGCGAGCAGCACGCGTACGAGCAGGATGGACCAGATCGCGGCGAGGATGCCGCCGATGCACCAGAGGTCGCGCAGGCGCAGACGCTGCGCGCGGCCGAAGGCCATCGAGGCGAGGAACGCGACGAGCGTGAGCCACGCGCAGAACAATGCGAGGAGCAGCGCGCGCGGCGTCGGCAGATCGCGCACGGTGGTGATGGTGAGCATGAGCCCGCGCGGCGAGCCTGCCAGCGGCACGCGCACGCTGGACAGCGAGCGATTCGGCTCGAACGCGCGGCCGAGGAGCGACGGCTTGTCGTCGCGCAGAAAGCTCGGACCCTTGCGTGCGGGAGCGGGAGCCTGATCGGCTCCGTCGCGGAATCGCGCCAGGCCATCCTCGGAAAGCTGCATGGCGACCGCGTGGCGAAAGTCCGCGGCGCCGTGGCCGAGGGGAAGGAGGAACGTGTTCGCGCCGGCGGACGGCTCGCGCGCGAACGTGAGCGTGCTCTTGCCTTCTTCGAACGGCGGCAGCGACGAAGTGCGCGTCCACGGCGGCTCGAATGTCATCCGCGCGACGCCGCCGTCATTCTCGATGCGCATCACCAGCCGCCGGCGCGGCCAGAGAATCTCGACCTGCGCCGGCGACTGCGCGATCGTGGTCTCGCGTGCCGGCTCGCGGTCGCCGATCACACGCAGCTCGTTGTCGTCGGGACGAAGCACGCGCAGCGAGCCGGCCCACTGTTCGAGCGCGTGGATGGTGGCGAGATCGCGCTCGCCCGAGCGACGGAGATCGTTGAGGCGCGAGGCGATGAGCGTGTCGAGCGAGCGCGCGCGCGTCGCGTGCACTGGCGGCGGGTGGAGCTCGAGCAGCGGCTCGGCCATCGGCGTGCGGCCGATGAGGAGCTTGCGGCGACGGAGCCAGCCGCGCCGCGCGAGCTCGATCGAGAACTTGCCGAGCTGTTTGCCGCCGTCGCCGAGAGCGATGCGGTCGCCGTTGGCGTACTGCTCGTCGACGCGGACGAGGGCGTCGCCGCCGCGCGTACGCAGACGCAGTCCGCCCGCGGAAGGCTCGACGCGGACTTCCGGCCAGAACATCCCGTTCGGCCAGCCGATGGTGGCGGAGTGTTCGGGGCCGCCGATCGTCAGCGCACCGTTGTCGCGATCGAGCGCTTCGGCCGCCGTCCACGCGATCTGAGTCGAGCGCGGCCATTCCGCGACGGACACGAGCGGCCCGAGGATGACAGGGATCGCGAACAGCGTCGCCAGCAGAATCACGACGAACGGCGCGACGTGGCGGCGGTTCCCCAGCGCGGGCAGCGACTCTTCCTCGTGCCGGAACTCGAGCATCCACGCCGCCACTCCGCCTGCGACGAGCCCCAACGCCAGAAGCGGCAACGTCATCCTTCGCTCACCATCCGCGTCTCATTAGATACGCAAAGATCCTGCTTCCGTTGCGTCGCGCTTACAATCGCCCCCGTGCATCAGGAGGTGGAGGAGCTTCGCCCGAAGCTGAAAGAGGTTCTCTACGATTGCGCGGTGGAGATCCGCGCGACGAAAGCGGCGCTCTACCTCTTCGACGGCACGAGCAAGTTCGAGCTCGTCACCGAGTACGGATTCCGCGGCGCGGTGCGCAACGCGGCCGACTTCAACGACTCGCTGGTCGACCGCTGCATGCGTGCGCGCACGCCGTTCTTCGTGAACGGTCTGGCCGCGGAGCCGCGTCTCTCCGAGTTGCTGTACGAGGCGTCGACCGATCGGCTGCTCGCCGCTCCGATCTTCTCGCGCGGAAAACTGATCGGCATCGTCGACATGCGCGACAAGGCGGCCAAGCTGCCGTTCGAGCAGGCCGACGTCGCGAAAGCGCAGCAGATCGCGGATCGCTTCACGCAACTGCTCGCCGACAAAGCGATCTTCGGACATCGCTTCATCGCGCTGTCGAAGCTCAGCGGACAGCATGACGCGGCAGCGTCCGAGCCGGGTGCGCCGGTCGTCAGTGCCGAGCCGCCGGTGCGCGAGAAGCCGAACGTGCCTCCTCCGCAACCACCACCGCAACCGCAACCGCAACAGCCGCCCGCGGCCGCACCGCCGATTGTCATCCAACGGCCACCCGCGGCGGCACCGGCAACAGCACCGGCACCGCAGCAGACCGCCAAGTCGCACACGCCGCGACTGGCGTCGCTCGTGCTCGAGGCCCGCACCGCGGCGAGCCGCATCATCGTCGCGCCGGCGCCGGAGTCGATGGCGGAGGCGGAACTGAACGCCGCGCGCGAGGTGCTGCGCGCGATCCTGCTCATCCCCGGCGCGGTGTCGGCGATGCTCTCCGCGTACGGGCACATGGGCGGCGTGCAGGAGATCGCGGCGCGCTCGACGCTCGCGGACGACGCGAAGAACCTGATCCAGTCGAAGCTGAACGTGTGGCTGACGAAGCGGGGGGAAGCCGGTGGATTCATCCGCACCTCCGTGCTGACGCCGTTCGGGACGTCCGGACCTCCGGTCACGGCGGCCGATGTCCAGAAAGTCTTCACCGCCCCGGTGAATGCAGGCTCGCTGCGCGGGATCTATCTGACCGTCGTCTTCGGCCGCGATCCCGATCGTCTCGCGCACGATCTGCTCGCGGTGCTGCATTCGCATCTGCAACTCGTCATCGATCAGTCGATGTCGCGCGGGACGGTGACCTCGCTGCAGGCGCGCATCGCGGACAAGCTCGTGGAGCCGGACTTTTCCAAGTATCCGGAGCTGCGGCGGCACACGGAAGCGGTGTCGCGCCTGGCGGAGTCGCTGGCGCGGCAGCTCGCGTTGTCGGCGGCGGAGATCGAGCAGGCGCGCATCGTCGGGCTCGTGCACGACGTCGGGCTGCGGCTGCTCGAATACGACCGGCTCTATCGCAAGCGTGATCTGTCGCAGGAGGAGATGGGCTTCCTCCGCGAGCACCCGGTAGTGGGCGCCGCCATGGTCGAGCCGCTCCTCGGCGCCGACATCGCCCGGGCCGTGCTCTGTCATCACGAGCGCGTGGATGGCCGCGGCTATCCGAACGATCTCGCGGGTGACGAGATCCCGCTGATCGCGCGCGTGGTACAGATCTGCGACGCGTGGGTGGCCATGACGGATCCCGAGTCGTACCAGGCGCCGCAGACGCACGACGCCGCGCTGGCGACGGTGTCGCGCGCGGCGGGCGGTCAGTTCGACGCGGGGATGGCGGCGAAGTTCGTCGAGATGATGCGGCGCTAGAAGCCCTGTTCCGTGTGCTCGCCGAACGTCTGTTTCAGCGTAGCGACGATCTCCCCGATCGTGCATTCGTGGCGTACCGCGTCGACGATGAAGGGCATGAGGTTCTCGTTTCCGCGCGCCGCTTCGTCGAGCGCGGACAACGCGCTCTGCCAGTCGGCTTTGCGTGATGCGCGGAACGCCTGCAGCCGCGCGACCTGATCGCGCTCGACGCTTTCGTCGATGACCATGATCGGCAGCGTCGGCTTTTCGTCTTCGACGAAGTCGTTCACGCCGACGACGATGGCCCGTTTCTCTTCGAGCGCGCGTTGCGCGTAGTACGCGGACTCGCCGATCTCGTGCTGCATGAAGCCCGATTCGATCGCCGCGGTTGCGCCGCCCATCGTTTCGATCTTGTCGATGAGCGCACGCGCTTCACGCTCGATGTCGAGCGTCATGGCTTCGATCGCGTAGGACCCCGCGAGCGGATCGGCCGTCGACGGAACGCCGCTTTCGTGCGCGAGGATCTGCTGCGTGCGCAGGGCGATCTTCACCGATTCCTCGGTCGGCAAGGCCAGCGCTTCGTCGCGGCTGTTCGTGTGCAGCGACTGGCATCCGCCCAGGACCGCGGCCATGGCCTGATAGGCCACGCGGATGACGTTGTTCTCGGGCTGCTGCGCGGTGAGCGTCGAGCCCGCGGTCTGCGCGTGAAAGCGCAGCGCCACGGATCGCGGATCTTTCGGCGCGTAACGTTCCGTCATCAGCTTCGCCCATAGCTTGCGCGCGGCGCGGAACTTCGCCACCTCTTCGATGAAATCGTTATGCGCGTTGAAGAAGAACGAGATGCGCGGCGCGAAGCTGTCGACGTCGAGCCCGCGCTCGACCGCGGCGCGCACGTACTGCAAGCCGTTCGCGAGCGTGAACGCGACTTCCTGCACCGCCGTCGAACCGGCTTCGCGGATGTGGTAGCCGGAGACGGAGATGGTGTTCCAGCGCGGCACGTGCTGCGCGCAGAACTCGAAGATGTCGGTGACGATGCGCAGCGACGGCGCGGGAGGGAAGATGTACGTGCCGCGTGCCGCGTACTCCTTGAGGATGTCGTTCTGGATCGTGCCGGAGAGCTTCGACCAGTCGGTGCCGCGGCGTTCCGCGACGACGAGCAGCAGCGCGAGCAGGATCGACGCGGGCGCGTTGATCGTCATCGAGATCGACACTTTGTCGAGCGGAATCGCTTCGAGCAGCGTCTCCATGTCCGCGATCGAATCGATGGCCACGCCGACTTTGCCGACCTCGCCGCGTGCGCGTCCGTCGTCCGAGTCCATGCCGATCTGCGTCGGGAGATCGAAGGCGACGGAGAGTCCTGTCGTGCCGCGCCCGAGCAGATAGCGATAGCGCGCGTTCGATTCCGCGGCGGTCGAAAAGCCGGCGTACTGGCGCATCGTCCACAACTTGCCGCGATACATCGACGTCTGCGGACCACGCGTGAACGGGAAGCGTCCCGGCTCGCCGAGGTCGGTCGCGGGATCGAAATTACGGCGGGTGAGATCGTCCGGGGAAAAGAAGGGAGGACGGCTGTCGGTCATCAGGTGCGCCATTTTATGGATTTACAGATCAGGCCAGGAGGAACATACTTTCCTTCATGCGCCCAAAACAGTTGTTGTTCATTGCGGCACTCGTGTGCCTTATCGCGTTCTCCGCGTCCGCAGATGTGACGCGCATTGCGCCGTCGACCGTCCGCTTTGCGGACCTCGAGGCGTTCGTGACGCTCTACGGCACGGGTCTGTACGGCAACGAGTCGATGTTCGGCACCATCACGGGGCCGGCGGGTGCATTCGTGCTCGAGCCGAATGCGGCATCGGATGCGGAGGTCACGTTCTACGTGCCCGAGCACGCGGCGTTCGTGCCTGGACGCTACACGGTCGTGCTGCAGTCGAAGAACGCCGGCGAGCCGGTGCGCACGATGTCGCCGATCGAGTTCTCGGTCGTGGATGAAGTCATCGTCGGCGGAGTGCCGCTGCTCGCGCTGCCGGAAGGCATCTTCGCCGAGGCGACGACGGCAAATGGTGCGGTCGTGGAGTTCGACGTCTCCGCGCTGAACTACGACAACACGCAGATCGCCGTGACGTGCTCGCGCCGGTCGGGCGAGGCGTTCGGCATGGGCGCGTCGGAAGTCGCCTGCTCGGCGTCGAACGAATACGGCACTTCCCAGGACAGATTCTGGGTCGTCGTGACGGACACGACGCGGCCGGTCCTCACCGTGCCGGCGAACATCGTCACGGAAGACGCGGTGGTCAGCTACGTCGCGACCGCGCTCGACAACATCGACGGTGAGCTTGTGCCGACGTGCCATCCCGCTTCGGGCTCGGTGTTCCAGGCCGGCCTGACGACGGTGCAGTGCTTCGCCACCGACAATCATCTGAATTACGCGTTCGGCTCGTTCACCGTCCTGCGTCCGGAACAGCCGCCGGTGGTCACGGTGCCGGCCAACATCACGGTCGAGGCGCCGACGACTTACGGCGTCGACGTCTATTTTGACGCGTCATCGACGAACAACGGCGCCGTGGTCTGCTCGCCGGAATCGGGAGCGACGTTCCCGATCGGCACGACGATGGTCACGTGCACGGCGAGCAACAGCGCCGGCTCGGATACGAAAACGTTCACCGTCACCGTCTTCACGAACGCGGACAGCGTTCCGCCGGTGATCACGGTGCCGGCGGACATGACGGTCGAGGCGACGACGGCGGACGGCGCGATCGTCACGTACACGGTGACGGCGGTCGACGATCTCGACGGTCCGGTGCCGGTGCTCTGCAATCCGGAGTCGGATGGGCAGTTCCCGATGGGCACGACGACCGTGCAGTGCTCGGCGCTCGACGTCAGCGGCAACCTGGCCACTCGCTCGTTCACGGTGACGGTGCGCGATTCGACGGCACCGGTGATCGTGGTGGCGACGGCGACGCCGGACTCGCTCTGGCCGCCGAACCATCAGATGGTGGACGTCACGCTGAACGTGGTGGCGCTCGATGTGATCGACGCGTCGCCGGTCGTGCAGATCGCGTCGGTCGCTTCGAATCAGCCGGTGAACGGCACGGGCGACGGCGACACGTCGCCGGACTGGGTCGTCACCGGTCCGCGCACGCTGCAGTTGCGCGCCGAGCGCGCGGGCAACAGCGAACGGGTCTACACGATTTACGTGACGGCGACGGACGACAGCGGGAACACGTCGACGCGCAGCGTCACGGTGAAGGTCGCACAGTCGAAGAAGCGCGCGGTGCGCTGAGCGCCTCCTTCAGAAGGTCATGAAGACGGCGGCCTTCGGGCCGCCGTTTTTGTCTGGTCCGGCAGGTATAATCGCGCTCCTTTCGAAGTCATGGGCCTCTCCGGAAACCTTCAAACAATGCTCCCGGGCGACCTGCTCCAGTGGCTGAGCCTGGGGCAGAAGACCGGCACGCTCGTGGTCACGAACAAGCGGGTGGAGAAGAAGATCTTCCTGCGGAAGGGGCGCGTCATCTCCTCCGCCTCGAACGACCCCCGCGAGTACCTCGGCCAGTTCCTCATGAGCCACGGCTATCTCACCGAGCCGGAACTGAAGAAGGCCATGGAGGTCCAGACGCAGTCGAACATTCTCCTCGGCAAGATCCTCGTGATGATCGAGGTGATCTCCGAGGAGGACTTGCAGCGGTTGATGCGGCTGAAAGCGGAGGAGGAGATCTACGACATCTTCCTCTGGAACGACGGCGACTTTTACTTCATCGACGACGAGCTGCCGAAGATGGAGATGATCCCGCTGCAGGTCGACGTCACGGGCATCATCATGGAGGGGACGCGGCGCGTCGATGAGTGGGCGCGCATCCGCGAGATCGTTCCGAACGAGGCGGTCATCCCGGTGCTGCTCAAGGAAGTCGACGACGAGGAGCTCGAAGAAGTGGAGATGCCGATCGTCCGCGCCATCGACGGCAAGCGCACGATCGCCGACATCGTGCTGGAGTCGCGGTCGTCGGCGTTCACGGTGTCGTCGACCGTCTCTGCGCTGGTGCGGCACGGGTACATGAAGCTGGTGGACCCGAGCACGCAGAAGATGCAAAAGATCGCGGAGGAGACGATCGCCGCGGCGGCGGGCGTGGAGCCGCGTCGCGATTTCAACGAGGACGACGAGATCGTGTCGCTGCTGAACGCGGCGCAGGCGGCGCTGCGCAATCGCGACTTCGAGAAGACCCAGCGCCTGTTACGCGCGGCGCAGAACCTCGATCCCAATCATCCGAAGGTGCGTTCGGCGATCAAGGGGGCGGAGACCGTGATCCTCAGCGATCTGCGCAATCAGGGGATGCTCGATTCGAAAGTGCCTCGGGTGGCGAGGCCGCTCGAGGAGATCACGCAGATGAACTTTTCGCCGAACGAAGGGTTCATCCTCTCTCGCATCAACGGGCAGTGGGACATCAACTCGCTGATCAAGATCTCCCCGATCCGGGAGACCGACGCGCTGCTCATCTTTCACAAGCTGTGGAAAGACGGGATCATCGCGCTCGATTAGTTGCTGCCCTGCTCGAGCGCGCGCACCCGCTGATCGACGTCCGCGTAGGAGTACCGGATCAGCGCCAGAATCTCGGCGAAGCCGTGTTGCATCTCCTCCCGCGTCGCGGCGCGACTGACCTGCCGTTTCAGCTCGAGAACCTCCTCGGCGAGGATCTGCGTGTTGTGCCGCCCGTCTTCGATGAGGATGCCGAGCTGGCGATCGACGGTGGCGATTTCCTCGCGGAGAGCGGCGAAGCCGGTGGACATTTCCTGGCGCACGTCGGCCAAGCCCTTGGCCATCTCCTGCCGCACGTTGGCAAACTCCTGGCTCACGTCCGCGAACCCGGTTGTCATGTCTCCGCGCATGACGATCATGTCCTGCCGCATACCGGTCATCTCGGACTGCATACCGGCTATGTCGGACTGCATACCGGCTATGTCGGACTGCATGCCGGTCATCTCGGACTGCATGCCGGTCATGTCCTGCCGCATGCCGGTCATCTCGGACCGCACACCCGTCATATCCGACCGCATGCCGGTCATCTCAAACCGCATGGCAGCCATCTCCTGCTGCATCTGACTCAGGATTTCTTTCAGCTCGCCTTCCATGCGACCGAGGATACCTCGGAGTTTCGCGCTCGCAAGAGGTTCTACTCGGCGTGGAAACTATGCGAGGCCGACGAGCGCGCGCACTTCGATTTCCAGCGCGCTCATCTCACCCTGATCGGTTTCGTGGTCATAGCCGAGGGCGTGCAAAACACCGTGCAGCACGAGGTATCGCACCTCGGTGGCGAGCGAGTGTTTCTCGTCGGCTGCCTGGCGGCGGGCCTGATCGACGGAGATGACGATGTCGCCCAGCGGCCGCCCTGTCGCGGAGGGCTCGTTGTAGGAATCGTCGGCAGGGAAGGTGAGGACGTCCGTCGTCTTCCCTTTGCGCCGGAACTTCTTGTTGAGGTCCGTCATGGCGTCGTCATCGACGAACGCGATCGACACCTCGGTGATCTCTTCCTCGAGACGCCCCACCTTCTCCAGCGCGAGCAGCACCTTGCGCGTGAACGCGGCGATGTCGCGCTTGCTGAAGCGGGGGACGGCGATCCCGGTGACCTCGACTTCCGTCACGAAGCGGCCTGTGTCCCCGCCGCCTCACGCTCGCGGTCGATCTTGTCGTAGGCCGTGACGATCTTCGCGACGAGCGGATGGCGCACGACGTCCTTCTGCGTGAAGTCGAAGAACTCGAGGCCTTCGACGTGCTCGAGGATGCGCCGCACTTCGCGCAGGCCCGACTTTTTCCCGTCCGGAAGGTCGACCTGGGTGATGTCGCCCGTCACGACCGCCTTCGAGCCGAAGCCGAGTCGCGTCAGGAACATCTTCATCTGCTCGGGCGTGGTGTTCTGCGCCTCGTCGAGAATGATGAACGCGTCGTTGAGTGTGCGGCCGCGCATGAACGCGAGCGGCGCGATCTCGATGACGCTGCGCTCCATCAGCTTCTCGACCTTCTCGAAGCCGATGATGTCGTACAGCGAGTCGTACAGCGGACGCAGATACGGGTTGATCTTCTCGGCGATGTCGCCGGGGAGGAAGCCGAGGCGCTCGCCCGCTTCGACCGCCGGACGGCAGAGGACGATGCGCTTGATCTGCTTGTCGTTGAGCGCGGCCGCGGCAGCGGCGACGGCGAGATAGGTCTTGCCGGTACCGGCCGGCCCGAGCGCAAAGATCATGTCGGCGCGGGACAGCGCTTCCATATATTGAGTCTGCACCGGCGAACGTGGGACGATGGTCTTCTTGCGCGTGCGGATCATCACCCGCGGCGGCGAGCTCACCTCTTCGTTGATGATCCCGTCGAGGTTGGGCTGCGCGGCCATGCCGAGCACGGCCTCAACCGCTTCCTGGTCGATGTCGTGGCCCTGGTCGAGGCGGTTGTAGAGGCCGATCAACACGTCGCGGGCGCGGCTCGCGCTATCCGCTTCGCCTTCGATCTGCACGCGGTTGCCGCGCGCGGCGATGTGCACGCCCAGGCGCTGTTCGATGGCGATCAGATGCCGGTCGTAATCGCCAAACAGCGGCCCCAGCAGGTACGGCTGATCGAACTCGATCTCCAGCCGGGCGCGTTCGTCGGACGGGACGGCGGCAAGGTCGCGGCGGGCCATCAGGCGGCGACCGCCTGGCGGACGACCGAGCCGCCGAGGCTGTTGGGCAGCGCATGGTCGATGCGGACGTCCACCATCTCGCCGATAGCGGCCTCGGTCTCGACGAACACCGATTGAAGCCAGGGCGACTTGCCGATCATCTGGCCGGGCTTTCGCCCCTTGCGGTCGATCAGGATCCGCGTCTCCCTTCCGATGCAGGAACGGTTGAACGCGGTGCTGTGCTCGGCGAGCTTGGCCTGCAGGCGCTGCAGCCGCTCGTCCATGACTTCGGCGGGAATCGGGTTCTCCATAGTTGCGGCGGGGGTGCCCGGGCGCGGGGAATATTTGAAGCTGAAGGCGGAGGCATAACGCACTTCATCGACAATGTTCAGCGTCGCTTCGAAATCCGCCCCGGTTTCGTCAGGGAAGCCGACGATGAAATCGCCAGAAATGGCGATGTCCGGCCGAGCGACACGCACCTTTTCGATCGTCCGCAGATAACTTGCAGCCGTGTGGCTTCGGTTCATCGCCTTCAGGATTCGGTCGCTTCCGGACTGCACCGGCAAGTGGAGATAGGGCATGAGCTTCTCAACGTCGGCGTGGGCGCCGATGAGGTCGTCGCTCATGTTGACGGGGTGGCTTGTGGTGTAGCGGATACGCTCCAGACCGGGAATGACGGCCAATTGCCGGATGAGCCCGGAAAGCCCGCGGTTGCCGTCGGCCCATGCATTCACATTCTGCCCAAGCAGCACGATCTCGCGCGCGCCTCCTTCGACCAAGGCCTGAGCTTCCGCGACGACATCGTCCCACGGCCGCGAAATTTCGGCGCCGCGCGTGTAGGGAACGACGCAATAGGTGCAGAACTTGTCGCAGCCCTCCTGCACCGTCAGGAACGCGGTCGGCCCCTGGCGCCGGCGGGCGGGGAGGGCGTTGAACTTGCTTTCAAGGGGCATGTCCGTGTCGATTGCCCGGCTCCCCCTGCCTACTTGCGCCACCATCTCCGGCAGGCGGTGGTAGGCCTGCGGACCCACCACGATATCCACGCTCGGCGCCCGCCGAGGGATCTCCGCGCCCTCTGCCTGTG
>DASPHZ010000086.1:0-104639 GCA_035629395.1 Thermoanaerobaculia bacterium
GGGCGATCGCCCCGCCCGGCTACCTCAACCGTTGACACCGCCGCCCGCCTCCTTCATAACGGTCGGCACTATGGAGCGATTTACGGCCCTCATCGGGTTCTTTGCGATTCTGGCCATCGCGTGGGCGATGTCGACGAACAAAGCCGCCATCAAGTGGCGCCCGGTGATCTGGGGGCTCGTCCTGCAGATCGTCGTCGCGGTCTTCGTGCTCAAGGGTGAGCCGATCGCGCGTGGTCTGGCGGGCATCGCGCTGCCGCTCGAGAGATGGGGCGCGGCGCTGCTGTTCGTCGCCATCGCCATCGTCTTCACCCAGATCGCGAAACGCGTCGCCCCCGGCGCGCGCCGCGCTCTGTGGATCGTCTTCGGCATCATCTCGCTCTACCTCTTCCTCGCCTTCAACCTCCTCGCATACCTCTTCGAGACGATGAAGGAAGTGATCAACAAATTGATCGGCTACACGACCGAAGGCGCGACGTTCGTCTTCGGGCCGCTGTCGGCCGAGAACAGCACGATCGGTTTCGTCTTCGCGACGCGCGTGCTGCCGACGATCATCTTCATCGCCTCCATCTTCGCCATCCTCTATTACATCGGCGTGATGCAGGTGATCGTAAAGTTCTTCGCGCGCCTGATGTCGCGCTTCATGGGCGCTTCCGGTGCGGAGTCGACCTCCGTCGCCGCGTCCATCTTCATGGGACAGACCGAAGCGCCGCTGACGATCCGGCCGTTCCTGCCGGACATGACGCGCTCGGAGCTGATGACCATCATGACCGCCGGCATGGCCCACATCTCGGGCGGCATCATGGCGGCGTACGTCCTCGTCGCGAAGGTCGACGTCATCCACCTCCTCACCGCCGTGATCATGACCGCGCCCGGCGCCATCATGATGGCCAAGATCATCGTCCCGGAGACCGAGCCGACGACGACCGGCGGTGACGTCGAAGTGGTCGTGCCGAAGCAGGACGTGAACGTCATCGACGCGGCCGGCCGCGGCGCGATCGAGGGACTGCATCTCTCGCTCAACGTCGCCGGCATGCTCATCGCCTTCATCGCGCTGGTCGCGCTCGTGAACGGCATCTTCGGCTACGTGCACGGCCTCCTCGGCTGGTTCCCCGCCAGCCTCGACATCCTCCTCGGATGGATCTTCCGTCCGATCGCGTGGGCGATGGGCGTGACGTGGAAGGACAGCCTCACGGTCGGCAACCTCCTCGGCACGCGCATGGTGCTCAACGAGTTCGTCGCGTTCGCGAAGCTCGGCGAGGCCGGCGTGGGCAGCTCGCTCGATCCGCGCAGCGTCGTCATCACGACGTACGCGCTCTGCGGCTTCGCGAACTTTTCGTCGATCGCGATTCAGATCGGCGGCATCGGCTCGCTTGCGCCGACGCGTCGTGGCGATCTCGCCCGCCTCGGCTTGCGCGCGATGATCGCCGGCACGCTGGCGAACTTCCTCACCGCCACCATCGCGGGCATCCTGCTCTAACTAGCGCAACAACTCGATCACGTCACGCATATCCGCCGGCAGCGCGCTCTCGATCGTGAGCGCGTTGCCGGTACGCGGATGCGCGAACGTGATCCGCGCCGCGTGCAGCATCTGTCTCTCGATCGTCGCGAGCGCGCGCTGCACCTTTCTGTCCGGAATGCCGCGCCACTGCGGTCCCGAATAGACCGGATCGCCGATGATCGGATGTCCGAGGTGCTTCATGTGGACGCGGATCTGATGCGTGCGGCCGGTGCGGAGACGGCAGCGTACGACCGACGCGTGACGGAGGCGTTCGGTCACGTCGTAGTCGGTGATGGCGTTCCGTCCGTCGGAAACGACGGCCATGCGCTTGCGGTCGCGCGGATCGCGTCCGATGGGCGCTTCGACGGTACCGCGCAGCGTGGACGGCGTGCCGTACACGAGGGCCACGTACTCCTTGCGCACGGCCTCGGTGTTCCACGCCGCGGAAAGTTTGCGATGCGCGTCGTCGTGCTTGGCGACGAGAAGGACGCCGCTCGTGTCCTTGTCGAGCCGGTGCACGATGCCGGGGCGGATCTCGCCGCCGACGCCGCTGAGGTCCTTCACATGAAAGAGGAGGGCGTTGACGAGCGTCTGGTCGGGATGTCCGGCGGCGGGATGGACGACCAGGCCGGCCGGTTTGTCGATCACCAGCACGTCCTCGTCTTCGTGAAGGATGGAGATCGGGAGGTCCTGCGACGCGACGGAAGAAGGGGAGGGGGGAGGGACGTCGATCTCCACGTCCATCCCTGCTGCCACGCGATGGGAAGGCTTGGAGGCAGCGACACCGTCGACGCGCACGCGGCCGGCCGTGATGAGTTTTGCCAGCGCATTGCGCGATTCAGAAGGGAAGAGCTCGCCCAAAGCGCGATCGAGGCGGACACCATCCTGTGACGGTGTGATGGTTCCCCGGAGCTTTTCGGTCACGGAATGCAGTATAAGGAGGGACGAAAAAGCGAGACGTTCCGTATAGGAACGGTGACAAACGTAGCGGCACGCGCAAAAGTAGGTTTAGAATGCGCGTGCAGCATATTTTCGAGAATATCAGCAGGCAGTCTCACCAAATCTCAGGTGTAAATAAGGGAGAACATGTTCATGAAGAAACTTCTCATCGCCGCGGCGCTCATGGTGTGCGCGACCGGCGCCTACGCGAGTAACTTCCGTGGTGCCGACCAGGTCTACATCCCGATCGCCGGTCACTCCACCGGCGGCAGCGGTACGTTCATCTCGGACGTCTACCTCGCGAACCTCACGGGCGATGAGGTCGTTGTTTCCGTGATCTACCAGCCGCTCAACACGGCCACGGATGCGGGCAACCCGAACTCGATCGGCACGGAGTTCAAGGACGTCATCACGCTCCAGCCGTTCGAGCGCAAGGAGTACCGCGACTTCTTCCCGACCGTCATGGGCGTGCAGAGCGGCTTCGGCCAGATCATCCTGAACGGCTGCAAAAAGGGCACGAACTGCGGCCCGACCGGCCAGGACGACGAGGGCAACAGCCAGAACTACCGCGCCATCTCGGCGGAGAGCCGCATTTACCTCGTCTCGAACAACCCGGGCACGACCGGCCAGCTCTTCTCCGGGATCCCCTGGTACAACTTCGTCTCGATGAACCAGAGCCAGCAGAACCTGGACAAGGTGTTCATCACGGGCATCTCGCACACCGCGAACTCGGGCACCGGTTTCCGTTCGAACATCGGTCTGATCAACGCCTCGCAGTACTCGACCACGACCCTCGGCGTGATCCTCTACAAGGGCACGCTGTCGAACTCGGGCCGCGTCGCCGAGACGACCGTCACGCTCTCTCCGCTCGAGAACACGCAGCGCAACTTCCCGACCCTCTTCCCGAACGCTCCGTTCGGTAGCGACTACTTCGTCGTCGTCGAGCAGCGCTCGTCCACGCCGACCCCGAACTCGCCGCAGACGTGCGAGAACGGCTGCCCGGCGTTCCTCGCCTACGGTTCGGTCCTCGACAACGTCACCGGTGACGCGACCACGCTCGAGCCGCAGTACCTCAACGAGCTCAGCTCCGCCGCCATCCTGGTCATCTACCCGAACCAGGCCGGCAAAGAGCCGATGCGCCGCGCCGTCCGCCACTAAGCTTCACCTCGCTCGCAGTCCCTCCTAAGCCGCGCCCTCCCGGGCGCGGCTTTTTTTCGTCGCGGTAGCTGGCGAAGCGCGGCGGATCTTGCCGCCGCGTGTGGCGACGAGGTGCGTTCACGACCAGCCTCCGTTCCCGTTTGTTGCTACACTTCCTCCGTCGGCAATGGAATCTCCCAGAACGCGTCGTGTGCAGCGGGTGCATCTCGCGCAGCCGCTCGTGGCCCGGTTGGGTGCCACGCAAGTCGTGCTGGTCGACGTCAGCGTCCTCGGCGCGCGCGTCGAGCATCACGTGCCGCTGCTCGCCGGGGGCAAAGCGCGCCTCGTTTTCGAGTGGGACGGCGTGCCGATCGAAGCCGAGTGCCGGATCGTGCGCTCGCGGCTGGAGCGACTCTCGACCGGTGCGGACGGACTCACGGTCTACCACTCCGGCCTCGAGTTCGAGCGCATGGGGGCGCATGCGAAAGCGCGCCTCAAGGACATGATCGGCGGCTACATCACCCGCGCCCTCGAAGAACAGAAGCTCAACGCCCGCGGCGTGATGCCGCAGCATGACGTCACGAAGATGCCGATCTTCCGCTACGGCGGACAGCTCACCGCGAACGTGAAAGACAAAGAAGCCGGCTCGATGCTCCTGCCGACCTCGCGCATGGTCAAGGAAACCGGCTACATCTGCTACGCGTTCGAGAACGGGCGCAACTGGCGGCGCAAGCGCACCCACGATCCCGGCCAGCCGATCGAAGGCTTCACCATCTCCGCCACCGAGGATCACTCGCAGGCGGAGATGCTCTGCGACGCGTATCAGCGCTCCGACCCCAGCGGCCGGCGCATGATCCAGCTCTTCGCGCAGCTCAGCATCATGGAAGGGGAGGGCGTGTCGCCCGGCCGCTTCCAGCCGTGAAGAAACTCCTCGGCCTGCTCCTGCTCGCCGCAACCCTGCACGCGGATGACGTTGCCGACTCCCGCAGGCTCCAGCAGGAAGCGCTCGCCGCGTACAAAGCGAAAGACAACGTCACCTTCCTGACGAAGATCCGCGCCGCCTCGCTGCTGCGTCCGCAGCATACCGGCCTCCTCCTCCAGTTCGCGATCGCACTCGCCGCGAACGGACGTCACGTCGAAGCGCTCAACCTCATCGAGCGCGTGGCCGTGATGGGATTCGTCGCGCCGCTCACCGATCCCGAGCTCGAGCCCGTGCGCAAACTCGATAGGTTCCAGGCCGTCGCGGAGCGCATGGCGGCCAACACGCGTCCCGCCGGCAAAGCGAGACACGAGCTGCGCATCGATCGCACGTCGCTGATCCCCGAAGGGCTCGCGTACGACGCGAAAAAGAAGCGCCTGTTTCTCAGCAGCGTGCGCACGAAGACCATTTTCGTCATTGACGAACGGGGCAACGCCCAACCATTTGCCACCAGCTCGTATGGCATCTTCGGCATGGCCGTCGACGCGAAGCGCAACGTCCTCTGGGCCACCACCACCGCCGTCCCGCAGGTCGCCGGCTATACGCAGGAGGACGAAGGGAAGTCGGCCCTCCTGCGCATCGACCTCGAGAGCGGCAGCGTGATCGACGCCCTGCGCGCCTCCGACGGCGGAGCGCACCACTTCGGCGACGTCGCTGTCGCGCCCGATGGCGAGGTCTTCGTCAGCGACAGCCGCACGCCGACCATCTACCGCGTCGCCGGCAACACGCTCGACCCGTACGTCCGCGGCAATTTCACGTCGCTGCAGGGCATCGCACCGAGCGCGACGATGCTCTTCGTCGCCGATTACTCGCAAGGCCTTCTCGCGATCGATCGCCGCACCCGCGACGTCCTCCCGCTGAAGGTCCCCAACGACGCCGGCCTTCTCGGCATCGACGGGCTCTACCTCGCCAACGACTCCACGCTCATCGCCACGCAGAACGGCACGAATCCCCACCGCATCCTTCGCATCGGCCTGAGCGGCAACCGTCTGGCGGTCGCCTCGGTCGAAACGCTCGCCGCGAATGTCGAGGGGATGGGCGATCCCACCCTCGGCGTCCTCGTCAGGAACCGGTTCTTCTTCAACGCCAACGCGCAGTGGGATCTCTTCGGGGAAGACGGCCGGATTGCGGACCCGTTGAAGCTCACGGAAGCGGTCGTTTTGTCGGTCTCCGTCGACTGACGAAAAGGGAATCCCCTCGAGGCTTCACCGCGTTGTAACGGCCCGCAGTGATGTGTTAGTATTCGACGGCTTTCGAGCAGGTCATTTCGAAAGCGGCCGATCGGCCGCTTTTTTTGTTGTCTGGGGAAAAACGCAAAACAGGATGAACGGTTTACCGGAAAACGTGGAACAGCAGATCCAGCGGATCGTCGAGTCGGAAGGACTCGAGCTCGTCCACATCGACTACCGGCGGCAGGGACGCGTTTTCCTGCTCCGCGTCGACATCGACAAGGAGGGTGGCGTGAACATCGACGACTGCTCTCTCGTGTCGCAGCAACTGTCGACCTGGCTGGACGTCGAAGACCCGATTCCCGGTGAATACGAACTGCAGGTTTCCTCCCCCGGCCTCGATCGCAAGTTCTACAGGACGTCGGATTACGAGAAGTTCATCGGCCGCCTCGTGCGCGTGAAGACCAGCAAAGCCATTCGCGGTCTGCACGTCATCGTCGGGCGGCTCAAGGAGTTCGACGGCGCCACGGTGGTCGTCACCGATCCCGTGATGAAGAAGGATCCCGATTACGCGATCCCTCTTGCCGACATCAAGGAAACACGTTTGGAAGTGGAAGTCTGAGGCCGCGGCCGACAGCTTCCAGCCTGAGCAGAGCGAAGGATCAGATACCGATGTTCAACGACAAAGACATCAAAGCGCTGGCGTACGAGAAGTCGATCGAGCCGGATCGCGTCTACGCTGCGCTGGAGGATGCCCTCTCGACCGCGGCCCGCAAGTACTACAAGACTCGCGAGCCGATCGAGGCGAGGATCAATCGTGCGGACGGTTCCGTGATCGTCATGGCGGTCAAGGAAATCGTCTCCGACGAGAACGAGATCGAGGATCCGCAGGCACAGTGGACGCTCGCGCAGGCGCGTAAAGTCGAGCCGGGCGCGGAAGTGGGCGGCACCATCCGCCTTCCGTACATCACCAAGGAAGTCGTCGACGTGGTCAAGGATCAGAACACCCAGATCCGCACGTACGAGGCGCAGAAGCTCGACCCTGAAGTCGAACAGGGCGACGAAGTGAAGATCACCCTCACCGGCAACGCCGCCGACTTCGGCCGCATCGCCGCGCAGTCGGCCAAGCAGGTCCTCTACCAGAAGGTCCGCGAGGCCGAGCGCGAGAAGGTGTTCAACGAGTTCAAGGACAAGATGGGTGAGCTCGAGAACGGCTACGTGAAGCGTTTCGAGCGCGGCGACATGATCATCGACCTCAACGGCAAGACCGAGGGGATCATCCCGCGGCACCACCAGTCGCGCGCCGAGCGTTACTCGCAGGGCGACCGCATCAAGGCCGTGATCGTCGACGTGCACACGCAGCCGAAGGGACCGCAGGTCGTCCTCTCGCGCACCGATCCGCGCCTCCTCATCAAGCTCTTCGAAATGGAAGTCCCCGAGATCTACGACGGCACCGTCGTGATCAAGGGCGCCGTCCGCGAGTCCGGCGAGCGCGCCAAGATCGCCGTCATGTCGCGCGAGCGCGACGTCGATCCGGTCGGCGCCTGCGTCGGCATGAAGGGCTCGCGCGTGCAGTCCATCATCCGCGAGCTCCGCGGCGAGAAGATCGACATCATTCCCTGGAGCGACGACATCGTTTCGTACGCGCAGAACGCGCTCGCTCCGGCCAAGATCACCCGCGTCTCCGTGACGAGCGACGAGCAGGCCCACCGCCCGCACCTCGACGTCATCGTGGACAACGACCAGCTCTCGCTCGCCATCGGCAAGCGCGGTCTGAACGTCCGTCTCGCGGCCGAGCTGATCAGCGCGAAGATCGACATCAAGTCCGAGGAAGAAGTGAAGGGCGAGGTCGCCGACGCGCTCTCCGCCATGCTTCAGGAAGCGATGGCCGAGTCGCGCGCGCAGACCAGCGTCCGCGACATCGAGAACATGCCGGACGAGTGGTCGCAGTTGCTCGAGGACGCCGGGTACGATGACCTCGACTCCGTCATCAACGCCTCGGTCGAGGACCTCACGGCCATCGACGGCGTGGACGAAGAGATGGCCGCGCAGATGATCGAGCTCGCGCGCAAGCACGAGCAGGTCGACGAGGCCGAAGAGCCGGCCGGCGAAGACGACGAAGAAAACGAAGAAGAAGACGAATCAGGAGAAGAAGCTTCGGACGAGCAGCAGGCCGAAGCTTCCGTCGAGTGAGACAGCTCTAGCTGTCCAGCTCTTGGCCCTTCGGGGGCTGAGCGCTGGCGGCCGGCGCTCAGAACCAACACCCAAGAAACCAAGAGCTAGAACCCAGGAGATTGAATGGCGGCAGCAAAAATCAAAGTGAGCGATATTGCGAAGAAGATGGGTATGTCCGACAAGGACATGATCTTCCGTTTGCAATCGCTCGGCGCGGAAGTCTCCGACGCGAGCCAGGTGCTCGAGCCGGAAGTCATTCAGGCGCTCATTACCGGCAAGAAGCTGGTCACTCGTACGCGCAGCGTCATCATGCGCGAGGACAAGCCGATTCCGGAGAAGAAGAAGGAAGCGGTGCGTCCGCCGCGGCCGATCATCCAGCCGCCGGTGCGCAAGAAAGCCGAGGCTCCGAAAGAGGAGCCGGCCGTCGCGCCGCCGCCGACCGTCATCATCCAGGAGTTCGTGGAGGCTGCCGAGGCTGAAGAGCGCGCAGCCAAGGAGACACCGGCACCGGTCGAGAAACCGGCACCGAAGACTCCGGAAGCGCCGGCCGCACCCGCGGCCGAGAAGCCGGCTGCTCCTGCCGCGAGCGACGTTCCGGCCGCGATCGAGCCGCCGCAGTCCGAGGTTCCGCAGCAGGCGCCGCCTGCCGCTCCGCACACCCCGCATCACGCTCCGGCGATGCCCGCCGCCGCGCACGATCGCCGTCCGACCGGCCCGACCGGTCCTCGCGCCCGTGCGCCGCAGGGGCCGCGTCCGAACTACGCCGGCCAGCAGCCGGTGCAGCAGCCGCCGCGTCCGCAGGGACCGGGTGGTCCGCGTCCGCAGCAGGGCTCCGGTGCGCCGATGGGTGCGCGTCCTGCCGGTCCGGGCGGTCCTCGTCCCGGTGGTCCGATGGGCCAGCGTCCGATGGGTGGCCCGGGTGGTCCGCGTCCGGGCGGCCCGATGGGTGCGCGTCCCTCCGGTGGTCCGGGCGGCATGCGTGGTCCCGGCCAGGGCTTCCGTCCCGGACAGGGTCCTGCCCGTCCGCCGCTGCAGACTCCGCCGCCGACCGGCCCGGGTCCGAACATCATCCGCCGCAAGAAGGAAGATGATCAGGACCACGAGAAGAAGAAAACGCAGAAGCGCGGCGCCAAGGTGTCGCGTACCGCGGAGTTCGATCAGGATCTCCTGACCAAGGGCGGTTTCTCCGGCACGCAGATCATCAACGACGACATCGGTCCGGACATCGTCCTGCCCGATCTCGAAGAGAAGCGATCCACGCGCCGCGACGCGCGCAAGCAGGCCGCTCCGACCGCGAAAGTCCTCGAGTTCAAGAAGCCGACCGGTCGTGTCGCGCTGACCGAGGGCGTCACCGTCAAGGAGCTCGCCGAGAAGCTCGACGTCAAGGCCTCCGACCTCATGAAGCACCTCTTCATGAAGAAGGGGCTCATGGTCTCGATCAACCAGCCCCTCGGTGCCGAGCTCGCGCTCGAAGTGGCCATGGAGCTCAAGATCGACGCCGAGATCGTCTCGTTCGAAGAAGCGATCGAGATGGAAGCGCTCGAGCGCACCGAGACCACCGGCACCATGCCGCGCGGTCCGGTCATCACCGTCATGGGTCACGTCGACCATGGCAAGACGTCGCTCCTCGACTCCATCCGCGAGACCAACGTCGCGGGCGGTGAGGCGGGCGGCATCACGCAGCACATCGGCGCGTACCACGTCGAGAAGCGCGGTCGCAAGATCGTCTTCCTCGACACGCCGGGCCACGAGGCCTTCACCATGATGCGTGCGCGCGGTGCGAAGGTGACGGACATCGTCATCCTCGTCGTCGCCGCCGACGACGGCGTCATGCCGCAGACGAAGGAAGCCATCGACCACGCGCGCGCCGCCAAGGTGCCGATGATCGTCGCCATCAACAAGATCGACAAGCCGAACGCGAACATCGAGCGCGTGCGCCGCGAGCTCGCGGACGCTAACGTCCTCGTCGAGCAGTGGGGCGGCGACGTCGTCTCCGTCGAGGTCTCGGCCGTCAAGAAGCAGGGCATCGACAACCTGCTCGACATGATCCTCCTCACCGCGGACATGCTCGAGCTGAAGGCGAACCCGGACATGCCGGCCAAGGGCGTCGTCCTCGAGGCGAAGAAGGAAGTCGGCCGCGGCATCGTCGGCACGGTCCTCATCCACGACGGCACGCTCAAGATCGGCGATCCGTTCTTCTCTGGCACGACCTGGGGCCGCGTCCGCGCCATGGCCGACGAGCGTGGCCAGCGCATCAAGGAAGCGGGTCCCGCGACGCCGGTGCAGCTCACCGGATTCGAGGACGTCCCGAACGCCGGCGACTCCCTCGCCGTCGTCGACGACGACACGCAGGCGCGCATGATCGGCCAGTTGCGCCAGGAAAAAGCGCGCGAGGTGAATCAGTCCAAGTCCAATCGCATGTCGCTCGACCAGCTCTTCCAGAAGATGCAGACGGGCGGGGTCAAGGAGCTCAACCTCATCGTCAAGGCTGACGTGCAGGGCTCGGTCGAAGTGCTGCGCGACACGCTCCTGAAGCTGTCGACGAACGACGTCAAGGTCAACGTGATCCACACCTCGGTCGGCGCCGTCTCCACGAACGACGTCATGCTGGCCACGGCCTCCGATGCCATCGTCATCGGCTTCAACGTCCGCCCCGAGCGCAACGCGCAGGAGCTGGCGGAGAAGGAAGGCGTCGACATCCGCATGTACACCGTCATCTACACCCTCGTCGACGAGATGAAGGCCGCGATGGCGGGTCTGCTCGATCCGAAGTTCCAGGAAGTCTTCCAGGGACGCGCGGAGGTCCGCGACACGTTCAAGGTGCCGAAGGTCGGCACGATCGCCGGCTGCATGGTCACCGAGGGTGTCATCCCGAGGACCGCGAGCGTGCGCCTGCTGCGCGACAACCGCGTCATTCTCGAGGGCAAGATCGGCTCGCTGCGCCACTTCAAGAACGACGTGGCCGAAGTGCGCCAGGGCTTCGAGTGCGGCATCGGCATCGAACGCTTCCAGGACATCAAGGTCGGGGACGTCATCGAGGCGTTCAAGACCGAGAAAATCGAGGCAGCGCTATAGTGAGAAACAGGGCCGAGGGCCGAGGGCAGACGGCCGAGAGCACCGCTCGCGCGGCTTTCGTCCCTCGCGCTTTTCCCTCTTCCCTCAGCCCTCGGCCGTCGGCTTTCTAAAAGATGGTCGTCGCCGTCGCGCTGTTCGAGATCCACATCGAGTACGCAGAATCGCTCAAGGACAAGAGGGCGGTCGTGAAGTCCCTTCGCGACCGCCTTCGCAACACCTTCCACGTCTCCGCGAACGAGGTCGCTTTCCACGATCTCCACCAGCGCGCCCGCCTCGCGGTCTCCTTCATCGCCGACCGGAACGACTCGGCAGACTCATTGCTGGATAGAATCCAGAACTACGTCGAGGCCAACAGCAACGCCGTGCTCGCCGGCTGGACCAGCGAGAAACTCGACTTCGACGAAGAAGCGGACTTATGAAGAAAACACGCCGTACATCCCGCGTCGGTGAAAACGTGCGCGACGCCCTGGTTCAGGTCCTGCGCAGCGATCTGCGCGATTTCGACATGGGCTGGTCGTCCATCAGCGAAGTCGAGGTCAGCCCCGATCTGCACTACGCGCGCGTCTACATCACCGGTCTCAAGGAAGAAGACACGAAGCAGACCGTCGAGGAACTCCGCGAGCGCGCCGGCCAGGCCCGCTACGCGCTCGGCAAGCGCATCCAGTTGCGCTTCACGCCCGAGCTCGACTTCCGCTACGACGAGACCGCGATGCGCGCGCTGCGCGTCGAAACCCTCCTGCGCGAAGTGATCCCGCCGAACCCCGAGAACGAGACGAATGACGATGACAGCGAATCAGGCGACGACGAACGTGAATCCTGACGTCGCCGCGCGCGAGGTCGCCGAGCGCATCCGCGCCGGCCGCAATTTCCTCATCACCTCGCACCGCAACCCGGACGGCGATGCCCTCGGCAGCGGCCTCGCGCTGCAGGGCCTCATCCGCAAGCTGGGGAAGGAAGCGCGCGTCATCGTGCGCGACGGCTTCGGCAAGCCGCTGTACAACATCCCCGGCGCGCCGTTCGTGACGATCGCCGACGAACTGCCGTCCGACTATCCGAACGCGTACGACGCGATCTTCACCATGGAGTGCCCGGAGGTCGAGCGCACCGGCTATCGCGTCCTCCCCGGCCCGGTCGTCAACATCGACCATCACCTCGGCAACACGATGTATGGCGAGATCAACTACCTCGACGTCGAAGCGCCGTCGGTAGGGGAGATGGTGCTGCAGCTCAATCGCCATCACCTCGGCCTCGCGCTCGATCGCGACATCGCCATCGCCATGTACGTGTCGCTCGCCACGGATACCGGCTTCTTCCGCTACCACAACACCACCTTGCGCACCTTCGAAGCTGCCTCCGAGCTCGTGCGCCACGGCGTCGTCCCCGGCGACGTCTCCCTCTGGATCAACGAAAGCGCGACGCGCGGCTCGATCGCCCTCCTCGGCCTCTGCCTGACCACGCTCGAGCTCCACGCCGACGGCAAGATCGCCACGCTCGAATTGCCCAAACGCTTCTTCACCGAAGCCGGCGCGACCCCCGAGGACACCGAGGGGATCGTCAACTACGGCAGAAACATCGAAGGCGTCCAGGTGAGCGTACTCCTCAAAGAAGGCAACGACGGCACCCGCGCCTCCCTTCGCGCCAAACCCGGCACCGACGTCCAGCAAGTCGCCGCCATGTTCGGCGGTGGCGGCCACGCCGCCGCCAGCGGCTGCACCGTCCCCCTCCCCCTCGCCGAAGCAAAGGCCAAACTCCTGAGCATCCTCACCGCCCTGGTCTGACCCCGCTACCCCGCCCCTCGCTTCTCTGCCCCTCTACAGCTCTACAGCTGCCTCGCTCAACAGCTCAACAGCTCAACAGCTCAATCACACCACTCTCGCTCCCCTTTTCGAACACATTCAATTCCCTCTTGACGCGCGCCCCCTCCAGCCCCATATTTGAATTGAACAAGTTCAAAAGGAGCGCAAGTTCATGAAAATCATCATCGCCGGCGGCACAGGACATCTCGGCACCATCCTCACCCGTACCCTCCGCGACTCCGGCCACTCCGTCTCCATCCTCAGCCGCAACGTCGAGAGCCCGGGCATCCTCTGGGACGGCCGCACCCTCGGGCCCTGGGCCGAAGCCATCGACGGCGCCGACGCCGTCATCAACCTCGCCGGCCGCAGCGTCGACTGCCGTTACGACGCCCGCCATCGCGAAGAGATCATGCGCTCGCGCGTCGACTCCACCCACATCCTCGGCGAAGCGATCGCCCGCGCCGAGAACCCGCCGAAAGTGTGGCTGCAGGCCAGCACCGCCACCATCTACGCCCACCGCTTCGACGCGCCCAACGACGAGCACACCGGCATCCTCGGCGGTCACGAGTCCGACGTCCCGCGCGAATGGCATTTCAGCACCGACGTCGCCCGGGCGTGGGAGCAGACCCTCGACGAGGCCAACACCCCGCACACCCGCAAAGTGAAGATGCGCACCGGCGTCGTGATGAGCCCCGCCCGCGGCGGCGCGTTTCAACTCCTCCTCCGCCACGTTCGCCTCGGCTTCGGCCGCTTCGGTGACGGACGGCAGTACATGTCGTGGATCCACGAGCGCGATTTCGCGCGTGCCGTCGAGTGGCTGCTCGCGAACGAGATCGACGGCGCCGTCAACGTCACCTCGCCGCGCCCCATCCCCAACGCGGAGTTCCTCCACGTCCTGCACGAAGAATGGGGGATGCCGATCTCCATCCCCAGCGTGGGCGTGATTCTCGAGATCGGCGCGTTCCTCGTGCGTACCGAGCCGGAGCTCGTCCTCAAGAGCCGCCGCGTCTTCCCGGCGCGCCTCCTCGAACATGGCTTCACCTTCGATTTTCCCAACTGGACCCAGGCCGCGCACGACCTCTGCGCGCGCGCAAAAGGGGAGGGCCGCGTGTGGTAGCGAGCGTGTATCCTGCGGCCGTGGCAACGGCCAAAGCGGAAGAGACGCGGAACCGCATCCTCGACGCGGCCCTGCGCCTCTTCCAGCAGCGCGGCTTCGAGGCCGCCACCATGCGTGACGTCGCCACCGAAGCGGGGGTGGCGACGGGAGCGGCCTACTATTACTACCGCTCCAAAGAAGACCTCGTGATGGCCTTCTACCTCCGCACCGACAAGGAAGCGGGGGAGTCGTTCGCCAACGTCATCACCTCGACGAAAGAGCTCAAGAAACGCGTCCGCGGCCTCATCGAGGTGAAGTTCGACCAGTTCGCCGCGCATCGCGAGCTCCTCAAGGCCCTGCTCAAAGCGGGCGTCGACCCGCGCGATCCCCTCTCCCCGTTCGGAGAGGAGACGCGCGAGGTGCGCGAGCAGAACATCGCCTGGTTCTCGCGCGCGATCGAAGGCTCGGACGTGAGCGTGCCGAAAGACGTCGCCCCGCATCTCCCGCGGCTGCTCTGGCTCTACCAGATGGGTCTCATCTACTTCTGGATCGTCGACCAGTCGCCGGAACAGCGGCGCACCCACCGGCTCCTCGACGCCACGCTCGACCTCGTGATCCAGCTCCTGCGCGTCTCCTCGCTCCCTCTCATGGGACCGCTGCGCAAGCGCGCCCTCAAAGTGCTGCGTGCAGTCGACGAGGACTGAACTATCCTACGCGCCGCATGACCGATCCGAAGAAGTCCGCCGACGGGGTGCTCCTCGTCGACAAGAAAACCGGCATCACCTCCCATGACGTCGTCGACCGTTTCCGGCGCCGTTCCAAAGTCAAAAAAGCCGGTCACACCGGCACGCTCGACCCGCTCGCGACCGGCCTCCTCGTCCTCTGCGTCGGCAAGGCCACGCGCCTGCAGGCGTATCTCATGGGGATGGAGAAGACGTACGAGGGGACGATCCAGTTCGGCTGGGCCACCGACTCCTACGACGCCACCGGCACGCCGGCCGCGGACCCGGTCGAGGCGAGTGTCGAGTCCATCGACTTCGAGCCGCACCTCGCGAAGTTCCGCGGCGAGATCGAGCAGATGCCCCCCGCGTTCTCCGCGAAGAAAGTCGACGGCGTTCGCGCTTACGAGCTCGCGCGCAAAGGGGAGGAAGTGAAGCTCACGCCCAAGCGCGTGACCGTTTACGAATTCGAGCTCACGTCCGTGCAGGGCTCCACCGCCACCTTCCGCATCCGCTCCTCGGCCGGCACGTACGTCCGCTCCCTTGCCCACGACCTTGGGCAGTCTGTCGGCATCCCTGCGCATCTCAAAGACCTGCGCCGCACGGCCATCGGCAACTTCAACGTGGCCACGGCGATCGGCTTCGACAAGATGAGCGAGTCCTTTCCCGAGGCCATCCTGTCTGCGCCGCATTTTCAATCCCTCGCCGAGATCGACCTGCCGCTCGAAAAGCTGCGCATCGACTGGGCCCAGCAGGGCAAGCTGATGCAGGGCCAGTCCGTGATCATGGTCCCCCGCGTCCCCGTCCGCAAAGGCGATCTGCTCGCGTTGGGCAACCCCCACGACCAACTCGTCGCCATCGGCGAAGTGGTCAACGTTCTTCGCGATGGCGGGCCCGTGGAAGTCAGGCCGAAGGTGGTTCTGGCGGGGTGATCTTCTCGAGCGCGGCGATGAGCGGTTCGAGGTGGTTCTCGACCACGTTCCACACCACGGCGTAGCTGACGTTTCCGTAATCGTGGACGAGCCGGTTGCGCATGCTCGTCATGTCGTGCCACGGCAGTTCCGGTAGGGACGCGCGCGTCGCCGGGCTCGC
Source organism: Thermoanaerobaculia bacterium (assembly GCA_035629395.1). Classification (GTDB taxonomy): domain Bacteria; phylum Acidobacteriota; class Thermoanaerobaculia; order Gp7-AA8; family Gp7-AA8; genus QHVT01. Next base: position 15,676 of record DASPHZ010000086.1, read on the forward strand.
TCGGGAGGCAGCCTCGCCGATGATCTGAACGAGATAAGTCAGCGCGAGCTGCAGCGTGCGATTCCGCTCGAAGTCCGGCTCAGTAAGACCGGCTGCAAGCTGCCGCGCTTCGCGCGCGTACTGGAGCATGTCCGCGACGTACTTTTCCTCATTGCTCTTCGGCATACACGGCGACCTCGGTGGCCGCAACCTCGCGTTTCATCCAGTTGCTCAGTGAGTCTCTCGTCATCAGGTCGACGGGACGTCCGCCGAAAATCGCCGAGAGCTCGTCCGGAATGGTCCCGAAGAACTCCCATCCAGGCGTCCGCCCCTCGCCGAACTCCACCAGCACATCCACATCACTCTCCGGCCCGAAGTCGTCCCGCACCACGCTCCCGAAGAACGCGAGCCGCTTGATCCCCCACTTGCGGCAGAATGCCGCGATCTCCTCGTGGGGGACCGGGATGGCCAGAGTGCGTGCCTGAGGCATGACCGCCGAAGTTTACCCTCCCGGGATTGATTTCGCCTCCGCCCGCTGTTATCGTCGCCGGCTCAAAGCTCCACGTGTATTCAGGCAACGGTTTCAACCTTTTAGGAGACAGGATTTTGTCCACCACGAAGCAACAGAAAACGGACCTCGTCAACCAGTATCGCGTCCATGACAGCGATACCGGGTCGCCAGAAGTGCAGATTGCACTCCTCTCGAACCGCATTACCTACCTGACCGAGCATTTCAAGACCCACGCGAAAGACCACCACTCGCGCCGCGGTCTCCTCAAGCTCGTCGGTCGCCGCCGCCGGCTCCTTGATTACCTCAAGAAGACCGATGTCGAGCGGTACCGCACGATCATCGACAAGCTCGGCATCCGTAAGTAACGCAGCGAACCCCCCGGGGCGGGCCGTTCTGGCCCGCCCCTCGTGTATTCAGGCCCGGAGCCTGCACGAAATTCCTTCCATGGCCGGATCCCATCGTTCGGCCCCGCGGACAAATACAAAGCGTGAAGCGATGAGTGGCTCACGCACCGAAGGAAATCAATGGCATTCAAAAGAGAGATCGAGATCGGCGGGAAGGCCCTGTCGCTGGAGACAGGTGCGATCGCCAAACAGGCCCATGGCTCCTGCGTCGTCCGTTACGGCGACACCGTAGTCCTCGCCACGGCCTGCTACAAAGACGGCAACGTCATCGGCGACTTCATGCCCCTCACCGTCGACTACAAGGAGTACACGTACGCCGGCGGACGCATCCCGGGCGGCTTCTTCAAGCGTGAAGGCCGTCCTACCGAAAAGGAAATCCTCACCTCCCGCCTCATCGACCGTCCCCTGCGTCCTTCCTTCCAGAAGGGCTACCGCCAGGAGACCCAGATCATCGCCCTCGTCCTTTCCGCCGACGGCGAGAACGACCCGGACATCCTCGCCATCAACGCCGCCTCCACGGCCCTGGTGATCTCCGAGATCCCGTTCCACAACCCGATCGGCGCCGTCCGCGTCGGCTACGTCGATGGACAGATCATCGTCAATCCGACCAACTCGCAGCGTGACCTTTCCGACCTCGACCTCGTCGTGGCCGGCACGGCCAACGCCATCGTCATGGTCGAAGCGGGCGCCCGCGAAGTCGACGAGAGCGTCGTGCTCGACGCCTTCGACGCCGCCCACGCCGAGATCAAGCGCATCTGCGACCTGCAGAACCAGCTCCGCTCCGACGTCGGCAAGCAGAAGCTGCCGGTCGAGTACAAGTCGAAGTTCACCGACGAGCAGCTCACGAACCTGATGAATCAGTTCGGAACGCAGCTCCGCACGGCCATGCTCACCACCGGCAAGCATGCCCGCCGCGACGCCATGAAGGCCGTCCGCGAGCAGGTCATCGCCAGTGTGCCGGCCGAGGACGTCGACCAGGTCACCGCCGTCGCGTCCGCGTTCAACGAGATGGAAGTGCGCATCTTCCGCAACCTCATGCTCGAGGAGAACATGCGCGTCGACGGCCGCCGCTTCGATGAGATCCGTCCGATCTCCATCGACCTCGGCGTGCTCCCCAGGACCCACGGCTCCGCCATCTTCACCCGCGGCGAGACCCAGGCCCTCGTTACCATGACCCTCGGCACGCCGCAGGAAGCGCAGAAGATCGAAGACTTCGAAGGGGAGACCTTCCAGCGCTTCATGCTCCACTACAACTTCCCGCCGTTCTCGGTCGGCGAAGTCAAGTTCCTGCGCGGACCGGCGCGCCGCGAGATCGGCCACGGCAACCTCGCCCGCCGCGCTCTCGCGCCGCTCCTGCCGCCCGAGGACGAGTTCGCGTACACCATCCGCATCGTGTCCGACATCCTCGAGTCCAACGGCTCCTCGTCGATGGCCTCCGTGTGCGGCGGCTCCCTGGCCATGATGGCCGGCGGCGTCCCGATGCGCTCCTCCGTCGCCGGCGTGGCCATGGGCCTCGTCTCCAGCGAAGACAACACGAAGCACGCGATCCTCTCCGACATCGCCGGCATGGAAGACCACGAAGGCGACATGGACTTCAAGGTCGCTGGCTCGCGCAACGGCATCACGGCGCTGCAGATGGACATCAAAGTCTCGGGCCTCGCCCGCGACGTGATGGCCCGCGCGCTCGAGCAGGCCAAGGCCGGCCGGCTCTACATCCTCGACCGCATGGAAGCGGCCATCGCCACGCCGGCCACCGAGCTCTCCGAGTTCGCGCCGCGCCTTTACACCCTCCAGATCCCGAAAGACCGCATCCGCGACGTCATCGGTTCGGGTGGCAAGACCATCCGCTGGATCGTGGAAGAGACGGGCACCAAGATCGACGTCGAGGACGACGGCAAGGTCACGATTGCCTCGACCGACGCCAAGTCGGCCGAGCGTGCGATTGACATCATCAAGGGCCTGACCGCGTCCGCGGAGATCGGGAAGAACTACAAAGGTACGGTCAAGCGCATCGAGCCGTACGGAGCCTTCATCGAAATCCTCCCCGGCCAGGACGGCCTGCTGCACATCTCCGAGATGGCGCACTCGCGCGTTGGCCAGGTGACCGACGTGATGCAGATGGGCGACGAGGTGGAAGTGCAGGTCGTGGCCATCGAGCCCGACACCGGCAAGATCCGCCTGTCGCGCAAGCCGTTGCTGCCGCCTCCGACCGAGGAGGAGCAGGCGGCCGCGCGCGAGCGCGAGGCGCGTGGACCGCGCCGCGAAGGTGGTGGCGGTGGTGGCGACCGCGGAGGCTTCCGCGGTGGTGATCGTGGTGACCGCGGGGATCGTGGCCCTCGCCGTGATGGTGGCGGCGACCGCGGTCCGCGTCATGGTGGCGGCGGCGATCGCGATCGCGGCCCGCGCCGCGACGGCGGCGATCGCGACCATCGTGGCCCGCGCCGCGAGGGTGGGTTCGACCGTGGTCCGCGTCGCGATCACGGAGACCGTCCGCCGCGCCCGCAGGACGGCGGCGGGAACGAGTCGTCGGGTGGTGGCAACACCGGCGGCGGCTCCGAGCCCGGCTCCGGCGATCCTTCGATCTAGGCGTTCCTCCGGGCGGGCCGAAAGGCCCGCCTTTTTTCTGCGATCAAGACACTCATTCGCTCCTTTTCTTGATCGCCACTGGAAATCTGGTGCATCGAAGTTGATCGCAGCAGGAAATCTGCGTCCGCACCGAGGTGCGGCCAGCTTTTAGCGTAGCGGGCGATGGAGGAATTCGCCCGACGGCTGAAAGCCGCGATTCGCGCGAGCGGATTGAAGCAGGAGTTTCTCGCCGAGAAAGTCGGCATCAAGCCGTCGACGCTGAGCCGGATTATCAACGGCAAGAAGAAGCGCCTCGACCTCGCCACGATGGCCGCGCTCGCCCACAGCGTCAACACCACCGTCGGCTACCTCCTCGGCGAGCAGGGCTTCGAATACTCCGGCGCCGAGGCCACCGAGTTCCGTCGTGTGCTCACGGCCGCCGCGCGTCTCCTCGGCCCTGAGCCGGAAGCGTTCGCGCGCCGCGAGCCGGCCCGCATCGCGAAGAAGACTGCTGGCGTCGTACATCCCGACCGCGAGATCTACGCCGACGCGCGCGACGTCTCCGATTCCGAGATCCCGCCCGACTACTACGTGCGCGGTGCGCGGCGCGTGGTCGAAGTGGTGGGCGACTCCATGATCGACGACGGCATCGAAGACGGCGACATCCTCTTCGTCCGCCCCGAGCGGGGCGTGGAAGAAGCGGCCGGCCGCATCGTCGTCTGCCGCATCGACGGCATGCAATGCGTCAAACGCCTCGAGCTGAGCGGCAACCGCATCCGCCTCATCAGCGCCAACCCGAGCTATAAGGTTCGCGTGGTCAGCAAAGACGACGAGAACTTTCGCCTCATCGGTGTCGTGATCGGGCAGATGCGGGCGCGGGGGTAACCCCGCCGTGTGACGGGCGGTTAAGTTCAGGAGCTTCGCGCCTCGATACGCCGGCCGGGTACTTCACATCGAGCTTGCCGGGTCTCTCCGGTGCCGTGCGCATCCTTCCGGACGAATGCCGGGAACGCGGAGTACCTGATCTTCGGGATCAATCCGCGATACAGGCGCCCCTGCTGCGGCGGCTTTGCCGCCGCAGCAGGAAAACACCTTACGGCTTGCGAGTCTTTGCCGTCGTGCCGGACTGCTCGAGCTCGGGCGAGGTCAGGGTTGTCTCGGCAGGGAGCGGGGGGCCGGGGAGGCCGGTGGACGTGGGGCCGAAGAAGCGGGTCAGAAGACGGCGGGCGGCGGTGGTGGCGCGTGTGGCCGCCTGTTCGAACTGCTGGATCACCGACGGAGTGCCCGTGGGCACTTTCGACGGGCCGGCGCTGGCGATCGGGGCGGCGGCGGAAAGAGTGAGGGCGACGGTCACGGCGAGGACGGTGGACTTGATGGACGAAGAGCGCATGGTTCCTCCTTGCTGGTTGCTCACGGTTGACGGTTGGCGTTGCTCAGCGGTGTCCCGCTGGAGGGCGTGACAGGCGGGATGGCGGCGGGCGCGCGACTACTCTCCGGCGCCGCGGGGAGGCGGCGCGAAAAGGCGGGGCTGCTCGGCCGGTAGCTTGCGCAGAAAGGCGTGCACATGGCGGACGAGGTCGGGGCTGGCCTGCCCGATGGCCACCGCTTCCCGCAGAAACGAGAGGGCGGTGAGCGCACGGGATGCCATCCCGGCCCGGGTGAACTGTGTGATGACTTCGCGGCAGATGGCCGGCACTTCGTCGGCCTCGCCGCGCAAAAGCAGCGCTTCGGCGAGTTCCAGTGCCACGAGGCCCGCGTCACCGGTCATCTCGAAGTGCTGGAACTCCTGCCACGCGGCGCGCAGCACCGGAATCGCGTCCTGCTGTCTCCCGCAGGCCACGAGCGCACGTCCCATCAACCAGCGGCTGCGCGTTCGCGCGACGTCCATGCCGAGGAACTCGAAGTGGGCGATGCAGCTCTGCACGTGCTCGAGAGCGCGGTCGGGCTGGCCGAGGTCCGCGTAGCAGATGGCGAGGTTGTGGCGGATCTGCACGGCATTCGCCTCGTCGAGCGCGGGATCGCCGTCGATCGACGTCCACACCTCGAGCGCATGCGATACCGCGCCGTTCTCATAAAGACTGATGCCCTCGGCGATCTTCGCGTTCAGGTAGCGCGTGCGGTCGCCGAAGCGGAGGAACGTTGCCGCGGCCTCGCGGGCCAGCTCCACCGCCTCCGTCTTGCGATCCACCGCGTGGAGGATGAGCGCCTTGACCGTGGCCACGCGGGCGAGGTCGTACTCCGGCAGCGGCACCTGTTCGAACAGCCGCTTCGCGTGATCCACGAAATCGAGCGCCTCCGGATGACGCCCCATGAACGAAAGCACCCACGCGTGATCGCGGAACGCCTGCGCGCGCAGCTTCACGACGTAGTCGCACGGATACTCGGCGATGTCGATCGCGTTCGCGAGCTCGATGGCCAGAGCCGTGACCTGCAATGCGTTGGGGGGTGAGCTCTGTACCATCGGACGCCACCGCTCGAGGAGCTGCTTGACCATGCCCGCGGTCTGCACGCCGTCGGAGGTGCGCAGGCGCTGGCGCCACCATGCGGAAGGGCCGGTGAGGATCTCGTCGCACAGGACGGTCGCGCGCTCGTCTTCCTGCCGCGCGCGTTCCGCGAACGCGGCGACATTGAGCACGAACTTGCGCGGGGCGGGGACGGGACCGCTTTCCCAGACGTCCTTCTGTCCGAGGCCGGCGATCATCTCGCGCTGTTCCCCGACTTCCGTCGAGCAGCGGCCACATGCCGACACGTGGGACTCGATGTCCGCCGCGACGGGGGACATCCCTTCCACGTACTCGAACAGCGCTTCGTCGTCGTAGTGCGTCATACGATTACGGAACAGCTACGGGTCATTACGTACGGCAAGATAGCACGCAGGAAGGGCGTTTGTCAGCAAGCAGCACGCAGGGGGCAGAAAGTGCCCGCCGCGGCGGCACGTAGAATACCCCCGTGCCCGTCTCCACCTGGCTCCTGTTTCTCGCCACAGAGCTCGTCCTCTGTCTCACGCCCGGTCCGGCCGTGCTGTTCGTGTTCTCGCACGGGCTGCGCTACGGCGGCCGGCACTCGCTCTGGGCGAACCTCGGCATCCTCAGCGGGAACGCGTTCTACTTTCTCGTCTCCGCGACGGGACTGGGGATGCTCGTCACGGCGTCCCATACCGCGTTCTCGATCGTGAAGTGGGCCGGCGCGGGCTACCTCATTTATCTCGGCCTGCGGATGATCTTCGGCCATGCCGACGCGTTTCGCGCCGACGCCGCGCCGCCGGTCGGCGGCATGACCGTCACGCGTCGCGGGTTCGTGCTGCAGGCGTCCAATCCGAAGGCGCTGGTGTTTTTCACGGCACTCCTTCCGCAGTTCGTGACGCCCGGCCAGCCGGTGGCGATGCAGCTCCTCATCCTCGGAATCACCTCCATCGCCGTGGAGTTCTTCGTGCTGGCGTTGTACGGCTACGGCGCGGCGCGTATCGCGGCCTGGTCGAAGGACGCGCGGGTCGCGGCCGCGCTCAACCGCACCGCCGGAGCGTTTCTGGTGGCCTGCGGAGTGACTCTGCTAGACTTCGCGGCCCCTGACGCGCAGTGATGGGGAGTCGCCAAGTGGTAAGGCAGCGGCCTTTGGAGCCGCCATTCGGAGGTTCGAATCCTCCCTCCCCAGTGCGCTGATCCCGACCCTCCCTCCAGACGGCACGCGCTGTGCTCCCGGACGAGCCAGGTGCGATGAGAGATTTGCTGTCCGCTCCGTCCGACGTCTTCCGCAAGATCGCTGAAGAAGCGCAGGATTTCTCCATCCTGCTGCTCGACCCGGACGGCCGCATCGTCATGTGGAACGCCGGCGCCGAGCGCACGTTCGGCTACACCGCCGACGAAGTCCTCGGCGAGTCGTTCGCCATCCTCTTCATCGAAACCGACCGCGAGCTCGGCCGGCCCGCGCACGAGCTCGAAACCGCGCGCATCCACGGCCGGGCCGACGACACGCGCTGGCATCTCGCGAAGAACGGCGGCCGCGTGTTCATGGACGGTGTGACCACGGCCTTCCTCGACGACCGCGGCGCGCTGATCGGTTTCTCGAAGATCGCGCGTGACATCACCGATCGCCACCAGACCGAGCGCCGGCTCGCCGCGCAGCTCTCGCTCACGAACCTCCTCAGCGAGGAGCGTCCCTTCGCCGAGACCGTCCACCAGATCATGGAGACGATCTCCCAGAACCTCGAGTGGGACGTCGGCTTGATGTGGGAGATCGTCGACGACGAGCTGCGGTGCATCGAGCTGTGGCACGCCCCCGACGTCGATTCCGCGGAGGCGCACGCGCTGTGCGACGGCCATCGCATTCCGCGCGGCACGGGTCTGATCGGCCGCGTGTGGGACATCGGCGAAGCGATCTGGGTGCCGGACTTTCACGACGAGCGTCTCTTCCCCCGCGCCGCTGCCGCCGCGCGCGCCGGTCTGGCCTCGGCCTTCGCTTTCCCGATCATCACGGCAGGGCGCGTGGCGGGCGTGATGGAGTTCTTCAGCGTCCGCCATCGCGAGCCGGAGCAGGCGCTCATCCCCGTGCTCACGCTGATCGGCGGGCAGATCGGCGACTTCATCCAGCGCCGCCACACGCAGCAGGCGCTGCGCGAGAGCGAGCAGTGGTTCCGCCTGATGACCGAGACCGCGCAGGACGCGATCTTCACGATCGACGAGCACAGTACGGTCACGTTCTGCAATCGCGCGGTCGAGCGCATCTTCGGATTCACCCCGGAAGAGCTGATCGGGCAGCCGCTGGAGATCATCGTGCCGGAGCGGTATCGCGAAGCGCATCGCCGCGGCGTCGCGCGCTTTCTGCACACGCGCGAGCGCACCATTCCGTGGACGGGCATCGAGCTGCCGGGGCTGCACAAGGATGGTCACGAATTCCCCGTCGAGATTTCGTTCGGCGAGTGGACGAGCGACGGCGGACAGACGATCTTCACCGGCTTCGCACGCGACGTGACCGAGCGCAAACGCGCGCTCGAGCTCGAGCAGCAGGCGCGCGCGGACGCGGAAGCATCCCGCGCACAACTGGAGCGCCGCGCTGACGAAGAAGCGTCGTTCCGCCATCTCGCCAGCGCGCTCACGGGTGCGGTGGAGATGACGGACGTGCTCTACGAGATCACGAATCGCGCGACGCACGTGACGCGCGCGGACGGCGTGTACGTCGAGCGCATCGTGAGCGTCAACGGCACGCAGCAGGTCGAAGTCGTCGCCACCTCGGGGCGAGGGGCTCCGCCGCGCGGACTGCGCGTCGAGTTCCCCGGCTCGATGACGGACGAGATGATCCAGGGCGGTGCGCCCGTGATCCTCGCGGACATGCGCACGTTCGGCCGCAGCATGGCGCCGTATCTCACGGACAGTTGCGGCGAATGCGAGGTGCTGGTCACGCCGCTGGTCGCGGAGCAGGAGGCGCTCGGCGCGCTCGTGCTGCTCAACAGCCGCGCGTCCGGCCGCCACTTCCGCGACAACGACATCGTCCGCGCGCGCACGCTCGGCGATCTCACTTCGCTCGCGCTGCGCCGCGTCCGTCTCATGGAGCAGGAGCGCGAGGCGAAGGAAAAGGCCGAAGCGGCAGTGCGCGTGCGCGACGAGACGCTGGGCATCGTGTCGCACGATCTGCGCAATCCGCTGACGAAGATCGCGCTGAGCGCGGACCTGCTCGTCGCCGCCGGGGCGGAAGAGTCGCCGGAGCTCGTCGAGACCATCCGCTCTTCCGCGCGGCAGATGCAGCGGCTGATCGAGGATCTGCTCGACGTCGCACGCATGGAAACGGGCTCCCTTTCGGTCGCGCAGGACACGGTCGACGCGGAGCCGCTCGTGCGCGAGATGTGCGATTCGAACGAGCCGATCGCGCAACAGAAGCACCAGCGCATCGTGTGCAACATTCACGCGCCGCTGCCGAAAGCGTGCGGCGATCGCGAACGCCTCGTGCAGGTGTTCGGAAATCTCATCAGCAACGCCATGAAGTTCACGCCCGAGCGCGGCACGATCACGATCGAGGCGCGGCCGAAGGGGAAGGACGTGCAGTTCTCGGTGCGCGACACGGGGCCCGGCATCCCTGCCGCGGACCTGAAGAATGTCTTCACGCCGTACTGGCAGGCGAAGAAGACCGCACACATGGGCGCCGGCCTCGGTCTGGCCATCGTGCGCGGCATCGTCGAAGCGCACGGCGGTCAGGTGTGGGCGGAGAACACGCCGGGCGGCGGGGCCTCGTTCACGTTCACGATCCCCGCCGCGAAGTGACGCCGCGTCAGCGTTCGCCGAGGCGGACGCTGATCGTCTGGCGGCTCCCGCTTTCGCGCACGACGTCGAGACGCACGGTGTCGCCGGGACGCTGTTCGCGCATGAGTCTCCGGAACTCTCCTTCGTCGGTGATGCGCGTGCCGTTCAGGCCGACGATGAAGTCGCCCCGGCGCAGTCCGGCGCGCGCGGCGGGGGAGCTGGCGATCACTTCCATGACCACCACGCCCGATTGGACCGGCAACTCGAACTGCCGCGCCATCTCGGCCGTCACGGCGACGAGATAGATGCCGAGGTGCGCGCGGCGCACGCGGCCGGTGGTGATGAGCTGGTCGGCGATGTCCATCGCCACGTTGATCGGAATCGCGAATCCGAGGCCGGTGGTGCCGACGAGGATGGCGGTGTTGATGCCGATGACGCGGCCGGCCGAGTCGAGCAGCGGACCGCCGGAGTTGCCGGGATTGATCGCGGCGTCGGTCTGGATGAGCCCTGTCTCGAGAGGGATGCCCTGCGGCGCGCGGTTGACCGCGGAGACGACGCCTTGCGTCACGGTGCGCTCGAGTCCGAGGGGATTGCCGATGGCGACGGCGATCTGGCCGACCTCGAGGCGATCGGAGTCGCCGAGCGGTGCGGCGGGGAGGTTCGTCGCGTTGACGCGCACCACCGCTACGTCAACTTCTTCGTCGCGGCCGAGGACGTTGCCGGTGAGCGTGCGGCCGTCGGCGGTGCGGATCTCGACCGTGCGCGCCGTGCCGACCACGTGCGCATTCGTGAGGATGATCCCCTCGGCGCGGATGATCACGCCGGAGCCGGAACCGCCGCGGCGGCTCACGCTGACGACGGCCGGCGAGGCGGTGCGCGCGACGCGGATCACGGTCTGCTCTTCAGGAGTGCGCTGCGCCGTCTGCGCCGTGAGATGAGGGACGAGGAGCAGGGAGGAGAGGAGGATGACAGCGGACTTCATGCGCGGTCACGCAGCATGGCGCGTACCTGTTTGGGCGCGGCGGAGTTGCAGAGGGGCAAAGGTGTGGAGACGGGGAGTGACGGGGAGAGGGGGTGGAGGGGAGCGAAGGGGGGAGGGGGCGAAGGGGGTACAAACCGGGTACCTTCTTTACACAAAACCGGGAGCTCTCTTTACATGTGACGGTCGCAGAGTGGCGTCGAGGTGGGGCGATGCCGTGGAAAGAGGCGACGAAGGTGAGCGAGCGAGAGGAGCTGATCCGGAAGTGGAGGACGGGTTTGTATGGAGTGTCGGAACTGGCGGCGGAGTTCGGAGTGAGCCGGCCGACGGTATACGAGTGGGCGCGGCGGTACAGCGCGCAGGGTGAAGCGGGGCTGATCGATCGGCCGCCGGTGGCGAAGAGCTGTCCGCATCGAACGGCGGCGGAGATTGCGGACCAGATCGTAGCGGCCAAGCGTGAGCATCCGCATTGGGGACCTGCGAAGCTGATCGACCTGCTGCGGATCGAGAGGCCGCAGATCGCCTGGCCGTCGGCCAGTACGGCGGGATCGATCCTCAAAGCGCAAGGGCTGGTGCGTGCGCGGCGCAAGCGGCGGAGCGGTGCGTCGCGCTACGCACGACGGCTCGAGGCAAGCGAGTCGGGCGAGATGATGACGGTCGACCACAAGGGTCAGTTCCGGCTCGGGGACGGCAGCTACTGCTTTCCGCTGACGATCAACGATCCGGTGAGCCGCTTCAGTTATGCGATCGCCGGGGCGCGCTCGACCTCTTGGCGAGACGCACGTGGGGCATTCGAACGCGTGTTCGAGGAGTACGGCGTGCCGGAGTTCATCGGCAGCGACAACGGTGCGCCGTTCAGTTGCAGCCAGGCGCTGCTGGGGCTGAGCGCGATGTCGGTCTGGTGGATCAAGCTCGGCATCACGCCGGTGCGAACGCATCCCGGCTGTCCGTGGGAGAACGGCATTCACGAGCGGATGCACAGGACGCTCAAGGCGGAGACGACGCGTCCACTGGGAGCGAACCTGCGTCAGCAGCAGGAGCGGTTCGATGCATTCCGCACCGAGTACAACACGGTCCGGCCGCACGAGGGGCTCGGCGGAAAACGACCACAGGAAGTGCTCCGGCCGTGCCGCCGGCCGTATCGGCGACAGCTCCCACGGATCGAGTATCCCGGGCACTTCGAAGTACGAAGCGTGCGGTCGGACGGATCGATCAAGTGGCAGGGCCGGTTGCTGTTCGTGAGCGAATCGGTGGCGGGCGAACGCCTCGGATTGGTCGAGATCGACGACGGCGTGTGGAGCGTGCACTTCGCCCACCTCGAGCTCGGCCGCTATGACGAGCGTACGAGGCTGATCCGCTAACGAAACTGTCCGAGGGCTGCACCCCCTCCTCGATCCTCCCCCTCGAGGGGGAGGACGCCACCACCCGAGGCGGGGCCAAACCGCGGACGTCAATGTGTAAAGGAGGTACCCGGTTTTGTGTAAAGGAGGTTCCCGGTTGCTCAGGGAGCGGAGGGGCAGAGTCACCGCCCTGCCCCGCTACTCCTTCTCCTTCGCAATTGCGCCGAGCTTCGCTCCTGTTGCGCGGATGTAATCGGCGGGGGTGAGGAGGATTTGCGCGCCGCGCAAACCGGCTGAGACCGAGATCACGTCGAAGAGCTCGAGGGTCTCGTCGGCGAAAACGGGATAGTTCTTCTTCGCGGCGAGCGCGGTCACGCCGCCGCGGATGTAGCCGGTGAGGGGTTGGACTTCCTTCAGCGACACGGTGTCGATCTTCTTGTCGCCGCTGAGCTGGGCGAGCGCTTTGAGATCGAGCTGCTGATCGCCCGGCACGACCGCAAAGCAGACGCCGTGCTTGTCGCCGCGCGCGACGAGGGTCTTGAACACCTGTTCGGCCGGCAATCCGACTTTTCTCGCCACGCTCTCGGCAGCGAGATCGTCGGGATCGACTGCATATTCACGGATCTCGTACGGAATCCCCAGCGAGTCGAGCAGCCGTGCCGCGTTCGTCTTCATCCTTCTATGAGATCACGTGTGCGCGTTCGGAACACGATTTGCAGCACACGCAAATCGCCCCGCCCGCGCCGCCATTGTGAGCGACCGGGGAGAGGACGAGTGAAGGCGAAGAAGAAGATCGTCATATTCGGGCTGACCGTCAGCTCTTCCTGGGGGAACGGGCACGCCACTCTCTGGCGCGCTCTTCTCCGCTCGCTGACATCCGATGGGCACGAAGCGGTCTTCTTCGAGCGAGACGTGCCGTATTACGCGTCGACGCGCGACCTGCACCGTGGCGCCGGTTACGACCTCGTGTTGTACAACGAGTGGAACGAGGCGCTCCCTCTCGCCGAGTCCGCACTGGCGGACGCGGACGTGGCCATTGTGACGTCGTATTGTCCGGATGCGCTCGCCGCGACGGATCTCATCATGCCGCGGCCGGATGTGCTGCACGTTTTCTATGACCTCGATACGCCGGTCACACTGGATCGCCTCGATCGCGGCGAAACGGTCGAATATCTGCCGCACGATGGCTATGCCCGCTTCGATCTCGTCCTGAGCTTCACCGGCGGCCGCGCTCTCGGCGAAATCCAATCCCGCCTCGGCGCGAAGCGCGCACTGCCTCTTTATGGTTCCGTCGACGCGACGGCCCATCATCCCGTCGCCCCCTTGCCGCATTACAGCGCCGATCTTTCGTACCTCGGCACCTACGCACCCGACCGTCAGGAGGGGGTAGAACGCCTTTTCATCGGCGCCGCACGGAAATTGCCGGCGCAGCGCTTCGTCCTGGGCGGCTCGATGTATCCGAGCGAATTTCCGTGGACGGAGAACATTCACTTCTTCCATCACGTCCCACCGGCGGAACATCCGGCCTTCTATTGCTCGTCGAAGCTCACGCTCAATGTGACGCGCGGCGCCATGGCTTCCCGCGGTTATTGTCCTTCGGGACGATTGTTCGAAGCCGCCGCATGCCGCACACCGATCCTCAGTGACACTTTTGATGGTCTGGATGCGTTCTTCGAACCAGGAAAAGAAATTCTCCTGGCACGTTCCACCGAAGAAGCGGTCGAAGCCTTGCAACTGCCGTCATCGGAAATCGCCAGGATCGGCGAAGCGGCACATAAGAGAGTCATGGCCGAGCATACGAGCGACGTGCGGGCGCGGGAGATGATGCGGGCGTTTGAGCTGTAGAGGTGGCGGGGGTAGAGGTACGGAGCTATTGAGCTGCTGAGCTATTGAGCTGTAAAGCTGTAGAGCTGTAGAGGGTAAAGAGGCAGAGTTCATAGCTTTACAGCTCTACAGCTTTATAGCTTTACAGCTCAAGGAGACACACATGTGGGGAATCGTTCCAGCAGCGGGGGTCGGGAGCCGGATCCAGCCGCTCGCGTTTTCGAAGGAACTGCTGCCTGTCGGCTCGCGGTTCGACGGCGATGCGGAACGTCCCCGTGCCGTCACGGAATATCTCCTCGACCGGATGCTCCTCGGCGGGGCGACGAAGATCTGTTTCGTGATCTCGCCCGGCAAGTCGGACATCGTCTCGTATTTCGGCGGTTCGCTGCGCGATTCGTCGATCTGTTATGCGGTGCAGCAGCAGCCGAACGGATTGTGTGACGCGCTTTTCCACGCCTTGCCGTTCATTCCGCCGGAGGAGCATGTGCTGGTGGGATTGCCGGACACGGTGTGGTTTCCGGAGACGGGATTCGACGCATTGGGCGACGACGACCTGTCGTTTCTCTGCTTTCCGGTCGAGCGGCCGGAGTTTTTCGACGCCGTCGTGTTCGACGAGAACGACAACGTCCTCGAGATTCAGGTCAAGACCCCCGGCGCCCGCTCGCACTGGATCTGGGGCGCATTCAAATTGCGCGCGCGTGTGCTCGCCGAATTACGCGATGTATGGCTCGAGCGCGGCGCGCGCGACCATTACATCGGCACCGTGGTGAACGAATGGCTCGCTCGCGGAGGCCGCGCCCGCGCGGTGCGCGCGGGCACGGCTTATGTCGACGTAGGGACGCTGCACGGCTACCGCGAAGCGATCACGTTGCTGGCTACTTCCACTCCGGAATGCGTCCCGGTGTCCACGGCGCTCCCGCGGCGTTGAGCTGTTTCTCGATCGCCACGAGATCCACTTCCACCGCCTGACGCAGGCGCGCCAGCAGGGGCACGAACTGCGACTCAGCGATCTGCAATGCCTCGCGATGTGTGTTCGTCGGAGGCGCTGTCGTGGTGAGGCCGTTGACAGCCGTCGTGATGCGGTCGGTGAGCGACGGAGGGGCGGGCTCATTGAGGGCGCCCAATGCGGCGTCGCCGTTGAGCTCTTCGTCGATGTCGCGCAGCACGCGATCCACCGCGTTGACGCGCTCGACGAGTTTCGGATCGGGACCGGCAATTTCATCGAGAGCGCGGCGGACGAGCTGCACGCGAACGAGTGCATCCGCGGTGGCGCGGCTCGCGCCCATGATCGCTTTCTGCAGGCGCGAGGCGCGCTGCTGGAACTCGAGCACGGCGTTGCGGTCGGTGGCGTTCATGATCGACAGGTACAGCGGCACGACCGAGAACGTCTGCGGCTCGCCGAGGATGGTTTCGGCGCCGTCGACGCGCTTGGCGAGACGGACCGTGTATTTGCCGGGCACGACCAGCGGGCCGGCAGGCGCTGGGGAGAAGAGGTTCGGCTCTTCGGGATTGAGCTCGATCGGTGACGGCGCGGGATAACGGAGATCCCACGCCACGCGCTGGAATCCAGCTTTGACCGGGCCGCTCACACGACGCACGACGTTCCCTTCGTCGTCGGACACGATCAACACGATCGCGGGATCGAGCTCGCGCTGTTCCGCGCGGATCGCATCGAGCGTTGGATACGGATGCTGTTTGGGCGGCTCGTTGCCGCCGTCTTTTTCGAGCTGCGCCTCTTCGGCCCAACGCTGTTTGCGGCGGCTCTTGATCTCGTCGCGCAGGTAGTACGTGAAGACGGCGCCGAACGGCGGATTGGGAGCGGTATAGAACGACGCCCCCTGGAACGCCTGTCCCGGCAGACCGTACGGCGTGCGCTCGACATAGAGCTCGGCGTCGCGTGGCGTGAAAAGCGTCGCTTCGTTGGCGGCGCGTGCCGCCGTCATCGTACGCAGCGGGCGGTAATCGTCGAGGATGTAAATCCCGCGGCCGAACGTGCCCACCACGAGGTCATTGTGGCGTTTCTGGATCTGCAGGTCGCGCACGGCGATGGTGGGCAAGCCGGCTTTGAGCGGAATCCAGGTGCCGCCGCCGTTCTGGGAAAACCACAGGCCGTATTCCGTCCCGACGAAGAGCAGGTTCGGATCGACGTGATCCTCGACGACGGCGTACGTCGTGTGCTGCGCGGGCAGGTTCGCGGAGATCGATTTCCATGTCGTGCCGCGATCGGTGCTCTTGTAGACGTACGGTTTGAAGTCGCCGGTCTTGTGATTGTCGAACGCGGCATAGACGGTATTGGCGTCGTGCTGCGAGGCCTCGAGCCGCGAGACGTATGTGTTCTCCGGCACGCCCGCGATCTTCTCGATCTTGCGCCACGTCTGCCCGCCGTTCTCGCTGACCTGCACGAGACCATCGTCGGTGCCGACGTAGAGCAGGCCTTCCTGCAGCGGCGACTCGCTCAGTGAAACGATATTGCCGTAATAGGACGTCGACGCGTTCTTCGCCACCGCGTCCATGCTCCACACACGTCCCATGACGGGGAGGCGGTTGCGATCGATCTTGCGCGTGAGGTCGCCGCTGACGGGTTTCCACGTGTCGCCGCGGTCGTCGCTGCGGAAGAGGTATTGTGCGCCGAAATAGAGGCGCCGCGCATTGTGCGGACTGACGATCAGCGCGGAGTCCCAGTTGAACCGCAGCGGGTCCATGGTGCCGGACGGCTGCGGCTGGATGTCCAGCGCTTCGCCGGTGCGCTTGTCGAAGCGGGCCAGGCCTCCGTTTTGCGATTCGGCATAAACGATGTTGGTGTCGGTCGGGTCGGCGATGGTGCGGAATCCGTCGCCGCCGAGGGTCACGTACCAGTCGCTGTTCGTAATGCCGTGGGCGGTCGTCGTGCGCGAGGGGCCGCCGAGGGAGAAGTTGTCCTGGGTACCGCCGTAGACGTGGTAGAAGGGGAGCGTGTCGTCCGCGCTGATGCGATAGAACTGTGTAATGGGGATGTTCGACTTGAAGTCCCAGTTCTCGCCGCGGTCGAACGTCTCGTAGAGACCGCCGTCATTGCCGGACAGCAGGTGATCGCTGTTCTGCGGGTTGATCCAGAACACGTGATGGTCGACGTGCATGAATTTCTGCTCGATGCGGCGGAACGTCTTCCCGCCGTCGTCGGTCACGCGCGGGTACGTGTCGATGGCGTAGACGCGGTCGGCGACCTGGGGATCGGCGAAGAGCTCGTTGTAATACTGCGGGCTCGACGTCATGTAAGAGCTCATCTTTTCCCAGTTCGCGCCGCCGTCTCTGGAGCGGAAAAAACCGCCCGTTTTACGCGCGGCTTCGACGATGGCGTAAACGGTTTTCGGTGCGGCGGGAGAAATGGCCAGGCCGATGCGGCCGATGTGCTCTTTGGGAAGGCCGGTGGTGAGCTTGTTCCACGTCGCGCCGGCGTCGGTCGATTTATAGATCGCCGATTCGGGGCCGCCGTTGATCAGCGTGAAGACGTGGCGGCGGCGCTGGTACGCGGCCGCATAGAGCGTGTCGGGATTGGAGGGATCGAAGACGACGTCCGTGACGCCGGTGTTTTCGCTGATCGTCAGCGACGGCTTCCACGTTTTCCCGCCGTCCGTCGTCTTATAGAGACCGCGCTCGCCGCCCGCATTCCATAGTGGGCCTTGTGCGGCGACGTAGACGACGTTGGAGTTGCGCGGATCGACGAGGATTTTCGCGACGTGCTCCGATTTCGGGAGGCCCATGTTTTTCCACGAGCGGCCACCGTCGATCGATTTGTAGACGCCGTCGCCCCAGGAGACCGAACGTTGGGAGTTGTTCTCGCCGGTGCCGACCCAGACCGTCAGTGACTCGTTGGGATCGATGGTCACGCAGCCGATCGAGAACGAGCCTTCGTCGTCGAAGACCGGCGTGAACGTCGTCCCGGCGTTGGTCGTCTTCCAGACGTTCCCCGAGGCGACGGCGACGAACCAGATGCGGGGATCGCGCGGGTCGACGGCGATGTCGGAGATGCGGCCGCCGGTCATGGCCGGACCGATGCCGCGGAGCGTGAGTCCCGCGAACGTCGACTCGCCGTATTTCGGGGCGTTGCTTTCGGCGGCGGCGGGGAGTGAGAGCGACAGGCAGAGCGCGAGCGCGGTGCAGCAGGCGAGCAGGCGTTTCATGGCGCGTGCATGGTAGCCGCGAGCGCATGGGCTCGTCATTACACTTCCGCTACCATGCGCGGCATGCGGAAAACAGTGTGGCTGCTGGCGGCGATCCTTTGTGCACGCGTGGCGGGTGCGCAGGTGCTGACGACGGAGGTGTGGGTCGGCGATCTGGACATGCGCGAAGGGCGCTTCGCCGTGTCGAACCTGAAGAACATCTCCAACCATCCCGGCTACGACAATCAGCCTTCGTTCTACGCGGACGGCGAGTCGCTGCTGTACACGGCCGAGGCGGAGAGCGTGGCGGAGACGGGACTCGGCGTGCATGCGGTGCGGTACTGGATGCGTTCCGGGGAATCGCGTCCGATGACGAAGACGCGCGGGTTCAGTCCGACGCCGGTGCCGGAAGGGATTCTGACCCTGCGCGAGGGGACGGTGTGGCTGCACGACGCCGAGGGGAATCCGCAGCGCTCGCTGCTGCCGCTGGTCAAGACCGCGGGCTATTTCGCGCGCATGGACGACGAGCGCTGGGTGCTGTTCATGAACGAGCAGGACCGGCGGATTGCCATCTGGGATCAGCGGACGTATTCGCTGGCCAAGCCGGTGCCGAATGCGATCACGGCGCCGTATCGCATCCCGGGGACGATGGGAGTGACGTTCGTCGTGCAGGAGGGGGAAGCGAAGCGCCTGATGCGCCTCGACCTGACCGACGATCGCGGCAGTCTCGATCGCGAGCTGGCGAAGATCCCGTTCCGGACGGGCGGGCATCATGTGTGGACGTCGCGCGGGACGATCCTGATGGCCTCGGGCAACGTGATCTACGAATGGGGCATCGACAAGCCGTGGACGGAGGTGGCGCGGCTGGACTCGCCGGATCTGCAGGGGATCACGCGGATCGCGCTCAGTCCTCGCGAAGACCGCATCGCGCTGGTGTCGGTGCCGAACGACCGGGTGGTGCTCGAGGAAGCGCGTGCGGCTTCGAACCGCACGCTCGCCGAGTCACTCGCCGCGCATCGCGGGACGTCGTATGTCCGCACGCTCGCTGCGCTCGAGATGGCGGGGGAGGCGGCGACGGAGCGCGGAACGTGGGTGCGGCGCTGGCGCTCGCGCGGGGTTCCTGTCGAGTTGCAGGGCGACTATGAGGTGACGTGGCGGCGGACGGTTTCGGGGAACGGACGCCGGTGTGGAGAGTCGCCGCGGAGCGGTATACGTCGCGCTGATTACGCGTCGCGCTCGAGCGCCGTCCGATCCCACTCCGCCAGTTCCGCCGCGGCCTCGTACGTCGACTGCAAAAACTCCATCAGCGCGGCGTCGGGATCGGGCGCGGTGCGGACCGCTTCGTACGGCAGCAGGAACTCGCGCAGCTCTTTGCTGTAGAACGCCGCCGCCGATTTCACGCGCGCGTCGGCGAAGCGGGGAGGCTCGGGATAGGCGTACGCGTAGAACGCCGCATCGGCGCCGTTGCCGCCCGGCCAGAAGCCCGCGCTGCACACTTCGTGGGAGTACGCCTCCTGTGCCACGGAGAGCGGCAGTCCCGGTGCGCCGGGATGCAGCGGCGCGGTGCGGCCGGAGAAGCGCGTCACGGCGAGGTCGAGCGCGCCCCAGAAGAAGTGAATCGGGCTCACTTTGCCGACGTATTTCGAACGGAACGCGGACATCACGCGCGTGCTGTCGACGAGCGCACGCCAGAACCTGCACGCCGCCTCCGCATCGTACGAGCGATGCGTCGTGTCCTCGGGGAAAGGAATCGGCGATTCGACCTCGTTCGGCCGCGGGTTGATCTTCACGCGGAGATTCAGCTCACGCAACGCGCTCATGACGCGCTCGTAGAAGTCGGCCACGGTCATCGGCTGCAGCGGGAACGAACGCTGTTCGCCTTCGGACGTGCGGATGATCAGGCGATGGTCGATGAAGTCGAACTCGATCTCGAAGAGGCCGTGGTCGCTCATCATCGGCGAGGTGGTGAGTCCGCGCGAGCTCACATACAGCGTGACGTGCCACGAGTGATTCACCGGCGGCGTGTTCGTCATGCGGATCTTGCCGGCGATCTGCAGCCACATGTGCAGCGTCTGCGCGGTGTCGGCCCAGTCGGCGTAGCGGAGCGGCGGCCAGCGTTCCATCAGTACTCCGCCATCGTGTCGTCGGGATAGCAGTAGACCCAGCGCTCGTCCGGCTCCGCGGACGCGACGACCGGATGCGAGGTCGCATCGGCGTGTTTACTCGCGTGTTGATTGGGGGACGAGTCGCAGCAGCGCGTGCCGCCGCAGGTCTGGCAGGTGCGCAGGTGCAGCCAGCGCGAACCGCTTTTCACGCACTCTTCGCATTCGCGCTGGACGGCGGTGTGGATCTCGGTGAGGGCGTCGAGGTGCTCGCAGACGTCGGCCATCGGCACAGCATACCGGCTCCCCTGACGAAGGAGGGGAGGCGCGTCATTTCCGTACAGCGCGCCCGCGCGGCGCGGCGTTGAAGAAGCGGGCGAAGGCGCGCGAGGCGCCGCCGTACAGCGCTTCGGTCGCGTAGCGCTCGAAAACGGCCGCGAATCCGCCGAGGGGAAGAGGAGTGAGGGCGACGCGCTGCTCGCGGTCGGGCGAGCTCGCCAGGGCCAGGCGGGCGGCAGGCTGCGAAAGCATGGCGTAGTACAGATCGCGCGACTGCTGCCAGGCCACCACGTAGTCGTGCCCGCGCCAGGCGATCGACGGCGAATGCCCCCCGCCGAGCGTAACGACGTCGCCGAGGAGGCCGTTCGTGGCGATGCGGCGCGCAAAGACGATCCCGTTCGAGCTCCACGCGACGGCAAAGTCTGCCGGACCGCCGGCGGCGACGGCATTCGCCTCGGTCATGTGCGCGAGGCTCAGCTCGAGCGGTGCGGTGTCGAGCAGTTGCATCGACTCGCTGATGCGTGCGCCGCGGAGCGCGTACACCGGTGGCAGGGGAGGAAAGAGCGGCCCTTCCGGCTGTGTGATGCTTTCGTTCCACGTCACCAGCCACTGCTTGCCGTTCCAGGCGGCGCCGGCGCGGACGAAGTGGTCGTCCATCGTTCGTGATGCGACCGGGAGCTCGGCCGAGTCGAGTGTGCCGTCCTGTTTCACGCGTATGGCGCGGACGTTCGCCGTGCTGTTGCCGACCATGGGAAAGATGTTGAGCGTCCAGGCGATGAGCGTCTCGCGCCCGTTCGTGGCCGCAGCGACGCTGTCCGCGACCGTTTCGAGCCAGATGACCCGCCCCTCCGGTCCCTCGAGAAGCTGACCGTCGCGGCTGATGCGCTGGACGGTCAGCGCGAACGAGGCGTCGACCCAAGCCACCACGTACTGAACCCCGTCGAAAACCACGGCGGCGTCGAGTTGCAGGACCCTGTCCGCGAGCAGCAGCCCCTCGCCGTCCAGCGCGCGGCCGTCCGGCGCGATCCGGCCGGCGCGCAGTTGCGGAGAGAGGCCGCGCGTCTCGGTCCAGATGGCGAGGAATCCGTCGGGAGAAGCCGCCAGACGGGGATGCGTCTGCACGAAGGCGGAGCGCGAGAGGAGCGTCGAGTCGCTCTGCACTTCGAGCACGCGTGAATGCACGTCGTCGGCGATCCCGATGGCGGGCTGCCAGGCGACCAGCGTGCGACTGCCGTTCGACGCGGCGGCCGGCAGTCCGCGCGTGGAGTCGATGGGGAACGTGCGCACGACCGAGCCCGTGGCATGCAGGATCACGCCGGTGAGCTCCAGCGTGTCGCTGGCCGCATACGCGAAGAGCCACCCGCCGTCGTACGGCGCGAGCGCCGCGCGCAGGTACGTATCCTCGGTCGACCGGCCGCTGTACGTGCGCCGCAGCGAGGCTCCCGAGGAGTCGAGCTGTTCGTTCACGATCCTCTTTTCGGCATCGACGTACGTGAGGAGATACCCACCGTTCCCGGACGCGAGGAGCGGCGCCGTGCGCACCGCCGCGGCGATGACGCGCACGTCGCCGAGAGCCCCGGACGCGGAAAGGGCCGCGGTCACGATCTCCTGCGACTCGCCCGTCCAGCGCACCCACGCCACGACGTAGCCGTTGCCGCCGGACGCGATGACGGGATTGCGATCGGCGACGCCGTTCGGCAACGCCACACGCGCAGTCGGCTCGCCGGCGGCGTCGAAGAGCTGCGCGACGACGTGCTCGACGGCGTCCCCACTGGTGAAAACGACCGCCGCACCGTTGCCGTTCGTCGCGCTGGCGCCGCCGAGCATGAGTCCCGCGGTGGTGAGCGAGCGGGGCGTCGCATCGAGCAGGCGTCCGTCGCGGTCGATGCGAACGTAGTCGATGCGCCCGGAGGCGATGTCGCTCCACGCGACGAGGTAGAGCCGCCCCGTCCAGACCACCGCGGGCGGTGCATTGGTCCAGGACGACGGCGGCTCGGCGTAGCCGGTGGGGATGGCGATGCCGGTCGGCAGGTCGAGCATCTCTCCCTCAGGCGAGACGCGGGTGGCGTGAATGGCGGCGAACTCCCCGCCGGAGCGCCGGTCGCGCCAGGCGATGAGAAAGTTCGTGCCGTCGCTGGCGGCCTGCGGCTGCTCCTGCACCCCCGGCGCGGATGCCCAGCGGACGGAGGAGAGCGGGACCTCCTGCGCCACCGCGGCTGAAGCGAGCGTCAGTGCGGTCGACAGCAGCAGGGGCAGAGGATGCATGCCCGCATGCTATAGCAGCATACGCAAACGGTGCGAACATCATCCGATGACGACCATCGTCCTGTTGCCGGGGATGGACGGGACGGGGGAGCTGTTTCGCGCGTTCCTCGCCTGCGCTCCCGCGACGCTGCAGCCTCTCGTCGTGCCGTTGCCGCACGCCGGATCGTACGAGGAACTGCTCGCACGCATCGGGTTGCCGGATGACGAAGAGCTCGTCCTCCTCGGCGAGTCGTTCTCGGGTCCCCTCGCCTTGCGCCTCGCCGAACGGGAGGGTGGGCGTGTCTCCGCGGTCATCCTGTGCAACAGCTTCGTGCGGGCGCCGTATCCGGGCGTGTTGCGATGGCTGCCGTGGCCGCTCGCGTTTCTTTGGAAGCCGCACGCCGCGTTCATCCGCTGGCTTTTCCTCGGGCGCGACGCACCTGACGCCGCGGTGAAGGAGGTCCAGCGGGCGATCGCGCGGACGCCGCGCAGGGTGCTCGCGGCGCGGGTGCGGGCGATCCTCACGCTCGACGCGGTGCCGGTGCCGGTGCCCGTGCTCTACCTCCGCGGCACGGAAGACCGGCTGATCCACGAGGTTCCTCCGGGCGTGACCGTGCGTGAGATTCGCGGCCCGCATCTGCTCCTGCAAACAGCACCGGGCGAGGCGTGGCGCGCCATCGAAGACTTCCTCGTCAGCGGCCGCTGACCGTCATTCTTCCGCCTTCCGTTTTCCGACTTGCCCCCGTCTCCCACCGACCGTGCCGATAAACGCCTTCCTTACATCCACAATGTGCAAATAACACTTGCCCGCCGAGGGATTTTCGCGTAGCTTTCACGGTGGCCTGACGGGTCAGGCACGTCCGTTTCAGCACAATCGATTGCACATCCACCGCGCCGAAGGTCCGGCGCGTCGTCCATAGCTCGGTCCGCAAGGAGTCATCTGTGAATTTACGCGCCTGGTCTGCCCTGGCCATCGTTACCGCCGTTGCGCTCATCGCACCGGCGGCGGAAGCCGCCGTCCCGTACTGGAATGGCGGCACGGGACCGCTCGTCACGTACGCGCCCGCGCCGTGGCCCACCGATGCGCAGTGGCTCGCGCAGCCGTACACGCGCAACAACGCGTCGATCAACGACCAGCGCACGCAGGACCCCTCCAACGGCGGCACGAGCCCGCAGTCGTACGTCAACGTCGCCTCCGGCTGCTCGGACACCAACCTCCCCAGCGTCTACTACTTCTACGACCCCGTCCGGCAGGTGATCTTCTACCGCTGGCGCGTCGAGAACGCTCCGAACAACTACGGCACCGGCCCCAGCCCCGGCACCTACGGCGCGACCAATCCGTGGAGCTCCGGCCAGTGGACCGTCCTCATGGACACCAACGGCGACGGCTTCCGCGACTTCGCCGTGCATCTCAACGGCTCGAGCGGCGATCCTTCCAAGCCGATCGACGTCCTCAACGCCATCTGGAGTCCGACCCTCTCCAACACCGTCGACTACGAGAACGACCCGAACGTCCACATCGTCGGCAGCAGCTATACCGCCTTCGTCGGCACGAACAACCAGATCCTCCAGTTCAACGGCGGCGGCGCGCCGACGACCGTCCAGTGGCCGAACGGCTCGAGCGAGACCAACTGGGACTACGGCATGACGCGCGCGGTCGACGTCTCGACCTCGAGCTGCCGCGAATACTTCGTCGATTACCAGATCCCGCTGGCGATGCTCGACGCCACCGCGGTCGGCGGACCGAAGATCACGGCGGACACGCCGTTCTCCTTCACCTTCGCCACCGCGAACTCGCTCAACAACCCGTTCCAGAAAGACGTCGTCCTCTCCGGCGCGTACGTCTGCCCGCCGACCGCCCCCGCGCCGTTCGGCGACCCGCTCACGCTCAACTACGGCATCATCGACCAGGCCATTGCCACGTCGATCACCAGCGGCGCGGGCTCGTGTACGTCGATCCCGCTCAAGGCGCAGATCCTCGATTCGCTGCAGATCACGAACTGTCAGACCATCTCCACGCTCGTCACCGCCACGTTCAAGTACTACTTCGACACGAACGGCAACGGGCAGGCCGATGACGGCAACACGTGGACGAACATCCCCTCCACGCTCACCGGCACCACCGTCACCGCGAACTGGAACACGAACACCGTCGTGCGCGGGCAGTACCTCGTCGCGCTGGAGATGCTCGACGGCTTCGGCCACACGACGCGCACGTGGATCACCGACGCGGAAGCCGTCCCGAACACGATCTACACGAACTTCCCCGAGGATGGGCTGAGCGCCGGCACCCTCGGTGTGAACTTCACCAAAGTGCTGGTCGGATCGCCTTGCGGCGCGTCGCCTCCGTCGATGACGAAAGTCGCCTCGCCGTCGCAGGTACAGGGGAACGGCGCCGTTCAGTACACGCTGACGATCGCCAACGCCGCGAACGCACCGGTCACACTCTCGTCCATCACCGACACGCTGCCCGCCGGCTTCACCTATCAGTCGTACGCCGCCGGCACGCTCGGCGCGACGCCGACTGCGACGCCGTCCGCCGGCGCGAGCGGGACGATCTCCTTCACCTTCCCCGCGAACACCACCATCCCCGCCGCGTCGTCGCGCACGTTCCTCATCAACGTGCTCGCCGGCACCGCGCAGGGGACGTACTACAACACCGCGCGCGCGGTCACGAACTTCGGCACGATCAACGCCGCCGACAACACCGGCGTCAGCGTGCGCACGGCCGCGGTCACGCTCGCCAAATCGGCGGCGCCGTCGAGCGTCAAGCGCGGCGACAACGTCACGTTCACGCTCACGTACTCGAACAATTCCGAGACCGCCGTCACGAGCGCGGTGCTCACCGACACGCTGCCGCCGAACTTCACGTTCGTGAACGCCAGCGTCGCCCCGGCCTCGAACGTGGGCGGCGTCCTCACCTGGAACCTCGGCACGCTGGCCGCGAACAGCGGCCCGTTCTCGATCACCGTCACCGCCACCGCCACGCTGGCCGGTGCGTACACGAACAACGTCTCCCTGACCTCCGCCAACGCCGCGCCCGCGAATGCGAGCGCGAACGTCTTCGTCTCCGGCCCCACGCTGGCCATCTCCAAGGTCGCCAGCACGTCCGCGGTCGTGCCGACCGCGAACGTCGACTACACGCTGACCTGGACCAACAGCGGCGACGCGGTGGCGAACGTCACCAACGTCACCGACTCGATCCCCACCGGCTTCACCTACGTGACCAAGGTCTCCGGCACCGGCACGTGCGCCGTGGCGGGGGGCGTCGTCGACTGCGCCGTCAACGCGCCGCTGGCGCCCGGTGCGAGCGCGTCGGTCGTGCTCCGTTTCAGCGTCGGCCCGACGGCGGCGAATCCGTCGACGAACACCGCCATCGTCAACGCCAGCGACGCGCCGTCCGCCCAGGCGCAGTACTCGCTCCTCATCGCCAGCAACACCTGCGTGGCGTCGACCTACTACTTCCACGCCGGTCAGGTTGCGAACACCACCGCGCCGGCCAGCGGCACGCCGCAGGTGACCTCGACGTTCATCATCGGCTCGGCCTACGTCGAGCTCGCCCGCTTCTACACGCCGGTGCTCTCCGCGACGGACGCTACGGCGATCACGAGCTCCGCGCCGTTCGGCAGCTTCTACATGGACAAGGACGGCGCGCCGCAGATCTCCGGCCGGATCCTCCTCTATGACTACAACCCGGTCGGCGGCACGAGCACCCTCATCGGCAGCGGAACGACGGACGGCGTGACCGGCAACAAGACCAACGCGCTCGACCCCGTCATCGCGTTCACGATCACGCCGGGGACCATCGTGCCGGCGGGCCATCAGCTCCTCTGGGTGGTCGAATACCGCAGCAGCCACGCCAGTCAGACGAACAACGTCGCCCTGCGCTACGACGGCACCGGCTCGCCGTCCTTCGCGCGCGTCTGTGGCGCGTCCTTCCGTCCGGCCCTGTCGAAGAGCGTGAACAAGGCCAGTGCCGCGCCGCCGGATACGCTCACGTACACGATCACGTACACGAACGCCAGCGGCACGGCGATCCCGAACGTGGTCATCACCGACCCGCTCCCCGCCGGCACTACCTACGCCAGCTCGTCGCTCGCGCCGACCTCGGCGCCGGCGGTCGGCTCGAACGGCACCGTCACCTGGAACCTCGGAACGCTGGCCGCGGCTACCACCGGCTCCATCACCCTCACCGTGAACCTCCCGGCGGGGATGACCCAGACCTCGGCCGTCAACACGGCCACACTGTCGAACCCCGCGACGGCGAACATCACCGCCACCGCCACGACCGCCATCCGCAAACCGAACGTGACGATCACCAAGCGCGCGAGCAAGACCGCGCTCGTCCCGGGTGAGGCGTTCAGCTACACCCTCGACGTCGTCAACAACGGCACGGCCGCCGCCACGGGGGTCGTCGTCACCGACGTCCTCCCGGCCTTCATCTCGCCGACGCAGTACACCGCCTCCACGAACACCGTCACCGTCGTCAACGTGACGAACGGCGGCTCCGGCTACGTCACCGCGCCGAGCGTCTCCTTCACGGGCGGCGGCGGCAGCGGCGCCGCCGGCACCGCCATCCTCAGCAACGGCGTCGTCATCGGCGTGGCCATGACGAACGGCGGCACCGGCTACACCTCCGCGCCCGCGGTCAGCTTCGGCAGCGGCGCCGCGACGGCCACCGCGCAGCTCACGCCCGTCACCATCTCCGGCGGCGGCTCCATCCTCTCGTTCAACATCGGCGCGCTCGCGGCCGGAGCGTCGGCGCGCATCAACATCGCCTCGCAGGTGCAGACCGCGAACATCCCCGCCGGCGACACCACGCTCACGAACAGCGCCTCGGTCACCGACGCGTACAACGTCGTGCCGCGCGTGGCCACCGCGAACGTGAACGTCACCGCGAATCCGGTGCTCACGCTCGTCGAGACCGCCACGCCGTCCGATCGCCGTGTCGTCTACGTCAACGTCACCGCGGGCGGCACGTACACCACCATCCCCACCGTGAGCTTCACCGGCGGCGGCTGCAGCGGCGCCACCGGCACCGTCAGCGTCACCGGCACGCCCGGCAACTACACCGTCACCGGCGTCACCATCACGAACATGGGTACGGGCTGCACGTCGACGCCCACCGTCGTCTTCACGGGCGGGGGAGCGGGCGGCGCGGCCGCGACGGCCACCATCGGACCGGGTCCGGGCGACACGATCACGTACCTCCTCACCGCCACGAACATTGGCAACGCCGACGCGACCGGCGTGATGATCTACGACAACATCCCCGGCTACACGAGCTGGCTCTCCGGCGGCTCGTTCAGCGGCGGCACCGTCACCTCGACGCCGACCACCGTCGCTCCCGGCGCGCAGACCACGCTCACGTACACCGTCACCGTCGGCTCGTCGCTGCCGAACGGCGTCACGCCGCTCCCCACGAACGGCGGCGCGACCTCGACCAACACGCCTCCCCCCGCACCGGTGACGACCACCGTCAACACCGGCGCCGCACCGGCGTACGACATCCTCAAGACGCCCGATGACACGGTCGAGCCGTTCCCGGTGGCGCGGCTGACCGCGAACGCGTCCGCGTCGAACGTCGTCACCGTCGCTTCCACGCGTCTCGTCGACGTCGGCAGCTACGTGGCCATCGGCTCGACGGTCGCGAAGATCACCGCGCGCACCGATACGACCATCACGCTCGACACCGCCGTCACCGCCTCCTCGGGCACGAACGTCCTGCAGGGCATCGAGTACACGATCACCTACGAGAACACCGGCAACGCCGCGGGGACGAACGTGACCGTCGTCGATCCGCTCCCGGCGAACCTCGCGTACGGCGGCATCGTGAGCGGCTATGCCGTCCCGACCTCCGCGCCGGCCATCGGCTCGAGCGGCACCATCACCTGGACCATCGGCGCGCTGACCAACGGCGGCACCGGCATCCTCAAATACGTCGCCTACGCCACCGTCGCCGGCGCCTACACGAACACCGCCACCATCAGCGACGGCGCGACGCTCAATACCTACAACGACTCCGACAGCGCCACGAACACGTTCGGCGCGCTCGACCCGTGGAAGGAAACGACCACCCCGTCGATCATCAACCAGTCGCCGACGAACGTCGCCAGCTACCTCATCACCGTCGAGAACCCGCTGGCCACGCCTGCTACGAACGTAGCAGTCATCGACAACCTCCCGCTCGGCTTCACCTACCAGCCCGGCTCCACGCGCGTCAACGGTGCGCCGGCCGCGGATCCGGCCAGCCGCTACGTCAACGGCGTCGAGCTCACCTCCGGCGGCAGCGGCTACACGTCCACGCCGATCGTGACGATCAGCGGCGGTGGCGGCACCGGCGCGGCGGCGAAGGCCGTCGTCTCCGGCGGCGTCGTCACGCAGATCGTGCTCACCAACCGCGGCTACAACTACACGTCCATCCCGTCGGTCTCGATCACGGGCGGCGGCGGCAGCGGCGCAACCGGCGTGGCCACGATCTCCACGACCACCACGAATCCGCAGTGGTCGAATCTCACCATCCCCGGCAACAGCATCCTCACGATCGAGTTCAACGCCGACGTGAGCGCGAACGTCGCCGCGGGTCTCTACCAGAACGAGATCCTCACCTCCGGCAGCATCCCCTCGCTCTACTTCGACTACCTCGGCACGACCGACGAGGACGTGCAGGTCTGCGTTCCGCCGCCGATCGTCACCGCGCCTCCCGCGTGCGGCGGCTCGTCGGACAACATCGCCTCGATCCTCCGCCAGCCGGCGTCGATCGTGACGTGGTCGATCACCAACGGCAACGGCACGATCCAGAACCCGAGCACCGGCACCGTGCATCAGGTGGCCCTCGGCTCCGGCGGCACCGGCTACAGCATCCCGCCCGCGATCTCGTTCTCGGGTGGCGGCGGTACCGGCGCGGCCGCGATCGCGACCGTCTCCGGCGGCGTCATCACCGCCATCAGCGTCACGAACCCGGGCAGCGGCTACACGACCGTCCCGACGGTGATCATCACGCCGAACGGCAGCGGCTCCGGCGCCACCGCCGCCGCGGTCCTCGGCACCGGCATCATCTACAGCGCCGGTGCGACCGGCACGGTGGAACTGCTCGTCACCGTGACGCGCGAATTCAGCAACGACACCCCGGCGTGCAACGTCGCGTCGATGAAGTCGGTCACGATCGTCGGACCTCCGACCATCAGCGCGCATCCGCAGAGCACCGGCGTCTGCAGCGGCACGCTGGCCACGTTCAGCGTCACCGCGAACGACGCGGCCGCGTACCAGTGGCAGGTCTCGACCAACGGCGGCGGCGCGTGGAGCAACATCAGCGGCGCGACCGGCGCGAACTACGCGTTCACCGCGACCAACGCCGACAACGGCAAGCAGTACCGCGTCATCGTCACGCGTGGCCCGAGCTGCTCGGTCACCTCGAACGCCGCGACGCTCAGCATCGGCTGCACCGACCTCGCGGTCACGACCAACAGCGACACGCCGGACCCGGTGTACGCGGGCGAGAACATCACCTATACGCAGGTCGTCTCGAACCTCGGGCCGACCTCCGCGACGAACCCCGTCTTCACGCAGACCACGCCGGCGGGCACGACGTTCGTCTCCATGACGCCGCCCGCGGGCTGGTCGTGCATCACGCCGGCCGCCGGCGCGACCGGCACCATCACCTGCACCGCGAACGCCGGCACGATCGCGGCGAACACGAACAGCGGCAACTTCTCGCTCGTCCTCGCCGTCGACCAGACCGTCGAGCACGGAACGGACATCGTCCTCCCGGCCACGGTCGACATGGATGAAGGCGATCCGACCCCGGCGAACAACACGCTCACCGCCACCACGCCGGTGCAGCGCCGCGTCGACGTCGCCGTGGTGAAGGACAACAACGCCGACTCCACCGGCTACGGCCACGGCTATCTCTACCTCGGCAATCCGAGCGCCTCGGCGCCGCTGACGTACACCGTCAGCGTGACGAACAACGGTCCGTCGCTGGCGACGAACGTCGTCGTCACCGACACGCTCCCCACGCACTTCAATTACAACCACGCCACCACCCCGGCCACGACGACGCAGGGCTCCTGCTCGTACAACGCCGGCACGCGCGTGCTCACGTGCACCATCGGCTCGCTGACGAACGGCGAGTCGGAGACGATCACCATCTCCGGCACCGTCACCACCGACACCGTCGAGTTCACCAACACCGCCACGGCCACACGCTCGGAGCAGGACAGCGATCCTTCGAACGACACGTCGTCGACGCTCGTGCGCGTCATCGCGCCGACCGCCGTGACGATGGTCAACGTCGAATCGATCCAGACGAAGAGCGGCGTCACCGTGAAGTGGGAGACGAGCTTCGAAGCCGACAACCTCGGCTTCAACGTCTACCGCAGCGTCTCCGGCGGCGCACCGCAGCGCGTCAACAAGCACCTCATCACCGGCTCCGCGCTCGTCACCGGCAACAAGATCCGCAACGGCAACACGTACCGCTGGAAGGATCAGAATCCGCCCGCCGGCTTCGTGCAGTACTACGTCGAAGACGTCGACCTCAACGGCCAGAAGAAGATGCACGGGCCGTCCACGCCGCGCGTCGGCCAGGAAGAGGAAGTCGTCTCTTCGCCGACCGATCCCGATCCGGGCCTCGGCTCGGTGGGCGGCATCCTCGAGTCGCCGCGCGGCATCGGCGTCGAGCCGCTCACCGCGCTCGCCGCGCCTGTTACCGACCGTCTCAACCAGCAGTGGAAGATCGCCGCGCAGAAGGCCGGCAAGATCGTCGTCACGAACGCGGGATGGGTGAGCGTCAAGAAGCGCACGCTCGTCGCCGCCGGCTTCGATCCGGGGACGAACCCGAAGGGCATCGCGGTCTTCACGAACGGTGAAGAAATCGCCATCGACGTGCGCGACGGCGGCGACAACAAGTTCGACGCCGACGACACGATCGAATTCTTCGGCACCGGCATCGACACGCCGTCGAGCGGTGCACGCGTCTACTTCGTCGTCAACGACAAGGGCCGCGGCGCGCGCCTGCGCCAGCAGAACGGTCCGAAGAAGGGGAGCGCCGCCCCGGCCTCCTTCCCGTACACGTACTGGCGCAAGGAGCGCACGGTGTTCTTCACCGCGCTCACGAACAACGGCGACAACGACAATTTCTTCGGTGCGGTCGTCACGTCGTGGCCCGTCAGCGAGCCGATCACGGTCGAGAACCTCGATCCGAACGGCGGCAACGCGGAGCTCGAGCTCGTGCTCCAGGGCGGCAGCACGAACATCGAGCACATCGTCTCCGTGCAGCTCAACGGGCAGAACCTCGGCACGGTGCGCTTCCGCGACATGGATCGCATCGTGACGAAGCTCCCGGTCCCGCAGTCGATGCTCGTCAGCGGTACCAACACCCTGACGTTCACGGCCTCGGAAGACTGGAACGACATCAGCGTCGTCGAGTCGCTGCGCCTCAAATACCAGCACCTCTATCGCGCCGACGGCGGCGCGCTCGCGTTCACGATTCCTGGCGGCTCCGAAGTCTCCGTCGCCGGCTTCGCCGCGAACGACGCCCTTGCCGCGGTCGATCTCACCGATCCGAACGATCCGGTGCGCCTCACCGTCACGGCGGGCAACGCCGCGGACGGCACGCGTGCCGCGACGCTCATCGCGCCCGACAACGGCTCGCGCACGATCCTCGTGTACGCGGCGTCGCGCGTCGTCGCGCCGGCGCAGGTCGTCCTCAACCAGCCGTCGACGTGGAACGATCACAAGAACGAGGCGGACCTCGTCGTCATCACGCACAGTTCGTTCGTCGATGCCGCGAAGACGCTGAAGAACGCGCGCGACGCGCAGGGCCTGGTCACGTCCGTCATCGACGTGCAGAACCTGTACGACGAGTTTGCGTTCGGCCATCGCGGCCCCGAGGCGATCCGCACGTTCTTCCAGCGCGCGACGCAGAGCTGGAAGCGCGCGCCGCGCTACGCGATCCTCCTCGGCGACTCGAGCTTCGATCCGCGCAACTACTACGGCATGGGCAACGTCGACTTCGTGCCGACCAAGCTCGTGCCGACCGCCTACCTCAAGAGCGCGTCCGATGACTGGATGGCGGACTTCAAGGACACTGGCGCGCCGGTCATCGCCATCGGTCGCGTCGCGGTGCGCACGCTCGCCGAGGCGAATGGGGCGGTGGCGAAACTCGTCGGCGGCAGCACGGCCACGGGCAAGGTCACGTTCGTCAGCGACCGCAACTCCGCCGGGGTGTCGTACGAGCAGGGGAGCAACGCCGTCGCCGCGCTCGTGCCGCCGACGATGACCACGACGCACGTCAAAGCGAACACGAACGCGAATCCCAATGCGGCGGTCCTCAGCGCGTTCGGCGACGGTTCCGTGCTCGTCAACTACACCGGTCACGGCTCGGTCGAGGTGTGGAGCAACTTCTTCAGCTCCGCGCAGGCGAACGCGCTGACGAACGGGAAGAAGCTGCCGTTCGTCGTCTCGATGAACTGCCTCAACGGCTATTACCACGACCTCTTCACCGACTCTCTCGGCGAGGTCCTCCTGCGCAACCCGAACGGCGGCGCGATCGGCGTCTGGGCCTCTTCCGCGCTGACCGCCCCGCACATCCAGTCGCAAATGAACGCGGAGCTCTACCGCCACATCTTCACCATGCGCGTCGGTGACGCCATGCTGAAGGCCAAAGCGGCAGTGCAGGACCTCGACGTCCGCCGCACCTTCATCCTCTTCGGCGACCCGACGCTCCGCATCAGTCAATGATGCGGAGCGCCGGCGTCCCCGCCGGCTGACGTGGCGGCGCGTCCGCGCCGCCACTCTCCGGGCCGAGGTAAACTCGGCACATGGAATCGAAGCAGGAACAGAAGCCCGGCACCGGAGTCGACCGCACGGTGATCCGTCAACTGCTCGCGCTCACGCCGGAGCAGCGCGCGGAAGTCGCGATCCGCTCCGCGAACAACTGGGCCGACCTCAAACGCAATATCCGTCGCGTATGAGCGCTCTGTGGGATCCAGTCAGGGCTCTTCGCGTTTTGAACGCACACCACGTTCGATTCGTCGTCATCGGAGGCTTCGCCGGTAATCTCCTCGGATCACCGTCGATCACCCACGATCTGGACGTCTGCTACGAACGCACGCGCGGGAATTGCGACGCGCTTGCGCGTGCCCTCGCGGAGCTCCATGCAACGTTGCGCGGTGCGCCGCCCGGTCTCCCGTTTCATCTCGACGGTCGTACCATTTTCATGGGCGACTCGTTCACGTTCGACACGGACGCCGGTGCCCTCGACTGCCTCGGGACACCTTCCGGGACAAAAGGCTATGCGGATCTCGTCGCCGGTGCGGAGAAAATGGTGCTGCACGGGATGGATCTCGCGGTGGCGTCGATCGACGACGTGATTCGCATGAAACGCGCCGCCGATCGACCGAAGGACCGGATCGAAGTCGAGGTTCTGACCGCACTGAAGGAAGAGCGCGAACGCTCCTCCTAGCCGAAATTCACCTTCGCGTCCTTCAGCAGCGGGTCCTCCGCCAGCCGCCACAGCGGCACCGCGTTGTTCCCTTCGAGATAGCGCCCGCCAAAGTGCAGGCCGAGGACTTTGCCGGTGTCGTAGTCGATGACGGCGGAACCGGAGTTGCCGCCGAGCGTCGACGCGTCGTGGCCGACGATCTCCAGCTCATCCACCGTGGCCATCTCCGTGAGCGTCCCCGGCTGCAGGCGCTTCACGTTGAAGATGCTGTTGAAGATGCGCACCATCTCGTTCGGGTCGTTCCGTGAATCGAACGCGGGGTAGCCGATCACGAGCACGTCGCGGTCTTTCACAAACTCCGGCTTCGCGCCCGCCACGGTGAGCGGCGTCTTTTCCGAGGCCGCGTCGCTGAGGCGCAGCAGCGCGAGGTCGTACTCCTCGTGAATGCCGATGCACTCCACGATGTCCGCCGGATCCTTCGCGTCGATCCTGTGCTCCTGCTTGTAGTCGATGCCCGGCTTGAGACCGGGGAGGAACTTGAGGTTGCGCTCGCGCACGAACGTCACCGCGACGTGGCGATTGGTCATGATCACGTTCTTCGCCACGACGAACCCCGTTCCGACGAACGGCGGCATGAACGAGCCGCGCGCTTCGATGCGTCCGACGCGCGTGAAGAGCTGCTTGATGTCCGCGCGTTTCGTATCGAGCTTCTGCTGCCAGAGCACGCCCGGGTCGCCGACGTAGTCGTCGTTCTGGACGATGAGCGCGGGGCGGCCCTGCAGCAGGATGATGGCCTCGAGTCCCACGCGCTGCTCGCGCGTCAGGTCGTTCGGATCGATGTTGTCGATGTCCTCGAGAGCCTCCGCGCCGGCCTTGAGCTCGCGCGGCATCTTCGGCACTTCCGGTCCGAACCGCGGGACCTCATCCAACCCGAACGACACCGATTCCAGTGCGACGCCTCCGCGCCGCGCACCGCCACTCTCACCGGCAGCCTCCGCAGTCGTGGCGCGGGCCATGGCGCCGGTCGCGGCGATCGCTTCGTCGCGATTCTTCAGGATCCGTTTTGCGAACTCGAGCACTTGTTCCGAGGTGGGCATGTCTCTCTCCTATCTGTGATGGAGAACCGCGAGCGGGCCATTTCCCTACCTCCTACAGCAGCGCCTCCAGCTCCTCCTCCTCCACGAACGGCGATTGCAGCCGCACCGCGGCGCCGAGGTTTTTGAAGAGGAGGTCGCCGCGGCCGAGGAGGGTCGAGGCGGTGGGGTCGCCGCCGAGGACGATGCGCGACTCGGCCGGCTTGACGACGCGGAGGCAGACGCGGGCCATCAGATTCGTGTCGATCACGCCGGTGACGATGTTGCGGTCGGGGCGTTGCGTGGCGAAGACGAGGTGGACGCCGGCGGCGCGGCCTTTTGCGGACAAGCGGCCGACGAGGCGTTCGATTTCCTTGCGCTGTTTCGGATCGGCGAGGATCAGGTCCGCGTATTCGTCGCAGAAGCAGACGATGCGCGGGAGAGGGTCGTGCATGGCGTTGTACGCGGCGAGGTCGGGCAGGCCGGCGTCGCTGATGGCGCGGTAGCGCCGCTCCATCTCCTCGATCAGCTCCTCGAACAGCGGCGCGGTCGGCGTGTCGTCGGGATAGAGCACCGGCGCGTAGAGCGACTGCGAGTTCTCGAACGCATGGAACGCGGTGCGTTTCGGATCGATGAGCAGGAGCTTGAGGGTCGCGGGCGTGTTCTGCGCGAGCAGACTGGCGATCGCCGCGCGCAGCCATTCGCTCTTGCCGCTGCCGGCCGTGCCGGCGACGAGCATGTGCGAGTCCTGCGGCTTCGAGAAGTCGGCCCAGTGCAGGGTGCCGTCGATGGCGACGCCGACTGGGAAGCGCGAGGAGCCGATGCGCGACGGCTTTGCGAGCTGGTCGCGGAGGTCGCGCCAGTAGACGGTCTGGCGGTCGGGGCGCTCGACGTCGACGGCGATGCGTCCGCGCTCGATGGAGATCTGCGGCGGCTCCTGCGTCTTGAGGCGCACCCAGAGCGTGCTGGCGAGCTGCGGGATGCGGTCGGGACGGACGCCCGGCTCGGTGTCGATGAAGTAGCGGACGAAAGCGGGGCCGGTGAGCGGGTCGCCGTCGAGTTTCACGCGGATGCCGCCTTCGCGGAGCGCGTCGACGATCTTCTTGCCGGTGTCGGTGGACGGTCGCTGCGCGACGGGCGCCGGTTTGTCGCCGAGGACGCCGGCCAGTCTGCCGATCAGGGCCTTCAGTTTCGACTGCGCCTCTTCGAGCTGGTCGGAGGCGAAGCGTTGTTCGTGCGGCTCCGGTTTGAACGACAGCAGGGCGACGTCGTCCGTGCCGAGGAGGAGGCGGTACATCGCGGCCTGGCAGACGTCGGCTTCGGGAGCGGTGCGGCCCGATTTGAGCTCGAGCGCGCAGAGGGCGCCGGTCTGCGGCTGGCGCAGGAGCGCGTCGATGCGGCCGCTGACGGTGACGGGGGCGCTCCACGCGTCGTCGTCGAGGGCGACGCTCACCTCGCGCTCCGTGTCCGCGAACACCACTTCCCGCGCCTCGGAGACGCTGCGGCCCGCGCCGCGCTGTTCCCACACCAGATCGGCCAGCCAGCCGGTGAGGTTGCGCACCGCGTCCCAGTACGACGCGACCGCGGACGCCTCTCCCTGCAGCTCGGCCTGATGCTCTTCGAGGCGCGGCGCGACGTGCCACGCGTACGCATGCGAGGCGAGCTCGCGGCGCCACGATTCGCGCGTCGCGTCCGCGCGCTCGAGCGGACGCACGAGGTTGACGCGCTCGTCGCTGCCGGTGAGGCCGGCGTACGTCTGATGGAAGAGCGTGCCGAGGAGCGGCAGCGCGCGCTCGCCGTCACCGGCGGAACGCGGACCGCCGGCGGCCCAGTAGACGTTGTTGCGGATGTCGGTGACGTTGAGGATGCGGGTCATGGCTCGGGCTCAGGCTCGTTCGAGGGCGCTGCTGCGGAGGAAGAGGAGGTCGTGCGCGCCGCCGTTGCCGTCGCGGATCACGCCGAAGATGGCGCTCTCGCGCGCGGCGACGTCGCGGAGATCGTCGAGCGAGAGCTGTGCGTCCGCCGCGAGCGCGTCGAGCGGGACGAGCCAGCGGCCGACGAGCAGCTCCTGCACGCGCGAGGCGAGCTCCTGCTGCGGCGGCGTGTCACCCGTGTCGCCGGAGATGCTGCGCACGGCTTCGACGACCGCGGGCGGCGTGTTCTGCGCCAGCCACGCCTTGAGCTGCTCCGGTTGCACGGGACGGCCATCGAGCGTGAGGTCGCCCGCGGCGGCATCGGCGAGGAGGCGCCGGAGCGCGGCAAGCGCGGCGTAGGCCTCCGCGGAAAGACGGACCACGCGCGCGCCGCCGTCGGTGAGCTCGCGCAGGCGCTGCTGGGTGGCCTTGGCGCTGGCTTTGATCGGCAGGCGCTGGTCGCGCACGACGACGAGCTCGTCGAACTTCTTCTGCGCGTTGAGCTGACCGAGGCGCTTGAGGCGCGTGGAGAGGCTGGTCAGGTTTTCGGCGTTGCAGACCGCCACGGCCGTGGTCCTGCCGTCGCGTTTGAGGAGCACGTCGACGTCGCGGATCTTCGTGGCGTGCTCGCCGCCGGCGGCGCGGACGAGACCGTCGATGATCACGCCGTCGTCGATGAGCGGCGTCGGCCGTTCGCGCTCTTCGTCGAGCGTCGTCTCCCAGATCGCGTCGAGCGATTCCGCTTCTTCGCGGCGGTGGGACGCCGCCGGGGTAGCCGCCGCGACGGCGGCGTTCCGCTCCGCGCGTTGCTGCCACGCGTCGAACAGCTCGCGGCAGCCCATCAGCAGACGGCGCGCGCTGACGCTCGGCAGCGACAACAGGTCGATCTGCGATTTCGTCAGCGGCCAGACCGGCTCCGTGTCCGTGGCCTTCTCGAACAGGCGCACCTGCTCGATGTCCGTGTCGCCGCGCAGGCGTTGCTGGACGAGTGTCATCGCCTCGCCCGGCGTGACGAGCTTCAGCGCCGAACGGCGCTCGGCGATGCGGTCGTAGAGCGCGCGGCCGACGATCTGCTCGAGCGTGTGGACGAAGTGCACCTGCGCGCAGGTGACGATGGCGACGTTCTCGTGTAGCGCGAGGAGTTGCGTCGCGGCGTGCGCGTAGGCGAGGAGACCGGTGCGGTCGTCGGGATCGATCTGCAGCCCTTCGATCTGATCGAACGCGAAGACCACCGTCGAGAACTCGCTGCCGAGGCGGATGAGCGTCGAGAGCGCGGTGAGCGCGCTCGATTCTTCGTCGAGGCTGAACGCGACGCCGAGCGTCGAGAGCGTCTCGTCGGGCAACGAGCGGCCGAGGAGCCAGTCGCGCGCGGCCGCGCGATGGCGGCCGGCGAGGAACTGCGCGACCACGCGCACCACCGAGCCGTCGAGGTTCAGCGGGAGGACGAAGACGTCGAGATGCTTCGTCAGGTAATCGGCGAGCGCGTCGCCGGCGGGGTACTCCTCCATCACGCGGCGCCACCAGTCGGCGATCTCGCGGATCGGCGCGTTGACGTCGCTCATGAAGAGGCGGGCCACGGCGATGGCGAGCTGGGTGATGCCGTGCGTGTCGGGCGCGCCGCGGGTGATGTCGCCGGCGGTGGCCTGGAGGATGTCGCGGTAGACGCGATCGGGTGCGGTGATGGGGAGGACGTAGACGAACCACGCGTGCTCGTCCTGCTGGATCCAGCGGCGCACGCGATTGAGCAGATGCGTCTTGCCGGAGCCGGGCTCGCCCGCGAGGAGGAGGCCGTGCGACTGCCGCGACGTGCGCACGTCGGCGATGGTGCGGAGGACCTGCTGGAACGCGTCGTCGTTGATCGACGGGACGTCCGAGGCGATCGAACGCGCGTCCCACGCCGTGTCGACGCGGTTCTGCACGAAGGGATTGCGAAGCGTACGGCGCAGAGTCTGGAGGACGTCGAGCATCGAGGGTCTCCGATCAGCGGAGGCCGATGGCGCTGTAGTAGCCGCCGCGGCCGTCTTCGATCATGGCGTCGCGTTCCGCGGCGCCGAGCAGGGACGGAGTGGGGTGGGACTGCAACTGGATCGTGCCGCGGGCGAGGAGCCCGAGAACGGCGCGGTCGAAGGACGGCTTGTCTTTGTACGACCCGGCGAGGGCGGTGCGGAGGTGGGGGAGGTAGACGAGCGCGCCGTCGGACTCGAGGTCCCGGATGGCGTCGAGGATCGGGTCGGCCGATGGTGCGGCGCCACCGAGAAGCTCGCGCAGCGCGCGCGTTGCCGCGTCTTCGTCGAGGCCGAGCTTTTTTGCGGACGCGAACAGACGCGCGAGCTCGGGGCGGAGGAGATCGGCCGCCGTCGGTGGATGCGCGCCGTAGCGGATGACGCGCTGCTGCTTCGGATAGGCGTGCAACGTGCCGCTTTCGACGAGCTCGCGAATGGCTTCACGCACGCGCGTGGCGGAGGTGCGCGTCTGCTTCGCGAGCTCGCTCGCGGTGCGCGCTTCGTTCTCGGCGAGGCGGAGGATGCGCTCGTGCAGCGTGCGGTCGGCCTGCGCGCTGTAGCGGCGGCCGATGCGGAAGACCCGCTTCGCGTCGGCGAGCGCGGCGACGATGCCGGTCAGCGCCTTCGCCGCGGGCCGCAGCGCCTTCGGCATGGCGCGATGGATGTCCGTGACCGTGACCGGCCGCCCCTCCGCCGCCATGACGTCGAGGACGAGCGTCTCCAACTCCGCGGGTGAGATGTCGGGTCTCGAGGTGGCCATGGGAATGAGAGCCGGAAGTGTAGTGCCACGGACGGACGTCCGCAATTCCGATGGTGCGGAGGTGCGCAATCGTCAGAGAAAGACACGGTCCAACGGCGGATGTGGCGAGCGTTCCGTTCCACGCCCGTTACGGCAACGACGTCGACGCGACCTCCGCGATCGCTCCTCCGCGCGACTCGAACACGCCCACCCGCGCGGGCGAGCCGTCGCGCGTGATGTCGAGGCGCAGGAAGCCGCCGTTCGCCGGACGCCATTGCGTGTCGGCCGGAAAGATCCACTCCGGCTCGTTTGCGCGGCGTACGCGTTCCGTGTCGTGGTACTTGCCCGCGCCGCTCACGAGGTGGAAACGTGCGCCGAGCCCTTCCTGCACTTCGAGCGTGTGCTCGTGTCCCGACACCCACGCCAGCGGACGCGCCTGCGCCGCGGCGATGGCGCGCAGAAACCCGTCGCGCATGGCGCGGTTCACGCGATGGTTCTGATCCTGCCGTCCCCGCCGGACGCCATGCCCGCCGCCACTGCGCAGCGGGTGATGCGCGACGATGATCGTCTCGCGCGCACCTCCCGCATCCAGCAGTTCCGTGAGGGCGGAGGGGCTGCCGTCGGGATGGCAGCCCTCCGGCTTTACCTGATCGTCCAGATACCACTGCGTATCGACCGCGATCACGCGCAGGCGTGTGCCGAGGTTCGTGGCGACCGGGCCGGGACACCCGCCGCCCGGCAGCAGAACCACGTTCGCACCGTTGGAGACGATCCGCTCCTGATTCCGGACGCGCTCGAGTCCCACCTCGCGCCCCTGCGCCCAGTCGTGATTGCCCGGAACGAAGAAGACGCGCGCGGCGGGATCGCGGTTGGCCGCATTCACCTGCGCCTCGACGATCGGTGACGTGGGGCCGGAGCCGTACGGATACTCGTTGTCGCCGAGGAAAATCACCGCCACGCGTTCCGCACCCAGCGCGGCGATGCGCGCGTCGATCGCGCGGGCGAGCAGCGGCAGCAGTGGATTGCGCGGCACCCCCGCATCGCCGACGAGAAACACGGACATGTCGACGTTGTCGAAAGCGACGTCGCTGGTTGCCGGGAGGTCGCCGGCCGCGACGGCCGGCACCACGCCCGGCACCACGGCCGGTGCTCGCAAGCAACCGGCAACGAACAACCAGCAACCGAGGAGGAGCGGAAGCGCGCGACGCATCCGGAGATACTATTCGCGGCCATGCCGCGCCACGCATTCGTGCTCGCTTTTTTCCTCCTCACGACCACGCTCACCGCCGCCACCTTCGACGCGAAGCAGTTCTCCGCCATGCAGTGGCGCGAGATCGGTCCATATCGCGGCGGACGCTCGGCCGCGGTCGAAGGCATCCCGTCGCAGCGCAACGTCTACTACTTCGGCTCCGTGGGCGGGGGCGTGTGGAAGACGTCGGACGGCGGCGTGACGTGGAAGCCGGTCTCGGATGGTTTCTTCGGCGGCTCGATCGGCGCCGTCGCCGTGGCCGAATCCGATCCGAACGTCGTCTATGCGGGCACGGGCGAGAAGACGGTGCGCGGGAACGTCTCGCACGGCGACGGCATGTGGAAGTCGGTCGACGCGGGCAAGACGTGGACGCACGCCGGACTCAAAGACTCGCGGCACATCCCGCGCGTGCGCATCCATCCGCGCAATCCCGACCTCGTCTATGCGGCGGCGCTGGGCCATCTCTTCGGGCCGAATCAGGAGCGCGGCGTTTATCGCTCGAAGGACGGCGGCAAAACGTGGGAGCGCGTGCTCTTCGCCAATGAGAATGCCGGCGCGATCGATCTCATCCTCGACCCGACGAATCCGCGCATCCTCTATGCCTCCACCTGGCGCGTGCGCCGCACGCCGTACAGTCTCGAAAGCGGCGGCGAAGGCTCGGCACTGTGGAAGTCGACCGACGGCGGTGACACGTGGACGAACCTCTCCCGAAACAAAGGCCTCCCCAAAGGCGCCCTCGGCATCATCGGCGTGACCGTTTCGCGCTCGAATCCGCAGAACGTTTACGCCATCATCGAAGCGGAAGAAGGGGGCGTGTTCCGTTCGCGCGACGGAGGGGAGACGTGGGAGAAAACGA
Organism: Thermoanaerobaculia bacterium; assembly: GCA_035629395.1. Taxonomy (GTDB): domain Bacteria; phylum Acidobacteriota; class Thermoanaerobaculia; order Gp7-AA8; family Gp7-AA8; genus QHVT01. The sequence continues at coordinate 57,548 of DASPHZ010000086.1, forward strand.
ACGACAGCCGCGACCTGCGCCAGCGCGCCTGGTACTACACGCGCATTTACGCCGATCCGCAGGAAGAAGACACGGTCTATGTCCTCAATGTCCGCTTCCATCAATCGAAGGACGGCGGCAAGACCTTTACCTCGATCGCCACGCCGCACAGCGACAATCACGACCTCTGGATCGATCCCAATGATCCGTCGCGCATGATCGAGGCCAATGACGGCGGCGCGAACGTTTCCACCGACGGCGGCCGCAGTTGGACGGGGCAGGACAATCAGCCCACCGCGCAGTTCTACCGCGTCAGCACCGACAATTCCTTCCCCTACCGTCTCCTCGGCGCGCAGCAGGACAACAGCGCCGTGCGCATCCGTCACCGCTCCAATGACAGCGAGATCGACGTGCGCGAATGGGAGGAAACGGCCGGAGGCGAGAGCGGTCACATCGTGGCCAGGCCGGACAATCCGGACCTCGTCTATGGCGGCTCTTATGGCGGCTATCTGACGCTCCTCAATCACCGCACCGGCGAATTCCGCGACGTCAATCCGTGGCCCGACAATCCCATGGGCCACGGCGCGGAAGGGGCGGCCGAACGTTTCCAATGGAACTTCCCGCTGCTCTTTTCCCCGCACGACGCGAACGTGCTCTACGCCGCCTCGCAGCATCTGTGGCAGAGCACGAACGGCGGCACGAACTGGACCCGCATCAGCGGCGATTTGACGCGCAATGACCGCAGCAAAATGGGACCGTCCGGCGGTCCCATCACGAAGGACAACACGTCCGTCGAGTACTACGGAACGATCTTCGCCGTCGCGGAATCGGCGCTCGAGCAGGGAGTGATCTGGACCGGCTCGGACGACGGTCTCCTGCACCTCACGCGTGACGGCGGGCAGACGTGGAAGAACGTCACGCCCGCTTCGATGCCGCAGTGGCTCATGATCAACAGCATCGATCCGAGCCCGTTCGAGAACGGTACGGCGTACGTCGCCGGAACGATGTACAAGTCCGACGATTTCCGGCCGTATCTGTACAAGACCACGGATTACGGCGCGACGTGGACGAAGATCACCAACGGCATCGCCAACGACCACTTCACCCGCGTCGTGCGTACCGATCGCCGCCGCAAAGGTCTGCTCTATGCCGGCACCGAGCGCGGGATGTACGTCTCGTTCGACGACGGTGCGTCGTGGCAGTCCTTGCAGCTCAATCTCCCGATCGTGCCGATTACAGACCTCGCGTGGCGCGACTACGATCTCATCGCCGCGACGCAGGGACGCTCGTTCTGGATTCTCGACGACGTCACGCCCCTGCAGCAATTCGACACGGACGCGAAGGTCCATCTCTTCAAGCCGCGTCCCGCCTGGCGCACCTCCGGCAGCACGCCCGACCGCGCGCCGCGCAACGCGGGCAGGAATCCGCCGCAGGGGATCATCGTCAATTACTGGATCGATCCCTCCGTGCCGCCCGGCACGAAAGTGAAGCTCGCGTTCCTCCATCCGGACGGCTCTGTGATCCGGGAACTGGAAGGGGAGCTTCCGGTGAAAGAGGCAGCAAAGAAGGAAGAAGCGGAGCGGGCGGAGAAAGAGGAGAAGGCGGAGCCGGAGAAAGATCCGGAGGCGGAGAAGGCGGACAAGGAAAAGGAAAAGAACAAGCTGCCCGATTCGCGTCATGGCCTCAATCGCTATGCGTGGAACCTGCGCTATCCCGAGGCGAAGAAATTCGAGGGGCTGGTGCTGTGGGGTGGAGGGACGGATGGGCCGCGCGTCGTGGCCGGTCATTACAACGTCCGGCTGACGGTCGGCGACAGCACCATGACGGTGCCGGCCGAGGTGAGACAGGATCCGCGCACGTCGGCGTCAGCGGCGGACCTGCAGGCACAATTCGATTTCCTCCTCGCCGCCAATCGCAAACTGACCGAGGTGCACGAACAGATCGAACGCATCCGGGAAGTGCGCAAACAGCTCACCGACCTGCGTACGCGCGCCGGGAAATCGACGGAGATCGTCGAGAAAGCGAAAGCGCTCGACAAGAAGATGACGGCCATCGAAGAGGTTCTGTACCAGACGAAGAATCGCAGTGCGCAGGACCCGCTCAATTTCCCGATCCGCCTCAATGACAAGCTCGCGTCGGTCGCGGATTCCGCGTCGATCGGCGATTACGCGCCGACGGCACAGGCGCGCGCGGTCCAGGCGCAGCTCATCCAGCAGATCGACGCGCAGCTCGCACAGTTGCGGACCGTGTGGGAAAAGGATTTGCCGGAGTTGAATGCGGCCGCGGCGGGATTGCCGGCGATTCGATAGCGATCGCCGGCGTCCCGTAATCTCCACGTAACCGAAGACTCGTATCTTGCTCGTGTGGGCAAATTGATCGAGTTTCCATTACGCCGTGTCTGCGCACTCGGGGTGCCGCCGGAGATCGTGTCGCAGATGCGCCGGCAACTGGCGCACGTGAGCGTGTCCGTCGACGCGTCCACGCTGCAGCGCGCCGACCTGCTGGTCATCGGCGAGGAGGAGCCGCGCGCATTTGATTTCGTCGCATGGGTGCGCCGTATCTCGCCCGCGTTCCCGATTCTGTACTGGACCGGCGACGTTGCCGCTGCCGCGCTCGCCGAACGATGCCGCCTCGCCCTCGGATGAACCGCTACAATGGCGGCGAATGTCTCAGTCGATCCTCGTGGTCGAAGACGAATTGCTCATGCGGCGCACGCTGCAGGAGCTTCTGCAGCGTGAAGGCTTTGCGGTAACGACCGCCGGCACGATCGCGGAAGCCATGGGCGAGGTCAATCGCCGGCCGTTCGATCTCATCCTCCTCGACCTCGTCCTCCCCGACGGCGACGGCCTCCATACCTGCAGGCGCATTCGCGAGCGCCATCGCACGCCGATCGTCATCCTCAGTACGAAACGCCAGCTCGAAGATCGCGTTGCGGGACTGGAGACGGGCGCCGACGATTACATCGTCAAACCTTTCGAAGCGCCCGAAATGATCGCGCGCGTGCGCGCCCAGCTCCGGCGCGCGCAGCAGCTCAGTTCCGACGACGGCCATTCCGTGATTCACGCGGGACGTCTCGTCATCGATCCCACGCTGCAGGACGCGCTCATCGACGGCAAGGCCGCCGGCCTCACCCAGAAGGAGTTCCAGCTCCTGCACCTCCTCGCAACGCGCGCGGGGAAAGCGGTGAGCCGCGATTTCCTGATCGAGCAGCTCTGGGCCGAGGACGAGCTCGCGTCGGACAAGAACGTGGCGGTGTACATCCGCCGCGTGCGGCAGAAGATCGAAAAGGATCCGGACGCGCCGGAGATCCTGCTCACGGTGCGCGGATTCGGCTACCGGATCGCGTAGCGACCATTCTGGCGCGGCGAGGCGCGATCCTACGCGGCGTAACCTCGCCGTAATCTAAGGCCTCTACGGTAGGGGCAGCATGATCGCGCCTGCCATCCCTCGCGAAGAAGGGCAGCGTCTCGCGGCGCTGGAGCGATATCGCATCCTCGACACCACGCCCGAGCCGGCGTTCGACGAGCTCGCGCGTCTGGCGTCGACGATCTGCGGCACGCCCATCGCGCTCATCAGTCTCGTCGACGTATCGCGCCAATGGTTCAAGGCGCGCATCGGCATCAAGGCGTCCGAGACGCCGCGCGACGCTTCGTTCTGCGCGCACGCGATCCTCGCCGACGATGTCTTCGTCGTGCACGACGCGCTCGCCGACCCCCGTTTCGCCGACAACCCGCTCGTCGTCGACGACCCGCAGATCCGCTTCTACGCGGGCGCTCCGCTCACGACGCCCGAGGGGCGCACGCTCGGCACGCTCTGCGTCATCGATCGCCAGCCGCGTGTGCTCACCGCCGAACAGAACAGCGGCCTGCGCGCGCTCGCGCGTCAGGTGATGGTGCAGCTCGAACTGCGCCGGCAGGTGGCCGAGCGCACGGCGGCCGAGGAGCGGTTGCAGCTCGTGCTCGAAGGAAGCCGCGACGGCTTCTGGGACTGGGACATCCCAAGCGGCCGCGTGCAGTTCAGCGACCGCCTCGTGGCCATGCTCGGCTACACGCGCGAGCAGATGCCGCCCCACATCGCGTCGTGGGAGCAGCTCATCCACGGCGACGATCGCGAGCAGGTCTTCCGCGAGCTGCACGCGCACATGGACGGTGAGCTGCCGCAGTACGAGACCGAGCATCGCCTGCGCTGCGCGAACGGGGAGTGGCTGTGGATCCTGCACCGCGGCAAGATCGTCGCGTACGACGCCGATGGCCGTCCGGTGCGCATCGCCGGCACGCAGACCGACATCACGAAGCGCAAGAAAGCCGAGCGCGAGCTCGATCGCTTCTTCGACCTTTCGCTCGACCTCCTCTGCATCGCCTCGCCGGACGGCCGTTTCCGCCGCATCAATCCCGCGTTCGAAACGGTATTCGGCTATACGACGTGCGAGCTCATCGAGCGTCCGTTCCTCGACTTCGTGCATCCCGAGGATCTCGAGCGGACCGTCGCGGAGCTCGCGCACCTGCGGCGCGGCGTGAAGACCACCAGCTTCGCCAATCGCTACGTCTGCAAAGACGGCTCGACGAAGTGGATCGCGTGGACGGCGTCGCCGGTCGAGGATGGGCTGATCTACGCCGCGGGGCGCGACATCACCGGTGCGAAGGAAGCCGAGGAGGCGCTGCGCCGCAGCGAAGCCCGGACGCGTGCCATCTTCGAGAACTCCCTCGGCGGCATGATCACGACGAACGTCGACGGAGTCATCGAGTCCGTGAATCCCGCGGCGCTGCGCATGTTCGGTCTCGACGCGCATGCGCTCGTCGGCGCGAGCGTGCGTCTGCTGCTCGACCGGGACTACGCGAGCAACCGCGAGTGTGTCGACGATCTCCGCGACACCGCCCTCGGCCGCGTCACCGCACGGCGCGCGCGCCGCAGCAACGGCGAGCACTTCACGTGCGAGCTCTCGCTGTTCGAGTTCTACACCGGCGACGGCGAGCGCCACTTCGCCGCGCACATGCTCGACGTCTCGGAGCGGCAGGAGATCGAGCGGCTGAAGAAGGACTTCATCTCGACGGTGAGTCACGAGCTGCGCACGCCGCTGACGTCGATCCGCGGCTCCCTCGGTCTGCTCGCGGCGGGCGTGATGGGCGAGCTCTCACCCGAGGCGCGGCAGATGGTGATCGTGGCGGAGCGCAACAGCGTGCGCCTCATCACGCTCATCAACGACATCCTCGATTTCGAGAAATTCGAGAGCGGCAAGGTCGAGCTGGACATCCGTCCCACGCCGCTGTTCCGCGTGCTCGAACGTTCCATCGAAACGACCGGCGCGTTCGCGGTGCAGGAAGGCATCGAGCTCGAGCTGCATTGCGTCAGTGCGACCGTCCTCGCGGACGAGATGCGCCTCATCCAGGTCTTGGTCAACCTGTTGTCCAATGCGGTGAAGTACTCGCATCGCGGCGGCGTGGTGAAGGTGCACGCGGAAGCGCACGACGGATTCATCGAAGTGCGTGTCGTCGATCGCGGCGCCGGCATTTCCGCGCAGGCGCAGGCGCGGCTCTTCCAGCGCTTTCATCAGATCGATTCGAGCGACGCGCGGCGCAAGCCCGGCACCGGCCTCGGTCTCGCGATCTGCAAGGCCATCGTCGAACAGCACGGCGGAACGATCGGCGTGACGAGCCGCGAAGGGGAGGGGAGCACGTTCTGGTTCCGCGTGCCGAGCGCGGACGAGCGTCGCGACGTGCCGCGCATTCCGCGCAATGCGGACGTGCTCATCATCGAAGACGATCCGGAACTGCTGGCGGTGCTGGCGGCGCAGGTCGGCGCGACCGGCGTGCGCGTGCGGACGGCGCGCTCGGGCTGGTCCGGCCTCGCGTCGATCGGCGAGCGTCCGCCGGCGCTGCTCGTGCTCGACGTCGACCTCCCGGACATCGACGGCTACGGCGTCGTCTCCGAGCTGCGCAATCATGCGGCGCATCGCAACGTTCCGCTGCTCGTGTACACCGGCATCGACCTCACCACCGCGCAGCGCAACCGGCTGCAGCTCGGGCCGACGCGGTTTCTGATGAAGAGCCGTTCGTCGGATGACGAGCTCCGCACGGCGATCGGGCAACTGCTCGACGCCGCCCGCACGCGGGAGCTCGCATGAAGGTGCTGGTCGTCGACGACGAGGAAGACGTCCGCTACATTGCCAACCTGTCGCTCGGCCGCGTCGGCAAGATGACGGTCATCGAGGCGTCGAGCGGCGCGGAGGGGCTGGCCCGCGCGAAGAGCGAGCGTCCGGACTTCATCCTCCTCGACATGATGATGCCGGGCATGGACGGCGCGGCCACGTTCCGCGCGCTGCGCGCCGACCCGGAGACGCGTTCGATCCCGGTCGTCTTCCTCACCGCGAAAGCGATGGCCGCGGAAGTGCAACGGCTCAAAGACCTCGGCGCGAAAGGCGTCGTGCTCAAACCGTTCGATCCGATGTCGCTTGCGCGCGACATCGCGGCTATCCTCGAATCATGACCGATCTGCTCCTGCAGGACCTGCGTGCGCGCTTTCGTGCGACGACGGAGGTGCGCCTGCAGGACGTCGCGCGGCTCCTCGACGTGCTCGAGGAGGATCCGCAGAACGGCGACGCGCTCCAGCGTCTGGCGCGGCATTTTCACGCGCTGGCGGGACTCGGCGCGACGTACGGCTATCCCCGCGTCTCGGAGATCGGCGACGAGGCCGAGACCGCGGTTCCCAAGTCCGCACCGTCGCGCGCGCTGCTCACGCGCTGGCGCGGTCTGGTCGCGGAGGTGACCCGGGAGCTCGAGCAGGTGCACGACGCTCCGCTGCCGGCTGTCGAGCGCGTGGCGCCGCGGCGCGTGCTCGTCGTCGACGACGATCCGACGCAGAACGCGATCATGCGCCGCGTCCTCGGCGATGCCGGCTACGACGTGGAAGTGTGCTCGGATGCGAGCGAGTTCGACGTGTCCGTCGCGGCGTTCGCGCCCGATCTCGTGCTGATGGACGAGCAGCTCGCGGGCGCGAGCGGTGCGGAGCTCGCGCGGCGCATCGCGTCGACGCCGGTGATCTTCGTGACCGGCAACCGCGACTCGCGCGCCGGCGATCTCGTGGCCAAGCCGGTCTCGTGGGACCTGCTCCTCTCCCGCATCGCCGCGCGCCTCGGCTGAAGTGTGCTAAAACGCGCCCGCCATGTGGACCGCCCGACGCATCCTCAAAGAGCTCGCTGACGCCGATCGCCGCCGCGCGATCCTGACGACGTTCTGGAAACACGCCGAACCGACGCACCGCCTCGTCGTGCAGGCGCATCTCGCCAAGGCGATGAAGTTCCGCGAGGAATCGATCCGCAAGATGCCGCCGGAAAAAAAGGCGGAGATGCTCGCTTCGCGCATCGGCATGCCCGAGCTCGACCAGTTCCTCGAGATGGCGCTCATGCAGTACCACACGCGCGAAAGGGCCGGCATGATGGCCGCGTTCCTCGACAAATGGGGCGTGCCGCACGAGAACGGCTCGATCGAAGTCGACGACTACAAAGTGCCGGACGCGGAGCAGGTGCGCGAGGCGGTGAAGTCGCTCGAAAGCGAGTACGGCCGCGCCGACGTGCGTTTGTATCTCGCCACCGCCGGACTGCTCATGGCGGATGACTGGCGCGATTCGACGTGGGCCGTGGTCGACGAGATGGCGTAACAGAACGCCGGCGCTTCGGCCGGCGCTCCGTCAGCGCGTCTCCACCGACAGCATCACCCACTCCGTCCCGTTCCACATCAGGTTCGCTTTCGCGTTCTGCGTCGCGGCGAAGCGGTCGTGCACGGCGCCGGTCTTGAACGATTGCCCCACCTCGTTCGGCAGCCACTTCCAGTTGAAGTCGACCGTCAGCGTGCCGTCGGGGTTCTTGCGCACGGCTTCGACGGTGCCCATCTCTTTCTTCGCGAGCGGCACCACGTCGAGCAGGCCGTTCTCGCGGAGGATGAAGCGTTTGTCGCCGCGCGACTTCTCGGTGAGCATGATGTCGTTCGTGCCCGGGTCGAGCGACAGCCAGCCCGCGTCGACGAGCTGCCGCGCCGTCGCGCGCGTGGCTTCGTTCATCGCCGCGCCCGACACCGGCATCGACACCGAGGCGAACGTGAATTCGTGCTGGCTGAACTCGCCCGATTTCTCGATGAGTGCCCGCGCCTGATCGGCGGTCGGCGGTGCGGTGGAGGCCGCGGCGGCCGCGGATTCCGAGGCGGTGGTCGTGTTCGTCGCGGCCGGCTCGTCGGACGAGCAGGCGGTGAGGAGCAGGAGAATGGCGATCGCGCGTTTCATGACGGCGCGAGCGTAGCACTCACCGCCGCAGCGTCTCCAGTTCTTCGCGCGTCAGCGGCCGTGCCTCGCCCGGTGCGAGCGCGCCGACGGTGATCGTGCCGATGGCGATGCGCGCCAGTCGCTGCACCTTCGCGTCGAGCGCTTCGATCATCCGCCGCACCTGCCGGTTCCTTCCCTCGGTCAGCGTGATCTCGATCTCCGAGCGCGACAGGCGAGTCACCACCGCGGGCCGCGTCGGACCGTCGCGCAGCTCGATGCCGTTGCGCAGGCAGTCGAGCTCTTCGTCGGACAGCGGCTTCGACGCCTTCACCCGATACGTCTTCGGCACGTGATAGTCCGGATTCGTGAGCCGCTCCGCGAACGCGGTGTCGTTCGTGAGGATCAGCAGCCCCGACGTATCCATGTCCAGGCGTCCCACCGGAAAGAGGTAGCGGTCGCGACCGGGAAGGAGGTCGTAGATCGTCTTCCGCCCCTCCGGATCCTTGTACGTCGTGAGATATCCCGTCGGCTTGTGCAGGAGGAGATACGCGCTCTCCGCTTTCTCGAGCGGCTTGTCGTCGAAGGTGACCTGGTCGCGCTCGAGATCGATCCAGCGGTTCGGATCGCCCTCCACACGCCCATTGACCTTCACGCGCCCCTCGCCGACCCAGCGCCGCGCCTCGGTGCGCGAGCCGAGGCCCGCCTTCGAGAGCACGCGCTCGAGCGTCTTGAGCGGACGATCGCCCGGCGGCGGTGCCTGGACCGTTCTCGGTTTCACGACAGCGGCTCGATCTTCAGATCCACCGACGAGCCGATGGTCATGCGCTCGATATGGCCGTCCGGCGCGACCCATACTTCGTGCAACTCGCCCGAGTTCGCGTTCGTGAAGCGATAGTGATCGTCCACGAGCTGCGCCGTGCCTTCGACCTTCTGCGGATCGAACGCGACCGTCACGCGCTGGTAGAGCCGATTGCCCCACTCCGGCGTCTCGGCCGCGGCGCCGTTGCGCGTCCACGTGACGCCCTTCGGTCCCGCCTCGGCGCGCCACTCTTCGCCGTTCACCTTCACCGTCACCACCTCGGCGCCGACCGTCTTGCGCCGCATCTCGCCCTCGCCGCGCACACCGCCTTCGGTGATGGCGAAGCGGAACGCGGGCGTGGAGCGGAACCAGATCACCGCCTCTTCATACGAGGCCGCGCGTGAGGCGACGCGGGCCGGTTCGGGCGCCGCCGCCGTGGCCGTGACCTTCGGCCCGGCCGGCGCCGGAGGAGGCGCGGGCGTCTCTTTCGAGCAGGCGATCACGAACAGAAGCGAAAAAACAAATAAACGTTCACATCGCATGGGAAGTCGCAATGCTAACCTGAGGTTGAGGATCGTCATATGCGGACCAATTCCTGGTGGTGGTGGGTGGCCCTGGGCGCAGGGCTGGGGTGTGTGGTATTCGGCTTCACGCGGATGCCGTTGTGGGATGGGGGCGAAGTGCAGCAGGCGGGCATGTTCGCGCCGCCGCACCGGCCGGCACCGCCTCCGGTGTTCGCGATCCCCGAGCCGCCGCCCGCCGAGCCGTCGCGCGAAGTGCCGACGCTCGTGCAGGTCTCGCAGAAGAACATCGACGGCCGCATCGACGCGCTCGCCCGCGCGATGGCCGGCATGTGGACGCGGAATCCCGAGGAGCTGGTCGTCGTGATCGACGACGCCGCGCGCTCGATGCCGAGCGCTCCCTCGGTCACGCTGCTCCTCGCCATTGCGCACGCCGAGACGAACGGCAAGATCCTCGACGTCTCCGAAGCGGGTGCGGTCGGACTCGCGCAGGCGACGCCGGTGGCGTATCACCAGGAGAAGCTCGACGGGAAGCTCTTCGTCACGAAGGACTACCTCATCGGCTCGCGCGCCTACATCATGAAAAAGCCCCTCGGCGACGCCGACACGATCGCGTCGCTGCTCGTCGACAAGGACACGCCCGAGCGCCGCAGGAAAGCGAAGCGTCTGCTGGCGTCGGCAAAGGAGCTGCGCCGCGAAGGCATCGACGAGCTCGACCTCCTCGCGCCGTACGCGTCGAAGAAATACTTCGCCGACATCGAGAAGATGGACGAGCACAACAAAGCGACGCTGAACCGCCTCGGCAAGCTGCTCGACAAGGGCTCGCGCGCGCAGCTCCGCGCGTTCCGCAACGAGACGCGCCTCGAGTACCGCGCCCTCAAGCAGAAGCAGCTCACGTCGTGGGTGAAGTACCAGAAGGAGCTCATCGCGGAGCGCGATGCGATGCTCGAGAAGCACTTCGACCTCCCGCACGAGACCGTGAAGCGCACGATGGCGTACGAGGCAAGCGAATACCTCGGCGCGCATCTCGACGACCGTTTCTCGGCGAAGAGCATGGCCAAGTTCCTCGTGCGTCACCTCGATCGCAAGGCGGGCGAGGCTCGCAAATTCGCCAAGTCCGAAAAGGAAGTCGAGGCGTGGACGGCCGCGCTCTACAACGGCGGCTCGCACAACGTGAAGCGCATGATCGCGGGCCTGATCCGCACGCTGCCGGAGACGCAGAAGTACATGCAGAAGGTGCCGGCCACGCGCCGGCGCCTCGACAGCGTCGTGGCCGGGGTGCCGATGGGCGACACTACGGCGCACTCGTTGCGCTGAAGCGCGTCGCCACCCGCGCGTCACTTCTCCCTCTCACGCCTGTCGCGCGCGTGAGGGTGGCGAGGAGGAGGACGACGTGCATACCTGCTCCACACGGAGCAGGTCCGGATGGCCTGCTACGTTCGTAGCAGCTTGTTTTTTTCGTCCGCGGTGATGAGTCGTGCGCCGCGCTGGTACGTGAGGTACGCCCACGCCCACTGCGTGATGACGAGGAAGCGGTTGCGGAAGCCGATCAGGAAGAAGATGTGGATCAGCAGCCAGGCCATCCAGGCCATGAAGCCGCCGAAGCGCACGCGCCCGAAATCCGCCACCGCGGCCGCGCGGCCGATCGTCGCGAGCGAGCCTTTGTCTTTGTAGACGAACGGTCGCGTGGGTTGTCCCGCGACGGCGCGTTCGAGGTTGCGGGCCATGTGCTGTCCGGCCTGGATCGCCGCCGGTGCGACGCCGGGGACGAACGAGCCGTCGCGCTGCTTCGCCGCGGCGAGATCGCCGAGGACGAAGACTTCTTTGTGGCCGGGGATGGAGAGATCGGGCTCGACGAGCACGCGTCCCGCGCGATCGAGCGGCACACCGAGGGTCTTTGCGAGCGGCGAGGCCTGCACGCCCGCGCCCCAGAGCACGGTGCGCGTTTCGATCGTGCGCTCGCCGAACGTCACATGCCTCTCCGTCACCTCGGTCACCACCGCATTGGTGATCACTTCCACGCCGAGGTCGACGAGCTGCTTGCGCGCTTTCTCCGAGAGATCGGCGGGGTACGGCGGCAGCACGCGCTCTTTGCCTTCGAGGAGGATCACGCGCGCGCTTTCGGGATGGAAATGCCGGAAGTCGCGCACGAGCGTCTGCCTCGCGATCTCGGACAGCGCGCCCGCGAGCTCGACGCCAGTCGGACCCGCGCCGATGACGACGAACGTGAGCAGCGCCTGCTGCACCGCGGGATCGCTTTCGCGTTCCGCGGCTTCGAAGGCGAGCAGCACACGTCTGCGGATCTCGAGGGCGTCGTCGATGGTCTTCAGTCCCGGTGCGACGCGCTCCCACTCGGTGTGCCCAAAGTACGAATGCGTGGCGCCGGTGGCGAGGACGAGGAAGTCGTAGGGGAGGGAGCCGCCGTCCGCGAACTGCACTCGCTTCTGTGCGGTGTCGACCGCCCTCACCTCGGCCAGGATGACCGAGACGTTCTTCTGCCGGCGCAGGATCCCGCGGATCGGCGCGGCGATGTCGCTCGGATTGAGGCCCGCCATCGCCACCTGGTAGAGCAGCGGCTGGAAGAGGTGATAGTTGTGGCGATCGACGATCGTGACGTCGGCTTCCACGTCTTTGAGACCACGGGCGGTGTAGAGGCCGGCGAATCCGCCTCCGACGATGACGATCTGCGGGCGCGACATGCGCGCAGTTTATTCAGAACCGAAGCGGCTGGCGAACTCGGTGACGACGCGGCGCATGTAGTTGCCGAGGGAGGGATCGTCGTGGAGACGGCGCTTCACGTCGAGGACGAACTCCGCGTCGCCGCGGTCTTCCATTCCTTGTTCGATCGCGTCGAGGTAGCGATCGGGATCTCCGCCGTACCACGTCACCAGGATCTGCACTCTCGCGAATTTCTCGGCCAGGTTGCCGTAGGACCAGCGCGGTGCGCCGTCCAGTACTTCGACTTCCGCGGCGTCCGCATTTGGGTCAAAAGACACGTCGTTCACTCCTCCAGAAGGCACTCATCCAAGGAGTGACGGCCAGAGGTAATTCCCTACCGTCAATCTTTGCCGATCTTCGCCAGTTCCGGCCTTCCGGCCCACCGTCCGAAGGAGAAGCAGCGCACGCAGGTGAAGGTGTAATCGGTCACGCCGCTCTCGCCGTTTTCCTTCGCGCTGACTTCGATCTTCGACTGGCAGCGATAGCAGAGGATGGCGTCCGCGCGCTGGAGGTTCTCGACCATGCCTTCGACCTGCTGGTCGTAGAACTCCATCTGGCGCGGACGCTGCGGGATGGTGAAGGTCTCTTTGCCGCGCGAGCAGGTGAGGAAGATGTGATCCACGAACGTGGTCTGGACGAAGCTGCCCGTGAGCAGCGCCCCGGCATGCTTCGGACACTCGATCCGGTTGCCCGCCCAATACGCGCGCGCGAGCTCTCGCATGGTCTCCACTTCAGTCGGCATGCGGGAAATTGTACCGGAGCGCCGGCGTCCTCGCTGTCGCTCGTGGCAGACCGGCGGCGGCGACGCCGCCGTATCAGCCGGCGGGACGCCGGCGTTCCACGAGCTCGAAGACCCGCAGAAAGTTCGCACCGAGGACCTTTTCCACCTCGCCCTCGTGCATGCCGCGTTCGAGGAGGCGGGCGGTGAGGGCGGGGAGGGTGGCGGCGGTGAGGAGGCCGTCAGGCAGGGCGGGGACGCCGTCGAAATCGGAGCCGATGCCGACGTGGTCGATGCCGGCGACGTCCGCGGCGTGGAAGATGTGGTCCGCGACCTGATCCAGAGTCGCGCGCGGACAGCCGAGGGTCTGGAACCATTCGACGTAGCTGTCCCAGTCGGTGCGGTCGTCGGGCAGCTCCTCGGTGCCGCCGGTCGGGTCGCCGCCGTTTTTCTTCGAGCGCTTCTGCGCCTTCATGATCACCTGCGCGACCTCGTCGCTGATGAAGGCGGAGAAGAAGTTGATCATGCACACGCCGCCGTTCTGCGCGAGCGTGCGCAGCATGTCGTCCGTCATGTTGCGCGGGTGGCGGCAGAGCGCGCGGCAGGAGGAGTGCGTGGCCACGACCGGCACGCGCGTGGTCTCGATGACGTGAAAGAACGCGGCGTCGGAGACGTGGGAGATGTCGACGAGCATGCCGAGGTCGTTCATCGTGCGGACGACTTCGCGGCCGAACTCCGTGAGCCCGCCGTGCCGCGCGACGTCGCCCGACGAGTCGCACCAGTTGTTCGTGTTCACGTGCGTCAGCGTGAGGTAGCGCGCGCCGCGCGCGTAGAGCTCGCGGAGCGTGTCGAGGGAGTCTTCGATCGCGTGGCCGCCTTCGACGCCGATCATCACCGCGAGCTTGCCCGCGGCTTTCGCGGCGCGAATGCCCGCGGAATCGGTGACGAGCGAAAGCGCGTCCGGCAAACGGCGCACTTCGTCCTCGATGACGTCGATCAGTTTGTGCGCGAACCTGGCGGCGCCGCGATTCGTGTAGAAGGGGGGGACGTACGACGCGAAGAAGCTCGCCGTGATCCCACTCTCCCGCAGCGACCGCAGATCCGCCTGCGCCTCGGTGTCGTGCTCGTCGAGATGCACGTTGTGGCGCAAGAGGCGGTACGGCGTGTCGCAGTGTCCGTCGACGATGATGGCGCGCCGGTGCAGCGCGTCACTCTGCGAAATACTCATCGATGCGCTCGAGCTCCTTCACCATCGCGGTCACGTCGTCGAAGAGGAACTCCGCCTTCGCCAGCGACTCGCGCGGAAATCCGCCGCACAGCACCGCCGCGATCGGCACCGCGATGCGATGCGCCGCGAGGATGTCGTACGGCGTATCGCCGACCACGAGTGCCGTCGCCGGCTCACCTTTCACACGCTCCAGCGCCGCCTGAAAGATTTCCGGAGAGGGCTTCGAGAACTCCGCGTCTTCTTTCGACGTCGTTCCCTCGAGGAGATCGGCGACGCCGAGAAGCTCGACATAGTACTCGACCTCGTTCGGATTCGACGACGAGGCGAGCGCCACTTTGATGCCCCTCTCGTGCACGGCCCGCAACGCGTCGACGGCGCCGGGAAACGGCTGCACGCTCTTCATGTACTCGCGCTTCCACAGCTCGCCGCGATGCTCCTGCAACTGCTTGCCGAACTCGCGCATCTCGCGCGCGTTCATGGTGTCGGGGACGAGGAGGTCGCCGCCTTTGCCGATCTGGGAGCGGATGACGTCCCACTCGACGTTCTTGCCGAAATGCGCGAAGGCCTCGATCCAGCAGCGGGTGTGTTTGTCGTTGGAGTCGACGAGCGTGCCGTCGATGTCGAAAAGGATCGCTTTGAGATGCACGGAGCGGTGCTTTAGCAAGATCTGCGCAATGCGGGGTGCCGAACGTCTGGGATGTGTGTGCGAAAAATCCCAGCCGCCGGACGCGTGCTCACCGGCGGCGCGTCTCCCCCTTCCGATCCGGACGGCGTTTGCAGATGTAGACGATGTGGCCGGGCGGGAGGCGGCGTGTGCCGTACGAGCGGCGCGTGCGCACGGTGAAATGTGTCGCGAGCAGCGCGCGCAGCGTTTCGCGATCGTGGAAGTGGAGCGCGTGCACTTCCTCGCCGCGGCGCATCTCCTCCCCCTGCATACGGAACGTGAGGATGCGGCGGGTGTTGCCGTGGCGGATGAAGATGACGCTCCAGTCGTCACCGTCGATGCGGCGCTCGTCGTCGATCGCGCTTGCGGCGGCGTCGAAAAGGAGCACGCCGCCCGGTTCGAGAGCGTCCGCCGCGCGCGGGAGGAACGCGCGGATGTCGCCGTAGCTCAGGACTTCGCCGACGGCGGTGATCGCTTTGCAGCGCGGGAGCTCCGCGTCTTCGAAGGAGGCGATTGCGAATCGCGCGTCCGGCGCCGTGTTGCGCGCGAGCGCGATCATCGCTGGTGAGGCGTCGATGCCGAGGACGTCGAAGCCGCTGCGGGTGAGCTCGCGGGCCAGGATGCCGCTGCCGCAGCCGACGTCGAGCACGAGCCCGTCGCGGATGCCTTCGCGCCAGAGCGTCTCGAGGATGCCCGGCGCCGCGGAGTCGATGAATTCGCTGAAGCCGTGGTGATGGATGTAGGCGAGGTCGTCGCCGTAGTCACCCACGCTCCGCCTCGTCGCGCAGCGTGCGGAGCATGAAGCGGCGAATGAGGCCGCTGAACGGGCGGACCACCAGCCAGTACAGGCGGAACTTCATGCGTGCGTCGTCCGCGACGAGGACGCGCGTTTCGGTCGAGAGGCGTCCGGGCTCGATGAAAAAGTTCCACGCGCCGCGCGCGACGCCGTTCGGCACGGGCTGCGTGAATGTGGCCGCGTCGACGTCGTGCAGCTTGCAGTTCGGCTTCCAGAATGGACCCTGCAGTCCGAGGACGATCTCGCGCGGCGGATCGTCACCGATGACGAAGAAGCCGGGTGGCGGCAGCACGCGCGGGCCGCGACGGCGCAGGCCTCGCAGCGCCAGCAACACGCGCACGAACGGCGAGCGCGCGAGATCGGCCGTGCGCAGCGCGGCGTAGACGCGCTCGGGCGGGGCGGTGGTGGTGATGGAGTGGCGCTCCGAGAAATCGTAGCGGGGGAAGAGGTCGTCGAGCAGCATGGCGTCAGGCTTCAGGACGGTGTCGCTCAGGGGAAAGGCCCGCACTTCCGAAGCCCGCCCGCACGATCATGCCTGATGCGCCTTCAAAAACGTCTCCGGCCGCGAGAACACCTTGGCGATGTTCATCCCGTTGCGCAACGCCTTGAGCGTGACCTTGCGCGTGGCCAGTGCGGCGCCGAGCTGCACGTACGTTTTGAACTTTCCTTTGTGCCGGTACCGCACATTCAGCGCGTGCTGCCAGAGCGCCGAGTATTCGGTGTAGAACTCTTCGAGCGGGAGCTTCGTCGGGAGGACGGTATGCACGATGTCGTACATCTCCCACTCGTGCGTGTTCACGTTCTTCTTGGCCGAGTCCCACAGGTCGGTGCCGGGGAGCGGGGTGAGGATCGAGAAGCCGCTGTTGTACGCGCCCATCTGTTCGATCCAGTCGCGGAGGCGTTTGAAGTCGTCGCGGTCCCACGCGGGATCGACGATGAAGTTCGGCGTGAAACCGACGCCGAGGTCTTTGAGGATGTTGATCGCCTGGACGTTGTTGTCGGCGGTGTTCTTCTTGTTGACGGCCTTGAGACCTTCGTCCGTCACGGACTCGAGTCCGAGGAAGATGGCCAGGTCGCCGCAGTCCTTCCACTGTTCGATGAGGTGCGGGAACTTGCAGATGATGTCCGTGCGCGTCTGCACGGTGAAGTACTTGCGGATGCCCGAGGCTTTGATCTGCTTCGCCATCGCCTCGCCGCGCTTCACGTTCATCCAGAAGATGTCGTCGGTGATGAAGACGTTCGGCGCGGCGATCTGCTCGAGCTCCCGGACCACGCGCTCGGGCGATTTCTCGCGGAACGTCGACTCGTGAAACTTCCAGACCGAGCAGAAGTTGCATTTGAACGGACAGCCGCGCGCGGTCTCCATGAGCGCGAGCGGTTTGCGGAAGTTGATGTAGTACTTGTCGGCGTAGTGCGCGATGAGATGGCGCGCGGGGAGGGGATACGTGTCGAGGTTCGGGCGCGCCGGTGCATGTCCGGTGAAGGCCCATTCGTCACCGTCGCGCAGCCAGAGTCCTTCGACTTTGGTCAGGTCGCGCGCGTCGCGCAGTGCGTTGACGAGCGGCGGCATCACTTCCTCGCCGTCGCCGGTGGCGATCACGTCGATCGCTTTGTCGCGGAACCATTCGGGATCGCGCGACGCGTCGTGGCCGCCGACGACCACGATCGCCTTCGGCATCTCGCGTTTGATGCGTTGCGCGAGGCGGATCGTGCGGTTGCGCTCCGTCGTGAAGTTGCATTGCAGGCCGACGACGTCGGGGTCGAACGCGCGGCAGTCCGCCAGTCCTTTTTCCTCACCGTCGATGCGCAGGTCGACGACTTTGCACGCGTGGCCGTCCTGCTCGAGACAGGCGGCGACGCAGATCGGTCCGAGAGGCTCGACGAACGTGAGCATCTCCAGGCCGAGGATCCCGCCTACCGGTGGCTTGAGGAACGCGACTTTCATGGATGAAGACATGGTACCTCGGGCGCTATGCTTTCGCTCATGCGTCATCTGTTCGCCGTGCTCATCCTCGCCGCCGTGCCTCTCTTCGCGCAGAGCGAAGTGGGGAAAGTGTCTTTCGCCAACTCCGGTGCGCCGCAGGCGCAGGAGGCGTTCGCGCGCGGGCTCGCGCTGCTGCACAACTTCGAATACTCGGACGCGTTCGACGCCTTTCGCGAAGCGCAGCGCCTCGATCCCGATTTCGCGATGGCGTACTGGGGCGAGGCGATGACGCACAATCACCCGATCTGGTTCCGCCAGGACGCGGCCGCGGCGCGCGCGGTGCTGGCGCGGCTCGATCGCAAGGGGAAGATGACGGAGCGCGAGCGCGATTACCTCGCCACGCTCGACGTGCTCTACGCGGAAGGGCCGAAGAACGATCGCGACCTCAAATACGCGGAGGCGATGCGCGCGCTGCACGAGAAGTATCCCGACGACGTCGACGCGAGGGCATTCTACGCGCTCGCGCTCCTCGGCACCGCCCACGAAGGCCGCGACTTTGCGACGTACATGCGTGCGGCGTCGCTGCTCGAGGAAGTGTTCCCCGCGAATCAGCGCCATCCGGGCGTGCTGCATTACCTCATCCACTCGTACGACGATCCCGTGCACGCGCCGCTGGGGATGCGTGCCGCGAAGCTGTACGGCGCCGTCGCGCCGAATGCCGCGCACGCGCTGCACATGACCTCGCACATCTTCGTGGCGATGGCCATGTGGGACGACGTCATCGACGCGAATCGGCGCGCGATCGACGTCGTCAATCGGCAGCGTGCCGCGCGCGGGCGTCCGGCGCAGGACTGCGGGCACTATCCGACGTGGCTGCATTACGGGTATCTGCAGAAGAACCGCACCGATGACGCGCGGAAGGCGCTGGACGCGTGCCGCGCTTTTGCGTCGCGCGCGAAGGAGAAGAACTTCTTCGACGAGTACGCGGAGATGCGCGCACACCACGTGGCCACGGGCTACGGCCTGACCGAAGCCGCGGAGATTCCGGAGGAGTTCGTGGAAGCGCGCTACGCGCTCGCGTATGCCGATGCGCTCGGCGGCGCCGATGCGGAAGGCGCGGTCGCGCGTTTGCGCGCGCTGCAACCGGCGGTGCTCGCGTTGGCGGCGAAGGAGACGAATCCGTCGAAGCGCATCCGCGCGGAGGTGATGCTGCAGCAGGCGGAGGCGCTGCTGCTGATCGCGCAGGGGAAGCGCAACGAGGCGTTGCCGATCCTCGAAGCGGCGGCGAAAGCGGAGCGCGGGATGCCGCTCGAGTTCGGGCCGCCGGTGATCCCGAAGCCGGCGGGGGAGATGTACGCGGAGCAGTTGCTGGCGGCCGGCCGCGCCGCGGATGCGGTGGCGGCGTACGACGACGTGTTCGCGCGCACACCCGGCCGCACGGTGGCGGTGGACGGTTACGCGCGGGCGCGAAAGGCGGCGGGGGAGCGGGTGGCGGAGGAGAAGCCGGCCAGGGCGGTGCACGAGCATTAGCCGCGGTGACGGAGCGTCGGATCGCGTTACCATAGCGGCGAAGGAGCAATCACATGGCTAAAGGCAACAACGCGCGCAAAAAAGAGACGAAGAAGCCGAAGAAGGACGCGAGCAAGAAGTAGTGTTTCGTCTCGAGACCGAACGTCTGATCATCCGGCCATGGGAGCCGGATGATCGGCCCGCGCTGCGGGCGCTCACCGACGACCCCGAGGTGATGCGTTACGTGCACGGCGGCTTGCCGTACACCGAAGAAGAGATCGACGAGCACTTCACGCGGCAGGCGCGCCACATGCGCGAAGTTGGCGTGTGCATGGGTGCCCTCATCGAGCGTGCCACGAACCGCCTCGTCGGCGTAGCCGGCACGCAGCCCCTCGGCACGACCGGCGAGTACGAGATCGGCTGGTGGCTCGCCCGCGACGTGTGGGGCCGCGGGTACGCGACCGAAGCCGGCGCCGCGGCGATGCGCCACGTGTTCGAAGTGCTCGATCGTCCTCGCGTGCTGGCGATCATCGATCCGCCGAACGAGCCGTCGAAGCGCGTCGTGGGGCGGCTCGGCTTCAATTACGTCGCGCGCCGCACCGGCGTGGAGCTCGGGCATCGCAGGCCGGAGATCGTCGTCGATCTCTTCTCGCGCGAGCGGCCGTCTATCGGCCCCACTTGATGCGCGTGTACGCGATGCGGAAGCCCTGACGCTCCGCGTTGCGCTGTGACGCGCTGCCGGGCGCGGCGCACATCATCGCCAGATCGCAGCCCTGTTCCCGTGCGAACGCGAGCCGTGCCTCGAGCAGCGCGCGTTGCGCGCCCCTGTTGCGCGCGGACGGAATCGTGCTCGCGCCGGCGAGGATGCCCACGCCTTCGTGCAGGACGATCGCGCCCGTGCCGACGGGACGGCCGTCGAGCTCCGCGAAGAACGGGGACGTGCCTTTCGCCGAGGCGGTGACGCGGGCGAAGTTGCGGATGAAGGCGCTGAGCTCCGGCGTGTCACCCCAACCTTCGGCGGCGGTTGAGGCCCAGAGGTCGACTTCCTCCGCCGAGGCCATGCGCGCGACCGGCCCCTCCGCCTGGCCCGCTCCCCGCTCGCGCGGAGAAGCGATGGGGCGGTACATCACGGTCGTCAGCTCGACAGGGCGGTAGGCGCGTGCGACGAGAAGTGCGATCAGCTCCGGGCCGGCGATCGGGGAGACTTCGTGGAAGACCTCGGCGCCGCGTTCGTCGAAGAAGCGTTCGATGTGAGCGAGATCGTCTTCGGTGGGCGTTTCGAAGATGCCGAGGCCGAAGGTCTGCGTGAGCGGCGAGCCGACGCCGTCGAACATCGCATACGCGCCCGCGCGCTCGATCCACGTCGCACCGCTCTGCGGGTCGATGCGCGCACGCGATTCGACGAACGCGGCGTTCGCCGTTCCCTCGCAGCGCTCGAGGCGTCGCGAGAGGGTCACGTCGGAGAGGGGATACTCACTCATTTCAATTCACTCCCGCGCGCAGCTCCATGATGTCGGCCGTGCGCACCAGCGCACCGGCGGTCATGTTCGGATTCTTGTACGACAGCGGCGGACGTCCGAGGGCCGCGCGTGCCTGATCGAGTGCCGTGCGCATTTCCGCGATGTGGATCGCGCGCAGGCGCATGCCGGTCAGCGAGGGATCGGTGAACGGGAACGGCGCCAGCGAAGCGGAGACGCGCAGCGTGTTGATGGCGTCGCGCAGCTCCGTGATGTGAATCGTCCGCACGCGCGTCCATTGGCCGACGAGCGTCTCGTCCGTGAAGACGAGCGGCACGTAGCGGAACGCGTGCACGAGCGCGATCTGCCGCTCCGCGGCATGCACCGCAACGTGTGCATATCCGGCGGCGCCCGCGGGCGTGCGTGCGACGATCTGCGATGCGGTGCGGCCGAGGATCGTGGCCGGAGCGCCGCCGACACTCACCGTCGTCTGCGGCGTGAAGTTCGTGCCGTCGACGGTGATCGTCGTGCCGCCCGCGAGCGGGCCTGTCGCAGGCGAGACGCCGGTGATCGTGAGGCGGATGAGCCGGAACTCGATGCCGGTCGTCGTCGCGGGCGCGGTGACCTGCACCGTCGCGCCGCTGCTGATGCTGCAACCGTTCGTGGAGGCGCAATGCGGGCCGCCGTAGACCAAGGAGAAGTAAGGATTGGACGGCGATGCGTAGAGCCGGTAGGCCCCCGTGCGCAGCGGCCGGAACGAAGGACGCTCGATGGTGAAGTTGCCCTGCGCGTCGGTGATGGCGGTGTAGTCGAACATCATGAAAGAGCCGTCGAGTGCCGCGGACACGGTGACGTTGGGCATGCCGAGGCCGGTGAGGTGATCGACGACGCGGCCGCTGATCGCGCCGCTGGGATCCGACTGCGCGAGGTTGAAGTCGATGCCGGTCACCGTCCCGCCGTCGGGCACGGAAACGACGTCGCCATTCGACGGCACGCACGAGCCGTTGCAGTCGCGGTTCGGCCACACCTGCCCGCGGTAGTGCGTGCCGCCACCGGCGTAGACGTAGTAAGAGCCATCCGCCTCGCCGAACTCGTACTGCCCGCCGCTGGTGGTCTGGGCGTAGCCGCTGCGCGACGGATCGGTCGTCGAGACGAACTGCACCACGACCGAGGCGAGCAGCGCCTTGCCGGTGGTGGCGTCGGTGACGGTACCGCGGATCTTTCCGTAAGGCGGCGGCGTGATGTCGATGCCCTCATGCGTTCCCGCGGACAGCAGCACCGCGGTGTCCGGCAGCGTGCATTGGTTCGGACAGACGACCCGGCCGGAAGGATAGGCGGTGCGTTTGTATCCGGGGGCGTAGGCGGTGACGTAGTAGCCGGTCTCGCGGCTGAGCAGCGTGTACGTGTAGACGCCGTTCTGCATGGAGCCGCTGAGCGGAGTGATGAACGGTTTTGCGGGAGTGTGGAAGGAGACGACGCTGTTCGCGAGCGGATTGCCGTTCGCGTCGAGCACGCGTCCGCTGATGACGCTGCGGCGCGCGAGGATCTGCGCGTCCAGTTTCTTCGTCGTCCCGTGTTCCAGCACGACCGCCGTCGCACCGGTGAGGTTGCAGGGGGAGGACGGGCAGTCGATGTTCGGGACGACCTCGTCGTGTACGCGGACGTAGTACGTGCCGGGGAGCATGTGGTCGATCGCGTAGCGGCCGTGCGCGTCGGTCTGCGCCAATCCGTGGCCGGGATAGCCGTTCGCGTTGAGCAGTTGCACCTCAACGTTCCCGACGGGCGCGCCGTCGCTGCTGGTGATGACGCCGCTGAGCTGCGCTTCCGCCGGCGGCAGCTCGAAATCGATGCCGGGCGTCGTGGTGTGGATCGTGACCGGCACCTGCGTCGCGTTGGTGTAATCGCACGGTTGGGTCGTGCACGCGATGTCGGGATGCGCGACGTGGCCGTAGTTCGTCTTCCGCGCGGCGACGTGGTACGTCCCCGGCACGAGGAACAGGGAGGTGTAGACGCCATTCGCGTCCGTCGTCACCGTTGCGCCGACGTAGTGGGGCGCGCTGGCCGGCGTGAAGTCGACGGAGACTCCCGCGAGCGGATCTCCCGTCGACGGATCGACGATCGTGCCGCTGATCTTTCCGTAATCGTGAAGGGCGAAGTCGATCCCCGTCGTGTCGCTGCCGAGCGTCACCGAGACCGGTGTGCTCGCGCTCCAGTGACACTCGCTCGGCGCGCACTCGACGCCGCCGTAGGCCTGGTTCATGACGCCCTGGTCGTAGATGATGAACGTCTCGAGGTGGTACGTGCCGGTGCCGAGGCCGCGCGAGCGGTACATGCCGTCGGGCGCGGCGAGCACGCGATCGACCATGGTGCCGGCGGAGTTGTAGATCGTGACCTGCGCGCGGTAGAGCGGCTCACCGGTCGCGAGGCGCGTGACTCTCCCGCCGATCGTGCCGCCCCGCGGTACGGCGAGGTCGACCCCCTGCGTCTCGAATCCCGCGGTCACGGTGGCCTGCGCCGCGGCGGTCAGGTAGTAGAACGACGTCGCGCGAACCGTGTACGTGCCGGCTTTCACGCCGTCGAAGCGATAGCGGCCGTCGTTTCCGGCGACGATCGTGCTGCATGCGGAGGAATCGCAGATGCTGACGCGCGCCTGCGGAAGGGGCAGCGCCGTATCTTTGTCCGTCACGAGCCCCGAAACCACCCCGCCATTCTCCTCGGCGCGGATGTTCACGACGAGCTTCGTGCCGTCGGCGGTGCCGTCGGTCTCCCACAGCTCGGTCCCGCGAAAGTCGGTCGCGGGAAAGAAGAGCTTCGTGCCGAGCGTCGCGCCCGGCCCCGGGTTGCTCGAAGCGGCGCCTCCGACGAGGACGCGGGGATCGATGTCTTTGACCAGCGCGGTTGCACCCGTGTCGGCATCGAGGCTCCACAATTCGACGCCGGCGTTCGACGGCTGCGCGGCCAGGAAGAGACGGCTGCCGATGACGCCGATTGCGTCGGTCCCGTAGCGGTTCTGCACGGTGGCGAGCTGCGTCTTCGTCTGTCCGTCCGTCTTCCAGAACGTATCGCCGACGGAGTAGACGAGCCGTCCGTCCTCGAGCACGCGTTTGCTCGTCGTCTGTGCCGGCTCGGCCGGTCCCTGCGTCGCGGCCGTGCCGTCCGTGCGCCACAGTTTTCCTCCGCTCGTGAACCAGGCGAAGGTGGACGACGTGCCGACGAAGCGCGGATCCGGCACGTGCGCGATCTCGATCGTGCCCTGCTGCGTGCCGTCGGTGCGCCACAGGCCGTTCGCGGTGAGGAAGAACATCGTCGTGCCGATGCGGAACAGGTCCCGCGGCAGAGGGCCGCAGGCCGCGAAGCCGGGACACTGGGTCGCGCGGCTGAGCATGTGCGTGCCGGGAGGCGTGCCGTCGCTGACCCAGAACTGCAGGCCGACGGTGGCATCCGTCGCGGTGAAGTAGAACTTTCCGTTCGCGCCGAGCGGGGTGCCCTGGATGTCGTAGATGCCGAGACGGCGCGCGGAATCGGGTGTGCCGTCGACGACCCACAGTTCCTTCGGCTCGCCGGAACGCTGCTGGACGATGACGAACGCGCGTGTGTCCGCCGCATACACGCCGGCGTGGAAGCCGCCGTTGGGCTGGACCGCGGGGGGGAACGGGAAGAGGCGGTACGTGCCGTCCGCCGTTCCGTCGCTGCGCCACAACGCGGCGTTGGTGCCGGTGCGGAAGAGGAGGGCGTTGCCGAGAGTGCCGGCGAAGTAGAGGCCCGGACTCTCCGACCCGACCGCGATGTCTTTCACCATGCGCGTGCCCGCGGCCGTGCCGTCGGTGCGCCACAGCTCGAAGCCGTGGATTCCGTCAGTGGCGGTGAAGAAGACCTGCGCTCCGACCCGGGTGAGTTGCTCCGGGCTGGAGTGCAATCCGGTGACGAGTGCGGCGTCGGCGACCGGCACACGCCGCGGCGCGGCGAGCACGGGAAGGCAGAGGAGGGACAGGAAGAGGACGAGCTTTTTCGGATTCATGTGGGGACGAGTGCAACCAGTTTAACCCCGGCACAGGCCCGATTACAGTGCGAATGCCGTTTTTCAACGCGGGTCCTCGAACCTGTGCGCGAGGTCTTCCGCACGTCCCTGCGGAGCGCCGGCGAGGACGCCGGCGCTCCGCGCGATTACTTTTGCGCTTCCTGCACGCCTCGGCGGAACGCTTCGTTGACACCGATCAGCGCTTCCGTGGCCAGGCTTCGGAAATTCTCCGGGTTCGTCTGCAGGACCATGTTCTTCTTGCTCTTCACCGGACCGAAGTCGATGCCGATCTTCTGCATCGAGCCGATGAACGCCTGATTCGACGCGTGGTCCGCGGTCACGAACTCGCCCGGATCGCCCTCGACGCCGATGCCGTCGTGCAGGCGCGCGAACGAGAAGCCTTTGTCGTTGCCGATGTAGAAGAGCGTGTACGCGGGGTTCGCGTAGATGGCGGCCTTCGCCTGCACCGAGGCGCGGCGCGCGAACTTGCCGCCCTGCGAGCCGAGCGTCGCGAAGTCGACGTGCACGATCGGGAAGAGCAGCAGCGCGTCGAGCTCCTTCGAGAGCGCCATCACCGCGCGCGTGTTCGCCTGATTCATCCCCTGGTCGCTGATGTCGCCGTCCCAGTTCGTGAACCACAGCGGAATCGGCGACGGCGACGCCACGAGGTAGTGCGTCTTCGCGTCACGCGAGCGCTTCGTGTAGGGCTTCTCCGCCGTGCTGCCCGTCATCTTCAGCTTCGCCCAGGAGGGCGCCGCCTGCACGGTCTCCAGCGGCACGACCTCGATGCCGCTCGTCTTCAGATCGTCGATGAAATCCGCGTACGCCGCGTCCGCGATCGACTGCAGCGTCGCAAAGTCGACGTTGCCGAGGACGACTTCCATCGTCGCTTTCGAGCCGGAGCTGCGGCCGCCGCCGACGCCGCCCAGCCAGTCCTCCGCGCGTGCGACGACTTTGCTGCGCGTGGTGAAGATGACGCGGTAACCGGGGACAGCAACGCGCTTCGCGCCTTTGGCTGCCTTGAGTGATTTCACGTCGACGAGCTTGCGGATGTCGGCGGTCGCGACGTCGCCCGGTGCGATGGCGAACGCGGACACACTGATCGCAAGAGTGAGAAGGAGATGGACGATCTTCATGACACTGATCGCGTCAGACGGGTGGAAAGTCCCTCAAAGCGCCTCCGCGAGATCTTTCGATTTGACGGACTTGTACACGGGCGCGACGTCCGCCGCGAGCACTTCGCCGCTCAACCCCTTGAACACGATGTACGAGAGCGCCGTCCCGCCCATGTACGACAGCGGCTCGCCCGTGATGCCGGTGCCGAGTCCCTCCTTGGTCATGTACCCGCCGCCGCTCGCTTCGGTGCGCACCAGGAGGACGAGGCCACCGCCCATGCCTTCCCACATCGCATGCTGCGTCGCGATCGAGACGATCGGGGCCATGCCGTTCGCGTCCGTCGTGGTGAGGTGCGTGAGGAACGAGTCGTAAAGGTCGATGGCCGCCTGCAGCCGCTGTCCCTGCGGCTTCTTCGCCGCCCCTTCGCCGAGCGCCTCGAGCGCGGCCGCGGCCTCGCTCCGCATTGCGACCAGCGCCGTCAACTCTTCCGTCAGCGCGGTCAACGCCCGCTCGTTCGCTTGCGGTGTGTAGAGCGAGGGCACGTGCACTTCGCGACTCGACTGCCGCGCGATCGTGCCGGCGACGACGTGCAGCGCGAGCGCGTTCTCGAGCTTCACGGCCGCGCCGGCGATCGTCGTGTTGGTCTTGAAGAATCCGAGGATGTTCGAGACCGCGCCGAGTCCGGCGGCGACGGTGGCGAGCGTGACGGATTCCGGCACGACGCCTGTGGTCTTCTTCGGCAGCGCGGCTTTGAACGCGTTCTCGATCAACTGTCTGCGGAAGCGGTAATTCATCAGACCGTCGAACGACGGCGGTGTCGCGGCGTCGAAGACGTAGACGCGCGCCGCGGTCGCCAGCTCGTCTTTCAGGTCCGCGGCGATCTTCTCCGCGCTCTCGCGCATCGCTTTCATCGCCAGGAGCGAAGCCTCGATCTCGCCGGCTTTCTCTTTCATGTCGACCTTGCCGCTGAACGGCCCGGCCTTCACATCGCTGCCGATGTATTTCGCGACGAGCGCCGTCTGCTGTGCGTCGAGCAGTTTTCTCTCCGCCTCGGCGTCTTTCGTCGCGTCGGCGACGGGATCGATCAGCTTCGACGCGGCGAGTGCTTTCGCCGCGTCGATGCGCGCTTTCTCCGCATCGAGTGCCGCCTTCTTCGCATCGGCAATGGCCTTGTCGGCTTCCGCCTGCTTGATCGCTTTCGCCGAAGCGTCGGGCTCCGGCGCGGGCGCGGGATTTTTGGCTTTTTCGAGTGCCTGCTGGGCGTCGAGCTTCGCTTTCAGTGCGACCAGGCGTTTCGTTTCTTTTTCGAGCTCTTCAAGAGTCGCTTCGGCCATCAGCGTTTCCAGTTCAGCCGCACGTACCACGCGGCGCCGTTGAAGCCCATCTGCACGTTCTCCCACAGCGCGCCGTTCTCCGTTTCGTTCGGATCCTGCGCGGTAGGCTCGGCGTCGAAGACGTTCATGCCGCCGACCGTCAGCGACAGATTGCGCGGCAGCTCGAAGCCGACGTGCAGGTCGGTCGAGAAGCGCGGGTCGTAATGCTGCGCGGGCGCGGTCGGATCGTCGATCTGCGTCCACGTACCCGCTTCCACTTCGCCAAAGTACGTGACGCGCGCGCCGGCGTTCCATTTCGCACGCGAGTAGTCCGCGCCGAGGGTGCCTTTCGTGCGCGGCGCGGAGCCTTCGACGAAGAGACGCTCGCGCTGGTTGAAGTAGATGTCTTCCTTCCCCGCGAGGCCCGGCGCCGTGTTGACGCGATCCACTTCCGTCTCGTTGAGGTTCAGCGCGACGAGCGTCGCGAGCTGCCCGCCGGCCCACGCGCGGCTGTCGGAGAGGCTGACGTCGAGGCCGCGCGTCTGCGTGTCGATCGCATTCGTGAAGAACCGCGCCTCGGCCAGATTCTGCGCGGCGATGATGTGTCCGATGTCGGGATCGTCCGTCGTGAAGCCGCCGGTGAGCACGATGCGGTCGTCGATGTCGATGTTGTAGACGTCGAACGTGAGTGCCGTCGCCGGACGCGGATTCCACGTGAAGCCGGCAGAGACGTTGAACGATTCTTCTTCCTTCAGCGCCGGAATGCCGACCAGCTCCGCGAGGGCGCTGTCGTTGCGCGCGAGCTTCACGTCGGCCGCTTCGCCGGCGATGAAGTCCGTGAACGTCGAGCTGAAGTAGCGCTGGTGCAGCGACGGCGCGCGGAAGCCGGTGCTCGCCGAGCCGCGCAGGTTCAACATCGGCGTGGCGGAAAAGGCGAACGACACCTTTCCATCCACGGTGTTGCCGAAGTCGTCGTAATCCTCGGCGCGCACGGCCGTCGTGAGCAGGAGGCGGGGCGTGGTCTTGAACTCGAGATCGACGTACGCGGCCTTGCTGCTGCGGCTCGCGTCGACTTCGTCGACCGGCTGGAATCCGGGGAAGCCCTGCGAGCCCGCGTTGCCGCCGCCCGGTCCGTCGAAGTCGGCGTACGAGCCGGCCTCGCCGGCGAAGATCTCGTAGTTCTCGCGGCGATACTCGAGGCCTGCCGCGACGCTCACGCCGTGCAGCAGCTCTTTGTAGTAGCGCGAGATGTCGAAGTTCGTCGTGTGCTGCATGAACTCGAAGCCGCCCGCGTCGAACGTCGTCGGCGAGATGCCGTTGCTCATGTTCGCGATCGAGGCGTTCAGCGTCCCGCTGATGACGTACTCCATGCGGTTCGTGCCGTACGTCGTGGAGACGTCCATCGACCAGTTGCCGACGAGCGTGCGGTATCCGAACGCGGCGGAGAGATCGCGGATGTCGGAGCCGATGTCGGGCACGAAGCCATCCGGATACATCTGCGCGGAGTTGCGGGAGGGGATGTCGTCCGTGCCGACGCCGCCGCGGTACCACGCGCCCGCGAGGCCGTCGCGCTGATTGAAGCCGCCGTGGCCGTAGAACGTGCCGCGGTCGCCGAGGGGCGTGTCGAGGTTGTAGAAGAGCGTGAGGTTCTCGGTCTGCGAATCGCCGATGCGGCGCGGCTCGCCGGGCGTGGCGCGATTGGTTTGATCGCGATTGAGCATCTCGGCGGTGAGACTGAGCACACCGCCGTTCGCCCCGACGGGGATGCCGTAATTCACCGCGACCTGTTCGTTCTGTCCGTCGCCCGCCGTGTACGCGCCGGCGGAGAGGAGCACGTTCATCCCCGCGTCTTTGCGCAGGACGATGTTGATCACGCCGGCGATGGCGTCGGAGCCGTATTGCGCGGAGGCGCCGTCACGGAGGATCTCGATGCGCTCGATGGCGCTGACCGGGATCGTGTTGAGGTCCGTGCCGACGTTGCCGCGGCCGCGCGTGCCGAAGATGTAGACCAGCGACGACGTGTGCCGCCGCTTGCCGTTGATCAGTACGAGCACCTGATCGGGACCG
The DNA here is from genome assembly GCA_035629395.1 of Thermoanaerobaculia bacterium. Classification (GTDB taxonomy): domain Bacteria; phylum Acidobacteriota; class Thermoanaerobaculia; order Gp7-AA8; family Gp7-AA8; genus QHVT01. The sequence goes on from DASPHZ010000086.1 coordinate 86,625, forward strand.
AGTCCGCGCAGCGTCGCGGCGTCGATGTGATCGCTGCCGTCCGAGCCCGACATGCGGTTCGAGTTGAACGACGGCGCGACGAACTGCAGGAGCTGGCTCAGGTCGAGCTGCCCCGTTTCGTCGGCGATGTCTTCGAGCGGGACGACGTCGACCGGTACCGGCGTATCCGTGCGCGAGCGCTCCGGACTGCGGCTGCCGACCTCGATCGTCATCGTGGTGACGACCGGCTGGTCTTCCTCTTCCGCTTTCTTGGGTTCTTCCTGGGCGAACGCAACAGGGACGGAGAGCACCAGGAGCGCGACGAGCACCATGCGCAGATACGACATAACGCCTCCGAATTTTCGATGTTTGCGCAATTGTACAGTCGGGAGATGACCCGACGACTGTCGTCCTCTCTCGCTGCAGTCGTCGCGTCGTTTTTCCTCCTTGCCGTTCGCTGGCGAACGCCCGCAGCGGCAAGATCGCGCAAGGCGTCGCTGAGATCGGCGACGATTTCGACGACGCTTTGAATGCGTTCCGCCAGCAGCGTCATCGATCGTCGAGGGATTTGGAAGGTCGACTTCATTTTTCGCAAAATGCGACCCTTCAGCGAGAGAGAGTTTGATTGCCGCCGGCGAATCGAAATCCTCGATGCTTCGGTTTACGCCGCTACGCCGGAAGATGTACTCCTCGCCAAGTTGGAATGGGCGAAGCTCGGCGAATCAGAACGTCAGATCCGAGACGCTGCCGGCATTATCGAAATCCAAGGCGAGAATCTCGACGAGCGGGAACTTCAACTGTCGGCAAGTCTTATCGCAAAGAGATCGCCGCCGTCGAAGGCGTTCGCCAGAAGCGGTTCGGCGTCATCGCGCATTGCCGGAATCGATGACGTGTAGCCGCCGGGCGCACATTCGCAGGGTGAGTCGCTCGATGAGCGCAACGCAAATCTGCGAGAAGTCATCGCGATGATCCTCGAAGGCGGTGAGCCGACCATTGACGCTGAATTTGTCGGTACGCAGCTTGTCGAGAAGAAAATTCGTTTACCGGTTCGTGACGCTCATGCCCACTCCGAAACCAGCTACGCTTAGTCGAGGTTTCTCCATCGCGCACGATCCATAACGTTGAGGGCGCGATCTCCGGCGCCGCGCTATTGGGGACGATCAAATGACTCGAGCACTTCTCGCCCTGCTTCTAACGCTCACCTATTTTCCTGTCGACGCGGCGCCGCGCAGGCGAGCCGCGCAGCATCCGTCACCGGTCATCGCGCCAGCGGCCATCGTGACAGCGGCACGGCAGGCCTCCGAAGCTGCATTGATGGCCGGCGTTCCGGCCGTTCAGATCGCGGTGTCAGAGCGCGGCCGGATCATCTACTCAGGCGCATTCGGCATGAGCGATCGAGAGAGCGCGACTGCGGCAACACCGCGATCGGTGCTGCAGGTCGGCTCGATCACGAAGGAATTCACAGCAGCGGCGATTCTCCGCCTGGCCGAGCGCGGGGCTCTGACCCTCGACGATCGCATCGAGAAGTTCGTACCGGAGTTCAATCCCCGAGGAGCGACGGTCACACTGCGCCATCTCCTCAGTCACACGTCAGGAATTACCGGGCTCCCCCCCGACGAATACGCGCCGCTCACGCGCGAGCACTTCATGACGCTCGTCAACGCGCAACCGCTCGCGTTCACGCCTGGCAGCAAGTTTAGCTACAGCAACTCCGGCTACCGGCTGCTCGGCTATGCGATCGAGTCGATTACAGGCAGGCCGTTCGCTGATTTCGTCCATAGTGAGCTCGCGTTGCCGCTCGGGCTCATCGACACAGGGGTGTGTGGAACGTCCAACCTGCCGCTGCCTGACGGATACGGCCTACTCCAGGGGACGTGGATGCGAATCCCGGCAATCGACATGTCGGTACCATTCGCGGCCGGTGCGCTTTGCTCCACCGCATCCGATCTCGCGCGCTGGTCGCACCTCCTGGCCACCGGCCGCGTCATGCTGCCCGCCTCGTACGCGACGATGATCACCCCCGCACTGCTCGCAAACAACACCATCGCACCTTATGGACTCGGCGTGTCCGTGCTGAAACAGCTGGGGCGTCCGGCCGTGGGGCATACCGGCGGAATCCCTGGCTTCCAGAGTTCTCTCCTTTACTTCTCCGACCACGAAATCGCCGTTGCGGTCATCATCAATGCGCTCCCCGCCCCAGCCGGGGTCAATGCGCATGGCATCGCGCTCGCCGTCGCGGACGCTGCGCTCGCGACGCCATAACGAGTCGCCCGTCGTTACCGATCGGACTCGTAGCAGGAAGCTCAGACGGGCAGGTCCCGCGGTGTGTGCAGCGGGGTGGGTAAGGAGCGTGCGAGTGCACGCGAGGAATCACTTCTCTCGTTCTGTTGTAGTCCGCGCATCCGAAGCTCACGGCGCCGGCCGGTCGCCCCGGCCCGCATGTCAGCCATGCCGGCCGGGGCAAGCGGCGCCGCCAGATCGACGACTTCAGCCTTGTCCCACGTTCGCGCCAAGGCCAGCGAGAAGCTGGTCCAGTTGCTCGAACGTCTCGTCCATCCCACACTTTTCCCCGGACGACATGGCAGCGTCGAGAGCTTCCGTCGATGGATAGAGCTCGTGCAGGACCAGCAGCGTCGTGTCTCCGTTTTCTTCGAAGGTCACCGTGGTGACGGGGCCAGCGCCTTCACCTTCCTCATTGGTCCAGACGAGGCGCGCGTGCGGTGTCACTTCGAGATACCTGCCGAAGAACGCCATCGGCTCCGCGTCGCCGTGCGCGATGACCAAACGATATTGCCCTCCGGTACGGATATCCGCCTCGAAGGAAAGCAGGGATAGTCCAAACGATTTTGGGATCCACCACTGCCTGAACAGCTCGGGGTTGGCCCACGCCTCGAACACGATGCGTGCCGGTCCGTTGACGTTTCGGGTGACGACGAGCTCACGCTCGGACTTCCGTTCCATCGTCGTGATGTTTTTCATGAGACGGGCTCACTCTCTTTTCCTGCGTCCATCGATCTTCTCCTTCCGTTTCAGTTCCTCGACAATCTTGTCCAGCTCGTCGAACCGTGCGTCCCAGAGCTGGCGATACCTTTCAAGCCAGGCCGTCTCTTCCTCCAGACGGCGCGGGCCAAGCTTGCAGGTCCGTACACGCCCGACCTTCTCCGTGGTCACGAGTCCGGCCTGCTCGAGGACGCCAACGTGCTTCTTCATGCCCGTGAGCGTCATGTGGAACTTCTCGGCCAGGGTCGTGATCGAAGCGTCGCAACGTCCGAGCTGCTCGAGAACGCCGCGTCGTGTGGCATCCGCGAGCGCGGCGAACGAAGCATCGAGTTCGGCACGCGAATACTGAACCATGAGGTTCAGTTTTAGCACACGCATGGACCGCGCGCAAGAGGAGGCGTTTCTCCATGACACACGGAAGAAGCGGTCGTGAAGACGCTCGGGCCGGTCTGGTAGCGGGCGTGCACCAAGCGGCTCGGCAGCGACGGTCCGATCAGGCGGCGAGACGCGCGGACCGCAGATGCTGGGCGGCGGGTGGGCTGCCGGTATCGAGGGAGCACATCGCACACGCACATCGACGACTCGCTCACGATGGGATCCGAAGCGCAGATCCCGGGCGTCGTCACGCGGTCGGGCAGCAGCGATCGCGCGGCGCGGAATCGGCCTCGGGCAATGTCACCGGCGTTCCGCGGCCTACGATCTTCGGCCGACGTAGAGCATGGTCGCGATCCGCCGCAGGATCGGTTCGCCATGGTGCTCGCCTTCGCCAAAGTCGCCGTGCGCCCACTCCTCCATCGACCGCAGGAAGTCACGAGTCGCATGGCTCGTGAAGTGATCGCCCTCGGCGCATTCGATTCTGTCATGGGGCTGTGCGCGCTCGTGCTTCTCGAGATCCTCGATCAATGCGGCGAGGAAGGCGACGAACGACGTCTCGTCGTGGATGGTTTCGAGCATGTCGTAGAGCTTGTGCGGCATCGGTCCATTCTACGTGCGGCGATCGCTTTGCAATGCGTCTCCGCATGAAACCGAAAGTGGACGTCGAATTCGAGCGCAGCGCCGAAGGCCAGCCAACCCCCATTCCCGATCGCGACCCTCTCGATCGCGATCGTCACTACGGCGGCGAGCCCGCCCTCGATCAACAAACGGAGGTGGATCCGGAGCGGGAGCAGGCGGAGTGGGAGAAGCGGTACGGGACCGAGGAGAGCCGCGACAAGATCGGGTTCGACGGAGGGTCGTGAGCACGTCGCTGCGGCTCTGATCGGCCAGCGCGCGTCCATCGCCGCTACGAAACCTTTCGTTGCATCTTGCGTAACTCCTCGTCATTCCAGACGGCTAACCATTTGCCCGCGCCGTCGTCTCTGCCGAGGAAAGAACATCCATGCGCATGATTGCCCGAGTCCTCATCGTCTCGCTCGTCGTTCTCTGTCCACTCGCGTTCGCGCAGAGCGCGGCATCCTCTTCCGAGGCGCGGACGTACCTGCCGGCGGACTTTGTCCAGTTCGCACCGAAGACCGCGCTCGACATGCTCAACCGCGTCCCCGGCTTCGCCATCCGGCAGGAGACCGAAGAGCGCGGCCTCGGCGAAGCGACGGGCAACGTGCTGATCAACGGCCAGCGCATCTCCGCGAAATCGAATGACGTCGTCACCGAGCTGAGTCGCATCCCCGCGACGAACGTCGAGCGCATCGAGATCGTCGACGCCGCCACGCTCGACGTGCCCGGCCTCAGCGGCCAGGTCGCGAACGTCATCGTGAAATCCACCGGCATCAGCGGACAGTGGGCCTATCGCCCCGAGTTCCGCTCGCACTACACCGATCCGCTCTTCACCCGCTTCGAGGTCTCCGTCAGCGGCACCCGCGGCCCCGTGCAGTACACCCTCGGACTCGACAACCGCGGCAACCGCAGCGGCGCGGGCGGCCCGACGTGGGTCTTCGATCCCGCCGGCTCGCTCACCGAAGCGCGCAACGAAGAATGGCGCGGCAATGCCGAGCAGCCGCGGCTCAGCGGCCGCTTCGTCTACGACGGCCCCGGCACCGCGGTCGGCAACCTCAACGTCCTTTACGGCCGCCTCTACTACGACTACCTCGAGAGCGGCAGCCGCGACATGGTCGGCGACGTCGACCGCGAGCGCCGCGTGACCACCGACGAGCACGGCTTCGACTACGAGGTCGGCGGCGACTACGAGTTCGGCCTCGGCATCGGCCGCATGAAGTTCATCGGCGTCGGCCGCGGCTCGAACTATCCGAACGAGACCACCGTCATCACGAGCTTCGCGGACGGCTCACCCTCCTCCGGCTCCCGCTCGACGGGCGACGGCGAAGAATCGGAGCGCATCGCGCGCGGCGAATATCGCTGGACGCGCGCCGGCGCCGAGTGGCAGGTCTCCGCCGAAGGGGCGTTCAACAGTCTCGACAACACCTCGCGCCTCTTCGAGATGAACACGGACGGCGTGTTCGTCGAGACGGAGCTCGTCGGGGGCACCGCGCGCGTCGACGAGGACCGCTACGAGATCATGGGCAGCTACGGCCGTCCGGTCGCGAAGAACGTGACCATGAAGCTTTCCGCGGGCGGCGAGTACTCGCAGCTCGCGCAGGCCGGCGCGGGCGGCACGACGCGCACGTTCTATCGTCCGAAAGGTGAGCTGTCGTCGTCGTGGAAAGCCTCGCCGCGGACGGACGTGAACTTCAAGCTCGCGCGCCGCGTCGGGCAGCTCAATTTCTTCGACTTCGTCGCCTCGGTCAACCTGCGCGACGAGCAGGGGACGTCCGCCAATCCCGATCTCGTCCCCGAACAGAGCTGGGAGCTCGACATCGAAACGGTCCGCAACCTCGGCAAGCTCGGCTCGTCGACGGTGCGCCTCTACGGCCGTCTCATCGAAGACATCATCGACTACATCCCCATCGGGACGGATGGCGAGGCGCCGGGCAACCTCGACTCCGCAAATGTGTACGGCGTCGAAGCGCGCACGACGCTCAACCTCGATGAGTGGGGGTGGCGCGGCGCGCGGCTCGACGTGGAAGGGCAGTACCAGAAGAGCAACGTGAAGGATCCGCTGACCGGCCGGACGCGTCCCATCAGCGACAGTCTCGAAGAGTACGCCAGCGTGGCGTTGCGCCACGACGTCCCGAACACGGATTGGGCCTGGGGCACGGCCGCGTCGTACCAGCGCAACAACCTGAGCTACCGCCTCACCGAAGTGGGCCGCTTATGGGAAGGTCCGGTGTGGGGCGATGTCTACATCGAGCACAAGAACGTGTACGGCCTCACGATCCGCGCCGCCTGGGCGAATCTCTACGCGGCGGACAGCATGTGGGACCGCACGGTGCACACCGGCCGCCGCACCGATGCGATCCAGTACGTCGAACATCGCGATCGCCAGATCGGGCCTGTCTTCTCGTTCCAGGTGCGCGGGAAGTTCTGACGGGCCTTCAGCGCAGCGCCAGATAGGCACTCGCCGCGAGGCGTCCGGCCAGCAGCGCGATCGCGCCGCCCACCGCGCCCACCAGGTCGAACACACCCAGCGCAACGAACAAGGTGACGGCGAGCGTCACGGTCTCGACGGCAGTCGCGATCGTGACGACCGCCGTGCGGTGCTCGACGATCCACCGCGCGCGCTGGAACGACACGATGTACTCGAGCGCGGGCAACAGGATCAGGATGCGCACCGGCCACAGCGCGTACGGCGAGAGCTGGCGCGACAGCCCGGAGAGCTCCTCGAACCAGAAACGCTCGAGCGGCGTGAACGCCACCAGCGCCAGTGCCAGCGAGGCGATCGCGCCGAAGAGCCATGCGGCGCGGCCGACTTCGCGATCGTCATGGAGCGCGATGCCGACTTCCTGGAACGCGACGCCGCCACTGCGGAAGAGGAACACCATCGAATTGACGACCGGCCACACGGCCAATGACTCGATCGGCGCGGCGCCGCGTCCGAGGCCGAACGTGACCAGCGGCCCGAGCGCCATCGAGAGGATCGACGTGAGCGCGAGCGGAAAGTAGAAGCGCGCGATCTCGCGCTGCCGCAGCAGCGTTCCCGCGGCGACCTCGTCGCTGGCGAGAATCGAGCGCACGATGTGCCGCGCCATGTACTGGCTGGCGAATGCTTCCAGGATCACTCCAGCCAGGAGCGCCAACGCTCCGACGAGCGCGCCGGGCAGGCGGAAGACGAATGCGAGCAGCGCGGCCGTGACCGACATCGTCGTCAGTCGTACCACCGTGCCGTACGCGACGCGCCGCGTGAGGTGATGGCGCACGAGGATGCCCTGGTAGAAGCGGCGATAGCCAATGGCCGCGGGCCAGAGGATCATCGCCGTCGTGGCCATGTGCGCGAGCCGCGCGATGTCGTGCGGCAGGCCGATCATCTTCGCCACGACGTCGAACACCGGCGGAATGGCGAGGATGATCATGCCGAGGGTGACGAGCGCGTTGAGGAGGTGCGCGAAGCGGCGCAGCGCGCAGTACGACGCGCGGTCGCGCACGAGCGCGGCCGAGGCGGAGAGCAGCATCATGATCGGCGACTCGATCAGCCACGCCAGCGAAGTCGCCACGCCGAACGCGGCCAGCCCGCGCGCCGCCTCGGGCATCCGCGCCACGATCGCCGCGACGTACGGCCCCTCGAGGGCCATCATGAACCACGTCGCCGCGAGCGGCAGCCAGAACCAGAGGATCTTCCGAAACACGGGCGCGGATAGTAACGGCTCGAACTCTGCACGTCGCCCCCGCATGAAAACTTCGAAACTCGGAACTGCAGGTCCGGACATCACGCGCGTCGGATTCGGCGCATGGGCCATCGGCGGGGGAGGGTGGTCCTTCGGCTGGGGTCCACAGGATGACGACGCCGCCGTCGACGCGATGAAGCACGCCGTCCGTCGCGGCATCAACTGGATCGACACCGCCGCCGTCTACGGACTCGGCCACTCGGAAGAGCTCGCGGGCCGCCTCCTGCGCGAGCTCCCCGCCAGCGAACGCCCGCTCGTCTTCACCAAATGCGGCCTCTCCTGGGACGAATCGAATCCCATGGCGCCGCCGCAACGCGATCTCCGTCCGCAATCGATCCGCCGCGAATGCGAAGCGTCCCTCCGCCGCCTCGGCGTCGACACCATCGATCTCTATCAGTTCCACTGGCCCGATGAGACCGGCACCCCGGTCGAAGACTCGTGGGGCGAGATGGCCCGTCTCGTTGAAGAAGGCAAAGTGCGCTGGGCCGGCGTCTCGAACTTCACGGTCGAATTGCTGCAGCGCTGCGAGCCCATCCGCCACGTCGATTCGCTCCAGCCGCCGTTCTCACTCATCAAGCGCGACTTCGCCGCGCGCGAGCTGGCGTGGTGCCGCGAGCACGGGACGGGCGTCATCGTGTACAGCCCGATGCAATCCGGACTGCTCACCGAAAAATGGACGCTCGACCGCGCCGATGCGCTCGCACAGGACGACTGGCGCCGCCAGTCCGCGGAGTTCCAGCGCCCGAACATCGAGCGTAATCTCGCATTGCGCGACGCGCTCGTACCGATCGCACAGCACCACAATGTTTCGGTCGGTGCCGTGGCGGTCGCGTGGACACTGGCGTGGCCGGGCGTGACCGGTGCCATCGTCGGCGCACGCTCCCCCGAGCAGGTCGACGGCTGGATCGGCGCGGCCTCACTGCAATTGAGCGAGGACGATCTGCGCACCATCGAGTCCGCCATTACGCGCTCGAATGCCGGCAGCGGACCGTCCTCGATCGCGGTGTGAACGATTTCGCGACCTTCGTGCACGCGCTGCGTCCCGACGCGCGCGTGCTCGTTTTTCACGACTCCGACGCGGACGGTGTCACCGCCGGCATCGTCCTGCAGGTCGCATTGGAGCGCCTCGGATTCACGAACGTCCTTCGCCGCACGCCCACCCGCGAGCGCGATGCGTGGTCCGAGGCCAATCGCGGCGTCATTGCGGAGGCGAAGCCGGAGGCGTTGTTCGTGCTCGATCTCGGCTCACGCAGTCAGCCGCTCATCGACGATGTCCCCACGTGTCTCATCGACCATCATCGCCCGGACGGCACACCTCCGGGCGCATTGCTCATTACGGCGTATTCATGGAATCCGATCCCGAACACCTCCCTCATCGTCTATGACCTCTGCGCGGCACTCGCCGACATTGCGGACCTCGACTGGATTGCCGCGATCGGCGTATTGAGCGATCTCGGCGAGCGCGCGCCGTTTCCGTTGCTCGCATCCGTGAAAGAGCGTTACGCGATGTCGCATCTCAAAGAAGCGACGGCACTCGTCAATGCAGCACGCCGCGCCAGCGACTATCAGCCGGAAATCGCCGCGCGTGCCTTACTCGCCCACCCCACACCGCGCGCATTTGTCACTTCCGCCGCGCCCGACGTCGAGGCCTTACGCGCCGCGCGCGAAGAAGTGAAGCACGCGATGAACGAGGCCAAGATGGCCGCGCCGAAATTCTCCGGCAACGTGGCGCTCGTTCGCGTGCGCTCCCGCTGTCAGGTCCATCCCGTCATCGCCCAGATCTGGCGCACCCGCCTCCCGAAATACATCGTCATCGTGGCCAACGACGGCTACCTGCCGGGACGCGTGAATTTCTCCATGCGCTGCGCGGGCGACCAGAACCTCATCGACTTCCTGCGGAACCTCGGCCTCGACGCGCGCGGCCACGACCAAGCCACCGGCGGCAGCCTGCCGATGGACGAATGGAACGCCCTCCTCGGGAAACTCGGCTTCACGGAAATCGCGTCGACGCATTGACGCACCTGCTACCTTGCGTGCTCATGAGATTCGCAGCGCTCGTGCTCTCGCTCTGCTTTGCTTTTGCTTCATCCGCGCAGGACCGCGTCATCGCCCTCAAGGCCGCGCGCCTCTTCGACGGCACGTCGGATCAGGTCGTCCAGAACGCGGTGGTCATCGTCCAGGGCTCGAGGATCCAGTCGGTCGGCGGCGCCATTCCGAAGAATGCCGAGGTCATCGAGCTGGGGGACGTGACCCTGCTGCCGGCGTTCATCGACGCACACACGCATCTCACGTTCGAGACCGGCGCCGATTACTACCGCGATTCGTTCGAGGGATTGATGCGCCATCAGGGAGAGCAGGCGCTGCTCGCGTCGACGTACGCGCGGCGCACGCTCGAGGCGGGGTTCACCACCGTGCGCGATCTCGCGTCGTTTGAATACATCGACGTCTCTTTGCGCAACGGCATCATGAACGGCTACATCGTGGGGCCGCGCATGCTCGTCGCGGTGCATCCGATCGGCGCGACCGGCGGGCACGCCGACGCGCCCGCGTATCCGCCGTCGCGCGGCATCCCGCAACTGGGGCCGATGCAGGGCATCTGCAACAGCCCCGAAGAATGCCGCACCGCGGTGCGCCATCAGGTGAAGTACGGCGCCGACGTCATCAAGGTCATGCCTTCCGGCGGCGTCCTCTCCCTCGGCGATTCCGTCGATCTGCCGCAGCTCACGTCGGAAGAGATGCGCGCGATCGTCGACGAGGCGCGGCAACTGGGCAAGCGCGTGGCCGCGCATTGCCATGGCGATGCGGCGGCGAAGATCGCCATCGCCGCGGGCGTGCACTCGATCGAGCACGGCACCTTCCTCCAGCCCGACACGCTCGCGCTCATGCGCGAGAAAGGGATCTATCTCGTGCCGACGCTGCTGGCGGGGGAGACGGTGAAGAAGGAGATCGACAAGTTCCCGCCGTCGATCCAGGCGAAGGCCCGCGCCGCGATCGCCGCGCGCGACACGCTGTTCCGCAATGCCCTCGAAGCGGGCGTGAAGATCGCGTTCGGTACCGACTCCGGCGTCTCGCGCCACGGCCTCAACGCCCGCGAGTTTTCGATCATGACCACCCTCGGCATGCCTCCCGCCGCCGCCCTCCGCACCACCGCCCACGCCGCCGCCCTCCTCGGCCTCGGCGACCAGCTCGGCACCGTGAGCCCCGGCAAACTCGCCGACCTCATCGCCGTGCCCGGCAACCCCCTGACCGACATCAGCGCGACCGAGCGGGTGGTGTTCGTGATGAAGGAGGGGGTGGTGGTGCGGGGGCGATCGGAGAGGTAGAGCTGTAGAGCTGTAAAGCTGTAAAGCTGTAGAGCGGTAGAGGGGAGTCCGGGCCCCTCTATGGCTTTACAGCTCCCAAGGCAGCCCGGCGGGGAGCCCGGCCCCTCTACAGCTCTATAGCTCTACAGCTCTACAGCTCAATAGCTCAATAGCTCAATAGCTCAATAGCTTTACAGCTCTACAGCTTTATACCTTTCCCGCCTCCCCGCGGGCGGCCCCAACCTTGCAGTTATTTGCATCGTCAGGAAGGAGGCTCCATGAGAAAGGCAGCGCTCGCTGCGTTGCTGCTGGTGCTCGTTCCTCTGCAGGCCCGCGCTCTCGATACCGAAGAGCTTCTGGGACTCGTGGCCATGCCGCTCGCTGTTGCGGCTGCCAGCGAGGTCACCGGGGTGCCTGCGAGCGAGCTGAGTCAATTCGTAGCGACACTCAATCGTGCCCAGATGCCACCCACGCAGTTCGTGCAGGTGGTGCGTTACGCCCCCGCCGCGCTGGTCCTCGAAGACCAGCAGCCCGCATTCGTCGAGTACGTCGCCACGCAGGTCGATCAGGGAGTCACGGGCCCGCAACTCGTCACCGTGATCGAAGACCGTTACCGCGCCTACGACCTCGAGCCGCAGTTCGTCGCTTTTGACGGGCCCGCCACCACGTACGTCGTACGCGAGGATTACATCCCCGAGGTGGTGGTGACGCGGGTGGCGGAGATGCAGGTGCAGCCGAACGACCTGCTCGCATTGGCCGCCATGCCGCTGGCTGTCGCCGCGGTCGCGGACATCACCGGCGTGCCGTTGAGCGATCTGAGCGACTTCGTGGCGACGTTGAACGCCGCGCGCGTGCCGCCGATGCAGATGGTCGAGGTGCTGCGCTACACGCCGGTGGTCTTCGTCGATCAGACCGAGCGTCCGCGGTTCGTGCAGTTCGTGCACACCCAGGTCGACGACGGCGTGACCGGACTGCGTCTCGTCGACGTGATCGACGATCGCTTCCAGACGTACGACCTCGAACCGCAGTTCCGCACCGTGAACGTCATCGACGACGAGGACGAGTTTTTCCCCGCGGTCGTGACGTCGCGCGTTGCCACGGGACGCGCGCATCCGCATGGCGGTCCTCCGGGACAGCTCAAGAAACAGCGCGGATTGCAGACCGGCGCGGACGTCGTGCAGGCCAGCCGCCGCGTGCGCACCGACAACGATCGCCCTCGCGTGACGCGTCGCGTGCGCGCCAATGACGACGACGTGCGCCGCGTAGTGCACGAACGTCCGAAAAAACAGCGCGAGATCAAACGCGTCGCCGAGCCGCGCGTGGAACGCGTCCGCGCCGCGAAGCCGCGTGTCGAACAGCAGAACCGCGGCAACGGCAACGGCAACAGCGGCCGCGGGAACGGCAACGGCGGCGGCAAAGGGAAGGGAAAAGGAAAGGGATGATCCGATGAGAAACACTTCGATCGCATGGGCCCTCTGCGCGATCCTCCTCGGCGCGTGCTCGAACGAACAGCCCGCGACGAATGCGGGCGCCTCGAACGACGCGCCGGCCGTGGCGACGCAACAGCAGACCAGCCTCACTCCCGAACAACTCGGCGAGCTCGGTGCGCAGATCAAGAAGAATCCGAACGACGCGCAACGGCTGCTCTCCGAAAAAGGTCTGAACGAGCAGTCGTTCGAACAGGCCATCCGCAAAGTGGCCGAAGATCCGGCCGCGGCGAAGCGGTACAGCGACTCGTACAAAAAAGCAGGCGCTTAGCGCCCCGCCATCACCTCATCCACCGCCCGCGCCAGATCCTCGAGATAGGCATCGCCGGCGGGGTGGTGGGTGAGGGCGGCGAGCACGTACCGCCGGTTCTTCCCTTCCACCAGCGCGGTGTCGTGCAGCCAGTCCTGCCATGAGCCCCACTTGCGCAGCAGCACCACGTCGCGGCCCGCCAGCGCCTTCACGAACTTGTGATCGTCGTGCGGAATGGCCGGCGACAGAAAGAGCTCGCGCATCTTCTTTGACGCCGCGGGCGACACGAGCTCGCCGCGATCGAGCATCCAGTAAAAACGCAGCAACTGACGCACCGTCGCCGCGTGCGAATGATCGGCAACGGGATCGCCGATCCGCTCGCTGTTCGGGCCGTAATGCTTCCCCACCCACAGCCCGCCGCCGCGGCTCGCGTCGTAGAAGCCGTACTCGTTCAGCACCTGCTGGATCTCGCGCAGTCCCATCGCGCGCGAGTGCTTCGCCGCCATCTCGTTGCTCGACGCCTTGACCATCAGTCCGAGCTCGCGCTCCGTCTCCGCATCGAGCCGTTCCGCCGCCTCGGGGTGCAACTGAAAGTACGCCAGCAGGATGCCGATCTTCGGCACGCTCGCGGCGTACTCGATCCGGTCGGGATGGATCATCGCCACGCGCGGGCGCTGGAGATCGAGCACGCCTACCGCCGTCTGCTCGGGCGTCATCCCATGCTTCTCCCGCAGCCGTGCGTCGATCGTTTCGATGCGGCGCTGCAGCTCGGCGTCGAGCGGCGTGTCGTAGTTCATCGTGAACGATTGTCGCGGAGTCGCGGTCGTACAGGCGAAGAGGAGGAGAGCCAGCGCGGATGCTCGCATCACGGCGAGAGAATAACCGCGCTCCCAGGTCGCCGGGTTTGCACCATCAAAATTCACGGGCGTCGTGAAGAGCGTCGAGAGCGACACGTCGATGACGCTCACCGCCAACGCCGCATCGGCCTGCCTCGCGACGCCGCGACTGGCTATGCTGTTCGCGTGGACGCCGCGGAATGGTTTGCTGCCCGGTCGCCGCAGGACCTGACGTTTCTCTGCGGCGCGGGCATTTCGCTCGACGCACCGGCCTCGCTGCCGACCGTGTACCGGTTCCTGGACGCGCTCCTCGAGGCATGCGACGCGCCTCCCGATCTGGCAGCGCAGGTCCTCGCGCGCGCGTCGCTGCCGCCGGTGCCGCGATTCGAAGGGCTGGTCGAGGAAATCGCAAAACTCAACGACCGCGAGTTCTCGCTGGCGCGCGTATTCGACGCGAGGACGTTCAATACGCTGCATTCCTCGATCGCGGCCTTTCTCGAGCGCGGCAGCAGCGTCGTCACCACGAACTTCGACAACTGTCTCGAACGCGCCGCGGAAGGCACGGCGTACGAACGCGTGATCTTTCGCGGCCGCGATCTCGATGCACCGCCGCCGTCGCGGCAGGTGCTGTCGAAGCCGCACGGCAGCCATCCGCTTCACGACGACGAACCGCGCTCGCAGCTCGTCGTTTCGATTGCGGCGATCAGTCTGACGAACAACGCATTCGCGCTGCTGCCACGCTGGCGCGAGCATCTGCGGGCGTTGTTCGACGATCGCATCGTCGTCGTGGCCGGATATTCGGGCTCCGACGATTTCGACCTCACGCCGCTGCTGCTGGAGAGCCGGCCGCGTGAAGTCCTCTGGCTCGCGCACGATGCCGTCGTCCCGGCCGAGGAGCGTGATCCCGCATCGGTTCCGGCGGCGGCGCGTTTCCGCTCGCTGCCGCTGCGCGTCCTCGCCGGCTCGACACTGGACATTCTCACGGCGGCCGCGCGGCGCGCCGGGAGTGCGCCGGCCGCCGGGCCGCCGCATCGCGCGGCCAGCGTGCGGGACTATGTTTCGTCCCGCTTTCCCACGCCCGCCGCGCGCTGCGAGCTCCTGCACCTGGTGCTGCTCTACTTCGGTTTGTATGACGCGGTGCTCCGGCCCGTTCCCTACGACGCGCCGGGGATCACCGTGCAGCGGATGAAGGCGCTGTTCCGGCTCGGGCGGCATGACGAGGTCGATGCCGCGATGCGGAGCCTCCCTCTCGATCGGATGGACGTCGAAGCGCAATACGAGGCGCGGTACTTTCATTCGTCGTCGCTGTCGTCGATGGGACGGGTGGAGGAGGCGGTGAACGAGGCCGCGGCCGCCGTCGCGACGGCGGAGACGCTCAATCCGATCGCGCGCATGAACGCGCTCAATCAACTCGGCGGCACGTGCATTCAGGCGGGACGCGTCGACGATGCGGAGCGGGCGTTCGACCGCGCGCTGCTCCTGCAGCACGAAAGGCCGCACATCGCGGCCGAGGCGACGACGCTCTGGGGACTGGCTTGCGTGGCCGCGATCCGTCAGGAGCTCGAGTGGTCGCTGCATCTCTTCCTGCAGGCGAGGAAGGCTTTCGAAGGCCTCGGCGACGAATCGAATCTCGCGTGGTGTGACTACAACTGCGCGGATGCGTGCATGAACCTCGATCGCACGGACGAAGCCCGCGCGTATGTCGCGTCGGCAGAGGCGGCGTTCCGGCGGCTCCAGTCGGTGACGGGCATCGTGTATGTGCTGTGGCTGCGCGCCAAACTGCATTACCGCGCCGAGGAGTACCGGCAGTCCGAAACACTGCTCGACGAATTGCGCGCCATTGCGACGGAGCAGGGCGGCTTTCTGTGGCTGCTCGAATTCGTGCTCCTCTACAACTGTGTCCGCGCCCGCCTCGGAAAGCCGGTCGATGATTTCCACGGCGAACGCTTCGCGGCCCGTTTACGCCGGCTCGACCGGAAGCACGGCCGCCGCCTGCAGCGGCTGCTCGCGAGTCCTGTTGCGCGCCGGATTGCAGCGGCGGAAAAGTGGGTGTTCACGCCGGAAGAGGAGTGAGTGCACATCCTTTCATCGCGGCTCGCCCAGCGTGCGAAGGAAGAACAGACGCACGTCATCCTTGTAGTACTTGCGGGCCGGACCGCGCGGATTGTGCCTCTGTCCGGGCATCACGAGGAGCTCGAACTGTTTGCCGGCGCGGATCAGCGCGTCCGCCATGCGCATGGTCGTCGTCGGCGACGCGCTCGTGTCGCTGGTGCCGTGCATCATGCGCAGCGTGCCGCGGAGATTCGCGGCCAGAGGCATGTTGTCGCCCGCGGCGTAGCCGGCGGGATTCGCGGCCGGAAGTCCGAGATGAGGCTCGTTGACGAGCGCCTCCTCCTCGAAGGCGCCGGGGGCGCCGGCGTAGCCCGCCTTGAAAAACTCCGGAGCGGTGAGCATCCCCCGCAGCACGAAGTAGCCGCCCCACGAGTGCCCGTAGATGCCGGCGCGGGTGAGGTCCATCCACGGGCGTGTGGCCGCGGCCTGCCGCAGCGCGGCGAGGTGATCGGGGATCTCCGTCTGGCCAACGCGCCCATAGTGCGCGTCCTGGAACGCCTTGCTCCGTCCGGGCGTGCCCCGCGCGTCGAGCACCATGACGATGAAGCCCATCTGCGCGAGCGAGAGCGCGTCGCGTGAATCGCCGTTGCCGGCGAAGCTCCACGGCACGATCGTCTTGAACGGACCGCCGTAGACGTAAGCGATCACGGCGTAGCGCTTCGCCGGATCGAAGTCGAACGGTTTGTACAACACGCCATGCAGCGGCGTGACGCCGTCCGCCGCCGTCACCGTGATCCCTTCGGGCACGATCGCGCGTCGCCATGGGGCCAGACCGCTGGCATCCGCGGCCGCGTAGCGGAACTTCGTGCGGCCGTCGGACGAACCGACCTCCCACACGCGCGGCTGCTCGCGCGTCGAATGCCCGTCCGTGTAGTACCGCCCGGAAGGGGAGAGCGCCACACGATGAATGCCGCCGTCGCGCGTCAATGCCTGCAGCGGACCGCCGCGGAGCGGCACGCGATACAGATCGTGGTCGTAGGGATGCGCGGCGTCGGCCGACGCGAGGACGAGCAGCGCGTCGTTCGTCGTGCCGGCCACGCGGTGCACGGGAAACGCTCCGCTCGTGAGCTGGCGTACGAGCTTGCCGTCGTAGTCATAGAGATAGACGTGACGCCAGCCGTCGCGCTCCGACATCCACACGAGCTCGCGGTTGCCGGGCAGCGGCGTGACCTGCAGGTCCCACCCTCCTTCCCACAGATCGAGTCCCGCCACGAAGCTTTCCGGCCGCTCTTCGCGGATCACGAGTCGGGAGGTCGCGGACGACGGACTGACCGCGCGCAGATCGAGGCGCTTGCCGTCGCGCGAGAGGTGGAGCACGAGCGCTTCGCTGCTGTCCGGCCGCCAGCCCGCGAGCCAGACGTAGCTCTCCCCTTCGGGTGAAGCAACCTGCACGGAACGACCCGTTGCGGCTTCAATGACGTGCAGCTCCGCCTTGGCCAGCGGCGTGCCGCTCTTCACGTACGGCACCATCGTCACGCGCTCGAGCGGCGTGCTGTAGTCGATGACGGGGAGCTTGTGCACCGCACGCGCGTCGTTGCGCCAGACGAGGAGAAAACGGCCGTCCGGCGACCACGCGCGGTCGGGGATCTCCCACGCGTAATGTTCTTCGTCGCGACGCTCGGTCACGGTGCGGCCGCTCGCGTCGGTGACGGCGAACCCGTCCGGCTGGCGCACGGCGATGAAGCGGCGATCGGGAGAGAGGAGCTTCTGCGGCGACAGCGCCTGCACGTCGAGGTCCGCCGGCGCGAGGCGGGTGAGTTTCGCTTCGGCGAGAGTCAGCGCGAAGACGTCGTCGCCGAGGGGGAAGACGAGGCGTTGCCGGTCGGGAGTGATGGAGAGATCAAAGTACGGCGGGAACGGCACCTCGCGTCCGCTGAGCCGCGACACTTCGCCGCGCAACGCGGCGGGGGAGAGGAGCGGCGTCTGTTTGCCGGTGCGCGCGTCGACGCGAACGAACGTCTCGCGGTGCGGCTCCACCGCCGACCAGTAGACGAAGTGGCGGTCGTCGGCCAGCCATTGCGGCGACGTCAGCGTGTCGCGGATGCGGAACGGGAAGTCGCGGATCTCGTCCGCCAGCGTGAGGCGCGCTTCGAGCGCGGCGTCGCGCGTCTGCGCCGCGGCGGCAACAGCGAAGATGGTGATGATGAGGCCTGCGATCGTGCTGCACAGGAGCGCGAACCCGCGCTTCGTCGTCTGCTGCATTTGTGGTCGTCTCTCCCCGAGCTCGTGTGAGCTGGCGATTCAGACGGCGGCGTCCGGCAGAGGTTAGCCGGGACCCGCTCGGGAGGCCTAGAATGGGCCATGCCCCAACTCGGCGCGGGACCGCTGCATGAG
>DASPHZ010000087.1:0-5290 GCA_035629395.1 Thermoanaerobaculia bacterium
AGCCGCGTGCGCGCACGCCCGCGGGGAAGGATTTTCTCCAGCCGCGACCAGGCATCCGCGTCGTCGTCCGCCTCGACGAGCGACAATAACGAGCGCGCCATCTCGCGGGCCTCATCCGCGTCGAGCGGACGCAGCTCGACCGATGTGAAACCGGGGAGCAGATCGGGCTCGACCGCGGAAGGGCGGCTGGTCAGGACGATCCGGCAAGCCGGATGCGCTCGCGACCAGTCGAGCAGTTTTTCCGCGACGAGGGCAGCATTCGATCCGCATTCATCCAGACCATCGGCCAGCAGGAGCTTCAACCGGCCGGCGATCGTCTCCCTCCCCGTGTCGTCTCCGCACGGGACGAGGTCCGCCAAGGCGCGGGCGAAGGTCTTCCTGGCCACCAGAAGTGCCGCCACTTCACGCGCCGAGACCCGAAGGGCCAGCTCGCCGCGCTCCGCTGCCTCATGGCCGAGCCGGAGGCACAACGTGCTTTTCCCTGCGCCCGCCCCACCGAGGACGACGATCCGCTCCTCGCGCGCCAGCACTTTCTTCGCAGTCTCATCCTCCCTCCCGCGTCGCTTGCGCTCCGATTGCCGCAGGCGATTCCACGCCTTCGACACGGGGATCCGACGGCCCAATGCGACGGAGTAGAACTCTGCGTAGCTTTCGCGGCTCCAGCGGAGATGCGCGGCGACGGCTTCCTCGACTGCGGCGGGATCTGGTGACGACGCATTCGCTTCGAGAACCGTGACTCGGGTCTCGACCGCATCGAGCCGTCCTGCGAGGACATTCAGGCGCTCGAACACCATCGCCAGATGTCGCTCGAGGTCACGGTCGGCCGGAGCGGAGAGAATCGTCGGCAGTTCCGCTGCCGTGAGCCGCTTCTCGCCCGGATTCGTCAGAAGACGGATGACGTGAACGAACAGCCGGATGTGATGCTCGCCTGCCTCTTTCTCATCGCGCGAGAAGCCACGCGAAACCAGCTCCTGACGGATGACTGTCTGAATCTCCGCCGGACCCGCGTCGCTGAGCGACCATTCGAACGAATCGAGGAACTGGTCCCATTGCTGATCGGAGCCGTGCTCCGCGAGCTGCCAGAGCGCGTTCCACGCATCTGCCGGCACTTTCTCAGGCTGCTTCAGTTCCCGATAGAACTGCCGGAGCGCGGTTGCGACCTCCGTTCGTGCATCAGCACCGAGGCCGGGAAGGCTCGTCCAGAGAACGATCCCGGGCTGCCCACCCGGAAACGCGGCCTTGTGCTCGGTTCCGGCTGTGGCGTTGCTCGTGAATCGGAACCGCAGTCTCACCTCGGGATTGCGCGCGCGGTGCAATGCGAAATTCGCGACCGCTTCCACGGCGGCCGATGACCTGAGCGTGACGGACGCCGCCCGTCTCTTGACCTGCTCGAGGAGCCGTTCCTGTTCGAGCGTCGACCGCGCTGGCGTCGAGAACGCTTTCGCGACCCGGTCGATATCCTCCCCGCACTCCAGTTCGAGGATCTCGTCCTCCGGCAATTCGATCCAGCGTCGGATGGTGAGGTCGACCTGATAGACGAAGCCGCCGATGGCATCGCAGGCGTCGCGATCCGCATCGCGCAGGAAGGACGAGCTCGTGGACTCGATCGTCACCACAATTGTCTCAACCGCGCGCCGCTACCGCGCCTTTCCGGGACACGCTTTCACCTGACGCGCCGCGACTGGCGCACCGCGGCACGCGGACTCTACCGTACACAGAAGCTGAGCCCCCTGCCAGCCGCTTCTGGACGCCTTCAATCTGGGCGGGCGTCCTGCCGTTGCGCATCGTTGCTGACGTCGCCATTCCGGACGAGCGGCTGGTAGAGGGCGTCGGCGCTCCCCGATTCGGTACGCGACTACCGCCGGCCGGGCGGAAAACGTCTGTCGCTCGGCGGCGAGAACGCGGCGCGGCGCTGACGGTTCTCGAATCCGCCGCCGATCACTTTTTTCCCATCGGCGACCGCTTTTAAATGACCCGCGATGGGATAAAAGCGATCCGCATCGGATTTAAGTGATGCACGATGGGATAAAAGTGCTCCTGAATCGCTTTTAAATGATCGGCGATGGCTTTTATCCCATCCGCGATCATTTAAAAGCGATCCTCGACACGTTCCACTGCCGAGCGCATGGCGTCGTTCTCGACCTGCGGCCGCGTCACCAGTCCGGTCAGCGCCGCGGCGCGTCGCGGCTTCCGCTCGACCGGCGCCGCCGGCCGCTCCGGCGCGCGCGCCGTTTGCGACTGCACCGGCGCCTCTTCGCGCCTGCACGCGCCGAGGAGGAGGGCGAGGGCGATGCATGCGGCGCGGATCCAAGCAGACATGCACGCATGATGGCATGGCCCGTACGTCACCGTGACGCAGCGCTGTCTCGTGGCGACGGCGTTTTCACTCCAGCGCGAGATCGGGCGCCGCTGGTGGAACGACGAGAAACTCGTGAAACAGGCGGCTGTCGGTGCGGCGACGCCGAAGCGGCTTTACATCGCCACGAGCAGCGAGGGGAGCATTGCTGCTGTACGGCGGCTCACGAAGTCACTGTCCCGACGCTTACGCGTCTGGTCCCACCCCATGCCCGAAGAAAAACACGCGACCATCTATCACCCGGCGGCGCTCCGCGCCTTCCGGCTGCTGTTCCCGCCCGAACAGCGTCCGATCTCCTGGACGCCCTAGGCATCTCGCAGCCGCCGGGCGAGATTTGCCGCGGCGCTTCGCACCGAAGGCTCGGGATCAGCGAGTCCGCGTTGAAACGCGGCATTCGCGTCGGAGGAGGCCAGCCATTCGGTATGAATCCCATTGAGGTATGCCACGCGCACCTGAGCCACCGTCGAATCGAGCAGGCGGACGATTTCCGCCGCGTCGGCCGCGAGGCGTTCTGCCGGGAGGCCGAACACCACGCGTAACGCGCGCAAACGGACCGGCAGAGTCAGAGGCGACGTGTCGTCCGCGAGAACTTCGAGCACCTGCGTGAGCGCACCGACTTCCTCCATGAATCGAGTTCTCAGCAACTCCAGCGCGACGTCGCGCAGAACCCGATCTCTACTGAAGTCCAGCAGGTCGAGCGCGGGGAACGCCTGCTGCCGGTCGCGCAGGCGCAGCAGAATCGGAGCCGGATGCCGAGCCACCGCGTTGCACTTCGGGCAGGAGTCACCCTTCAGCGGGGTCCCGCAATCTGAACAGACCCCGCGGTCGATCGACCAATGCTCGAACGCCGCCGAGACCGCGGCATTGATGTGCGCATCAGCGGGCACGAAGAGCGATGCGACACTCGCCGCCGCAGCAGCAGCGTCCGGACTGGCCGCGGTCAGGCCTCGGGCAACGGTCTCGCGAATCTTCTCCTGATGCTCCGCGGAGCATCGCTCGAATGATCGGCCGAGCGCCTCGTACAGATGGCTGCAGCCGCTCGTCGAGGTGCCGCCCAGCCGTTCGACGATGAGATCGACGGCGCAATCGGCCGGCAGCCGCTGCAGGGCGACGTCGCTGACGATCTGCAACGTGTAGGGGCGGCCGAGGGAGAGAGGCTCGCGCAGCCCTGCCAGCAACTCCTCTTCAGCGATCGATTTGTGCAACACCAAATACGCAGCTGCGCGCTTGATTCCGTTGCTGGGATGCGTCAGCGCGCGAAACAGAGCCTGTGCGTCTGTGACGCGTGCTCCCGCTTCCCATTGCGGAACTTCGTCGTAGTCATCGATCAGCTGATGGAGATGGCGCTCCTCATCGGAGCTCAGGGTCGTGCGAGCGGAGGCGATCTCGCGCGAGAGAGCCTGTGGATCGATCGACGTGGCCGCAGCGATGCCGCGAAGAACTTCCGCTGCCTGATCCCGCCCGCTCGATTTCGTCAGAAGGATGAAGCTGTCGGTCTGCAAGGTTCGGACGATCCTCGTCAGATTCGGCAGGTCCTCGTCAGGCTGCCGCCCGTCGGGCTCCGGAAGAGCGAGAGCGCTGCTGAGCTCCTCCAGAAACGGCAATTCCAACGAGCGCTCGCGGGCCATGTGGTCGAGGAACTTCTGGTCCGGTGGCGGGAAGTCGATGCGGTGCCGCTCGGCAACGTCTGCAAAGCCGGCATCGCTCACGATCGCCCGCACCTCGAGGTCCGTATCGATGACGCCGATCGACCGCGTCAGCAGACTGTCGAAACAGGCTCGGGCTTCCTCCTTCGGAAGCCGCTGCGCGACCAGGCGCACAGCCCGCGGCAGGGCTGACTCCTGCAGATCGGCAGCCGCGTACGGCAGCGCGCGGTCTTCGGCCCATCGATCTCCGAAGGTGACCCGTTCCACCACCTCCAGCTCCGACAGCCACCTGGCCGCGGTCTCCGGCGGAACGGAATCGGGATCGGCCGCAAGCATCGGCGCCAGTGAGGCGAGACGCGTCCACGGCTGCTCGGAATCGAGCATCGGCCGGAGCGCGTCGGCCGCGGGAGCGATGGCAGCGAGACGCTCCAGCGCGAGACCGGCTTCGATGGCCACGGCCGGAGCGGGAGACGCCACGCGCTCCGCCAGCCGCCGGATCGTCTCTGCGACCAGGCTCCCGCCGGCGGTTCGCGCTTCCGCGAGGACGGAGGCGGCCAGGACCGGCCGCTTCGACCAAGGATCCGGACTTTCCTCGAGCAGAATTTCGGCGATGTCGTTCGCTGCACCGGCCCCCGCGGCGAAAAGCAGGACTTCCGCGGCCGATCCTCCCGTCTGAAGCGCCTGATCGAGGGTTCTTCGAAGCTCGCGGCCGCCGCGCCGGGCGAGACGGCGGCCGGCGCCGAATTCCGCTAGCGACTGATGGACGAAGGTGATGCTTTCGGCTCCGATTGCACCTGCCCGATCGAGTACTCCCCGTGCGCGCCAGAATGCGACCGCCTCGTCGAATTTAATCTCCGCATCGAGCTCGCCCACGTTCGGCGAAGTCAGCTCCGGCGCGATCTTTCTGCGCAGGTCCAGCAGGTCTGCGGAAGGGTCCTGCAGCAGGTGCCACCCGAGCGCGTTGAACACGAAGCGGCCGACCGGCTCGGCCGGTTCCGCCTCGGCAACGCGGTCCGGCCGGCCGCGGTCGCGGATGGCGTCTACGATCCGCTCATAGACTTCGGCGCGGTTGCCGTCGAGCTCCACCCCTTGCGCTGCCAGCACGACCACGAACGAGAGCAGCAGCGGGTTGCGGATCGCCTCTCCAAGCCGCGTGCGCGCACGCCCGCGGGGAAGGATTTTCTCCAGCCGCGACCAGGCATCCGCGTCGTCGTCCGCCTCGACGAGCGACAATAACGAGCGCGCCATCTCGCGGGCCTCATCCGCGTCGAGCGGACGCAGCTCGACC
>DASPHZ010000088.1:0-86144 GCA_035629395.1 Thermoanaerobaculia bacterium
GATTTTAGCGTGGGAGGTGGGGGGCCGGCGGCGGGGCGGGCGGCGGGGGGAGCTGTTGAGCGATTGATCTGTTGAGCTGTTGAGCTGTTGAGCTGTTGAGCTGTTGAGCTGTAGAGCTGTAGCGCTGTAGCGCTGTAGCGCTGTAGAGGGAGAGGGTGAGCATTCATCCTTCATCCTTCCGCCTTACCCCCGCTCGCGCATCCCTCCGGCGCGCGCGTCTCTACCGTGCGGAGGCGAGGATCCGTCGGATTACGGCGTCGTCGGCGGCACGTTCCTCGGGAGAGAACGGCCAGTGCACGTAGGTCGCGTGGAGACTTGTGATCTCGCCGGACGGGAGGACGACGTCGCGGCGATACTGGCGGGAGTCGCTGGTGCTTTCGTAGATCGACGTCTCGGGATGGAACGCCGTCAGCCATTGGAGCCAGCGCATATATTCCGGGTCTGCGCTGACGGGGTTTTCCGGTGAAGGCCAGTTGGGCGTGTCGAACTCCGCCCGCGTTTTTCGCTCGATCCCGATCGTGATGAACCACGTAGCGTCGGCGATGCCGTTCGAACGATGATGCATTTGCAGGCCGAACGACGTGAAGGCATCGGCCGGTGCTTCCACGCGGATGCCGTAGTCCGGCAGGTGCTTCGCTCTCCACCTTTCGAGCCTGGTGCGCTTCACCTCTTTCGAGACGCACGCCGGCGCGAACAGGCCGATCGCGAGGAGTCCGATGAGGGCGATCGAGGCGTGCCGAGGCCGCGTACGTGCCAACCGGCAGCTCGCTTCCGAGGTGCTCACGACGTCGATTCTACGTCCGCGTCACTTCCGGCTACGACGCCGGTTGCTGCGCGTCGATGCAGGAGCGCACGTGATTGGCCAGTTCGATGATGTCGAACGGCTTCGGCAGCACTGCATACGGGTGGCCATGCATGCGCTCTTTGATCACGGCGGGAGATGCGGCGCTGGTGACGATGACTTTGCGCAGACGATCGGGATCGTTCTCGGCGAACGTGTTGAGGAAGGTAAAGCCGTCGAGGTTGGGCATCATCAGGTCGAGGACGATGACGTCGTATTCGGAGACGCCGAGCTTGAGAACGGCTTCGAGTCCGTCCGCCGCGACGTCGATCCGGTAGCCGTGGCGCTGCAGGACCATCGTCACCAGACGGCGAATGGCCGGATCGTCCTCGACGATGAGGACGCCATGATTGGAATTGTCCACACTCGTACCCAGGCGAGCTTGGCCAGCAAAAAATGCGCCTCTTACTTCGAGCGCACGACGGGGATGACGTCGTTGAGGATCCACAACGGTCCGACGAGAAGGTGCACGAAGTTCCGGAAGAACGCCGGATTCTTGTGCTCGTACACCTTGTGACCGATGAACTGGAAGATCCAGCCGAGGATGAAAAGGGCGAGGTTGATCCAGAGCCCGAGGGCGGCGCTGGCAAAGTAGAAGACGACGCAGACGGCGAACATGGCGATGGCCAGGCGCCACTCGATGATGAAGTAGTACGCGGTGGCCGCGGCGATGAGGAGCATCGCGGCGTCGACGCGGATGGTGCCGGCGTCGAACAGCGGCACGAGCGTGAGCATGCCGATGAGACTGAACATGATCATCGGGATGCCGAGGCGGTGGAAGAACTTGTTCCCCTTCGTCTGGTGATAGGAGGCGTAGTCGGCGAAGAGGGCGTCGATTTTTGCCATGAAGGAGATTGTACGGCTCCTCACCCGCCCTTCGGCCCCCTCCGCCCCGCCTACGCGCGGCGAGGGACCGTGCGCATGAACATCTTTTCCTTCGGGCGCAAGGTGATGAGGGCCTGCGGGGTGACGTCGTTGCCTTTGGCGAAGCGCCACCGCTGGGCGATGGTCGCGACGAGCAGCACGCCTTCCATCCACGCGAAGCTCTCGCCGATGCAGATGCGCGGACCTGCGCCGAAAGGAAAGTAGGCCATCTTCGGCCGCGACGCTTTCGCCTCGGCCGTGAAGCGCAGCGGATCGAAGCGCTCGGGATCGGGCCAGAAACGCGGATCGCGGTGCGTGACGTATTGAGAGAGGATGACGAGCCCTTTCGGCGGCACGGTCCACTCGCCGACGTCCACGCTTTCGGTTGCGTAGCGCCCGAGGCCCCAGGCGGGAGGATGGAGGCGCATCGATTCGGCGAGGACCATCTCGGTGTACGGCAGGCGCGGGTAATCCGCGGGTGCCGGTAATCGGCCGCCGAGGACTTCGTCGAGCTCGCGATGGAGCTCGCGCTCGACTTCGGGATTGCGCGCGAGCGCGTACAACGTCCACGCGAGTGCGTTGGCAGTGGTCTCGTGCCCGGCGAGAAAGATCGTCATCGTCTCGTCGCGCAGTTGCAGGTCGCTCATGCCGCCGCCGTCGCCTTCGACGTCGGTGGCCATCACGAGCATGGAGAGGAGATCGCCGCGATCGGCATTCGCTTTGCGGCGCGCGTCGATCATCGAATAGATGGTGCGGTCGAGGCGATCCATGGCGCGGTGGAAGCGGCGCACCTGCGGCATGAACGGCAGCTTGAGGATGAGCGGCGCGAGCGGATGCAGGAGGATGGGGAACATCAGCATCAACTCGGTGAGCGCGGCGCCGATCTCGTCGGCCTCGTCTTCGACGTCGGCGTCGAAGAGGGTTTTGGCGACGACGGAAAGCGTGAGGCGCGCCATCTCCTGCGCGACGTCGATCTCGTCGCCGTCGCGCCAGCGTTCGCGCGCGAGTGCGGCTTTCTCGACCATGATCTCGCCGTAACGCTGGATGCGCTCGCGATGGAACGCGGGCTGCGCGAGCCGGCGCTGGCGTTTGTGCAGTTCGCCTTCGCTGGTGAGGAGACCTTCGCCGAGGACGATCTTCGTGCGCTGCAGGGCGAGGCCTTTGACGAAGGAAGAGTTCTTCGCGATGAGGACGTCGCGGATCTGGTCGGGATGGACGAAGAAGTAGAGATGGCCGGGACCGATCCGGAAATGAGAGGCGTCGCCGTAGTGGGTTGCCAGGTGGGACAGGAATGGCAGAGGGCGATGCTGCATGGCGCGGAGGAAGGCACCGGGGACGAAGGATTTTGGGCCTGGTGGTGTGCGCATGAGGTAGAAGACGAACGCAGAACGCAGAACGCAGAATGAAGAACGAAGAGATGACGGCGAGCGAACTTTATGCGGTGAGGCTGGCGGAACGGAAGCGTGCCGTGGACGAGTTGCGGGTGAGGGAGCGGCGGCTGTCGATTGCGCGCCTCGTGGCGATCGCTGCCGCGATCGGTGTGGCGTTCTGGAGTGTGGCGGCGGCGCTCGTGCCCGTGGTCCTCTTTTTCGTGCTCGTGGTGATGCACGAGCGGGTGATCACGAAGAGGAAGCGGGCCGAGAACGGGGCCGCGTTTTACGAGCGCGGCATCGGACGCATCGAGGGGACGTGGCAGGGGCGCGGGGATCAGGGCGGCGAGTTCGCGGACGATCATCATCCGTACGCCGGCGACTTTGATCTGTTCGGACAGGGGTCTTTGTTCGAGTTGATCTCGATCGCGGTCACGCGTGCGGGGCGGGCGCGGCTGGCGCAGTGGCTCAAGGAACCGTCCCGTGAGATCGAGACGATTCGTGCGCGGCAGGAAGCGGTGCGGGAGTTGCGCGAGAACGTTTCGCTGCGCGAGGACCTGGCCATCGCGGCGGCGGAGGTGACGCGCGAGATCGAGAGCGCGAAGCTCGACGCGTGGGCGTCGATGCCGGGGGTGCCGCTCTCGAAGCTCGAGCGGATCTCCGCGAACGTGCTGCCGGTCGTCACGATCGTTCTCGTGCTGGTGTCGCTGCCTTCCCTGTTCGCGAAACTGGTCGGGCTGACGCATCCCGAGGCGGTGCTGCGGCTGGGAGTGTTCGCGAATGTGCCTTCGTGGCCGCTGCTCGTTGCGATCGTGGCCACGCTGTTTCTCGCGCGGCACTTGCATCCGCGCGTGGAACCGGTGATCACCGCCGTCGAGCGCGCGGAGCCGGCGCTCGCGCTCCTCGGCGGAGTGCTGGCGCGCGTCGAACGGGAGGCGTTCACCTCGCCCCTCCTCGTGGCGCTGCACGCTCGGCTGCGCGGCGCGAACGAACCGGCGTCGCGGGAGATCGAAAAGCTGCGCAAGCTCGTCGCGCTGCTGGACGCGCGGCGCAATCAGTTCTTCGCGCCGTTCGCGGTGCTGCTGTTGTGGACCGCACACGTGGCGTTCGCCATCGACCGCTGGCGCGTGCGCTCGGGATCGCGCATCGGTGAATGGATCGAGGCCGTCGGCGAGATCGAGGCGCTGGCGTCGCTGGGCTCGTTCGCATTCGAGCATCCGGAGTTTGCGATGCCGGAGATCGTCGCACGCGGTCCGCTCTTCGACGCGAGATCGCTTGGGCATCCATTGATCGCGGGCGAGAAGCGCGTCACGAATGACATCCGCCTCGATGAAACGCTGCGGCTGCTCGTGGTCAGCGGCTCGAACATGTCCGGCAAGAGCACGATGATGCGGAGCGTCGGAATCGGGGCGGTGCTGGCGATGGCGGGCGGGCCGGTGTGCGCGCGCTCGCTGCGCATCGCGCCGACCGCCGTGGGGGCGTCGATCCGCATCGCCGACTCGCTGCAGGAAAACGCCTCGCGCTTCTACGCCGAGATCCTGCGCATTCGGCAGGTGCTCGAGCTGTCGAAGAGCGGTCCGCTCCTCTATCTACTGGATGAAGTGCTGGCGGGGACGAACTCGCACGACCGGCGCATCGGTGCCGAGGCGATCGTGCGGGGGCTGGTCCAACGCGGGGCGATGGGACTCGTGTCGACGCACGACCTCGCGCTGGCGCAGATCGCCGAATCGCTCGCCCCTCGCGCGGCGAACGTGCACTTTGAGGATCACATCGAAGACGGCCGCGTGGTGTTCGATTACCGGATGCGCGCGGGGGTGGTCACGAAGTCGAATGCGCTGGAGTTGATGAGGAGTGTGGGGATTGAGGTTTGACGGGGGACGGGGGCGCGGAGGCTGGAGAGCTGGAGAGCTCGAGAGCTGTAGAGCTCGAGAGCTGTAAAGCTGGAGAGCTGTAAAGCTGTAGAGGGGCTTTGAATGCTGGACATTTATGCGATAACCGCATACATTGCCGGGCATGCGCAAAGCATTCCTCGTCGTTGCTCTCCTCCTGTGTACGGCCGCGGAAGCGCGGCAGCGCGCGGTGCGCGGTGCGGTGTGGCGGCAGCCGCAGTGCACGTCGATCACCGGGCTGCCGGGGATGCGATTCGCGATCGACGGGGTGGTGACGAAGAGCGCCGGCATCACCATCAACCGGCGCCCCGCCGCCCTCGCCCTCGGGCTCGCACCGAATCAGCTTTACGCCGTGTTCGAGTCGAGCCTCTACGAGTCGCGCGACGCGGGATGCACGTGGAAAGTGCTCGTGCCGAGCGCGATCCCTTCGGAAACCCCGTCGGAGATCCTGGTCTCGAAGGCGGGGCTGCTCGTGCATTCGCGGGCATGGCTGACGCGCATCAGCGGCGACCAGATCGAGGTCCTGCGCCTCCCTCGCGAGGCGGCGAAAATCGCTGAGGATCCGGCGGACGCACAGCACCTGCGTGCGATCACCTGGTATGGCGAGGTGCTCGAATCGTTCGATCGCGGTGTGACGTGGGCGCAGGTCAGCGACATCACGGAGGACAGTCTGAACTCCGTGGCGTTCGATCCGTCCGACTTTTCCCACATCCTCGTCGGAGGCCTCGGGGCTCCGCTCCACAGTTACGACGGCGGCCGGACGTGGACACGGGCGACGATCGACGCGCGCGTGGACACGTGGACCGTGGAATTCTCGCCGGTCGATCCGAAGATCGTCTGGGCGCTGGCGCGGCCCGGGTCGGGCAGCGATCGCGCGATGCGGCTCTATCGCTCGACGGACGGCGGCACGACTTTCCGCCAGATCGCGACCTCGAGCCTGGACATCCCCCTGAACAGCGACCCCATCGTGCCGCACCCGCGGGAGGCCGACCGGATGGCCATCCCGACCTGGTTCGGCATCGTGATGGTGACCGGCACGCAGATGACGCTCGACGAAGATGTGCCGCTGGCCTACGACGCCGTATGGTCACCCGCCGGCGTGCTGTACTTTGCGGGGCCGGATGGGGTGTGCGCGGATTGTTGAGGGACGATCGGCGGAGGGGCTGTAGGGCTGTAAAGCTATAGAGTTGTAGAGGGGCTCTGAAACTCTGAGCCTCTGCGCCGGTTTCGCTTCTACCCCTCTATAGCTCTACAGCTTTACCGCGCTACAGCTTTACCGCGGTACAACTTTCCGGCGCGAACTACTCGTCCTGCTTCTCCAGCGCCTGCTCCACGTCGCTCACTTCGCCTTCGGCTTTCGTCGGCGTGTGGCCAGGATTGGGGTCGGTGTTGGTCTGGCCGCGCTGGGCCTGGCGGAGCTGTTCGGAACCGCGTCGCTCGCTCGGGTTTTCGGTACGTTCCACTCGGGACATCGGTCGGGCCTCCTGTTTTCCGTCGACAGGAGACCCTGCAAAGGTGACGCCGCTCGCGGCTATTCGATGTGCGTGGCGGTGGTGGTCGTCACGAGGTTGCCCACGCTGTCGTAAGCCTCCTGCCGGACCACGACGTTGTGCTCGGTCGACGTCCACGTGATCGACGGCTGGAGGGCGTTGTTCGCGCCCATCGCCCAACTCGCGTACTTTACGGTGTTGTACTCCACGCCGTTGACGGTGATCTTCTCGTTCACGGCCAGCACTTTGCCTTCCGCGAGCTCGATGTTGTTGTGGATGATCTGCACGGGGAGGCCGGGGGTGCTGCTGGTGATGGTCTGCATCGTCGGACCGACGGACCACGTCTTGCCGACGCACCAGCCGTCCTGCGGCCCGAGGGCGAGCGAGGGGACGAAGTCGATGTCGACGGTCGTGGTGATGCTGCCGAGGATCGGGACGGCGATGGTGGTTTTCACGTTGATGTGCTTCATCGCGCGGAGATTGCCGACGATCTCGCCGTCGACCACGGTGACGGCGTTGCCGGTGCCCTGCGGCGTCTGCACCTGCTGGGTGGTTTCCGTGCGCGTCGGCTGATCGGAGATCCAGGTGATGGTGTACGTGGCGCTCCCGTCGGGCGTGACCGAGAGATAGCTGGCTTTGAGACCGGGACGGACGAGGCCGAAGGTGTGGCACGGGCCCGTCTGCGGCGGCGGCTGCTGCGGCGTGAAGAACGGCAGCCCGGAGCGAACGGCGCGCTGCCTCTGCGCCTGCACCGAGGCGACGCAGAGGAGAGTGAAGACACAGAGAGTGAGAAGACGGCGAATGGGCATGGATGGACCTCCTGCTGTGTATCGCGCGGAATGCGGGGAATGTCCCTCACGGGGGCGAGAGCGCGAGCACTGCCGCTCACGTCTGTCTCGCTCTTGGCTCCGTCTTCGGGGAGGGGGAAGCGGAAGCAAGGCGGAAGGATGAAGGATGAGCGGCGTCGCGAGATGCGCGGCTCTCGCCATGGGGCCTCCGCCGTCATGGGACAGGATGAGGGATGAAGGATGCGGGATGGGCCGCGCCGCGAGAGGCACGTCTCTCGCCATGCCGCTCCGCCTTCCTCCTTCATCCTTCCGCCTTGCCCCGGGCCCGCGCAGCTCTCATCTCTCATCTCTCATCCCTCATCTCTCATCTCTCATCCCTCATCTCTCATCTCTCCCGCTCCCTCCCCTCCCCCGCCCGAAATACTTGTTGACACTCACCGGTTCCTGCATAAAGATTCATGACTGTGAATACTTATTCACCCGGTGACGCGATGCGCAGGCGAGAGGAGATTCTTCTCATCGTGCGGCAGACGGTCGTCCATTCGCAGGACGAGCTGCTGGCCGCGCTGCGCAAGCGGGGGTTCAGCGTCACGCAGCCGACGCTCTCGCGCGATCTCCGCGAGCTCGGGCTCGTGAAGACGCCGAACGGCTACCTGTCGCCGGATGCGCTCGCACCGATGGCCAACGTCGCCGCGTTCACGCCGCGCGAGTCGCGCGAGCACCGGCTCGAGCAGCTCGTGCGCGACAACGTCGTCTCTGCCGAGGCGGCGATGAATATGGTGGTGATCAAGACCCCGGTGGCGGCGGCGCAGCCTGTCGCCAGCGCCATCGACGCCGCCGAAATCGCGGGCGCCCTCGGCACCATCGGCGGCGACGACACGATCTTCATCTGCTTCCGCACCCCCGCCGCCGCCGCGTCCTTCGCGCGGCGAGTCCACGAAATGGCCGGCCTCAGACCGGCTCGACGTACGCGCGCGTAAGCGGGCGACGTTCTTCGGAGACCGCAATGACGAACCTTATTCACGATACGTGTCTTGCAGCAGAGGCTGGCGCCGGACGGACGCCCGAGGTTCGCGGCCAGACCCTCGTCGCCATCGCCGGAGCCACGGGTTATGCCGGTCTCGAGTTGCAGAAACTCCTCGGCAGGCACCCGCATGCGCGCGTGGTGGCGGCGTTCTCGAGCGCTTCGTTCAGCGTCGACAACGTCGTCGACTCCGGCGCGCAGGTGATCTTCCTCGCCACGCCGAACGAAGTCTCCGCCGACGTCGCGCCGGAGCTGCTCGACCGCGGCCTCAAAGTCATCGACCTCTCCGGCGCGTTCCGCCTTGGCGAGCCGTCGCTCTATCCGTCGTGGTACGGCTTCGCGCACGCGCGCCCGGAGCTCCTCGGCGAAGCAGTGTACGGCCTGCCGGAATGGTGCAACGGTGAGCTGAAGAAAGCGCGCCTCATCGCGAACCCCGGTTGCTACCCGACCTCCATCCTCCTCGCGCTGCGGCCGCTGACGTACATCCTCGACCGCACGCAGCCGGTGATCTGCGACTCGAAGTCGGGCGTCTCCGGCGCGGGCAAGAAGGCCGACGTCGCATATTCATTCACGGAGCTTTTTGGAAATTTCAAAGCCTACGGCGTCGGCACGCATCGCCACGAGCCGGAGATCCGCCAGGGACTGCACCTCGGCGAGCGCACCACGCTCGTCTTCGTCCCGCACCTCCTGCCGACGGACCGCGGCATCTACTCGACGATGCACGTCGGCTTCACGAACCCCGTGAGCGCGGACGAGCTGGCGCAGATCTACGCGGACGCGTACCACGACAAGCCGTTCGTGCGCGTCCTCCCCGCCGGAACGATGCCGGAGCTCAAGGACGTGGTGAACACGCCGTACGCGGAGATCGGCTTCACGCTGCTGCAGGGCGGCAAACGCGCCGTGATCGTGTCGGTCATCGACAACCTGCTCAAGGGCGCGGCCTCGCAGGCCGTGCAGAACTTCAACCGCATGCAGGGCTACGACGAAAGGGAGGGGCTGCTGTGACGACGGTCATCAAACTGGGAGGCTCACTGCTCGACGACGCCTCGCGCCGCGATGCGGCACTGCGCAAGATCGTCGCGCGCTGGAACGCCGGCGAGGACCTCGTCCTCGTGCACGGCGGCGGAAAGCACATCGACGCGGCGCTCGCCGAAAAGGGCATCGCCAGGAAGACGCACGCCGGCCTGCGCATCACGGACGACGCGACGCTCGCAGTCGTCGTCTCCGTCCTCGGCGGCACGGTCAACAAGATGCTCGTGGCCGAGCTGACGACGCTCGGCGTGCGCGCGGCCGGCATCAGCGGCTGCGACGGCGGCACGCTCGTCGCGCAGAAGCATGCACCGGTCGGCGGCGTCGACCTCGGTCACGTCGGCCAGATCACGCACGCGAACAAGGCGCTCGTCTCGGCGATGCTCACGTACGGCACGATGCCGGTGGTCTCGTCGATCGCCATGTCGCACGACGGCCAGCTCTTCAACGTCAACGCCGACCACGCCGCGGCCGCGATGGCGATCGCCGTCGGCGCAAAGGAACTGCTCTTCATCACCGACGTAGCCGGCCTGCTCGACGAGCACGGCAACGTCGTCCCGCGGCTGCACGCGCGCGACGCGGAGTCGTTCATCGCCAGCGTCACGGGCGGCATGAAGCCGAAGCTGCAGGCCGCGCTCAGCGCACTCACCTCGGGCGTCCACGCGATCCAGATCGGAGAAGAAGGAGGCACCACCCTTGTTGCTGCATGACGAATCCCCCGAAGCCGTCGAAGCGCGCGAAGGCGCGTTCCTCGTGAAGACGTACGCGCGCACGCCGTTCCATCCGCGCGATGGAAAAGGGGCGCGTCTCATCGACGCCGACGGTCGCGAGTACTGGGACCTCCTCGGCGGCATCGCCGTGAACGTGCTCGGCCACAAGCACCCGCGCATCGCGAAGGCGATGAAGGACGCAAGTGCGTCGCTGCTGCACGTGTCGAATCTCTATTACCACCCCGCGCAAGGGATCCTCGGCGAGAAGCTCGTGCGCGCGTCGGGGCTGAGCCGCGCGTTCTTCTGCAACAGCGGCACGGAAGCCAACGAAGCGGCGATCAAGTTCGCAAGACTGGCCGCGCTGAAAGCGCACCCGTCGGTGCGGAAAACGAAGCTCGTCGCGCTGCAGGAGTCGTTTCACGGACGCTCGACGGGCGCGCTCTCGCTCACCGGACACGACGCGTACCGCGAGCCGTTCGCGCCGCTCGTCCCAGGCGTGCGCTTCGTCGCGCCGAACGACATCGACGCGCTCGAAGCAGTCGTCGACGGCGAGACCGCGGCGATCTTCCTCGAGCCGGTCATGGGTGAGGGCGGAATCATCCCGCTCACCGACGAGTACCTCATCGCCGCGCGGCGCATCGCCGATCGCCACGGCGCCATGCTCGTCCTCGACGAGATCCAGTGCGGCCTCGGACGCACCGGTCACATGTTCGCGTTTCAGAAGAGCGGCATCGCGCCGGACATCGTCACGCTCGCCAAACCGCTCGGCGGCGGACTGCCGCTCGGCGCGGTGCTCACCGGCGACGCCATCGAAGGCGTCGTGAAGCCGGGACATCACGGCACCACGTTCGGCGGCAATCCCGTCGCGTGCCGCCTCGGCGCGGTCGTGCTCGAAGAGACCGGGAAGCTCCTCCCGCACATCAACGCCCTCGGCGCGTGGTTCGGCAAAGAGCTGCGCAAACTGCCGAACGTCGTCGACGTGCGTGGCGCCGGAATGATGTGGGGCATCGAGCTCGATCGTCCCGCGAGCCCCGTCGCGCGCGAACTCCTGGCGCACGGATTCGTGGTCGGCACCGCGCGGGAAAAAGTCCTGCGCCTGCTGCCGCCGTACATCACCCCGAAAAAAGCATTCATCGAATTTCTGGACGCCCTGGCCACGGTGCTCGGCGCCACGAAGGAGAAAGCAGCGTGAAAAAAGTCGCACTCGCCTATTCGGGAGGTCTCGACACCTCCATCATCATCACCTGGCTCAAGGAGAACTACGGCGTCGACGTCGTCGCCGTGGCCGTCGACGTGGGCCAGGCCGAAGAGACGTCCGGTCTCGCGCAGAAGGCGTATGCCACCGGTGCGTGCGACTTCCATCTCGTCGACGCGAAAGAGGAGTTCGCGGCGGACTACCTCTTCCCCGTCCTCAAAGCCGGAGCGATCTACGAGCGCGACTATCTCCTCGGCACGTCGACCGCGCGCCCGCTCATCGCGCGCAAGCAGGTGGAGATCGCGCTCGCGACCGGTTGCGACGCGCTCGCACACGGCTGCACCGGCAAGGGCAACGACCAGGTGCGCTTCGAGCTCGCCTACCAGGCGCTCGCGCCGGAGCTGAAGATCGTCGCGCCGTGGCGCGAATGGGACATCGTCTCGCGTGAAGACGCCATCGATTACGCCGCCGCGCGCGGCATCCCCGTGCCGGTCACGAAAAAGGATCCGTACTCGCGCGACCGCAACCTCTGGCACCTCTCGCACGAAGGCGGTCCGCTCGAGGATCCGTCGTTCGAGCCGGAAGCGTCGATGTTCAAGCTCACCGCCGATCCGATGGACGCGCCCGACACGCCGGAGAAAGTGACGATCGAGTTCGCGTCGGGCACGCCGGTCTCCGTGAACGGCGTGAAGCTCTCGCCGGCGAAGCTCGTGCAGACGCTGAACGAGATCGGCGGACGCCATGGCGTGGGCCGCGCGGACATCGTCGAGAACCGCCTCATCGGCATCAAGTCGCGCGGCGTGTACGAAACCCCGGGCGGCACGCTGCTCGTCAGCGCGCTCAAGGCTCTCGAGTCGATCGTGCTCGACCGCGACTCCGCGCACGAGAAGGAGCGCATTGCCACGCGATACGCGGAGCTCGTCTACAACGGCCTCTGGTTCGCGCCGCTGCGCGAGGCCTTCGAGTCGTTCGTCGACACGCTGACGGAAAAAGTCACCGGCAGCGTCACGCTCAAACTCTACAAAGGCAACGCGACGGTCGTCGGACGCAAGTCGCCGTACTCGCTCTACCAGCAACACCTCGCGTCGTTCGACATGACGGGCTACGACGTCACGGACTCCGCCGGCTTCATCAAACTGTTCGGGCTGCAGCTCCGCGGCTCGAAGCGCATCGGACCGATGGAACTGAAGAAGGTGGCCCAGTAAATGACCGGCACGCACGTGCCCGCGAACATGTGGGGCGGCCGTTTCAGCGAAGGACCGTCGGCGCTGCTGCGCGCGCTGAACGATTCGTTCGCGTTCGACCGCGAGCTGTTCGCGGAAGACGTCGAGGGCTCGATCGCGTGGGCGGTCGAGCTCGGGCACGCGGGCGTGCTGGCTTCCGATGAAGTCGGCGCGCTCGTGAATGCCCTTCGTGCGCTCACGCTGTCGGAGAGCGACGCGGAGGACGTCCATTCGTACGTCGAGTCTTCACTGCGCGCGACGCTCGGCGATCTCGCCGGCAAGCTCCACACCGGCCGTTCGCGCAACGATCAGGTGGCGACCGATCTGAAGTTGTGGCTGAAGAAAGCGTGCGACGACGCGGAGACGCTCACTCGCGCGCTCGCCCATGCGCTGGCGCAGCGCGCGGTGGAGCACGCCTCCACGCCGATGCCCGGCTACACGCATCTCAAACAGGCCGAGCCCGTGACGTTCGGTCACTGGTGCCTCGCCTACGTGGAGATGCTGCAGCGCGATCTGTCGCGCGTTCGCGATGCGCGCGAGCGCGGCGACGAATGCCCGCTCGGCAGCGCGGCACTGGCGGGCACTCCCCTGGCCGTCGATCGCGAGCGCCTCGCGCACTCGCTCGGCTTCGCGCGTGCGACGAAGAACTCCCTCGACGGAGTGTCCGATCGCGACTTTGCGGCGGAGTACCTCTTCGCCACGTCGCTGCTGCTCACCCATCTCTCCCGTTTCGCGGAAGACCTCATCTTCTTCACGAGCGACGAGGCGGGATACGCGGAGCTGCCCGACGCGCTGGCCACCGGCTCTTCCCGCATGCCGCAGAAGAAGAATCCGGACGTGCTCGAGCTGACGCGCGGTTACGCGGCGCGCAGCATCGGCGAGCTCACCGGCTTTCTGGCGCTGCTCAAAGGACTGCCGCTCGCGTACAACAAGGATCTGCAGCTCGACAAGGAGCCGCTCTTCCGCACGCGCACGCTCCTCGGCGTGCTGTTGCCGGCGCTGTCCGCGCTCGTTTCCACGTTGAAGATCAACGACAGGATGTCCGCCGCAGCGTCGAGCGATCTGCTGCTCGCGACCGACGCCGCGGACGAACTGGCCGCAAAGGGCATTCCGTTCCGCGAGGCGCACGAGATCGTGTCGCGCGAAGGGAAGCGCTCTTTCAATGACGTGAGCACGGTGCTCACGAAGAAGAACGTTCTCGGCGGGACCTCGCCCGAGAGAGTACTGGCAGCCGCCAAGGCGGCACTGGAGACGCTCGCGTGAAACTCCCGAAAGGATTCGTCGCATCCGGCGTGCGCGCCGGCATCCGCAAGAAGCGCCCCGACCTCGGCATGATCGTCGCCGAGAACGGCGCGACCGCGGCCGCCGTGTTCACGCAGAACAAATTTCAGGCGGCACCGGTCGTCCTGTCGAAGGCTGCCCTGAAAAAGAGCGGCGGCCGCGTGAAGGCCGTCGTCGTCAATGCCGGCTGCGCGAATGCAGTCACGGGCAAGGAAGGTCTCGATGCGGCGAAGCGCGTGCGCACGCGTACCGCGGAGCTGCTGCATTGCGGCGAAGAGGAAGTGTTTCTCGCCTCGACCGGCGTGATCGGCGTGGTGCTGCCGGACAAGAAGGTGCGCGACTTTTTGCCCGATGCGGTTGCGCGGCTGTCGAACGGCGGCATCGAGGCGCTGTCGCACGCGATCCTCACCACCGACGTCGGTCCGAAAGTGGCGCAGGCCACGTTCACGCTCGACGGAAAGCGCGGCCGCATCGTCGGTGTGGCCAAAGGCGCGGGCATGATCCATCCGAACATGGCCACGATGCTCGGCTTCGTCATGACCGATGCGAACCTCGACGCGAATGCGTTGCAGAAAGCGCTCAGGATCGCCGTCGACGGCAGCTTCAACTCGATCTCCGTCGATGGCGACACGTCCACGAACGACACCGTGCTGCTGCTCGCCTCGGGAAAGCTCGGCAACGCCACGGGCGCCGATCTCGCCGATTTTCAGCGCGCTCTCAATACGCTCTGCAGAGAGCTGGCGTGGATGATCGTGCGCGACGGCGAAGGGGCGATCCGCGTCATGGAGCTCGAGGTCACCGGCGCGAAGACGGACCGCGACGCGAAGCTCGCCGCGCACGCCATCGCGACCTCCCCGCTCGTGAAGACCGCGCTGCACGGCGGCGATCCGAACTGGGGACGCATCCTGGCGGCGGTCGGACGCAGCGGCGCGCGCTTTTCGCTGAAGAAAATCTCCCTGCACGCGGGCTCCATCGCGCTCGTCGAAAACGGCGCACCGGCCCGGTACAGCGAGAAAGAAGCGGCGAAAGTATTCGCGCGCGAGCGCGTGCCGCTCCGCGTGGACCTGGGAACGGGGAACGCGCGTGCGGTCGTGCTGTCGAGTGATCTCGGGCACGACTATGTCTCGCTGAATGCTGATTACCGCTCGTAGGAGCGCCGGCGCGAGGCGGCGCTCCGTTACGGGGCCGGCTCCGGTTGCACCAGCGTCGCCAGGATCGCTTTCGCGGTATCGGACAACTGCGTGAAGAACAGGCGTGACGCGTAGAGCGTCGCGCCGCCCGGACCCGCGCCGAGGCCGACGACGGTGCAGGTCTCGACCTTGGCGCTGGCGACGAAACGCTGTCCGTCGTGCACGAACGAGATCTCGATCGTCGCGCCGGTCTTGAGCACGCCCGTGTGCGTGGCGAGCACGCCGGCCTCGCTGATGTCGACGAGCGTCCCGTCTTTCCAGCCCAGCTTCAGCGGGAGATTCATGATCACCCGGAAGCGGTTACTGCGCCGCACGGCGCTCATCGCGAGTTTGTCACCCATGATCTGGTCCCGGACCCGGCTCAATCTACGCCTGACCGACCCGCGACGCAAGTTGCTAACATCGACGCCATGAGACGAGTGCTGGCCCTGCTCTTCCTTGTCACAACTCCGCTGCTGGCGGCCTCGAAAGAGCCCGTCCGCGCGCGCCGTGCGATGGTCGCCTCGACGTCCGAAATCGCCTCCCGCGTGGGTGCCGACGTCATGAGGCAGGGAGGGAATGCCGTCGATGCGGCCGTGGCCGTTTCCCTCGCCCTCGCCGTCACCTGGCCCTCCGCCGGCAACCTCGGCGGAGGCGGCTTCATGCTCGTCCGCAAAACCGACGGCGCGACCGAAGCGATCGACTACCGCGAGCGCGCCCCGCTCGCCGCCACGCGCGACATGTATCTCGACGCGCAGGGCAACGTCGTGAAGGGGATGTCGACCGAAGGGTATCGGGCGGTGGCGGTGCCGGGAACGGTGGCAGGATTGATGATGGCGCACAAACGTCACGGCAAGCTGCCGTGGTCGGATCTCGTCGAGCCCGCGCGCAAACTCGCCGCGGAGGGCTTCGAAGTCCCGTGGCACCTCCACCGCAGCCTCCGGCTCAACAGCACCATCGAGAAGATGAAGGACTTTCCGGAGAGCCGCCGCATCTTCCAGCGCGACGGCCGGTTCTACGAGATGGGCGACCGGTTCGTGCAGCCGGAGCTCGCGGCCGTGCTCGGGCGCCTCAAGACGAACCCGCGCGACTTCTATGAAGGAGAGACCGCGCGGCTCATCGCCGCCGACATGAAGGCCAACGGCGGCATCCTCACGCTCGATGACCTGCGCACGTACGAGCCGACGCTGCGCGTGCCGCTGCGCACGACCTACCGCGGCCACGAGATCCTGACCATGCCTCCCCCATCGTCCGGCGGCATCGCCCTCATGGAGATGCTGAACATGCTCGAGGCGTACGACCTGAAGAAGATGGGCTGGGGCTCCGCGCAGTACACGCACACGATGGTCGAAGTGATGCGCCGTGCCTTCGCCGACCGCGCACAGTTCCTCGGCGACACGGACTTTGTGAAGGTACCGGTCAGCGCGCTGACGCATCCGAAATACGCCGCCGAACGCCGCGCGTCGATCGATCCCGCGCGCGCCTCGAAATCGCTCGAAGCGGGTGCCGGCAATCCGGCGCCGTACGAGTCGCCCGACACGACGCATTTCACCGTCGTCGACGGAGACGGAAACGTCGTCAGCTCGACGTACACCCTCAACGACAGCTACGGCGCCGGCGTCACGGCGAAAGGCACGGGCGTCCTGCTCAACAACGAGATGGACGACTTCACCTCGAAGGCCGGCGTGCCGAACGACTACGGTCTGATTCAGGGCGAAGCCAACGCCATTCAGCCGCGCAAGCGGCCGCTGTCTTCGATGACGCCGACGATCGTATTGAAAGACGGCAAACCGTATTTCGCGATCGGCAGCCCCGGCGGCCCGACGATCATCAATACGGTCCTGCACGTGATCGTGAACGTGATCGACTTCGGCATGGACATGCAGGAAGCGATCGACGCGCCGCGCTTTCATCATCAGTGGCTGCCGGACGTCATCTATTGGGAAAAGTTCGGCGTGAATCCCGACACGCGCGCCGTGCTGGAGAAGATGGGCCACACCTTCCGCGACATCCCCGGCGCGAGCCGCAACGCACCTTCGGACATCGGCGACGCGCATGGCGTGATGATCGACGCGACGGGCATGCGATTGGGTGCGAGCGATCCGCGATTGGGTGGGGTGGCGGTCGGGTATTGAGCGCATCCCCACGCACGGACGGCGCGCGAGGATAAAGTCAGTTGCGGTAGCATGCGCCGCCATGAAAACTGACAAGAAATCTCTCGCGGCGTGGGCCGCGAGCGAGCGCGGTCGTTTCGAAGACACCCTCAAGCAGTTCGTCGAGATTCCTTCGGTCTCCTCCGAGCCCGCGCGCAAAGACGACATGCGCCGTTGCGCGGATGCGTCGGCGCAGCTCATTCGCGATTTCGGCGGCGAGGCGACGATCCTCGAGACCGCCGGCTACCCGCTGATTCACGGACGCTTCACCACCTCGAAGTCGGCGCCGACGCTGACCGTGTACAACCACATGGACGTGCAGCCCGCGTCGCGCGAGACCGAGCCGTGGAACACCGATCCGTTCGTCTTCACCAAACAGGGCGATCGCTATTTCGGACGCGGCACCACGGACGACAAAGGCCCCGCGCTTTCCGCGATGTGGGGCATTCGCGCGGCGCGTGAGGCAGGCATTCCGCTGAACCTGAACGTGCTGTGGGAGCTCGAAGAGGAAGTCGGCTCGCCGAGCTTCGAAGCGGCGATCAAGCAGTACGCGAAAGAGATCGCCACCGATCACCTCCTCGTCAGCGACACGATCTGGGTCTCGCGCGAGCGGCCCGCGTGTCCCGCGGGATTGCGCGGTCTGCAGGGCTTCACGCTCTCCCTGCAGACCGGCCAGACCGACCAGCACTCCGGCGTCACCGGCGGCGCGGCGCGCAATCCGATCGGGGAACTGATGCAGCTCGTCTCCGAGATGTACGACGCGCGTACGGGCAAGGTGAAGATCAAGGGCTTCTACGACGACGTCGAGCCGCCCACGAAAAGCGAGCTCAAAGACTTCGCGGCGTCGGGTTTCACCATCAAGGGCTTCAAGAAGGATCACCTCTTCAAGTCGCTGCGCAGCGAAGATCCGATGGAGGTGATGAAGCGCATCTGGGCCATGCCCACGTTCGAAGTGCACGGCCTCGTCGGCGGCTACACGGGCCCGGGCATCAAGACCGTCATTCCGCCGAAAGCGGAGGTGAAGATCTCCTGCCGCCTCGTGCCGAACCAGGACCCGAGGAAGATCCAGAAGCTCGTCCGCGAGTTCGTGAAGCAGCGCAATCCGGACGTGAAGATCGAGATCGAGAATCAGATGTGGCCGTACAAGGCGCCGACCACCGGTCCGCTGGCCGATGCGGTGAAGGACGCGATGAAGTTCGCGTTCGGACGCGAGCCTGTCTTCGTGCGCGAGGGCGGCTCGATCGGCGCGGTCATCTCGATGGAGAAGGTGCTCAAGACGCCCGTCATGTTCCTCGGGCTATCGCTGCCCGAGCACGGCTATCACGCGCCGAACGAGAACTACGACTGGCAGCAGGCGTCAGGCGGGATGGTGGCGTTCGTGAGGTATTTCGAGAACGTCGCGGCCATGAAGCAGTGACTTCGAGCTTCCGGGAGGGATCGCCCGAGCGAAAGCTCCCGGAAGCCTGACGCCCTATTGAGGCGGCTCGCCGACGTATTTTGCGCGCGGCCGGATCATCGCCTCCTGCGCGTACTGCTCGATCGCGTGCGCGACCCATCCGATCGTGCGGCCGATGGCGAACAGCGTGAGCGCGGAGCCGCGCGGAAGCGCGAGGGTGCGCTCGAGTGCGACGAGCGCGAAGTCGAGCGTCGGCTCTTCGCCGAACACCGCATTCGCGGTGGCCGCGAGCGTGCGGGCGAACGTCAGCTCCTTCGACTTGGGCAGCATCTCCAGCAGCAGGTGCGCACGCGGGTCGCCGTCGGGATAGAGCTGGTGACCGAGGCCGTCGACGGTTTCGCCGCGGCGGAGGCGTTCGGCGAGGGACTTGCGGATGTCGCGCGCGCGGCGCAGCTCGTCCCACAGCGCGGCCACACGCGCGGTGGCGCCGCCGTGCTTCGTCCCTTCGAGCGCCGCCAGTCCCGCGAGCACGACCGCATACGGGTTCGACGATGCCGAGGCGGTGCAGCGGGCGGTGAAGGCGGAGACGTTGAGCTCGTGGTCGGCGCAGAGGATCAGCGCCGCCCGAATGAGCTGCACCGCGTTCTTCGGCTTCGGCGCCCACGCGCGCACGAGCGTCTCCTCGACCGTGGGCTCGAGGTCCTGCGTCTCGGCGGCGACACTGGTCAACAGATTGACGATGCGCCAGCCGGTCTGCGCGACGCTGCGCGGCCGGAGGTCGAACGCCAGAGGATCGCGTGCGGCGACGAGCGGCAGGATCGACTGCGCGCGGTTGATGAACGGCAGGTCGACGATGGCCGGCCCGCCGGCGACGACGTGCAGCGGCGTGTCGAAGATGTCGGCGTCGAACGTGCCGGTCCAGATCAGCGACGCGACTTCCTCGAGCGAGCGCGTACGCGCCAGCTCGGCCGCGTCGTGGCCGCGGTAGTAGAGCTTTCCGTCGGCGATGAGCGTGATCGCGGATTCGAGGACCGGCACGCCCCAGCGCAGCGCATGCGCGGCCGCCTTCTCCGGGTTCCGCCGCTCTTCGGCGCGCAGGCGGAGGCGCTCGACGTCCTCGCGCGCATAGCGCCGCTCGCGCGGGCGGCCGGGCACCGGCTCGGAGCGCACGAACCCGCGGCTCACGTACGCGTACAGCGTGGCGCGGCTCACGTCGAGGAGCTTCGTCGCCGCTTTCGCGTCCAGCCATTCGGTCTTCCGAGGCATGTGTTGATTATAGGATCAATATTGACGTGTTTGTCCAGCGAATGTACGTTTTGAGACATGAATAGTGGACTGGAAGGCATCGTCGCCGCGGAGACGCGGCTCAGCATGGTGGACGGAGAACGGGGCGAGCTGGTGATCGGCGGCCATCGCGTCGAAGAGCTCAGCTCGTGGCATTTCGAGGACGTGGTGCGGTTGTTGTGGGGGCTGGCCGGCTTCGAAGGTGCAGTAAAAGTAGCACCGATCCCTGCACATACGCAGTTGCTGCTGCGGAACGCCGCTTCTGCGATGGATGCGTTACGCGTCGGGGTGGCGTCGCTCTCCGCGGAAGACGACGACGCAGCGGCGGAATTGCTCGTCGGCGCGTTTCCGACCATCGTCGCGGCGTACTGGCGCATGCAGCAGGGACTCGAGCCGATCGAGCCGCGCGCAGACCTCGGCCTCGCCGCCAACTATCTGTACATGCTCCGCGGCGAGGTGCCGCACGAAGAGCTCGTGCGCGGGCTGGAGACGTACCTCAACACCGTCGTCGAGCACGGGATGAACGCGTCGACGTTCACCGCGCGCGTCATCGCCTCGACGGGCTCCGATCTCGTCTCCGCCATCACCGGCGCCCTCGGCGCACTGAAAGGCCCGCTGCACGGCGGCGCGCCCGGCCCGGCGCTGGACATGGTCTTCGAGATCGGCGAAGCGTCGCGCGCGGAGGAAGTGCTGCGGGCGAAGATCGCCGGCGGCGAGCGGCTGATGGGCTTCGGACACCGCATCTACAAAGTGCGCGACCCGCGTGCGGACGTCCTCGCGAAGGCAGCGGAGCGCATGTTCACGCGCGCGGGCGACATGCGGTTGTACGAGCTGGCGCGCTCGGTCGAGAGCACCGCGCTGCGTCTGCTCGAGGAGCACAAACCGGGACGGCGGCTGCAGACGAACGTCGAGTTCTACACCGCGCTCGTGCTGCACGGGCTGGGACTGGAGGTGCCGCTGTTCACGCCGACGTTTGCGATTGCACGCGTCGCGGGCTGGACGGCGCACTGTTTCGAGCAGCGTGCGGTGGGCAGGATCATTCGCCCCGCCAGTGTGTACGTTGGTGCACTGCCGGCGATGGTGTGACGGCCTCGCACTCCGCCCACTCCCCGCTTCCGCGGGGAGTGGAAACTCGTGGGGCGTGGGTTCGTATCAAACTCCCATGTTCGAGATACTCGCTGCGCTCGTCGTCTTCGGCATCGCAGGGGTCGTCGTCGTTTCGGCAGTGGCGATCCTCAAGTTCGCATGGGCTGTCGTGAAGTTCGCGGTGATCGTCACCGCCGCGGTGGCACTCGTCGCCATCGTGCTCGCGGTCATCGTCCCGCTGGTGATCATCGGCCTCACGGTCGGGATCCCCTTGGCGCTGATCGCCGCGATCACCTAGCATGCGCTGGATTGGAACTTGCTGAACGCGAAAGCGTGAGTGAGAAGAAGCGGGCCCTCGTTGTCGACGACGACGATCCAATCCGTGTGATGCTGGCCAAAGTCGTCGAGCGGCAGAACCTGGAGGTCGACACCGCGCGCGACGGCGTCGAGGCGATCGAGCGTATCGACGACGACGGCTACTCGGTCATCGTGCTCGACATGATGATGCCGCGCGTCGACGGCTTCGGCGTGCTCCGGCACATGCAGGAGCATCACCCCGAAAAACTGAAGTGTACGATCATCGCGTCCGCCGTCCCCGAGAGCGAGATCCTCAAAAAGTTCGACGTGCCGGTGTATCGCATCCACGCCAAGCCGTTCGACATGGCAAGGCTGATCGAGGACATTCAGATGTGCACGACGCGGTGAGGGTTGGCGGGGAGGGTTGGCGGTCATCGATGGC
Organism: Thermoanaerobaculia bacterium; assembly: GCA_035629395.1. Taxonomy (GTDB): domain Bacteria; phylum Acidobacteriota; class Thermoanaerobaculia; order Gp7-AA8; family Gp7-AA8; genus QHVT01. Next base: position 21,532 of record DASPHZ010000088.1, read on the forward strand.
CGGAGATGGTTGTCGGTTCTCGGTTCTCGGTTATCTGTGACTGGTCGCGGAACGGCACAGACAACTGAGAACCGACAACTGACAACAACCGCCCAGCGTCAGCGCGCGGCGTACTGCTTCTCGTAGAACGCCTTGTACTCCGCGCTGCGCTCTTTGATCGCGCGCCACCACGACTCGTTCTGCTGGTACCAGCGCACGGTCTTTTCGATCGCTTCGTCGAAGTCGCGCTCCATCCTGAAGCCCATCGATTCGAGCTTCGACGTGTCGACGGAGTAGCGGCGGTCGTGGCCCTGGCGGTCGGCGACGCGCTTGATGAGCGTGTCGGGTTTGCCGAGGAGCTGGAGGATGCGGGCGGTGATCTCGCGGTTCTCGCGCTCGTTGCCGCCGCCGATGTTGTACACCTCGGAATTGGTGCCGTGCTCGATGAGGAAATCGATCGCGGCGCAGTGGTCCTCGACGAAGAGCCAGTCGCGCACGTTCTTGCCGTCGCCGTAGAGCGGCAGCGGCTGATCGTCGATGGCGTTCGTCACGAAGAGCGGGATCAGCTTCTCCGGATACTGGTACGGACCAAAGTTGTTCGACGCGCGCGTGACGATGACCGGCAGGCCGTACGTCTGCGCGTACGCGTACGCCATGCGATCGCCGCCGGCCTTCGACGCCGCGTACGGATTGCGCGGATTGATCGGATCCTTCTCCGAGAACGAGCCGCTCTCGATCGAGCCGTAGACCTCGTCGGTCGAGATCTGGATGAAGCGCTTCAGATGCGGCGCGAGCGTTTTCGCTGCCTCGAGCAGCACGAGCACGCCGTGGACGTCCGTCTCGATGAACGACGCCGCTTCGACGAGCGAACGATCGACGTGCGTCTCGGCGGCGAAATTGACGACGACGTCGACGCCGCTGCCGTCGACGCCTTTGTACGCCTCGGCGACGTCTTCCGGCTTGGCGATGTCACCGTGGACGAAACGGTAGTTCTTTTTGCCTTCGTACTCGGCGAGGTTCTCGCGGATGCCGGCGTACGTGAGCTTGTCGAGATTCACGACCTGCGCGTCATCGCCGTACTTGTCGAAGACGTAGCGGACGAAATTGGATCCGATGAAACCGGCACCGCCGGTGACGAGGTAACGCATGCGGCGCGAATCCTACTAGAATCGCGGCCCCTATGCGCGCAGAGGTCTTTCGCCGCGAGCTTCGCGAGCTTTTCCGTCTCGCGCTGCCACTGGCGGCGGCACAGGCGGGCACCCAGATGATGGGGCTCGTCGACGTGGCCGTGCTCGGCCGCCTCGGCGCGCGCGAGCTGGCCGGCGCGGGACTGGCGAACGCCGTCTTCTTCGCCTTCTCCGTCCTCGGCATGGGCATGGTGTTCGGCGTCGATCCACTGATCGCGCAGGCCGTCGGCGCGGGCGATCGCATGCGCGCGCGGAAGTGGATGTGGCAGGGCGTGTGGCTCGGCCTCATCGTCTCCGCGCTGCTCACGGTGGTCCTCATCATCGGCGCGATCGCGTTGCCGCTGATCGGATCGAAGGCCGAGCTCATCTCACCGGCACGCGCGTACCTCCTCGTACGCCTCATCAGCCTCGCGCCGTTCCTGCTGTTCTTCGTCGTGCGCGCGTATCTGCAGGCGCACGGTGTGACGCAGCCGATGGTCGTGGCGATGGTGCTCGCGAACGTGCTGAACCTCATCGGCGACATCCTCTTCGTGTTCGGTGTGAAAGGGGTGATTCCGGCGATGGGCGTCGCCGGCGCGGCGCTGGCGACGGTGCTGTGCACGCTTCTCGAGCTGTGGATCGTCGCCATCGCCGTGCGGAAGATCGAAGTGGACGGCGAAGTCGATCACCGCTTCGACGCGAAGGAAGTGCTGCAGGCGGCGCGCGTGGGATGGCCGATCGCATTGCAGATGGGGGCAGAGGTCGGGATCTTCGCGCTGGTCGCGCTGCTCGCGTCGCGACTCGGCACACTGCATCTCGCGGCGCACCAGCTCGTGATCGGACTGGCGTCGTTCACGTTCACGGTGGCGATGGGTGTGTCGGCGGCGGGATCGGTGCGTGTCGGACTCGGGATCGGCTCACGCGACGTCATGGCCACGCGTTTCGCGGGACACGTGACGTTCCTCTGCGCCGCAGCGGTCATGACGGTGGCGGGACTCGTCTTCGCGCTCGCACCGGAGCCGCTGGCGCGCCTGATGACCGATCAGGCGGGCGTCATCGCGGCGGCGGTGCCGCTGTTCGTGGTCGCGGCGGTGTTCCAGATCTCGGATGGAGTGCAGGCCGCGGGCGCGGGCGTGCTGCGCGGTGCGGGCGACACGAAGTACGCGTTCTACGCGAACATCGCCGGGCACTGGTGCATCGGTCTCCCGATCGCACTGCTCCTCGGCTTCCGCTTCGAGCTCGGGATCGTCGGGTTGTGGTGGGGCCTCTGCGCGGGACTGACGGTCGTGGCGGTGTTGCTGTTCGTCAGGTTCGAGAAGTTGTCGCGGACGGCGATCGAGCCGATATGAGGTGGTTGCTGGTTGCTGGTTGCTGGTTGCTTGGGAGTGGCCGGCTTGCGGCAAATCACCCGTAACCAGCAACAAGCAACCAGCAACGCGCGGCAAAGCCGCGCTAGTAGATGTTCCAGGCGCGGGTCAGGTAGTCGCTGTAGAACAGGACGAACATGACCGCGAGCCAGAGGAACGAGGAGATGACGACGATCCAGGTCAGGCGTGGGGAGTGGATGACGTGCATGAACCAGAGGATGACCACCAGGGCCTTCACGATGGCGATGGACATGGCCACCAGGGTGTTCATGCCGTGGCCGAGATCGATGCGCGACACCCACACCGTGAGCACGGTGAGGATCATCAGCGCGGCAAAGACGGCGAAATACATCCCCAGCGGCGCCTGATGGTGCGGGGCGGAGTGTCCGGTGTAAGTCTCGTGATCGGGTTGATGAGCCATGCGTCGTGTGTCCTCAGACGAGATACAGCAGCGGGAAGAGGAAGATCCAGACGATGTCGACGAAGTGCCAGTACAGGCCCATGATCTCGATCGGGCTGTAGTACTCGGGACCGAAGTCGCCGCGCCACGCGCGCCGGATGAAATACAGCAGGAGTCCCGCGCCGATGACCATGTGCAGCGCGTGCAGGCCGGTCATCGTGAAGTAGAAGGTCATGAACAGCTCGATGCCGTTCGAGAGCTGCGGATTGTCGGGATGGACGAACGTGAACATCGACCCGGGGAACTGGCCGTGGTGGATGTGCTCCGCGTACTCGTAGCCTTTCACGCCGACGAAGATGCCGCCGAGGATGAGGGTGAGGACGAGCATGAGCGTCGTGAACTTGCGCCGCGCGCCCTGCGCGCCCCACACCGCCAAAGCCATCGTCAGCGAGCTGCCGATCAGCACGATCGTGTTCGCCGCGCCGACCTGCCAGTGCTGCAGCTTCGATCCCGCGGCCCACGCCTCCGGGTACATCGAGCGGTAGATGAAGTACGCGCAGAAGATGCCGCCGAAGAAGAGGATTTCCTGCGCGACGAAGAACCACATGCCGAGGGTCGAAGCCTCGTGCTGCTGCCCCATGTCCTCGAAGTGGTGCTGGAGGAACGGGTGATGGTGGCCGTGGCCGTGCGGCTCGGCGGCGTGCTCCGCCGAAGGATGGAGGGTGACGTCAGACATTCTGCGTCTCCTTCATGGCTTTGAGGAACGCCGGATAGTCGTACGCTTCCCACGTCACGGTCGGCGTGTCGTGGAAGTTTTCCTTCGGCGGCGGCGAGGTGGTGGCCCATTCGAGGCCGACCGCGCCCCACGGATTCGCGCCCGCCTTGCGTCCGAACTTCCACGAGTACGAGAGGTAGAGCATCGGCAGGAGGTACCCGACCGCGAGGACGGTCGCGCCTGCAGTCGAGAGGACGTTGAGGACCTGGAACTCCGGCGCGTACGCGTGGTAGCGGCGCGGCATGCCGACGTAGCCGACGAGGAACTGCGGGAAGAAGGTCAGGTTGAAGCCGACGAAGACGAGCAGCGCGGAGAGGCGTCCCCACCATTCGCTGTACATGCGGCCGGTGATCTTCGGCCACCAGTAATGCAGGCCGGCCATGTAGGCCATGATCGTGCCGCCGACCATGATGTAGTGGAAGTGGGCGACGACGAAGTAGGAGTCGTGCACGTGGACGTCGACCCCGAGCGCGCCGAGGAAGAGGCCGGTGACGCCGCCGATGGTGAAGAGGCCGATGAAGCCGAGAACGTAGAGCATCGGCGTCTGCCAAGACACCGAGGCCTTGTACATCGTCGACGTCCAGTTGAAGACCTTGATGGCCGAGGGAACGGCGACGAGCATCGTCAGGAACGAAAACACCAGCGCCGCATAGACCGAGATGCCGGCCACGAACATGTGGTGCGCCCACACGAGGAAGCCGAGGAAGGCGATGGCCAGCGAGGAGTAGGCGACGAACTTGTAGCCGAAGATGCGCTTGCGCGTGAACGCGGCCACGCACTCCGAGATCACGGCCATGCCCGGCAGAATCATGATGTACACGGCCGGGTGGGAGTAGAACCAGAACATGTGCTGGTACAGCACGGGATCGCCGCCGAGCGCGGGATCGAAGATGCCGACCTGTAATACGCGCTCGACCATCAGCAGCACGAGCGTGATCGCGAGCACCGGCGTGGCGAGGAGGATCACGACGCTCGTGGCGTAGATCGACCAGACGAATAGAGGGAGGCGGTACCAGGTGAGGCCCGGCGCGCGCATGCGGTGAATCGTCACGAGGAAGTTGAGGCCCGTGAGGATCGAACTGAAGCCGGTGATGAACGCGCCCAGCGTGGTCGCGAAGACTTTGGTGTTCGAGTATTGCGTGGAGAACGGCGTGTAGAACGTCCAGCCGGTATCGACGCCGCCGGTGATGATGACGACGACGCCGAAGATGCCGCCGACCATGTAGACATACCAGCTCAACAGATTGAGCTTGGGAAAGGCGAGGTCTTTGGCGCCGAGCATGATCGGCAGGATGAAGTTCCCCATCACCGCGGGAATGGCGGGGATGAGGAAGAAGAAGATCATCACGATGCCGTGCAGCGTGAAGAACTTGTTGTAGGTGTCGGAGGTGAACATGTCGCCTTCGGGCGTGAGGAGCTCGAGGCGCATGAGGAACGCGAAGAGGCCGCCGACGATGAAGAAGGTCGTGACGGAAAAAAGGTAGAGGAGGGCGATGCGCTTGTGGTCCTTGGTGAGGAGCCACGAGAGCACGCCGTACTCGTCGTTGATGTAGTTCCGCCGCTCTCGCGTGGAAGGCTCGATGAACGGAGCGTCGTCGATGGTCGTACTGGTCATTGCTGGGTACCTGTCGTGGTCGGGGTTGCTGCGGGGGCGGTGGTCGTGGCCGTGCTCGTGCCCGTGGCGGTCGCCGTGCCCGCCGGCGGCGCGCCGCGCGATTCGAGCGCGGAGGCCGGCGACTCGACCGGTGTCACCACCGGCTGTTCGGCGCCGAGGGTCTTCACGTACGCGAGGAGGCGGATGAGGTCGTCGTCGTTCACCTGTCCCTGGAACGTCGGCATGATGGGCTGGAAGCCCGCGGCGATCTTCGCCTGCGGGTTGAGGATCGACTCACGGATGTAGTTGTCGTCGGCGGTCACGACGCTGCCGTCGGCCAGAGGACGGTTCTTGCCGTAGATGCCGGCGAGGACCGGTCCGCGCGCGCCTGCGGTGCTGGTGTGGCAGGTGTTGCACGCGTATTTCTCGAAGAGCTTCTCCCCCTGCGAGGCGAGCGAGCCTTCGCTGCCGCCGGCGAGCCAGCGCTGGTACTCGGTCGGCTCCATGACCTCGACCCAGCCGATCATCCCGGAGTGCAGCGTGCCGCAATATTCGGCGCAGAAGATGTGGTAGCGGCCGACCTTCGTCGCTTCGAACCACATCGTACGGAAGCGGTTCGGAAGCACGTCCGCCTTCACGCGAAAGTACGGGAACCACAAGCTGTGAATCACATCCTCGGAGGCCATCGTGATCTTGACCGGACGTCCGACGGGAACGTGCAGCGTGTTGATCTCGCGCTGTCCGGTCGGATGCTGGAACTTCCACATCCACTGGCGTCCCGTAGCGTAGACCTCGAGGGCGTTGGACGGCACGCGGTTCATGCGGAAGAACACCCATGCACCCGCGACGAAGATGCCGATGAAGATGATCGTGGGGATGACGATCCACGTGAGCTCGAGCGCGGCCGGCGGCTCCTGCTCCTGGGCGAGCTCGTTGTCGGGGCGGCGGCGATACTTGATCGCGAAGTAGAAGATGACCGCCCAGATCAATAGCGAGACCGCGCCGGTGACGACGACCAGGAAGAGATAGAGGCCGTCGACGAGCGGCGCAACGCTCGAAGCCTGTTCGGGAAACAGTGGGAAATCTGTCATTTCTTTGTGCGCTCTTTACGGATCAGCACGAAGATGAAGCCGCCGAGGGCGAAGACGGTGGTGATGCCTCCGGCGCGGGCGAACATCATCGCGTTGCGGCTGTACTTCCCCGTGTTCGGGTCGTAGTGAAAGCAGAGAAGGAGGAGCTGGTCGACGGCGTTGCCGACCTTCCCCTCCGAGGCTTCGACGATGGCCATGCGCAGATCGCGCGGCTTGTACTCGAAACCGTAGAAATAGCGGGAGGTACGGCCGTCGGGCGTGAGCACGAGGAGGGCCGCGCCGTGCGCGAACTGGTCGGTGCGGCTGTCGTACGCGTACTGGAACCCGACGGCGTCCGCGAGCTTCTTGATCGCGCTCTCGTGCGCCGTGAGGAAATGCCAGCCGGTGGCGGAGTCGAGACGGCCGTAGCGCCGGACGTACTTTTCCTTCAGCTTCGCGGCGTCTTCGACTTTGTCGCGCGGATCGATGCTGACGGTGACGACGTCGAACTCTTTGCCGATGTCGAACTTGAGGTGCGTGAGGGACGTCGTCGTTCCTTCGAGCACCATCGGGCAGAGCATCGGGCAGCGGTAGTAGACGAAGTTGAGGAGGACGGGACGCCCTTTGCCGAAGTAGTCGCCGAGACGCACGACCTGGCCGGACTCGTCGCGGAACTGAAGGTCGAGCGGGACTCTGGTGTTGAGCTTCTGGGCGATGGAGACGTGGCCCGGCAGCTTGGCGGGTTCCTGCGCCGTCGTCTGCGCGAGGAGCGGGAACGCGAGGAAGAGCGCCAGCAAGGTGGAACGACAGCGCCCCACCGCCTGCCTCGGCGGCATCGCGCCGCCGTTCTGGAAGAGACCGGAGATCACTGGTGCGCTCCTGTGTTCGTGGCCGGAGCGATGCCGGTGTCGGGGGTGACGGGCTGGCCGGAGGGAGCGACGGTGGATGGGGAAATGGTGGCCGGCGGAACGGGCGGCGCCGCGTCTGCCGGCGAGGACGCCGACGCTCCGGAGACGGCGATGCGGGCGGCCATCGTCTTCTTGGCGAGGTCGATGGGGATGTGCACGGTGCCGCGCTGTCTGTCGACCCAGCCGTAGCTCGTGAGCTGCTGCTGTTCGCGCTGGCGCATTTTCTCGAGGTCCGTCACCGGCGTGTCGGCCTGCGGGGGAAGCTCGCCGCCTTTGCCGTCGACGCGCGGGAACGGCTGGAGGAGCGGCTGGTTCTGCGGCACGTCCGCGTTGGCCGGCCGCGTGACCGCGGTGGCCGGCGGATCCATCCGCTTGCGCTCCGCCGAGACGAAGCCTCTGTAGAGGAAGCTGATGACGAGATGCGTGACGACCGAGAAGACGATGAAGATGATGATGAACCAGAACAGCGGACGCACCGGAACGTCGGACGACTCGTGGTGCGTCTCCGGATTGAACAGGTCGTCGTCTTCGTACTGAATGTGCTCAGGCATGGCGGGTCTCCCCCTGCAGGGCGCCCTCGCGGATGGCCTCGTCGACCCACGTCTCGTGAATCGGAATGATGGTCTGCCCCTTCAACTGGTTGATGAAGGCGAAGAGCCACAGTCCGCCGATGCCGAGAAAGGCGAAGAGAGTGATCCAGGAGAAATGGAAGTGCTGCGGGTAATGCGCGGGGCCGATGAGCCAGTAGACGTCGACGAAACGCATCACGAGGATGATCAGGGTGACGATGGCGATGGTCGCCGGCCGGTCCTTGATGCTGCGCATGAGCAGCATGAAGAACGGCAGGAAGAAGTGGAAGATGATGAGGATGGCCGCCATCACGCCCCAGTAGCCGTGCATGCGCGTCGTGTAGTAGGGCGTCTCTTCCTTGATGTTGCCGTACCACACGAGGAGGAACTGCGAGAAGTTCGTGTAGGCCCACAGCATGGTGAAGGCGAGCATCAGGTTGCCGAGATCGCGGAAGTGATTCGGCTTGAGGATGTCGAGCATCGCCTGCGTGCGGGAGATGGCGGTGAGGAAGAAGGTCACGAACGCGTACGCGGAGAGTCCCGCACCGACCGTGAAGGCGATGCCGAACATCGACGAGTACCACTTCGGCTCGAGTGACATGACCCAGTCGACCGAGGCGAGAGTGAGCGTGAGGACGATCATCAGGAGACCCGCCGCGGCCCACTTGCGGCGGGAGAGCTCGACGTACGGCGAGCGGTCTTTGTAGAAGCGGACCGAGAGCACGCGCAGGCGCCACGCCCACAGCGTCCAGAGGGCGAAGTAGACGAGCGCGCGGATGATCCACGCGGTCGGATTGAGGTAGACGGATTTCAGCTCGAGGAGGTGATCGCCTTTGACGATCTCCTCGTTCGCCCAGATGTAGACGTGTTTGAGGCCGAACGCGATCGGCAGGCCGAAGAGGATGAAGAGCGGGATGGTGCGCGCGGCGGCGCCGAGCGGGCGGCGGATCAGCACGCCCCACTCTCCCCCCGTCACGTACTGCAGGCAGAGGATGCCGAGGGCGCCGGCGGCGATGAGGAACCAGAACATGAACGCCGGCAGCCAGGCCTTGAAGAATTCGGGGGCGTTGGTGAAGAAGCCGATCGCCGAGACGGCGACGCCGATGATGCCGACGATGAGCGCCGGCATCTGCGCGCGGGCGACGCCGGTGGCCTTCGTGGCGCCGGAGGTGGTGGTGGCGGTCGCCATCAGTGTCCTCCTCCGTGCGCGGGAGCGGTGGTCGCCGCGGGCGCGTCGAGCTGGGCGCGGTCGCCGGCGGGGACGTCGTTCACGGTCGCGTTCTGGCTGAGCTGCAGCGCGCGGATGTAGGCCACGATGGCCCAGCGGTCGCGCGGCGGAATCATCGTTTTGTACGGCGGCATGGCGCCGAATCCATTGGTCATGACGTCGAAGAAGTGTCCGGTGGTCTGGTTGCGCAGCGTGAGGGTGTGGAACGAGGGGGGACGGCGATAACCGCGCGAGGGGATCATGCCGTTGCCATCGCCGACGCGGCCGTGGCATTGCGCGCAGTAGATGTCGTAGCGCTCGTGCCCGCGATTGATCACTTCAATGGTGACGGGCATCGGATAGCCGTCGGCGAGCGCGCCGTTGACCCGGCCGGTGTCGAAGAACGGATTGGTCGAGAGCTCGCCACGCGCGACGGTGCCGTCGATGCGCGGGCGCGCGGACATGCCGTCCTGAAAAAACGCGCTCGGCTCGAGCGGGTCGTAGCGGGGCTGGGTGGCCATTTTCTGGCGGCAGGCGCCAAGGAGCACGAGAACCAGAATGCAGAATGCAGAATGCAGAATTGAGAAGCGAGAAGTGCGCGGCGCAACGCCACTTCTGCATTCTGCATCCTGCATTCTGCATTCGCGCGCGGCGCGCGCGCCGTTACCACGGAACATCGGTCACCTCACGGGGGCCGAGACTCTCGAGGAGGCGACGCGCCTCTTCGAGACGGAACTTCGGATCTCGCGCCTGAATGACGAGGAAGAACTTGTCGCGTGACGCGGAGTCGAAGCGACGAAGGTTGAAGATGGGGTGATACGGCATCGGCAGGCCGTTGAGGGCGAGCATGCCGAAGACGGCGCCCAGGGCGGCGAGGAGGATCGTGCACTCGAAGGTGATCGGGATCCACGCCGGCCACGAGTTGAGCGGCTTGCCGCCGATGTTCAGCGGATAGCTGACCACGTTCGCGTACCACTGCATGAAGAAACCGCCGGCGCCGCCGAGGATGCCCATGGTCAGGACGATGAGCGAGAGGCGCGACTTGTGGAAGCCGACCGCCTCGGCGAGGCCGTGGATCGGGAACGGCGAGAACGCGTCGGTGTGCGTGTAACCCTTTTCGCGCACCGCGTTGGCGGCGTCGAGCAGCGTCTGCGGATCGTTGAACTCCGCCACGACGCCGTAGAGACCTTCTTTGATCTTTCCGATGGCCATGGCGTCAGTGCTCCTCGTGCTCCGCATGCGCCTGCGCTTCAGGCAGGAGCGTGCGCATTTCGAAGATCGAGATCATCGGGAGGAACCTCACGAACAGGAACAGCAGCGCGAAGAAGAGACCGATCGAGCCGATGTAGAAGCTCCAGTCCCACACGGTGCCGTGGTACATGCCCCACGACGACGGGAGGAAGTCGCGGTGCAGCGACGCGGGGATGATGACGAAGCGCTCGAGCCACATGCCGACGTTGACGAACATCGCCACGACGAAGAGCCAGAACGGCGACGTACGGAAGCGCTTGAACCACATGAGCTGCGGCGCGAGGCCGTTGCAGATCCAGAGCGCGGCGTACATGCTCGCGTACGGACCGGTCGCGCGATTCTTGAGCATGAACGTCTCGAAGACGTTGCCCGAATAGAGCCCGTAGAACCACTCCATCGCGTAGGCGTACGCGACGATCATTCCGGTGGCGAGCATCACCTTGCCCATGTTCTCGAGGTGGCGCATGGTGATGAAGTCTTCGAGCTTGAAAAACTTTCGCGCGGGGATGGCCAGCGTGAGCACCATCGCGAAGCCGGCGAACACGGCGCCCGCGACAAAGTACGGCGGGAAGAACGTGGCGTGCCATCCGGGCAACTGGGCGACGGCGAAGTCGAACGACACGATCGTGTGCACGGAGAGCACGAGCGGCGTCGAGAGGCCGGCCAGCAGGAGATACGCGTGCTCGTAGCGATGCCAGTGCTTCGCCGAGCCGCGCCAGCCGAGGGCGAAGAGGCCGTAGATGCGCTTGACCCAGAGGTTCGTGGCGCGATCGCGGAGCGTGGCGAGGTCGGGGATCAGACCGACGTACCAGAACAGCGCGGAGACCGTGGCGTACGTCGAGACCGCGAACACGTCCCACATGAGCGGGCTGCGGAACTGCGGCCAGAGGCCCATGGTGTTCGGGTAGGGGAAGAGCCAGTAGTCATACCAGGGACGGCCGGTGTGCAGCGCCGGATAGAGACCGGCCGAGGCGACGGCGAAGAGCGTCATCGCTTCGGCGAAGCGGTTGATGGACGTACGCCACTCCTGGCGGAGGAGCAGGAGGATGGCCGAGATCAACGTGCCGGCGTGACCGATGCCGATCCACCAGACGAAGTTGATGATGTCCATGCCCCATCCGACCGGATGGTTGATGCCCCAGATGCCGATGCCCTTGCCGATGAGCATGGTCATCGAGACGGTGAGCAGGCCGACGCCGCCGAGGGCGATGAGGAAGCCGATCAGCCAGCCGATGGGCGTCTTCTTGCGCAGGACGATCGTGGAGATGTGATCGGTGATCGTCGAGAACGAGTGCCCGGGCTCGATGGTCGGCACAGGGATGAAGCGCTCGGGAATGCGCGTCTCCTGCGTGACGGGCCGGACCTCGTGCTGTGGTGTTTGGTCTTTTGTCGCCATTGGGTTAATCCGTCGTGCTGCGAGCGATGAACGATGATCGATGAGCGATGAGCGGCGTCATCGCGGGGCCGTCGCTTCGTCTCCGTTCATCTCTCATCTCTCGTTTGCTGCGAGCGATGAACGATGCTCGATGAGCGGCGACATCGCAGGACCGTCGCTTCGTCTCCGTTCATCTCTCATCTCTCATCACTCATCTCTCGTTTGCTGCCTCACTCATGCCCTGTATCCGCGGTGTGTCCGGTGGCGAGATCGGGATGCGGGTTCCGGATGGCGCCGAGGTAGGTGGTGCGCGGGAGGGTCTGCAATTCTTCGAGCAGGGCGTAGTGGTGCGGCTGCGCTTTGAGGTTCGCGACCTTGCTCGATTTGTCGTTCATGTCGCCGAAGACGATCGCTTCGGTGGGGCAGGCCTGCTGGCAGGCGGTGACGACCTCGCCGTCGCGGACGCGGCGTCCCTGCTTTTCCGCCTCGATCTTCGCGGAGTTGATGCGCTGCACGCAGTACGTGCACTTTTCCATGACGCCGCGCGTGCGCACCGTGACGTCGGGGTTGCGCATGGCCTTGAGGGACGGCGTGTCGTAGTCGGAGTAATGGAAGAAGTTGAAGCGGCGGACTTTGTACGGGCAGTTGTTCGAGCAGTAGCGCGTGCCGACGCAACGGTTGTACGTCATGTCGTTGAGACCGTCTTCGCTGTGCGAGGTGGCCTCGACGGGGCAGACCGGCTCGCACGGCGCCGTCTCGCACTGCATGCACGGCACCGGCTCGTGGAAGACTTCCGGGTTGTCGATATCGCCGCGGTAATAACGGTCGATGCGCAGCCAGTGCATCTCGCGCTCGCGCACCACTTCGTCCTTGCCGACGATGGGAATGTTGTTCTCGCTCTGGCAGGCGATCACGCAGCCGTTGCATCCGGTGCAAATGGACGTGTCGATGACCATCGCCCACGCGTGCTTGGTGCTGTAGTCGTACGCGGGGTAGAGGTTCGTCGAGTGCTCGCCATGTCCGGCCACGTCGCTGCCGTGGTGCGGGTCCTGCGCGAAGCGCGGATTCTGTTTGTAGCCTTCGAACGTCGCGGCGCGAATGAGTCCGCGCTCGCCGACGAGCTTCGGATCGATCGACTGATGCTCCTGCGTGCACGCGATCGGATAAATGCGCGGCGCGTCGTCGGACATCGTGATCCGCGCGCCGGGCCCGCCGTGCAGCGCGTTCGAGAAGCGCAGCGGGTACGTGTTGAAGCCGACGTTGTCGCCGATCTTGCCGGCCATCCTGCGGCCGTAGCCGAAGTAGACCGTGGCCACGTCTTCCGCGTAGCCGGGGACGACCCAGATCGGGAGGCGCATGGAAACGCCGCGATAGGTGATCGTGGCGAAACGCGTGCGCTTTTCGTTGACGAGCGGATCGCGTTCCTCCGAGGTGTAGCCGATCTTCTCGGACGTCTTCGGCGAGACGATGAGGACGTTGTCCCAGGTGATCTTCGTCTGCGGCTTCGGGAGCTCCTGCAGCCAGCCGTTGTTGGCAAAGCGGCCGTCGTAGATGGTCGGGTCGTGGCGGAGCTCGAGCTCGATGCCTGATGTTGCTGGCGGCTGATTGGTGGTTGCCGCGGGAGCCGACGCGGCGACGGCGATGGGCGGCAGTGCGGTGCCGGCCATGAGCCCGTCGTGGAGCCATTTGCGCCAGGTGGCTTCCGTCGCACCGCGGCCGAACCAGTAGTTGCGGACGGTCTGGTACGGCGTCTGATCGAGACCACCGATGAGCGCGCCCACGACTTCGTGCGCGGAGCGGCCGTTGTAGAGCGGGGCGATGAGCGGCTGGATGATGGAGACGGTGCCGTCGTGCCCGCGCGCGTCGCTCCACGTCTCGAGCCAGTGCGTGTCGGGGATATGCCAGTGACACGCATACGAGGTCTCGTCGTAGTAGAGGGAGTGATGGACGCGGAACGGAACTCTGTCGAGCGCTTTCGCGAACTGGAGATCGGCGGGGGCGTCGAAGACGGGATTGCCGCCGAGGATGATGAGCGCGCGGACGGCGCCGGCGTTCATGTCGCGCACGAGCTCGGCGAGCGAGGCGAGCTGGTTGACCGGTGCCACCTCGATCGGGTCGGTGACCAGGACCGTGGTGCCGATGTTGCCGAGCTGTGTGTTGATCGCGTGCGCGATCGCGTGCACCACCGCGGGCTGTTCGTCGCCGGCGATGACGACGCTCGCGCCGCGATTGGCCTGCAGGTCTTTGACGAGCGCGCTGAGGACGGGAGTCGTCCCCTCCCCTGCCAGGATCTGGCGTGCGATCGCTTCGATCTGCGACGGCTTGACCGGGATGCGGTGATCCGCGACCGAGCCGGTGTTGCTCATGCTGCCTTCGATGGCGTAGAGGCGGTTGATCGACTGCGTGACGCCATGGCGCACGCGGCGGCGCGCCATGAAGTCGCGCGCATAGCGCAGGTGCGCGGCGCCGTCGCCGAGGAAATCGGAGCCGAGGGAGACGACGACATTCGCTTTGGTGAAGTCGTAGTGGGTGTTGACGTAGCGGCCGAACGCGAGGCGGCCGCCTTCGCGCACGCTGTCGTGATTGACCGCCTCCCACTGGTGCCACTTCATGCCGGGGTACTGCGCGGCGAGCGCCTGGATCTGCGCGCCGAGGGTCGGCGAGGTGATGGTCTGGGTGAGGATGCGCAGGCCGGCGCCGTTCGTGCGCGCGGCGTTCATGACCGGCTGCAGGGCGGCGATGAACTCGCCCCACGTCGCGGTGTCGCCGAGCTTGCGGACGACCTGCGAGCGGTCGGGATCGTAGAGGTTGAGCACCGAGGCCTGCATGAACGCGTCGGACGCGCCGATCGTGGTCGGGTGCTCGGGGTTGCCTTCGATCTTCGTCGGGCGGTTGAGGTGGCTCTCGACGAGCACGCCGTGCGCGACGCCGCCGAGCGGCATGGCGCTGGCGAAGAAGAGGGGCTTGCCGGGGATGACGCTCTCCGGCTGGTTGACGTACGGAACGATGGCGTCCGCGGGCTGGCGGCAGGCGGCGAGTCCGGCCATGGCCACCGAGGCGCCCATGAGCTTCATGAAGTCGCGGCGGTTCGCGCCCTTCTGGAGAGGGATGGCCTGCTGTGGGAACTCCTGCGTGAAGAAGTCGTCGAAGACGTCGCTGCGCGACAGCTCCTCGAGACTGCGCCAGAACTCCTTGCCGCGCAGATCGCCTACGCGGGCGCGGAACTCGGTGAAATCCAGTGTCTTGTTTTCACTCATGCGATGACTGTCGTCGGTTGTCCGTCGTCAGTTGTCTGCGAGTTGCCGTTCGACGGGACCTCGCAGAGAACCGATAACCGAGCACCGGCAACCCTCTAGTAATGACACGCCGAACAATGCGTCTTGGACTGCACGCGGTATTGCTGGACGAGCTGCGGCCCGAGCACTGCCTGGTTCTTCGGGACGTAGTTCATGTTGAACACTTCGGAGCGTGGACGGATGTACTTCTCCGGCGCGCGGTGGCACGAGAGGCACCATTCCATCGTCAGCGGCGAAGCCTGGTAGACCAGGTTCATTTTGTCGATGCGGCCGTGGCAGCTCGCGCAGCCGACGCCCTTGGCGACGTGGATGTCATGACGGAAATGCACAAAGTCCGGCAGACGATGGACGCGGCTCCACACGAGCGGCTTGCCGGTGCGGAAGCTCGCGCGTACGGGCTCGAGCATCTCCGCGTTCGTCCAGATCTGCGAGTGGCAGTTCATGCACGTCGACGTCGGCGGGATGCCGGCGAAGCTGGAGGTCTCGACCGTCGTATGGCAATAACGGCAGTCGATCCCCAGGCCGGCGACGTGGTGCTGGTGGCTGAAGGGAACGACCTGTTCGCGATGGATGCCCTGGTTCGTAAAGTACGGCGAACGGACGATGCCGCCGATCACCCAGAGTACGAAGCCGGCAATGAAGATCGCGCCGAAGATCGTGACGCGTGAGAGCGTATTGGCACTGCGGTGGAAAATCTGCGCCATTCCAGGCTGCTACCGTCCGGTTTGAGATTTCGAAAACGAGAGTGAGGGCAGATGCTGCCGCGGGCTGCGAGGCGCGCGGGGAGCCGCGCGACGGGGGGCATCATATTCATATTTGCCGGTGACGCAAGGGCAGTAAATTCACACGCGTGAAACTCCGCCGGACACAACCAGCGCCATGACGCTCGCGCTGTCCGCATCGAGCGGCGTGACGCGCTCTTTCGCCACCACCAGCAGGCAGCCGTCCCAGGTGTAGGAAAAAGGGACATAGACCGCGACGCTCCCCTGGATGCCGAGGGAAGCGAGATCGTCGCGGGTGATGAAGCCGAACGTCTTCACCCCTTCGGTGACGGAGATCGTGACCGGCCGGTCGAAGCGGCGCTTGTTGCCGACGAACGCTTCGAGGAGATCCTTGATCGCGGCGTAGACGATGCGGACGATCGGCGCGTTCGTGAAGAGCTTTTCCGTCAGCGCAAAAACTCGGCGGCCGACGAAGTTCCCGGCCAGGGCACCGATGACGACGATCGCCACGACGAGCACGAGCAGGCCGAGGCCGGGCAGGTGCAGGTTGAGAAGGCGGTCCAGGCGGGTGAAGGTCTCGTAGACGAGATAGACGGTGAGGGCGATGGGGACGACGATCACCAGACCGCGCAGGAAGTTCTTGACCAGCCAGTTCATGCGCAGATCTTAGGGGGAAAGGCAGAACGTAGAACGCAGAACGCAGAATGTAGAACGAAGAAGGGGGACGGGCGAGACCGTGGCCCTTTCTTCATTCTGCGTTCTTCATTCTGCGTTCTGCGTTCTGCGTTCTGCGTTCGCCTTTCCCAAGTCCCCGACGGCCGCCACCACCGCCCCCCACCTCTCCTCCCCGGTTCCACTCACGATCTGCCAGTCGCACCCGAATTCGTCGAGGGCGGCGCGGAAGGCGTCGAAGAGGTCTTCGCGCGCGTCGCCTCCGGCATCGCGCGCGGGATCGGGGTTCCACGGGACGTCGGTGTCGAGCAACAGATAGTGGTCCGCTTTGCGCCTGCGCGCTTCCTTCTCGATCCATCGTGGGCAACTGCCGTAGTAATGGCGTGCGTAGACGACGGTGGAGAGGAGATCGGTGTCGAGCAGCACGGCATCGCCGTCGAGCAGCGCGATCTCCCCTCGCGCGATCGGCTCCACATCCGCGGCCGTCAGTTCGTGGCCGTGCTGCTCCGCGTATACGCGCGCGTATTCGACGGTCACGGCGATGCCGAGCTCGCGCGCGGCGCGCTCGGCGAGCTCGGTCTTGCCCGTCGACTCAGGACCCGTCAGACAGATGCGCGCCATGCATGGACCGCTTCCAATCTCTGTACCCGACGACCGCGAGAATCCACAGGCCGACGTACAGCACTGCCGTGAGCTTCAGGTCCCGCACGTAATAGAGCGGCACGGAGACGGTGTTGACGAGCACCCACAGAATCCAGTTTTCGAGCCATTTACGCGCGGTCATCCACTGCGCGACGAGACTCCATGCGAAAAGCGACGAGTCGACGTACGGATTGGGATTGTCGGTGTACGTGAGCTGGATCCAGATCGTGGCGGCCGAGGCGAGGACGCCGGAGGCGACGCCGGCGACCCACCCCCAGCGGGGCGTGCGCGTCACCGGCAACTGCGTGTGACGCGCGCCGCCGTACAGCCATGCGTACCAGCCGTAGAGCATGAGGGCGAAGCAGATGATCTGCAGCAGCGACTCGGCGTAGAGCTTCGCCGTGTAGTACAGCCACGTGTACATCGCCAGGGCGACGAGGCCCGTGGGGTAGTACCCGATGTGCTCGCGCGTGGCCAGCCAGATGCTGAGCAGCGTGATGACGACCGCCGCGAGCTCGAACCCGTTCTGCGCCAGCCAGTTCAAAAGTCGAAGTCCATCAGGATCACCGCATTGCGTGTGGCCTGGGGATAGTAGTACGCCGTGCCGCTTTGCACGTCGCCGGTGGAATAGAGATAGCTGTAGCCGCTCGGATAGACGCGCTCCGCGTCGAGGGCGTTATTGACCTGCAGCGTGACGCGCATCCGCGGCGTGAAGGCATACGACGCGGTCAGGTCGAGCATCGTGTACGACGGCGCCACGAGTCCATTGGTATTGTCGAGATACGACTCGCCCACATGACGGCCGGTGGCGCCGAAAAGCAGTCGATTGCCGGGCGTATACGTAATGCTCTGGCTGAGGAGCACCGAGGGGGTGAGCAGCGGCTCGACGTCCTCGTAATGCACTGCACGCGCGTCGACCCAGTTCCCGGCGTCGTCATAAACGTCGACGACCTGCGTCCATTCGTCGATGCGATTGCTGCTGAAGTTTGCGCTCGTCTGCAGACGCAGGCGCGGATGCGCCTGCCACGATGCCTCGAGCTCGATACCGCGGCGGTGGCTGCGGTCGACGTTGCGGCGCAACGGCAATCCGATCTCCGACAATTCGCCGGTCAGGGCGATCTCGTTGCGGAATTCCATGGCGTAGACGTTCGCCGCGAAATCGACGTTCGCGCGACGGAAGTTCCAGCCGGCCTCGAAATCGATCACGCGCTCCGGACGCACCGCGTGCAGGTCATAAGGAATGGTGGGATTGTCTTCCCCGAAGAAGAGGTCATTACGCGCCGGCTCGCGCGTCGTATAGCCCGCGGAGGCATAAACGCTGGAATGCGCACCGAGCGCATACCGCGCACCGAGCTTGGGATTGAAGAACGTCCAGCCGATCGATTCCAGATCGATGTCGCCGTGATATTCGAACGTGGCGCGGCGCACCTGTGCGTCGCCGTAAAGAGACCACGCACCGGCGGCGTACTGCACTTTGGCGAAGGCGTTGGCCTCCCCTTTCGTGCCGTAGTTCGCATAATCGCGTTGCTCGAGCGAATCGCGCGTATGGTCGCGTTTGAAGCGATTGACGTGCACGCCGTAATTCGTCGTCACGTTGCCGTGCATGCGGCTGTACGTGAGGATCGAGCCCATGAGCATGCCGTCGAGGCCGTACTGGGCGAGGACGTCCGTCCCGAAATCGTAGAGGCGATACCAGCCATAACCGCGCTGGTAATAAACGGAGGCGGTCATGTCGGCGTTGCTGCCCAGGGGACGGATGTACTGGAGCTGGGCGAGGTCGTACCCGAAGCTGTCGCGCTCCTCGGGACGCAGCGGATTGTTGCGCAGGTCCGTTTCCAGCGTGGCCTCGTCGGTGGCGTAGAACGAGAGCTGCTGGTTCTCGTGTCCCGAGAATCCGCTCAACTTCAGCAGCGCATTGCCGGCCTGTTTCGTGCCGCTGAAGAACAGGTTGCGCTGCTCGGTCGCCGAGTTGCGCCGGAAGCCTTCGTTCTCGAGATAGGAAAGCCGCGTATAGAACGCGAAATCACCGGGCAGCGCGCCGGAGTGGTAGCCGGCGGAAACCTGGCGATTGCCGAACGAGCCCAATCCGAGGGTCGCGTCGATCTTCTGTGTCGGGGCGACGTCGATGCTCTCGAGATTGACCGACCCGCCGAACGACGCCGACCCGAACGTCGACGTGCCCACGCCGCGCTGGATCTGGATGCTCTGCAGCGACCTGGCGAGATCCGGAAAGTCCACGAAATACGTGGTCATATCCTCGGAATCGGCGAGCGGCACGCCGTCGAGCGTGAAATTGATGCGCGACGCGCCGATGCCGCGCAGGGTGATGTACGAGTAGCCGGCACCGCCGGCCCCCGACTCGCTGTACGCGCTGATCGAAGGCGCGTCGCGCATCAGCAGCGGTACGTCCTGGCCGTGATAGCGCTCTTCGATTTCCGCGCGAGTGACGTCGGTCTTCGTGACCGGCACGTCGTCGTCCGCGCGGATGGCGGAGACCTCCATCGTCTCTTCGAACACGGGAGGAGCGGACTGCGCGAACAGAGTGGTGGTGAGGAAAAGAAACGCCGAGAAAAGAATGGTCTTCATCTGCCTTCCCTACGCCGGTCTCAACCGGATCAGGTTCCGCGGGTGTGATCTCAGGCCGTCATGGCCACCCCGAGGCTGCGCGGAGTGTAACGTTTTCCGTGGCGGAAACACTACTCTTGCCGAAGAGAGATTCTGATGGCCAAACCGAATGTGACAGTCGTGGCGGAGCCGCGGGTGGCGGGGTCGTTCGTCTACGGACCGCTCGCCGCGAAGTCGAACGCCGACGCCGAGAACGGGCAGCTCGCCGTGGCGTTCAACATCACGAACAACGAAGCCCTGCCGGTCACCGTCGGCAGCGTGACGATCTCGTTCACGGGCCAGCCGTCCGTGCCGGCGAAGACGGCCATTCCGGTTCCGCAACTCGCCATCCCGGCGGGGACCACGCAGGTGCAGTATCTCCTCAGCCCCGATCACGTCATCCTGCCGGTCCCGGCGCCGGCAAGTGTCTCGTTCAGTCTCGCCTTCGACGGGTTCACCGATCCCGTGGTGCTCTCGCTGCCGCTGGCGCAGTACGCGAGCGACGGCTTCCTCTTTCCGGCGCGATCGAGCGACTTGAAGAAGGGTGAGTTCTGGGGCGGCAGCAGCGCCATCCACGGCGGCGCGGGCGGCGGCACGCAGATGTTCGCGTACGACCTCGCGGTCTACGGCTACAACTCGACCGCCGGCTGGGACCGCGTCATCGACGGCACGACCGGCAACCAGAACTCCGACTATCACTGCTGGGGCAAACCGATCTACGCGATGGCGGACGGCACGGTCGTGCAATTCCTCGACACGATGGCCGACAACAACACCGCACCGAATTTTCCGGTCCCGACGCCGAATCCGGTCGAGGGGAATCACTTCTATATCCAGCACGGCGACGTGCTCGCCGGGTACTGCCACTTTCAGCTCGGCTCGATGAACCCCGATCTGCTCGCCGCCGGCGCCACCGTCACGGAGGGTCAGTTCCTCGGCCTCGCCGGCAACACCGGCAATTCGTCCGAGCCGCACCTGCATCTGCAGATCATCCGCGGCGCGGTGCCGTGGGGAGACGTCGGCATGCCGCTGACGTTCCGCGGCGCGTACACGCTGGAGATGTCGCAGGTCGACACGAAAGCGTGGCCCGCGAACACGAACTCGCCGTGGAACCTCATGGAAGGACGCGCGCTGCCGAACGTCTTCTCCGCGGTGTGGCCGGGCCCGCTGAAGATCGGATGGAGCAAGAAGACGTTCGGCTACGTGCTGGCGTGGGCGTGGCTGATCGTCATCGGCGGATGGATGATCACGCCGGGCGGCATTGATTGCGTCAAGTGCGGACGCGTCCTCGAGAACGTGCTGGCCACCGTCTCGATCGCCGCGGGGATCGCGGGACTGGCAGCGACGGCGTTCGGCGCGAAGGAGCGCAGCGGAGGAAAAGTCGCCACGCGCATCGCACGGCAGCCGCAACTCGATTGAGGCTTTTCCGTATGTCCACGCATGCGTTTCGTGCACGGTGCCGTTCCGGAAGACCCCGACTTTCACCCGGAGGAAGAAGGATGGAATGCGATCCGTGAGCCGGACCCGATCCAGATGCAGATCGTGGCCCTTCCGGTCATGCTCGCCACGGCGGCATTGCTGTTCGTCGTGATCGCCAAAGGGACCGACGTGGTGTGGCGTGACGTCGCAAAGTACATCGGACCGGCGTTCGTGCTGATGATCCCGATCCACGAGCTGATTCACGCGTTCGCGAATCCTCGTTTCGGGCTGACGCCGCGGACGTATGTCGGCGTGTGGCCGTCACGCCTGCTGTTCTACGCGCACTACGAAGGGGAGCTGCCCCGCGAGCGGTTCCTCGGCATCCTCATCGCGCCGACGCTCGTGCTGACGGTGCTGCCGCTGCTGCTGTGCTTGGTGTTCCGCTGGAACTCGTCGCCGCTCGCCGCGCTGGCGCTCGCGAACGGACTCGGCGCCGCGGGCGATCTCCTCGGCATGATCATCGTCCTCAGGCAGATTCCGCGCGGGACGCTGGTGCGGAACAAAGGATGGCGGACGTACTGGCGCGAGCGCGTTCGTGACGGCTCCGCCGCGCCGTCATTGTGAACCGCGCGGCCGGCCCATGTCCCGCATGTCCGTCCAGACTTCCTCGATGTACGCGTAACATTCTTCCTTCGTGCCCCACTTGCCCGCGTCTTTCCAGCCAACCGGATCGTCGCGGTCCCCGGGCCAGATCGCGTACTGCTGCTCCTGATTCACGATGACCTTGTAGACGGTGGTGTTGTCATCCATGGTTACGCTCCTCGTTTGCATCGGGTGATGCCGCGGCTCCCGTTCCAGGCTACTTGAGCGCGAGCTTCACCTGCGCGCCGGGCGCGACGTCGTTCTGCATCGCGGTCGGATCGGTCGGCGCTTTCGTCGCGGCGTCGCCGTCGGAATCGAGACGCGCTTCGAGACGGAACTTGTCCGGCAGCGGCTGGCCCATCATCGAATCGGCGGAGCCGAGGCTGAACGTCACCGGGAACGAGGCGACCTGCAGGCGCTTGACCGCGACCGGAGGTCCGCCCGCGGGGTTGCGAGCCATCACGTAGAGCACGCCCGTCTTCTGCCGCGCCGAGGCGTCGAGGTCGAGCGTGACCTGGATGGAACGGCCGTCGTCAGGCCGCGTGGGTGCGGCGGCGGGAGTGGGCGTGGGTGGCGCGTCGAGCGGCGGATGGCCGGTCGGCAGTTCCTGCGCCTGCGCCTGCTGCGGCGCCTGCGCGCTGGCCTTCATCTGGCGGAACACGTCCTCGAGGCGCGCCTTGTTCTCCGGCGACTGCTTCGCCGCCTCGGCGATCATCTGCTCCGCTTCCCCCATCTTGTTCGACTGCGCGTAGACCCACGCGCGTGCGACCCATGCGTCGAGATTCTTCGCGTCGCTCTTCGTCGCGCGCGCGAGCATCGTCTCGGCTTCGGCGCCTTCGCCCATGGCCATGCGCACGAGCGCCTGATATGTCAGCGCGCGCGAATCCTCGGGCTGTTTGTCGAGGACGATCTTCGTCTGCTCGAAGACGGCCATGAGGTTGTCGCGCTCGAGGTACGCCTGCGCGAGATCGTTGCGCAGGGCGAGGTTGTTCGGGTTGCTCTGCACCGCGGCTTCGAGTTGCTGGAGCATCGGGTCGGCCTGCGCCTGCTGCGCCTGCGGTTGTGTGGGCAGGTTGCCGGTGACGGTGCCGCCTTCCTCGCGCGGTTTGGCGGACTGCATGACGAAGTAGCCGAGGGCGGCGAGGGCGGCGACGGAACCCGCACCCCAGAGGAAGCCTTTGATGGTGGGATTCATGGTGGAAGCGGCCGCGTGCCCCTCCCCCTGACCGTCTCCCTGTTTCGCGGGGAGAGGAGAACGGGAGTCGAGTTGCCGCAACACGGCGGCGGTTTCGAGCTCGAGGCGGGTGCGCTCCTCGGCGCCGAGGGCCGGATCGCGCAACTGCTGCACGAGCGCGTCGCGTTTGGCGTGGAGATCCTTCAGCTCGAGGTCGGGCTCGCCGCCGAGAGGCGCGCTCTTGCGTTTGTTGAAAAAGAAGACGACGAGGACGCCGAGGATCAGGCCGGCGGCGAGAATGGCGAGGGCGCTCGTCCAGTCGGTCGGTGCGTTCATGATTTTTCTCCGCTGACGAGATCGCGCACGCGCGCCATGTACTCGTCTTCCGGCTGCGGCGCGACCGGCGCCGGCGGCGCCTTCGAGAGCTTGCGCAGCGTGAAGTAGACGATCGCCGCGCCGAGGAGCAACGCGATCGCCGGCAGCAGCCACACCATCGACGTCACGCCTTCGAACTTCGGCTTGAGCAGCACGAACTGGCCGTACGACAGCTCGAAGTACTGGAGGATCTGCTCCTCGGTGTACCCGCGCTCAAGGAGCTCGCGCACCTGCCCCTTCATGTTGACGGCCATTTCCGCGCGCGAGTCGGCGACGGACATGCCCTGACAGACGGGGCAGCGCAGCAGGCTGCCGACCTGATCGGTGCGGAGGAGGAGCTCCTGTCCCGCGAGCGGACGGCCTTGCGGCGCGCCGACGAACTGCGCGGCATCGGGCACTTTCAACTGCAGCATCAGCAGCAGCGTGGCGAGGATCATCAACGCATCACCTTGTCGAGATGGGCGCGGATCGCGTCCGCGTTCATCGGCCCGTTGTACTTCGCCACGATGACGCCGTTCCTGTCGATGAAGAACGTCTCCGGCACGCCGCCGACACCATACGCGATCGCGGTCTTGCCTTTCTCGTCGACGACGGTCGGATACGCGGAGCCGCGCTGCTGGAGGAAGCTGAGGATCTTCTCTTCCGTGTCCTGGAACACGACGCCGAGGAACTGCACGTTGGGCTGCATCATGCGCGCGTTGGCGACGAGCACGGGATGCTCTTCCCAACACGGTCCGCACCAGGTCGCCCAGAAGTTGACGACGACCGGCTTGCCTTTGAAGTCGGCGACGTCGACGGTGCGGCCGGTGCCGACTTCCTTGAGCGCGAACGACGGCGCGGGCTTGCCGATCAGCGGCGAGCGGATCTCGTTCGGATTCTTGCCGAGCCCCACGGAGAGGATGCCGACGAGGACTGCGGAGATGACGATGCCGACGAGGAGGACGGTGCGATTCATGCGGTCTCCGGAGTGGCGTCGGGCATTGCCTCCCGCACCGCGACCGCGGCGCGGCGCCGCGACGGCACGAGTCCGAACAATGCCGACAATCCCATGAACACGACCGAGATCCAGATCCAGACGACGAGCGGCGACGCGAACACGGTGATGCTCACCGTCTGCGCGGCCGTGTCGATGTTGCTGAGAGCGATGTAGTAGTCGCCGCCGGCGGTGGTGTGGACGTCGGGCGAGCCGATCGGCTCGCGCATCATCTGATACTGGTTCATGCGCGGCTCGAGCACCGCCACTTCTTTCCCTTCACGCGCGACGGAGAAGCGGGCGATGGTCGAGAGGCGATGCGGCTCCTGCCGCTCCTCGATGCCGAGGAACGTGACGGCATGTCCGGAGGCCTGCTGCGTCTGCCCCTTCGTGAAATGCAGCTCCGTGGTCTGGCGCATCGTGCTGCTCACCGCGATGGCGATGACGCAGATCACGACCGCGCCATGTACGAGGTACGACGCGAAGCGGCGGCGTCCGCGCACGAGCTGCGCGTCGACGAACGCCGTGCCCGCACCGTCGCCGCGCTTCATGCGCTGCAGCATCGGCAGGAACATCTGCGCGAACGTGACGTACGCCGCGTAACCGCCGAAGGCGAGCGTCAGCAGCGTCCAGCCGTTGCGGATGTTGGCGACGTAGCCGAGCGCCGCGAAGAGGACCGCGCCCGCGATCGGCGGGAGCAGCGCTTTCTTCACCTGTTCGCGTGACGCGCGCCCCCATGGCAGCGCGGGTCCGACGCCGAGGATGAACAGGAGCGCCGCGCCGATCGGCACGACCATGCTGTCGAAATACGGCCGTCCGACTGACATCTGCTTGCCGTTCACCGCTTCGACGACCAGAGGGAACACGGTGCCGATGAGGACCGTGAAGGTGAGCAGCACGAACAGCAGGTTGTTGACGAGGAACATCGCCTCGCGCGAGGCCGCGCCTTCGATGTTCCCTTCGCTCTCGAGCTTGTCGATGCGGAACGCCAGCAGCGCGACGGAGAACACGAGCGAGACGCCGAGGAAGCCGAGGATCGTCGGACCGATGGCGGACTGCGTGAACGAGTGCACCGAATTGAACACTCCGGAGCGCGTCATGAACGTGCCGAGGAGGACGAGGAGGAAGCTCGCCTGCACGAGCGTGATCGTCCACCCTTTCAGGATCCCGCGGCGCTCGACGACCATGATCGAGTGCAGCGCGGCCGTCGCCGTGAGCCACGGCAGCAGCGACGCGTTCTCGACCGGATCCCACGCCCAGTAACCACCCCAGCCGAGGACTTCGTACGCCCACCAGCCGCCGAGCATGATCGCCAGGGAGAGGAAGATCCACGGCAGCATCAGCGACTCGCGGAGCGGCTTGAGAATGCCGTGTCCGAGGCGGCCTTTGATCAGCGCCGCGCAGGCGAAGCCGAACGGGATGGTCATGCCCACGTAGCCGAGGTAAAGGAACGGCGGGTGGATGGCCATCAGGATGTGGTTCTGGAGCAGCGGATTCGGTCCCGGACCATCGAGCGGCGGATTCGGCACGGTCAGGAACGGATTGGCCGGACCGGCGATGAGGAAGCTGAAGAATGCCGCGCACGCGAGCCACACGCCGATCGCGTCCGGCTGGTACTCCGCGTACTGCCCGCGCGTGAAGAACGTGGCCGCGGCGATGTAGGCGCCGAGGACGAAGCCCCAGAAGAGGATCGAGCCTTCGAGCGAGGACCAGAGGCTGACGATCGTGACCCACGTCGGAATCGCGCGCGAGCCGACCTGCGCGACGTAGCTGACCGAGAAGTCGTGCGCGAGGAGCGCGTACACCATCAACATCGTCGCGCCGATGATCAGCAGCGCGTAAAAGTACGCGAACCGGCGCGCCCACTGCAGCCCCTCGGCCGAGCGCGTCCGTCCGGCGTAGAAGCCGATCAGCGCGCCCGCCGCGGAGGCGAGGAGCGAGGCGAGGATGAGGATGCGTCCGAGAGAGGCGATCATGAGTTCCCCTGCTCGACCGATTTCATCATGCGCTCGAGCTCTTTTCTGTCGACGGGATGCCCCTGCTCGGGGGCTTTGTATTCATTGCTGTGCGAGACCATGAGGCGGCTCGATTTGAAGTACGCGCCGTTGCCGCCCTGCACCATCGTCCCTTCGACGACGACGCCGATGTTCTCGCGGAACATCTGCGGCGGCACGGTCGACGTCTGCACGTGCACTTTCGCCTTCCCGTCGTGCACGTCGAAGGCGACGGCGGACCCGCCGAGCTTCTGGATCGAATTCTTCGCCACCATGCCGCCGAGGCGCACGTTCGCGCCGTAGGCCTTCTTCCCATTCGCGTACAGGTCGCTCGGCGTCCAGTAGTAGACGAGATTGTTGTTGATGCCGCTCGCGGCAATCACGGCGAACGCGATCCCGGCCACGGCGATCGCGCCGATCATGAAGAGGCGCGTCCTGCGGCGCATGCGATCCGATTCAGTCATGGTTCTGCGACTCCCTGAGACGCGTCACCAGCGACACGCCGTAGATCACGAATGCGAGGGCGGTGATGCTGTACGCGGCGATGACGTACTCCCATCCTCCGACGACGACTCCGGTCATGCGAGCTCTCCTGCTTCTTCTCCGATCCTCACGGGCGGCTCGGCCAGCTCCTGCCGGAGCCGGTAAGCCGCGATGCGCGAGCGGATCATGATGAATGCGGTCATCAGGAAAAGGACGCCGAATGCGTTGAGGCGCAACGGCAGGTGAAACTGTGACGACACGGTGGAGGGTGTCGACTGCTGCTGGTGCAGCGAGTTCCACCACTTCACCGACATGTAGACGATCGGCAGGTCGATGGCGGCGATGATCGTCGCTACCGAGGACCAGATTGCGCGTTTGACCGGATCTTCGACGAACTTCCTGAGTGCGAGGATACCGAGAAACGCGAACAGAAGGACGGCGGTCGTGGTCAGGCGGGGATCCCAGTCCCACCAGACGCCCCACGTCGGCTTGGCCCAGATGGCGCCCTGGCAGCAGAGGAGGAACGCGAGCAGCGTCCCCACTTCGACGCCCGCTTCGAGGCGCGTGTCCCACTTCATGTCGCCGCGGAAGAGGAACGCGATCGCGCACCAGAGCGAGAAGAGGACGGCCAGCATCCAGTTCCACGCGGTCGGGACGTGCACGTACATGATGCGCTGCACGTCACCCATGAAGCGCTCGGCCGGCGCGACGGCGAGGCCGATGTAGGAACCGATCAGCAGACAGAGCACGCCAAGGGCGAGGATGACGTAGGGCGTCTTCGACGTCGAGACTTTCGGGATGTCCATGTGCTTCCTCGTATCTATTCTTCGACCACGCGCCCGTACAGCAGACCGCACAGCGACCAGTAAATGAGGTCGAACGCCAACAGCAGGATGATCCACTTCCCCGATTCCCCCATGGCGTCGCCGAGAATCACGAACGACGTGGCTTTGACGGACGCGAGCAGGGCCGGGACGATCAGGGGGAACAACAGCAAAGGGAGGAGAGTCTGTTTCGCCTCGAGCTGCGCGGTCATCGCGGCGTAGAGCGTTCCGGGCGCGGAAAGGCCTGCCGCGCCGAGAAAAATGACCAGCAGCAGCTTCAGCAGTTCGAGCGTGCCGGCGTCGTAGAGGACGATCATGACCGGCACGAGCGCGACGCCGAGGATCGTGAGCTGCAGCCAGTTGGCGATGGCTTTGGCGTAGTAGAGCGCGATCGGATGCGCCGGGAGCAGCAGGAGCCCTTCGAGAGCACGGTTCTCCATCTCCGCGCGGAAGCTCTCCGACAGGGTGAGCGTGGAGGAGAGCAGCAGTCCCAGCCAGAGGAAGCCCGCGGAGAACATGCGCAGCGCCTCGGAGTTGGGGCCGATGGCGAAGCTGAAGAGGAGAAGCGCCGCCGCGCCGAAGACGAACACGGCCATGAGCTGGCCGCGCGTGCGCCACTGGATGAGGAGCTCCTTGCGGATGGCCGCGATCAGCATGGTTCCTCGCGGAGCGGCGGGCCCGCTGCCGGAACGGCGGCGTTCCCCACGAGCCGGCCCTGATCGAGCACGAGCGCGCGGTCGCACAGGCGCGCCCCACGCTCCAACTGATGCGTGGCCATGAGAATGGTGGCGCCGCTCTTTTTCAGTTGTCCGATCACCTCGTCCACGAGGTCGAAGCCGGGAGGATCGAGCGCGCCGTACGGCTCGTCGAGGAGGACCAGCCGCGGCTCCTGCAGGAGGACGCGCGCGAAGGAGAGCCGTTTGCGCATGCCGGCGGAAAAGGTCGAGACCGCATCGTTCGCGCGCGCCGCCAGACCGACCTGCTCGAGCAGCGGCCGCAGATCGAAGTCGCGCTTGCCGAGGTGCTCGGCGACGACCTGCAGGTTCTCTTTCGCCGTCAGCGACTCGTACAGATAGTTCGCGTGCGCAAGCATCGCCGTCAGTTTGCGCACGTCGTGGCGATGACGCACGGCGTCGAAGCCGCCGATGGTGACGGTGCCGCGATCCGGACGGATGGCGGTCGCCAGCACGCGGAACAGCGTCGACTTTCCCGCGCCATTCCGTCCCGAGACCATGACGGCCGTCCCCGCGTCGACGTGAAACGAAACCTCGGCCAGAGCCCACCGCCGGCCATAGCGGCGGGCGACCCGCTCCACGTCGATGCTCACGTCTCTCATGGCCGTGTGCAGTCTAGCCGACGCCCGCCCGCCGTTATGATGCGCGGCATGCGTCCGCTCGCATTGCTCGCGCTCGTCCTCTCTCTCGCCTGCACCACGGCTCCCCCGCCTCCCCCGGCAGCCGTGGCGCCGCCTGTTCCCGAACAGGACTATGGGATCACCGTCGAGGAGGAAGCGCGGCTGCTCCAGATCGAGGACGCGCGGCAATACGACGCGACGTTCGTCGCGTGGTGGGTGCAGCATCCGAACGTCCTGCACCGCGTCCGCATCGCCCAGGCCCTCGGCCGCATCGGTCCGCACGCGGGCGCGGGTATCGCGGAGTTGACGACGCTCGCCGCCGATCGCGATCGCCGCGTTCGCGAGATGGCCGCGTTTGCCTTCGGCGAGATCGCCGACCCCGCGGGGATGGAGCCGCTGTTCACGCTCGCCAACGACGCCGACCTCGCCGTGGCGGCGGAGGCGGCCGAGGCGCTGTCGAAGCTGGGCGGCAACGCCGCATTTCTCACCAACGGACTGACGCGCTACCTCGGACTGACGGAGGAGTCGAAACCGGAAGGACTGCGGGCGCGGGCGACGCGCTACCTCTTCCGCATCGATCGCGACGAAGCCCGCGATGCGGCGTTGCGCGCGCTCGCGTCCCCTTCGTCCGCGGTGCGCCAGGAAGGTGCGTACGCGCTCGGACGCCTGCCGGCCGGCGGCTATCCGAAAGCGGCGCGGCAGCTCGAGCTGCTCCTCTCCGACCGCAATGTGCTCACCCGCGCGTACGCCACGCGAGCGCTCGGACAGATCGCCGACGCCGCCTCGACGGAGGTCGTCCTGCTCGCGCTCAACGAGCCGCATCCGTGGGTGCGCACGAACGCGGCGGTCGCGCTCAACGCGATCTTCACGAAGAATCCCGACCGCGTGTCCTCCGCGCACCTGCCGCGCATCTTCGCCGTCGCGGAGGATTCCGATCCCGGCGTACGCGCGATGACCATCCCGCTCCTCGGCCATTACTCGAAAGATCCGTCGGCCGCGCAGCGGCTGCAGCAGTTCGCCACGAACGGCACGCAGGCGGAGCGCGAGATCGCCACCGGCGTCATCGCGCGGTTCCTTGGCGAGCCGTACCTGGCCACGCATCCGTACGAACAGTCGCCCTGGGGACTCGTGCGCGTGCTCGAGAACATCGGCGCGTCGCGCACGTTCCGCGACCGCCTCATCGCGCACGAAACGCCGCTCGTGCGCTTCACGACGCTGAGCACGATTCCGGACGATCGCGTCAACGAGCATCTCGATCTCATCCGCCGCGGTCTCACCGACACGGATGTGATCGTGCGCACCGAGGCGATCAACAAATACGCGACCGCGACGGGCGAAGACCGCGCGACGTGGATCGCGAATCTCGAAGCGGCGGAGCAGCGCGAGCGCGGACAGTTCCTCAACGACGCGCGTCTGGCCGCGATCGCCGCACTCGCGAACGTCGACCGTCCCGAGCGCGCCGCGTTCCTGCGCGGACTGCTCGATGACACCGATCCCGTCGTGCGGCGCGTGGCCGCGGACTTTGTCGCGTCGAAGCTCGGCGAGCCGCGTCCGAAATACACGCCGCTGCCGGTCGCGAAAACTCCGGCGGAGTACGAGGAGATCGTGCGCTGGTCGCGCACGCCGCACACCGCGACGATTCACATGACCCGCGGCCGCATCGAGCTCGCGCTGCTCGCGCACGAAGCGCCGATGACGGCGTGGAACTTTGCGCAGCTCGCGCGAAAGAAGTACTTCGACAACACCTCGTTCATGCGCGTCGTGCCGAACTTCGTGATCCAGGGCGGCGATCCGCGCAACGACCAGAACGGCGGTCCCGGCTACGCGATCCGCGACGAGATCAACCTGCAGAAATACACGCGCGGCGCGGTCGGCATGGCGCTCTCCGGACCCGACACCGGCGGCTCGCAGTTCTTCATCGCGCACTCGCCGCAGCCGCACCTCGACGGCGGCTACACGATCTTCGCGCGCGTGTACGACGGCATGAGCGGCGTCGTCGACCAGACCGAGCGCGGCGACCGCGTGACGACGATCACCATCGACGAGCGCCCGCCGGTGAGCGCGGCCGACATGTCCATCTCCAACGTCTCGCTGCCGCTCGTCGTCGGCGCGATGACGCCGGACAAACTGCTCGCCACCGTGCCGACGTACGAGGAGCGCAAGACCACGTACACGCCCGACCTCACGGTCATCGAGATGATGAAGTCGTACGTGCGCGCGGGCGACCGCGTCGAGGTGTACATGGGCACGTGGTGCAACGACAGCGAACGCGAAGTGCCGAAGTTCCTGCGCATCGCCGACGACCTCAAGTCGCAGTTCGGCGTCGACCTGCCGTACACGTTCGTGGCCGTCGACCGCTCCAAACACGAGCCCGCACAACTCCTCGCCGGCAAGAACGTGAGCAAGGTGGCGACGTTCATCTACTACCGCGGCGACGAAGAGCTCGGACGCATCGAGGAGAAGCCGAGCGGGGTGTTCGAGGATGATTTGCTGGCGATCGTGGCGAGGCAGTGACCGGAGGGCTGAGGGATGAGGGATGAAGGATGACGCCCCTGCTTGGGAGATTGCTGCAGCTCGCCGGCATGATCATCCTGCCGATCGGGCTCTCGTACGGCCTCATCCAAGGCGAGATCCAGACCGAGGTGAAGCTGCTCGCACTCGGCGGCTTCCTCTTCGTGCTCGGCTGGATCGTCTCGCGAGAAAAGCGATGACGCCAGCATCCCTCCGCCCTCGTCCCTCATCCCTTCTGTGATGCGCTACACCGTCGTTCTCACCGCCGACTTTCCGACGATCGCGACGGAGATCCTCGCGCCGCATTTCGACGTCGTCGCTCATCCCACCGAGCATGGGCGGACGGAAGACGACGTGATCACGCTGCTCGCGGAGGCGGATGCCGCGGTCGTGCTGCTGCAGGATCCGATCACGCGTCGCGTGCTCGAGGCGAATCCGAACCTGCGCATCGTTTCGAACTTTGCCGTTGGCTACAACAACATCGACGTCGATGCCGCGCGCGAGCTCGGCGTCACGGTCACGAACACGCCGGGCGTGCTCACCGAGGCGACGGCGGATCTGACGCTGGCGCTGATGCTCGCCGTGACGCGGCGCATCGTGGAAGGCGATCGCGAGCTGCGCGCCGAAGGGCGCTGCGAATGGGAGCCGCTCGCGCTCCTCGGGGCCTCGCTGCAGGGCAAGCGCCTCGGCATCATCGGCATGGGCCGCATCGGCAGCGCGGTGGCGGCGCGCGCGCGGGCGTTCGGGATGGAAGTGCTCGGCGTGCGCCGCGGGGAATCGATCGAAGAGTTGCTCGCCACGAGCGACGTCCTTTCTCTGCACGCACCGCTCACGCGCGAAACGCATCACATCATCGACGCGGACGCGCTGGCGAAGATGAAGCCCGGTGCGTATCTCGTCAACACGGCGCGCGGCGCGCTGGTCGACGAAAACGCCCTGTGCGACGCGCTGGAAAGCGGACACCTGCGCGGCGCGGGCCTCGACGTGTACGAGTTCGAGCCCGAGGTGAACCCGCGGCTGCTGCGCGCACCGAATGCGGTGATCGTTCCGCACATCGGCTCGGCGACCGAAGAAGCGCGCAACGCGATGGCGCGCCTCGCCGCCACGAACGTGCTCCTCTTCCTGCGCGGACGCGAGCCGCTCCATCGCGTCGTGTAACGCCCGCGGAAGAGCCGGCTGAAAGGCGGCGTTACGCGTCGCAATGTCCCTCCTCCCCCTCCTGGCGCTCGTGTGCAGTTCCGTCTCGTTCGACGCGCCGCGCGTCTACGAGCACCCGTCCCCGTTCAGCCGGGACGCGGTGATCGCCGACTTTGACGGCGACGGACACAACGACCTCGGATATGGCGCAACGACGGGGCCGTTCCTCATCCGCTACGGCGAGCCGGGGGGTACCCTCTCCGCGCCGCACACGATTCCCACGCCCGTTTACGCCGCGGGCGACGCGATCGGCGACGCGCTCCCCGATCTCTTCACCACCGGCGGCATTCTCGAAAACCTCGGCGGCCGCGAGTTCGGCGCGCCGGTCGGCGTGCCGCGGAACGGACGTTTCTTCACGCACGACTTCACCGGTGACGGGCGCAACGATCTCGTGATCGGCTCCACGCCGAACCAGTTGCTGATGCTCGAGCGCATGCCCAACGGCCGCCTCGAATCACTGCCGGGCAGCGACACCGGCGCGTACACGCCGTGGTCCGCGGCGGGCGACGTCGACGGCGATCGTCGGATGGAAGTGATCGGCGTCAACGACACCTCGGTGCGGGTGTTCCGCTACGCCGGCAGCGGCAGGTTCGAAGTCGCGGCGACGCACACGACGTCCGGCAAGCCGATGCTCGTCGAGACCGCGGACCTCGATCGCGACGGACGCGACGACATCGTCGTCTACCTCCAGGCCGAGGGGGCGCAGCTCGACATCTTCTACGGCGACGGCAGGATCGCGAAGATGCTCGTCGGCCCCTACGCGCAGTTGGGCAACCGCATGCTCGTCGCGGACTTCAACAACGACGGCGCGATCGACGTCCTCGTCGGCGATCGCGGCGGCTACAACGACACGGTGACGATCCACTTCAACGACGGCACCGGCACGCTGCGGCAGAAGACGCAGTTCAACCTCGACTCGATCTACGAGCTCTCGGCGGGCGACCTCACCGGCGACGGCAGGACCGATCTCGTCCTGCCGGTCGCCCTCGGCATCGCCGTGATCCCGGGCGTCGGCAACGGCCGCTTCTTCGCGCCTT
The DNA here is from genome assembly GCA_035629395.1 of Thermoanaerobaculia bacterium. Taxonomy (GTDB): domain Bacteria; phylum Acidobacteriota; class Thermoanaerobaculia; order Gp7-AA8; family Gp7-AA8; genus QHVT01. The sequence continues at coordinate 55,112 of DASPHZ010000088.1, forward strand.
CCCTGCACGCCCTCCCGCAGAGCTGGGATCACGCCGCGGGCGATTTCGACCATGACGGCGTCGACGAGGTCCTCTTCTTCCGCAACGCGCGTCTCTCCGTCGCATGGGGCGCGCGCATCGAGCAGCTCGATCATCATTACGTTTCGGCCGCCATCCGCGTGAACGTCGCGCCGAACGACGAGATCGTCACGCAGTACGGCACGACCGTCGTCACGTTCGCGCGCCGCGACGGCGCGTGGCACAAACGCACCATCGAGCTCGAGGAGGTCGGCATCGCGCGCGCGGCGGACTTTGACGGCGACGCGAAGAACGAGCTCGTGTCGATCGGAACGGCCGCCGCGGGCTACACCATGCGCGTTCGCGCGGGTGACGACGGACGCGTGCTGTACTCGACCTTCCTCCCCTCGCCGGCGATGCACGACCACTTCGATTTCGCGCTCGACGACTTTACGGGTGACGGCGTGCCCGACCTCGCGTTCGCGCTGAGCGGTACGCCGCAATATCCGCAGGTCGGCGGCATCCCGCTGCGCAACGGGTCGATCACGATCTTCGCCGGCTCGACGAGCGGCGGGCTCACGCGCGTGGCCACACCGGTCACCGATCAGTCGCCGCGCGATCTCGTGACGGGCGACTTCAACGGCGACGGCAAACGCGACCTGGCGTTCACCACGTACGACGACGACGCGCGCGTGATCTACGGCCAGGCCGGCAACTTCACCGCGATGCAGACCGTCATCCCCGCGGCGGGCGGGACCTGGCTCGCCGCGAGCGACGTGAACGGCGACGGCATCACCGACCTCCTCGGCGTGAAGTTCGACTCCTTCCTCCTCACCCTCGGCACGCGCGAAGGTCTCGTCGAGAGCGGACGCTGGTCGCACGGTTTCATCGGCGGACGGCCCGTGCTCGCGCGCCTCACTCCGCATGCGGCACCAACGCTGCTCCTCTCCGCCGGCAACGGGCCGTACCGGATCGATTCCACGTGCCTGCAATCGAGACGAAGGAGCGTACGCCATTGACGAAACTCGATCGTGCGAAAGCCGTCCTGGTCGTGATCGACGTCCAGGAGAAACTGATGCCGGTCATCGACGGCGCGGACGAAGTCGTGCGCAACGTCGAGCGCCTGATTCGCGGAGCACACGTGCTCGGGATTCCGGCGATCGTCACCGAGCAGTACGTGAAAGGCCTCGGCCCGACCGTCGAACTGCTGCGCCACGCGCTCGAAGAAACGTCCGGCTATCGCCCGCTGGAAAAGTCGTGCTTCTCCGCGCACGGCTGCGAACCGTTCGCCGCGCAACTCGCCGCGCTCGAGCGCAGTCAGGTGATCGTCGCCGGCGTCGAGGCGCACGTGTGCGTCTACCAGACCGTGCGCGATCTGCTGTCGATCGGGATGCAGGTCACGATCGCCGCGGACGCCGTCTCCTCGCGCACGCAGGCGAACAAAGAGATCGCGTTGCGGCGCATGGTCAGCGAAGGCGTGACACTGAGCTCGACCGAGATGGCGCTCTTCGAGCTGACCGTCGTGTCGGGAACGGACGAATTTCGGGCAATCTCGCGTCTCGTCAAGTGACTGATCCACAACGGGCTCGCTCCTTGCTCATCGATGTTATTTGGATCGATGGGGCGGACTGGGAAACGAATTCTGATCGTCGACGACGACGATGCCATTCGCGCGTTGCTGCAGACCGTGCTGCGACGCCGCGGGTATCAGGTCGAGACCGCACGCAACGGCGCGGAGGCGATCGAGCGGATGGCCTCGTGCCGGTATGCGCTGCTCGTGCTCGACCTGATGATGCCGATCATGAACGGGTGGGACGTCCTCGATCACGTCGGTGCGCTGACGCTCGCGCAACGCCCGCTCGTCCTCGTGCTCACCGCCGGCATCGAGCCGCGCAGGTTCGACTCGGAGCTCGTGGTCGGCCTGATCCAGAAACCGTTCGACATCGAGCTGCTCGTCGACACCGTCTCGGGCTGCATCACGGCGACCGACGAAGCGCCGGAAAACGACTGTCCGGAACCGCTGAAAACCGGCGTCGCAGACGTCGACAAAGCCAACTGATGGCATGCCTTTTGACTTTTGAGGAGTCATGAGTAGTGACAGCGAACCGAGAGTCCTGGTAGTCGAAAGCAACGACGCGTTACGCGCGATGCTCTTCACGATTCTTCGTCATCAGCCGGTGAGCGTCGACATTGCCGCCACGGCTGAAGAAGCGCTCCGGAAAGTCAGTCAGTGCGATTACGCGCTCGCCGTGGTCGACATCGACATGGAAAACCACGGCGGCGAATTTTTCATCACCCAGTTCCGCGAGCAGCGTCCGGAGGCAACGACGTTCCTCCTCGCGGTACGCGACCCGAAGAACGACGCCTATCTCGATCCCGCGCTCGTCTCGGCGGTGCTCAACAAGCCGCTGGAGATCGACCTGCTGGCGGACCTCGTGCGCGAATGCGCGAACGTCGTCCCGCCGCCCGCGGATCCCCTCCACTGTCCGCCTGCCGACAGCGACATTCGCGCGCGGATGGAGCGAGGGCCCTACATTGCGAACTAACTCTCCCGGGGCCCCCCGATGATCGAAGTCATCGGGTGGGCAAGCTCCGTGGTGCTCATCCTCACGATCGCCACGCAGATCGCCAAACAGTGGCGCGACCGCACCAGCGCCGGCGTCTCGACCTGGCTCTTCGTCGGCCAGCTCGCCGCCTCCGTCGGCTTCACGATCTACAGCCTGCTCGTGAAGAACTGGGTGTTCGCGGTGACGAACGGGATCATGGTGCTGAATGGACTGGTAGGATACGGCATCACGGTCCGCCACAAAAGAACGCAGAACCCAGAACCGGGAACGTAACCGCAGAGCCGCAAACGCCGATACACTCCTCATCGCTTTGCACGACCGTCGCACAGGCATCCTCTACATCGTCATCGCCGCGCTGCTCTGGTCGACGGGCGGCATCGGCATCAAGGCCATCGTCGATCCTCCGCTGAAGGTGGCGTTCTACCGCTCGATCTTCGCGGCCGTCACGCTGCTGCTCATCTTCCGCCGCGACGTCCGCGTGAAACCGTCGCCCGCGTTTCTCACCGCGATCGTCGCGTACGGCGCGTGTCTGACGACGTTCGTCACCGCCACGAAGTGGACGACCTCCGCGAACGCGATCTTTCTCCAGTACGCGGGCGTGGTGTGGGTGCTGCTGCTCTCGCCGCTCGTGCTGCGCGAGCCGATGCGGCGGCGCGACGTCATCGCCATCCTCGTCGCGCTCTCCGGCATGGCGCTCTTCTTCGTCGGCAAGTTCGAAGCGCGCGGGATGGCCGGCAACGCGCTGGCACTCGTCTCCAGCGTCTTCTTCGCCATGATGATCCTCGCGTTGCGCTTCGAGCGCGCGTCCTCACGCGCGGCGGTGATCTGGGGAAACATCGTGCTCTCGCTGGTGCTGTTCCCGTTCGTCATGCACGACCTCGGCCTCACCACGAAATCGCTGCTCGCCCTCCTGTTCCTCGGCGTGTTCCAGATCGGGTTCGCGTATGCGTTCTTCGTCAAAGGGCTGCAGCACGTGACGGCGGCCGAGGCTTCGCTGACGGGGATGCTGGAACCGATTGCGAATCCTCTCTGGGTGCTGCTGCTCGGCGAATACCCCTCGGCCTACGCGATCGCGGGCGGCATCGTGGTGCTCGCCGCCATTGCCTGGCACACCTCGCAGGGCGAGCCCGCCAGCGACATGCCGCCCCCGGATTAGGATTTGCAGAACAGAACGCTCCATGCCCACGACATTGATCGAGCCCGCCACCGGGGAGCCGCTGACGACGGTGGAGCGAGCGACGGCCGCGGATGCCGATCGCGCCATCCGCAAAGCGGAGGACGCTTTTCGCGGCGAGTGGCGCCGCATCAACACGCGCACGCGCGGACAACTCCTCAATCGCTTCGCCGCCTTGATCCGTGAAAACGCGGACGAGCTGGCAAAGCTCGAGACGCGCAACGTCGGCAAGCCGATTCGCGACTCGCGCGACGAAGTGGGCCTCGCGGCGAACGTGTTCGAGTACTACGCCGGCGCGACGAACAAGGTCGGCGGACAGACCATCCCCGCGGCCGCTCCGGGCGTGCTGCTCTCGTTCCGCGAACCCGTCGGCGTGTGCGGGATCATCGTGCCGTGGAACTTTCCGGTCGCCATCACGGCGTGGAAGACCGCGCCCGCGTTGGCGATGGGAAACACGGTCGTTTTGAAACCGGCCGAACAGACGCCGCTCACCGCGCTGCGCCTCGCCGAGCTCGCGCTGCAGGCGGGGATCCCCGAGGGTGTGTTCACGGTGCTCACCGGTTCGGGATCGGAGATCGGTGAGGCGATCGTCACCCATCCACTCGTGCGCAAGATCGCCTTCACCGGCTCGACCGAAGTCGGCATGAACGTCATGCGTCTCGCGGCGAACGACGTCAAACGCGTGTCGCTCGAACTGGGAGGCAAGTCCGCGAACCTCATCTTCGAAGACTGTGACTTCGATCGCGCCGTCGACTCCGCGGCGTCGAGCGCACTCGGCAACGCGGGGCAGGACTGCTGCGCGCGCAGCCGCATCTTCGTCCAGCAATCGCTCTACGACCGCTTCTCGAAAGCACTCACCGAAAAATTCTGCGCGATGAAGGTCGGCGATCCGCTCGACGACGCGACGGAGATGGGACCGCTCGTCACCTCCTCGCATCGCGAGCGCGTGATGAAGTACATCGAGGCCGGCCGCAGCGAAGGGGCGACGCTCGCGTGCGGTGGGAGCTCGTCCCAGCACGCCTACCTCGAGCCGACGATCTTCCTCGACGCGAAACCGGAGATGACGATCGTGCGCGAGGAGATCTTCGGACCGGTCGTCACGGTGATGCCATTCCGCGACGAAGCGGAAGCGATCCACCTGGCCAACGACTCGATCTACGGCCTCTCCGGCTCCATCTTCACGCGCGACATCGGCCGCGCGATGCGTGTCGCGCGCGCGGTGGAGACCGGCAATCTCTCGATCAACTCCGGCAGCAGCGTGCATCTCGAAGGCCCCTTCGGCGGCGTCAAACGCAGCGGCCTCGGACGCGAACTGGGCCTGCAGGCGCTCGACCATTACACCGAGTGGAAAACGGTTTACATCGACATTGGAGGGCCGAGGGCCGAGGGCTGAGGGCAGAGAGGCCCGGGAGCTTTTTCCCTCGGCCCTCAGCCCTCGGCCCTCGGCCCTTCCAGCATGCAAGGACGAATCGATCTCAAAGAGCTCCGGCGCGCGGTCACGAATGACGAGATCGACACGATTCTCGTCGTGTTTCCCGACATGTACGGGCGGCTCGTCGGCAAGCGCATCGTGGCGCGCTTCTTTCTCGAGGAAGTGACCGAGCACGGCATCCACGCGTGCGATTACCTCCTCGCGTGCGACATGGACATGGACCCGGTGCCGGGCTACCAGTTCACGAGCTGGGCGAAGGGGTACGGCGACTTTCATCCCGTGCCGGACTTCAACACGATGCGCGTCGCGTCGTGGCTGGAGAAGACGGCGCTCGTGCTCTGCGACATCCAGGAAGAGGAAAGCGACGCACTCGTGCCGTACGCGCCTCGCACGATTCTCCGCAACCAGCTCGCCCGCGCCGCCGAGCGCGGCTACACGGCGATGGGCGCGTCGGAGCTCGAGCTGTACGTGTTCAAGGACTCGTACGAGGAGGTGGCGAAGAAAGGCTTCATCAACATCGAGCCGATCGGCCGCCTCATCGAGGACTACCACATCTTCCAGGGGACGAAGGAAGAGCAGCTCGTCGGCGCGATCCGCCGGCATCTCGAAAAATCGGGCGTGCCGGTCGAGTCGTCGAAAGGCGAATGGGGGCCGGGGCAGCAGGAGATCGGGCTGCGCTACGCGGAGCTGCTGGAGATGGCCGACCGCCACACGATCTACAAGCACGCGGCGAAGGAGATCGCGTGGCAGCAGGGACGCTCGGTCACGTTCATGGCCAAATGGGACGAGCGCTACGCGGGCTCGAGCTGCCACATCCACGCGAGTCTCTGGTCGCCGGACGGGAAGCCGCTCTTCGCCGGCGAGGAGTCGCTCGGTCCCATCCAGTGCTCTCCCCTCTTCCGCTGGTTTCTGGGCGGCTGGATGGCCCACATCCGCGAGCTGTTCGCGTTCTACGCGCCATACCCGTCGTCGTACAAACGCTACGTGCCCGGCTCGTTCGCGCCGACCGGCATCGCCTGGAGTTACGACAACCGTACGGCGGGCTTCCGCATCGTCGGTCACGGCTCGTCGCTGCGCATCGAATGCCGCACCGCCGGTGCGGACGCGAACGTGTACCTCGCCTTCGCCGCCACGCTGGCCGCGGGTCTCGACGGAATCGAGAAGCAGATCGAGCCGCCCCCCGCATTCGAAGGCGACGTGTACGGCGCACTCGAATTGCCGCAGGTCCCGCACTCACTCAACGAGTCGATCGCGGCGCTCGAGCAAAGCACGTTTGCACGCGAGGTCCTGGGCGAACACGTGGTCGAGCACTACCTGCACTTCTTCCGCACCGAACAGCGAAAGTTCGACGCGGTGATCACCGACTACGAACGGCGCCGCTACTTCGAACAGGCGTGACGCGCCCCGAATATTCGACGCAGTGACGCCGTTGGCAAGCGCGTGGCGAAAGGCTCGAACACACGCGCTGCATTGCTCGCCGCGGCGATGAGCTTCATCCCCGCGACGCCGGTGGACATCTTCCGCTTCCTCCGCGTGCCCGCGATCGTACTGATCCTGCGCGCGCGCCGCGGTCGCGTGTGCCGCGCGGAGCACTGCGCCGGGGACCCGCGAGAGGCCTCCCGGCGGAGCCGGCACGGCTGGCATCGTTAGTCGAAGCACGCGCGGTCGCGAACCGCGCGATGACGGTCCGCGTCCGCCCCTCCGACGTTCTGTCGTTCCTTACGAACGCCCCACCGTACGAATCTCGATCCCGCCATTGGTGGTGCGCATGCGGAGCGGAGTCCCGCCCCCGTTGATCGAGCCGCGCAGCGAGTTCTTGCTGATGCGCGTCGTCGAGACCGGCAGATCGCTGTGGATCGAACCGTTCGTCGTCCCCGCGTCGACGTCGACGGCCAGGCTCGACGGCAGCGTCACGGCGATGCGCCCGTTCGTCGTTTCGAAGCGCAGCGGCTGATTCTTCGCGACACTCGTCAGTTCGGCGTTGATGGCCCCGTTCGTGGTCGACGCGTCGAGCGAGCCGGCGCAGCGCGCCACTTCGATCTTCCCGTTCGTCGTTTCCAGCTCGTGATTGCCGTTGATCCCCGCGACGTGGATCGAACCGTTGACCGTCTCCACGTCCACGTTCATCGAGCGCGGCACGGTGAGCTCGTAGCGCACCTGCGCCTGCACGTGATCGCCGAAGAGCCAGTCGACGATCGACGACGCGTCCCCCTGGCGCGGGTAGCGCGTGGTGACGACGAGACCGCCGTCGCGCGGCGTCATCTCGACGCGCAGCTCCTTCAGCGCCTTCTGCGCCTCGTCGCGATCGGCCTTCACCTCTTTGTACGCGATCACGCGGACGCGGGGCTGGTCCCATGCGCCGACCGTCACGCGGCCATTGACGTTCGTGAGCGTCAGCGTCGCGCCGGGGCGGACGTCGAACGTGCGGTCGATCGTTTCGTTGAGCTCCGTGGCCGTGGCCGCGGTGGTGATCATCAGCAGGGCAAAAGTCGTTGCGAGCAGTCTGCGCATAAAGCCTCCGTCGTGTACCTGCTCTTACGGACGTTCGCGGCGCGGGTTGCGTCGGTGAGATCGCTTACACTAGAGCCCGGTCCGCAAAACCGATGAATCTGATGAGAATGGCGCTCGCCGTCGCGGCGACGACGTCGACCGTTGCCGCGCTTGCGCAGGATTGCCCGTATCCCGCCGCGCCGAACGACCGGCAGGCGCTCTTTCGCCTCCTGTCGGCGAATGCCGAGGCGGTGGCGCCGACGGCTCCGGCAAAGCGACGGGCCGTTTCGCCGGGACGCGCGGTGATCGCGAACGCGATCGATGCGTACGTCGTTGAAAAGCGGACCTCCGCGTGTGCGCCGACCGAGACGTCCGGCGACGAAGAGTTCCTGCGCCGCGTCTCGCTCGACCTCACCGGCGCGATTCCCGATGCCGCGGCGGTGGTGGCGTTCACCGACAATCGTGACGCGGACAAACGCGCGAAGCTCGTCGACCGCCTGCTCGCCTCCGACGCGTTCACCGATCGCTGGACGCTCTGGTTCGGCGACCTGACGCAGAACGTCCGCACCGCGAGCTCGATCGATCTCTTCTATCCCGGACGCAATGCGTGGCATGCGTGGATTCGCGAGCGCATCGCCGCGCGCGCGCCGTACGACGCGATGGTGCGCGAGCTCCTCACCGGCACGGGCAGCGGCGTCGAGACGCCGGCGCCGAATTACGTCGCCCGTCAGTTCGTCGTGGGCCCGCCGCACGACATCTGGGACAACACCGCCACCACCTCCTTCAGCCAGTTCCTCGGCATCCGCACCCTCTGCGTTTCCTGTCACGACGGCGCCGGACATCTGGAGGCGGTGAACTGGTATCTGCGCGGACGCACGCGCCGCCAGCTCTGGGAAACCGCGGCGTTCTTCTCGCGCACGAAACTGTCGTGGAAAAACTCGCCCGATCCGCTCGACGCGAACCGCATCGTCAGCGTCTATTCGCTCGACGACCAAAGCACGGGCGCGTACGAGCTCAACACGGTCGACGGCAACCGCCCTCCGCGTACGCCGCGCGCCGGCGAGGTGGCGACCGTGCTCCCCGCGTTCCTGCTCACCGGCGAGACGCCACGCGCGAACGAGCCGTGGCGTGAAGCGTACGCGCGCATGCTCACGAGTCATCGCCAGTTTGCGCGCACCGCCGTGAACCGCCTCTGGAAAGAAATGTTGGGGGTGGGATTGGTCGAGCCGCTCGACGGATTCGACCTCACGAAGCTCGACACGCAGCCGACGCATCCGCGCCTGCTCGAAGCGCTCGCCGATCACTTCATCGCCAGCGGCTACGACCTGCGCGCGCTGCTGCGACTCATCGCGCTGTCGAACACGTATCAGCTCTCGTCGCGATACACGCCGGGGCCGTGGAGCGAAGCGTGCGTGCCGCAGTACGCGCGTCACTACCCCACGCGCCTGCCGGCGGAGATGATCTACGACGCGGTGGCGAAAGCCACGGCCGTGCGCGAGCCGCTGCAGGTGCGCGGCGGCGTGGCGGTCGAACGCGCGATACAGTTGCCCGATCCGAGTGAGCCCGACGCGCCGCAGTCGATCGGCCGCTTTCTCGACGAGCTCGGACGCGGCAACCGCGACCTCGTCGAACGAAACGCCGGCGGCTCGATCCTGCAGTCGCTGCGCATCATGAACGACCGCCTCATCACGAACGGCATCGCCGGCACCGAAGGGACGGTCGGCCGCGTGCTTCGCACCACATCCGATCTGCCGGCCGTCGCCGACGAGATTTACCTGCACACGCTTTCGCGCAGGCCCACCGAAACGGAGCGGGAGATCGCGGTCGCCGAACTGCGCGAAGGCCCGCTGCGGGAACGTGCCGAGGATCTGCAGTACGCGCTGCTCAACAGCCTGGAGTTCCTCTTCCGATGAAGGCGCAGGAGCTCACTCGCCGTCGTTTTCTGCGCGCGGCCGGCAGCGGCATCGTCGCCTCGTATTTGCTCGAGCCGGCGACGCTTTGGGCATCGGCGACGTCGCTCGCGCCGCCGCTGCAGAGCAGCGCGCGCAACTGCATCTTCATCTTCCTCAGCGGCGCGCCGAGTCAGGTCGATCTCTGGGACCTGAAAGAAGGAGCGTGGACGCCGTCCGACTTCGAGCCGACGAGTTACGGCGACGTGCGCTGGCCGCGCGGACTGCTGCCGAAGACCGCGGAGCATCTCTCGCGGCTCCACATCGTGCGCACCGCCGCCGCGTGGGCTGCCGTGCACGAGCTGGGGCGGGCGTGGGCGCAGGTGACGCGCAACCCTGCCGGAGTCGAAGGCTCGATCGCGCCGCACATCGGCTCCGTCGTCGCGTTGGAGACGGCGGCGGCGCGCCGTCCTTCCGACGTGCTGCCGTCGTTCATCGCCCTCGATTCCTCCGCCATTCCGGGCTCCGGATATCTATCCGCGCAGCACGCGCCGTTTCGCATCACGCCTTCGCGCGAAGGGCTGCCGACGCTGCTGCATTCGGATGGCGGCGAGCGGTTCCGCCGCAGGTGGAGACTGCTGGAGAAGCTCGAGCCGCAGCGTCGTGCAGGAACGCTCGGCAAGTCCGCCGCGGACATGAGCGACTTCGTCGACCAGGCGCGCGATCTGATGGCCGTCGCCGGCATCAACGAGCATTTCCGGTTCGGTGAGGACGATCACGCGCGGTACGGCGCGACCGGCTTCGGCGACTCCCTCGTCGTCGCGCGCAATCTCCTCGAAGCCGACCTGGGCACACGGTTCGTGCAGGTCACGATGGGCGACTGGGACCATCACTCCAACATCTACCTCAAGGCGTGGGACGGTTCGCTGTACGGGATGTGCGCGCGCTTCGATCCCGCATTCGCGGCGCTGCTCGACGACCTCTCCTCGCGGCCCGGCGTGTCGCGCGCGACGATGCTCGACGAGACGCTGATCGTCGTGTCGGCGGAATTCGGCCGCACCGTCGGTCCGCTCAGCAACAGCCAGCGCGGACGCGATCACTTTCTGCGGCAGTCGATCGTCTTCGCGGGCGGAGGCGTACGCGGCGGCCTCCTCGGCAAGACCGACGCAACCGGCGCGAACGCGGTCGAGTATGGATGGAGTGCCGGACGCGAAGTTCGCCCCGAGGATGTGACGGCGACGATCTACTCGGCGATGGGCGTGGACTACACGATGCGGCGCACGGACGATCCGCTCGGACGCGGCTTCGAGTACGTGCCGGGCGCGCGGCAGGGCGTGTATCAGCCGGTGCACGAGCTTTTCACCGCGTAGAATCGCGGTGATGCGGCGCGCTCTCGTGGTCCTCCTTCCGCTGGTCGTCGTGCTGGCGCTCGCGTTGTGGCGCATGCAGGGGCCGCCCGCGAAAGACGCGAGCGCGCCGGCGAACGAGTTCTCTTCCGCGCGTGCGATGACCGCGATGCGCACCGTGCTGTCGGAGAACGTACCTCATCCTGTCGGCACGCCCGCGAATCAGCGCGTGCGCGCGCGGGTGGAGGCGCGATTCCGCAAGCTCGGCTACGAGACATTCGTGCAGCGCCGCTTCATCTGCAATGCACGCGCGTCGTGCGCGATGGTCGAGAACGTCATCGCGCGCCTCCCCGGCCCACAGCAGGGCGACGCGGTGCTGCTCGTCTCGCACTACGACTCCGTGCCCGCGGGGCCGGGCGTATCGGACGACGGCATGGGCGTCGGCACCTTGCTCGAGGTCGCGCGTGCGATTCGCAACGAGCGCTTTCGCAATCGCGTCCTGTTCCTCGTCGACGACGGCGAAGAAGCCGGCCTCCTCGGCGCGGAAGCCTTCGTCGCCGACGAAGCGCTCTCGCGCGACGTGGCGGTGGTGATCAACGTCGAGATGCGCGGCACGTACGGCCCGAGCAATCTCTTCGAGACCAGCCGCGGCAATCGCTGGCTGATCCGCCACGTGGCCACCGCCCTCGAGCGGCCGCAGGCGAGCTCGCTCTTCTACACGATCTACGACCTCCTGCCGAACGACACGGACGTCACGGTGTTCAAGCGCGAGAACATCGCCGCGGTGAACTTTGCGGCGATCCGCGGCGTGAACTGGTATCACACGCCGTTCGACGATTTCGCGCACGCGAGTCCGCGCACGCTGCAGCATCACGGCGACAACGCGCTGGCCATGCTGCGCGTCCTCGGCAACGCCGATCTCGCCGCGCAGAGCCGCACCGACGCCACGTACTTTGACGTCCTCGGATTCACGCTCGTCTGGTGGCCGCAGGAGTGGACGCTGTGGATGGCCGTCCTCAGCCTCGTGCTGCTCGTGTTCGCGGGACGCAGGAACGAGCCGCGGGCGATGACGTTCGGCGTGCTCGCCGCATTCGCGGCCATCCTGATCGCGGCGCTCGGCGGTGCGGCGATCTCATGGCTCGCGCGGTTGCGCGCGGAAACGAACTTCGTTGCCATGCCGCTGCCGTCGATCGCGGCGATGTGGCTGACCGGCATCGCGGCGGCGCTGTTCGGTGCTGCCCTCTTCAATCGACGCAATGACGCGAAGGCGATGCTGTTCGGCATCGGCATCGTGTGGCACATGATCGGGATCGCGCTCGCGCTGACATTGCCCGGTGCCGCGTTTCTGTTCGTCGTGCCCGCGATCGTGCTGACGATCTGCGCGCTGGCGCGTGCGAGCGAGGTGACGATGAGCGCGATCGCGGCGACGGCCGCGGCGATGCTCCTCTTCCCGATCTCCGCGATGCTCTACGACGCCCTCGGCGGCGGGCTCATGGCCGCCATCGCGCTGCTCCTCGGCGCTTTCGCGACGCTCATCGCTCCGCTCTTCGCTCGCGTGCGTTACGCGTTGCCGGTCGCGGTGCTGGCAATCGTGTGCGCGCTGATCGCTCTCGCGTTGCCGTCGTTCGACGAGGAGCGCCCGCGCACGATTCCGATCGCGTACGTCGACGACGCGCTCGCCAGGCCGCGCTGGATCGTCGACGAACCGATCGGCGACACGAAGTTCGCGCGCGCGGATGCGGCACTCACGCCGTGGAGCTCCGGCGCTGCACTCGCCGCCGAGGCACCGGACGCGCGGCTCGCACGCGTGCAGCTCGAAGGCACGCGCAACGGCGACCGCGTGACGTTACGCGTGCGCACCCGGCGCGATGCGCCGCGCCTCGCGCTGCTCATTCGCGGCGGGGTCGTGCGCAGCGTGAACGGCGTCGCCCCCGCGGCAAAGCCGCCGCGCTTTCGCGAGCGCATGCCGCGAGGATGGGCGATCGCGATCGCGGACGGAGTGCCGGAGATCGTGGTGGAAGTGGAGGCGAAGCAGCGGATCGACGTCTACGCGAACGATACGGCGTGGGGCGTGCCGGCGAGTGCCGCGGAACTGCTGCGCGCGAGGAAAGCGTCGATGGCGACGACCGCGCAGGGTGGGGATACGACCATTACGCGAGTGGCGGGAACCTACTGATCCCCGCCACTCGATCGGAACCTTAGTCTTCCTTCTTCTTGCGCGAGCGCTTCGGCTTGTCGTCCGTGGCGCCCTCGTCGTCGCTCGACGCCGCTTTGCGCGAGCGCTTCGGCTTCTCGTCGTCGGCCGGAGCGGCTTCCTTCTTCGGAGCGGCCTTCTTCGACGACTTGGCCGGCGTCTCGGTGTTCTTCGCGTCGTCGGCACCGGCGGTGCGCTCGACGAGCTCGAGGATCGCCATCTCCGCGGCATCGCCGCGGCGCGCACCGAGCTTCATGATGCGCGTGTAGCCGCCCGGACGCGTGGAGAAGCGCGGGCCGATGGTGTCGAACAGCTTCGCGATCAGACCGTCATCGGGAACCTGACGGGCGGCCTGACGGCGCGCATGCACGCTGTCGTTCTTCGCGAGCGTGATGAGCTTCTCGGCGATGGGACGGAGCTCCTTCGCCTTCGGGAGCGTGGTGATGATGCGCTCGCTCTCGATGAGGGACGCGAGCTGGTTGCGGAACATCGCCTGGCGATGGCTCGAGGTACGTCCCAGCTTGCGGTTTGCGTATCCGTGTCTCATGGCTTTGAGTCCTTCCTAGTCGCGCATGTCGGCGCCGCGGCCTGCGGGGACGCGCGCCATACCGAACGACAGACCGAGGCTGGCGAGAACGTCTTTGATCTCGTCGAGCGACTTGCGGCCGAAGTTCTTGGTGGACAGCATCTCGCGCTCGGTGCGCTGTACGAGGTCACCGAGGGTGCGGATGTTGGCGTTCTTGAGGCAGTTGGCGGAGCGGACCGAGAGGTCGAGCTCCTCGATCGGCTTGGCCAGCATCTCGGCCATGCGCGGATCGACTTCCGGCGCCGCGGCTTCCTCGCGCTCTTCGGTGCGGGTTTCGAACGCGCTGAAGATGCGGAGGTGATCGCCGAGGAGCTCGGCGGCGAGGCTGATGGCTTCCTGCGGCGAGACGGCGCCGTTGGTCCACACCTCGAGGATGAGCTTGTCGTAGTCGGTCATCTGGCCGACGCGCGCGCCCTCGACGTGATAGTTCACGCGGCGGACGGGCGAGTGGATCGAGTCGACCGGGATGTAGCCGAGCGGCAGATCGGTGTCGGCGTTACGGTCGGCGACGACGTAGCCGCGCCCCTTCTTGAGACGCGCCTCGAGCTTGAGCGAGCCTTCCTTGGAAAGCGTCGCGATGTGAGCGGTCGGATCGAGGATCTCGATGTCCGGGTCCTGCTCGAAGTCGGCGGCGGTGACGACGCCCGGGCCCTTCTTCTCGAGGTAGAGAGTCTTGGGGCCGGAGCCGTGGAGCTTGAAGGGAACCTGCTTGAGATTGAGGACGACGTCGGTCATGTCCTCGACGACGCCCTGGAGGGACGAGAACTCGTGGAGCACGCCCTCGACGCGGACGGCGGTGATGGCTGCACCCTCGATCGAGGAGAGCAGGACACGGCGGAGCGCGTTACCGATCGTGGTGCCGAAGCCGCGCTCGAACGGCTGGGCGGTGAAACGCCCGTAGTTCGGGGTAAGGGTCTCGGGATCGTAATCGAGCTTTTTGGGTTTCTGAAAATCTGACCACATCATGGGAGCGGCCTCCTCGCGTAAGACGCAGCACAGGCACGGCAGGGCGCCGCGCCCGTGCTGCATCGAGATGGATGACTACTTCGAGTAGAGCTCGACGATGAGCTGTTCCTGGATCGGGAGCCGGATATCTTCGCGTTTCGGAAGGTCCGTCACCGTACCACGGAACTGATCCGGTTCGAGCTGGAGCCACTGCGGAACGCCGCGGCCGGCGGCCGTTTCAACGGCCTGACGGATCTGGTCGTTCTTGCGGCTCTTCTCGCGAACCTGGATGACGTCGCCCTTGCGCACCTGGTACGAGGGGACGTTGATCTTCTTGCCGTTCACCTCGACGTGGCCGTGGCGAACGAGCTGGCGGCCCTGAGCGCGCGAGGAGGCGAAGCCGAGGGAGTACGCCACGTTGTCGAGCCGGAGCTCGAGCTGGCGGAGCAGGTTGTCACCGGTGACGCCGGTCTTGCTGGCCGCGCGCTGGAAGTACAGACGGAACTGCTTCTCGAGCAGACCGTAGATGCGCTTGACCTTCTGTTTTTCGCGAAGCTGCAATCCGTATCCGAGGACCTTGGAGCGGCGACGGCCGTGCTGGCCGGGCGCGTAGTTGCGGCGCTCGATGGCGCACTTGTCCTTGAAACAGCGGTCCCCTTTGAGAAAGAGCTTCATTCCCTCACGACGGCAAAGCCGGCAGACGGGATCGGTGTAACGAGCCACTATGCCTCCTGTTGTTCGCACCCGCGCCACCATGGCGCGTTGCGTGTACGCCGGCTGCTGCGCGGCGTACGGCAAAACGAAAACGCGCCGGCGCAACGCGCGCCGGCGAAATCAAAGCGAGGTGAAGCCTCAGACGCGGCGGCGCTTCGGCGGACGGCAGCCGTTGTGCGGAATCGGCGTGACGTCCTTGATCGACTTGATGTCGAGGCCGGAAGCGGCGAGGGCGCGGATCGCGGACTCACGTCCGGCGCCGGGGCCCTTGACCTTCACGTCGACCGAACGGATGCCGTGCTCCTGAGCGAGCTGCGCGGCGTTCTGGGCGGCGACCTGCGCGGCGAACGGGGTGCCCTTGCGGGAGCCCTTGAAGCCGATGCGGCCGGCGCTCGACCACGACAGGATGTTGCCCACCGGATCGGTGATGGCCACGATGGTGTTGTTGAACGTCGCCGCGATGGAGGCGACGCCGTGCGGAACGTTCTTCCGCTCCTTACGCTTGGTACCGGCGCGGCGCGCGCCCGCCTTGGGTGCTCTTGCAGTAGCCATGTTCGAATCGATCCCTTATTTCTTGGTGGCTTTCTTCTTGCCGGCGACCGCACCCTTGCGCGGTCCCTTGCGCGTGCGCGCGTTGGTGTGCGTCCGCTGGCCGCGCACCGGAAGTCCGCGGCGGTGGCGCATGCCGCGGTAGCAGTTGATCTCCATCAGACGCTTGATGTCGAGACCGACGTCCTTGCGCAGATCACCCTCGACCTTCCCTTCGTCGGTGATGATCTGACGGATCTTCCGGACGTCGTCCTCGGTGAGATCCTTGACGCGGACGTTGCGGTCCACGCCAGCCTGCTCGAGGATGGTCGTCGAGCGCGTGCGGCCGATGCCGAAGATGTACGTCAGGCCGACTTCGACCCGCTTGTTGAGAGGGAGATCCACACCCGCGATACGTGCCATTGACTTGTAGCTCCTGTTTATCCCTGACGCTGCTTGTGCTTCGGATTCTCACAGATGATCCGAATCACGCCCTGACGCCGGACGACCTTGCATTTCGTGCAGATACGCTTGACTGAAGAACGGACTTTCATGATTTGACTCGCTTCACTCTTGGCGTAGAGCTTTAAAGCTTTAGAGCTCTATAGCTTTACAGCCTCATTTGTAAGCTTTACAGCCTCATTTGTACCGATAGGTAATGCGCCCGCGCGTCAGATCGTACGGCGAGAGCTCGACCAGCACCTTGTCTCCCGGAAGAATGCGGATGAAGTGCTTTCTCATCTTGCCGGAGATGTGCGCCAGTACTTTGTGCTTGTTCTCCAGCTCGACCTGAAACATTGCGTTGGGCAACGTTTCGAGGACGGTTCCTGTCACTTCAATCGCGTCTTCCTTCGACATACCTTCCTTTTCGTTCCTTTACTTCCCCAGCACTTTCGGTCCGTCGGCCGTCACCGCCACCGAGTTCTCGAAGTGGGCGGCGAGACTGCCGTCGACCGTCCTGGCCGTCCAGCCGTCCGCGTCGGTGCGGACGTCCTGGATCATTCCGTTCGCCCCGGCGCGCTCGAGGCGCGACCGCAGCTTCGACCCGATCTCACAGAGCATCGGCTCGATCGCCAGGACCATTCCCTCGCGAAGCTCGAGACCACGTCCGCGCTTCCCGAAGTTGTAGACCTGAGGCTCCTCGTGCATCCGGCGGCCGATCCCGTGTCCGACGAACGTGCGGATCACGTGAAAGCCGCGCGACTCGGCATGCTCCTGAACCGCCGCGCCGATGTCGCCGAGATGCCGTCCCGGGCGCATCTCCTCGATGGCCAGCTCCAGGCACTCGCGCGTCGTGTCCATCAGCTTCGTCGCGTTCGCGCTCACGTTGCCCACCGGCACCGTGATGGCCGCGTCGCCGACGAACCCTTCGAAGATCGACCCGAAGTCGAGCCCGACGATGTCGCCTTCCTGCAGCCTGGCTCGATTGGGGATGCCGTGCACGATCACATCGTTGACCGACGTACAGACGACCGCCGGATACGGCGGCAGGCCCATCGGGGAGTAGCCTTTGAACGGCGACTTCGCGCCGCGCCTGGCAAGCTCCTCTTCGGCCATCGCGTTGAGCTGGGCCGTGGTCACACCCGGTTTGACCATGCCCCGCATCATTTCGAGGATCTCGACGACGATCCGGTTGGTCCGGTCCATCGTCGCGATCTCGTCGCGATTCTTCAGCGTCGGTCCCTTCATGCGATCGAGCACACCTTCCTCTTACGCCAGGGACTTTTCAATGCGTTCAAAGACCTCATCGACGGGACCGATCCCGTCGACTTCGCGAAGGACGTTCTTCGACTTGTAATACGCCGCGACCGGCATCGTCTGACGATGAAACGACTCCAGGCGCTTCCGCACGGCCTCTTCCGTATCGTCGGCACGTGCAATGACCTCCGCGCCGCAGCGATCACAAACGCTGTCGTTCGCGGGAGGGTTGTTTTCGAGATGGTAAATCGCCCCGCAGGACGCACACGTCCGTCGCAGGGTGATGCGGCGCACGATTGCGTCGTCGGGGACGAGCAGTTGAAGAACCCGGAGGGGCTCCTCTCCATTCCCGACCAGACCGTCGAGCTTTTCGGCCTGCACGATCGTGCGCGGAAACCCGTCGAGGATGAAGCCGCGCCCCGCGTCGGACTTCGCCAGACGGTCGTTGATGATGCCGATCATGAGGTCGTCGGACACGAGTCCGCCCGAGGCCATGATCGGCGCGGCCTGCTGGCCGAGCGCGGTCCCGTCCGCCACCGCCTCACGGAGCATGTCGCCCGTGGAGATGTGGGGGATGGCGAAGCGGCTCGCGAGCCGCTTCGCCTGGGTGCCTTTGCCACTGCCGGGAGGCCCGATGAAAATCAGCTTCAAGCGATCAGCCCCGGCGTCCGCGGACGCGGCCCTTCTTCATGAACCCGTCGTAGTGACGCATGACGAGCTGCGATTCGATCTGCTGCATGGTGTCCATGGCCACACCGACGACGATGAGCAGCGACGTTCCACCGAAGTAGAAGTTGAGGCCCATGCCTTCCGTGAACCACAGCGGCAGCCAGCGGTCGAGCGCGGCGCCCGCGCCGAACGGCAACTGCGCCACGTGCACACCGGCGATCAGGAACTCCGGGATGATGCAGACCAGAGCGAGATAGCAGGCGCCGACGAACGTGATGCGCGTCAGCACGCGGTCGATGTAATCCGACGTCTTCTTACCCGGACGGATGCCGGGGATGAAGCCGCCGTACTTGCGCATGTTGTCCGCGGTGTCGACCGGGTTGAAGACGATCGAGGTGTAAAAGTAGGCGAAGAAGATGATGCCCACCACCTGCAGCAGGTAGTAGAGCGGCTCGCCGACCGACAACTGGTTGCCGATCGCGGTCGCCCACGGCTGCTTGATCATCTGCGCGAGCGTCTGCGGGATCACGAGGATCGACGAGGCGAAGATGACCGGGATGACGCCGGCGGTATTGACGCGCAGCGGCAGGTAGGTGTTCGAGCCGCCGTAGACCTTGCGGCCCACGACGCGCTTGGCGTACTGCACCGGGATGCGGCGCTGCGCGCGCTCCATGAAGACCACGAACGCGGTGACCGCGACCATGAAGATCAGGAGGAAGAGCATCGCGAAGATGCTGCGCTCACCGACGCGGATGTCGTCGATCGTGCCGATGACGGCGGACGGAAGTCCGACGACGATGCCGGCGAAGATGATCAGCGAGATGCCGTTGCCGATGCCGCGCTCGGAGATCTGCTCGCCGAGCCACATGACGAACGCGGTTCCCGTCGTGAGCGTGAGCACGGTCATGATCGGGAAGCCGAGACCCCAGAGGGCGTCCTGGATGTGCGGCGGGACGAGCGGCGCGCCGCCCGGTGCGGACTGGCCGCGAAGCCAGAACGCGACGCCGAGCGACTGGATGATCGCCAGGACGATGGTCCCGTAGCGCGTGTACTGATTGATCTTGCGCCGCCCCATCTCGCCCTCTTTCGAGAGCTTCTCGAGATACGGCCAGACCACCGTCAGAAGCTGCAGGATGATCGACGCCGAGATGTACGGCATGATGCCGAGGGCGAAGACCGAAAGGCGGCTGAGAGCGCCGCCGGAGAAGAGGTCGAGAAAGCCGAAGACACCGGAGTTCACCGCTTTGAAGAACTCCGACAGCGCGACCGGGTCCACGCCGGGAGTCGGGATGTGCGACCCGAGGCGATAGACCGCGAGCAGCGCGAACGTGAACAGCACGCGCTTGCGCAGGTCTTCGATCGACCAGATGTTGCGGACGGTGTCGACGACGTTAGGCACTTACTTGATCTCCTGGCAGGTGCCGCCGGCCTTCTCGATCATCTCTTTGGCCGACTTGGAAAACTTCGTGGCCGAGACCGTGAGCTTCTTCGAGAGCTCGCCGTCGCCGAGAACCTTCACGCCGTCGTGCTGACCCTTGACCAGACCGGCCTGGCGGAGTGCCGCTTCGTCGACCGTGGCGCCGTTGTCGAAGCGCTCGAGGTCGGAGACGTTCACCACCGCGTAGTCCTTCTTGAAGATGTTGGTGAAGCCGCGCTTCGGGATGCGGCGGTGCAGAGGCATCTGGCCGCCTTCGAAACCGCGCTTGCCGCTGTAGCCGGAGCGGGACTTCTGCCCCTTCTCACCGCGGCCCGCGGTCTTGCCGTGCCCCGAACCGGGTCCGCGGCCGAGGCGCTTTTTGGCGTGGCGCGCGCCCTTTTTGGGTTTGAGATTGCTGAGTTCCATTGACGTTGCTCCTGCCTACTCGACGACTTCGACGAGGTGGGGAATCTTCGCGATCATGCCGCGGACTTCGGCCGTGTCGACGCGCTCGGAGACGCGGTGCATCTTGCCGAGGCCGAGGGCCTTGAGGGTCTCGCGCATTTCGATGGGGCAGCCGATGCCGCTGCGCACCTGGCGGATGCGGATCGTCTTGCCGTCGTTCTTCTTTCCACGGTTGCGGAAGAGCTTCAGTTTCACGCTTCCGCTCCTTCCGCCGCCTCGTCGCTGCCGCGGAGCGCTTTGTACTGCTCTTCGGTGCGAAGCTGCTTGAGCGCCTCGAACGTCGCCTTGACGACGTTGTGCGGGTTGGCAGTGCCGAGCGACTTGGTGAGGATGTTCTGGATGCCGGCCGACTCGAGGATGGCGCGGACCGGACCACCGGCGATGACACCCGTACCGTCGGAAGCGGGCTTCAGAAGGACCTTGCCCGCGCCGTAGTGGCCGAGGGTGGCGTGCGGAATGGTCGTGCCGGAGAGGGCGATCGTGATCATGTTCTTCTTCGCGATCTCGATGCCCTTCTTGATGGCGGCCGGAACTTCCTTCGCCTTGCCGGAGCCGAAGCCCACTTTGCCGGCGCCGTCGCCGACGACGACGAGCGCGCTGAAGCTGAAGTTCTTACCACCCTTGACGACCTTGGTCACGCGGTTGATGTGGACGACCTTGTCGATCATCCCGCTGTCGTTGCGCTCTTCCTGACGGCGATCGCCGCGAGGTCCGCCCTGACCGGGGCGCTGGGGACGCTGCATTGGACGCTGCATGTGATCTCCTAGAATTCCAGTCCGTTCTCACGCGCCGCATCCGCGAGCGCCTTGATGTTGCCGTGGTACTGATAGCCACCGCGGTCGAAGACGACGCGGGTCACGCCCTTGTCCTTCGCTTTTTTGGCGATCAGAGCACCGACCGCCTTCGCGGCCGCCGCATTGGCGCCCTTGGCGGTGGAGTCTTTCTCACGGCTCGAAGCCGAGGCGATCGTGGTGCCGGAGGCATCGTCGATCACCTGGGCATAAATGCTCTTGAGGCTGCGGAAGACGGCCAGGCGCGGACGCTCCGCGGTCCCCGTGACCTTCCGGCGGATCCGCTCGCGAATCCGGCCTCGTGCTTCCACTCTGTGTTGTGCGCGATCCATGTTCCCTGTCCTCACTGCCGAGGTTTCATTCCCGGCAATCTAGTCGGGATTGAGGATTGAGGATTGAGGATTGAGGAGATCGCGCTCTCCCAATCCTCAATTCTCAATCCTCAATCCTCAATTCATTACTTGCCCGCGGCCTTGCCGGCCTTGCGGCGAATGACTTCGTCGCTGTACTTGATGCCTTTGCCCTTGTAGGGGTCGGGCTCGCGGAGGCTGCGGATCTCGGCCGCGACCTGTCCGACTTTCTGGCGGTCGATGCCGGTGATGGTGACGTGGTTCGTCTTGGCGTCGACGGTGATGTCGATGCCTTCCGGGATCGGGAAACGCACCGGGTGCGAGTAGCCGAGCTGGAAGACGACTTCCTTCCCCTTCACCTCGGCGCGGTAACCGACGCCGACGATGTCGAGCTCGCGCTTGAAGCCTTCGCTCACGCCCTTGACGTTGTTCGCCACGAGCGCGCGCATCAGTCCGTGGAAGGCGCGGGTCTTCCCCTCGTCGTCCGGGCGCTGAAACTTCACCACGTTGTTCTCGACGTTCATGGTGATGCCGGCGACGATCGGGGTCGAGAGGGAGCCTTTCGGGCCCTTGACGACGACCGTGTTGCCGCTCTGCGACACCTCGACGCCTTTCGGCAGCGGAATCTCTTTCTTACCAATACGAGACATTGTGCGGATCTCCCTTTACCAGACCTGGCAGAGGACTTCGCCGCCGACGCCGGTGCGCGCGGCCTCGGCTCCGGAGAGAACGCCCTTCGAGGTCGAGACGATGGCCAGGCCGAGACCGCCGAGAACCTTCGGCAGCTCTTCCTTGCCGCGGTAGACGCGACGGCCCGGACGCGAGACGCGCTCGATGCCGTGGATCACGGGCTCACCGTCGTCGGAGTACTTGAGGTAGACGCGCAGGGTGCCCTGGACCTTGCCTTCCTCAGCCTCTACGACCTTGTAGTTGCTGATGAAGCCTTCGGCCTTGAGGATCTTCGCGACCTCCACCTTCAGCTTCGAGTGTGGCATCTCGACACGATCGTGATGCGACTGAATTCCGTTGCGGATTCTGGTCAGCATATCCGCGATGGGATCTGTCATCGACATTCTTGTTGCTCCTGTAATCGGGTTGAGCTACCAGCTCGACTTCGTGACGCCCGGGATGTAACCGCCGAGCGAGAGCTGCCGGAAGCAGATGCGGCAGAGCTGGAACTTGCGGAGGAAGCCACGCGGGCGTCCGCACTGCTTGCAGCGGTTCTTGGCGCGAGTGGAGAACTTCGGCTTCCGCTCGGCTTTGACGATCATTGAAGTTTTGGCCATGTGTTCCTCTACTGTTTGCCGACGAACGGCAGCCCGAGCTCGCGAAGGAGGACGCGCGCCTGCTCGTCCGTCTTCGCCGTGGTGACGATCGTGATGTTCATGCCCTTGGACTTGTCGACCTTGACCGGATCGATCTCGGGAAAGATCAGGTGGTCGCGAATGCCGAGGGTGTAGTTGCCGCGTCCATCGAACGAACGGGTGGGAACACCGCGGAAGTCGCGCACGCGCGGCAGGGCGATGTTGATCAACCGGTCGAGGAACTCGTACATCTTCTCTCCGCGCAGCGTGACCATCGTGCCGATGGGAACGCCCTCGCGCAGCTTGAAGGCCGCGATCGACTTCTTGGCGCGGGTGACGACCGGCTTCTGGCCGGTGATGGTGGCCAGTTCGTCGACGGCCGCATCGAGGATCTTCTGGTTCGAGATCGCCTCACCCATGCCCATGTTCAGGACGACTTTCTCGACCTTGGGAACCGCCATCGGGTTCTTGATCTGAAACTCGTCCTGCAGTTTCCTGCGGACGTCCTTCTGGTAATGCTCTTTGAGTCTTGCTGCCATCGTGGTTCCTTTGATTCGCTCCGCTTGCGTAGGAGCGAGGTGACTGGCACCCGGGGCTACTTGCCGCCCAGGTTGGATTTACAGTTGCGGCAGAAGCGGACCGCTTCTCCCTCTTCGTTGCGGTGCGAGCCCGTGCGGGACGGCTCGTTGCAGCTCGGGCAGATGACCTGGAGCTTGTCGACGCTGATGGGCGTCTCGCGCTCGAGGATGCCGCCCTTGACGTTCTTGCTCGGGTTCGGGCGGGTGTGCTTCTTGGTGAAGTTCACGCGCTCGACGATCGCCTTCCCCTTGGTGGCCAGGACGCGCAGGACGCGTCCCTGCTTGCCCGCGTCCTTGCCCGAGAGGACGACGACGGTGTCGCCCTTGCGGACATGCGGCTTGTGACGCGGCTGCTCTTTCTGTTTCGCTGTCGCTTTTCCGTACATGGTGCTTCCTCAGATGACTTCCGGGGCGAGCGAGATGATCTTCATGAACTTGCGCTCACGGAGCTCGCGGGCGACCGGACCGAAGACGCGCGTGCCGACCGGCTCACGGGCGTCGTTGATCAGGACTGCAGCGTTGTCGTCGAACTTGATGTAGGAGCCGTCGCGGCGACGGGTCTCCTTGACGGTGCGGACGATCACGGCGCGGACCACGGCGCCCTTCTTGACCGTCCCGTCCGGCGACGCTTCCTTGACCGAAGCGGTGATGATGTCGCCGACACGCGCGTACTGGCCGGCGGTCGAGCCGCCGCGCATGCGGATGCAGGCGATCTTCTTCGCGCCGGTATTGTCGGCGACCTGAAGAATGGTTCCCATCTGGATCATGGCTAGCTCGCTTTCTCCAGGACTTCCCGGACGTTCCAGCGCTTCCGCTTCGAGAGCGGACGGGTCTCCTCGATGATCACGCGATCGCCGACGTTGATGTCCGGCTGCTCGCTGTGCGCGAGGAACTTGTTCGTCCGCTTCACATACTTCTGATACATCCCGTGCTTGACGAGGTTCTCGACGGCGACCACGACGGTCTTCTGCATCTTGTTCGAGACCACCACGCCCACTTTCGTGCGCGCGTTCTTCGTCGCGTCGGCCGACTGCTCGTTCTTGTCTGTCGTTGCCATTGTCTGTGCTTCCTTACGCGTTGGTGGCGCGCGTGCGCTCGTTGATCAGCGTCTCGATCTGCGCGATCTCGCGGCGGACCTGACGCATCTTCATCGGGTTCTCCACGCGGCCGGTGGCGCGCTGGAAACGGAGCTTGAAGAGCTGCTCGCGCAGGTCCTTCTCCCGGTTGCGCAGCTCGTCCACGCTCTTGTCGCGAAGCGTCTTGAGGGTCTTCTTGCTGGCCATTAGTCTCCGACCTCCGTCTGCTCGCGCGTGACGAAACGCGTCTTGATCGGGAGCTTCGAGCCGGCCAGGCGGAACGCCTCTTCGGCGACCTCGCGCGTCACACCCTCCATCTCGTAGAGGATGCGGGCCGGCTTGATCACGCACACCCATTCTTCCGGAGCACCCTTGCCCTTGCCCATACGGGTCTCGAGCGGCTTCTTGGTGATCGGCTTGTCGGGGAAGATGCGGATCCAGATCTTGCCGCCGCGCTTGATGTGGCGGGTCATGGCGATACGGGCGGCCTCGATCTGGCGCGCCGTCACCCAGCCCACCTCGAGCGCCTGCAGGCCGAAGTCTCCGAACGAGACCTTCGCCCCGCGCGTAGCCTGCCCGCGACGGCGGCCGCGCTGCTGCTTTCTGAATTTGACTTTCTTCGGCATCAACATGATGCGGTTTCTCCTGGATTACGTTCTGCGGTTACTGCGCGCGGCGGCGCGAGCGCGTCTTGGCCATCTCGCCCTTGTACAGCCACACCTTGACGCCGATCTTTCCGTAAGTCGTCGTCGCCTCGGCCAGACCGTAGTCGATGTCGGCCTTGAGGGTGTGCAGTGGGAGACGTCCGTCCTGATACCACTCCGAGCGCGCGATCTCGGCGCCGTTGAGGCGGCCGCCCACGCGAACCTTGATCCCCTTCGCGCCGAAGCGGAAGGCCGACTCCATGGCCTTCTTCATGGCGCGGCGGAAGGCGATGCGGCGCTCGAGCTGCGTGGCGATGTTCTCGGCCACGAGCTGCGCGTCGAGCTCCGGACGCTGGATCTCCTGGATGTTGATGTAGACCTCGCCGTTGACGAGCTTCTGCAGCTCGTCGCGCAGCTTGTCCACTTCCGCACCCTTGCGGCCGATGATGATGCCCGGACGCGAGGTGTAGATGTTGATGCGCATCTTGTTCGCCGTGCGCTCGATGTCGATCTCCGACACGCCGGCGTGCGCGAGGCGCTTCTTGAGGTCATCGCGAAGCTTCAGATCGCGATGCAGCGTCTCGGCGTAGTTCTTTCCCGCGAACCAGCGCGAGTGCCAGGTCTTGTTGAAGCCCAGGCGAAAACCATACGGATTGACCTTCTGACCCATCGATTACCCCTGTTTCCTGGCGCGGGCGCGGCCCTTGCCGCCGCTGCGCTCGTTGACCGCTTTCACTTCATCCGAGACGTGCACGGTGACGTGCGACTTCCGCTTGATGATCTGGTACGCACGACCCATCGGCGCCGGCTGGATGCGCTTTTCACGCGGCCCCTCGTTGACGTAAATCTTCGAGACCACGAGCTCGTCGACGTCGGGAGCGTTTTCCTTGTTCTCCGCGTTGGCGATCGCCGAGCGAAGCAGCTTCTCGAGATCCTTGGCCACCGTCTTCTTGGTGAACCGCAGGATGCTCAGCGCTTCCTCGACCTTCTTGCCGCGGACCAGATCGGCCACGAGACGGACCTTCTGGGGCGATGCCTTCAGGTATCTGAGAGTTGCCGTTGCTTCCATGGTGTCCTCTTACTTCCCTGCCGGCTTGGCCGACTTTTCGACCTTCTTGCCGCTGTGGCCTTTGAAGGTGCGGGTCAGCGAGAACTCGCCCAGCTTGTGGCCGACCATGTTCTCGGAGATGTAGACCGGGGTGAATTTGCGGCCGTTGTGCACGGCGATCGTGTGACCGACCATGTCGGGCGTCACGGTCGAGCGGCGCGACCAGGTCTTGATGACTTTCTTGTCGCGCTCGCGGTTCATCGTCTCCACCTTCTTCATGAGGTGGTCGTCCACGAACGGACCTTTCTTCATTGAGCGCATTATTTGGTTCTCCGCTTGACGATGAACTTGTTGGTCGTCTTGTTCCGGCGGGTCTTGTAACCCTTGGTGGGCTGACCCCACGGACTGACGGGATGACGGCCACCCGAGGTCTTGCCTTCACCGCCGCCGAGCGGGTGGTCGACCGGGTTCATCGACACGCCGCGGTTGTGCGGCTTCTTGCCGAGATGACGGGTGCGTCCGGCCTTGCCGTACGACACGTTCTCGTGCTCGAGGTTGCCGACCTGACCGATGGTGGCGTAGCAGCGCGAGTGCACCTTGCGCATCTCGCCCGAGGGGAGGCGGAGCGTGGCCCAATCGCCCTCGCGGGCCATGAGCTGCGCGCCGGCGCCGGCCGAACGGACCATCTGGCCGCCCTTGCCTTCCTTGAGCTCCACGTTGTGGATGACGGTACCGAGAGGGATCTTCGACAGCGGGAGGGCATTGCCCACCAGGATGTCGGCGTCCTCACCGGCGACGATCGTCGTACCGACGGCGAGGCCGTTCGGCGCGAGGATGTAGCGCTTCTCGCCGTCCACGTAGTGGAGGAGGGCGATGTGCGCGGTGCGGTTCGGGTCGTACTCGATGGCAGCAACCTTCGCGGGGATGCCGCGCTTGTCGCGCTTGAAGTCGATGTCGCGGTACTTCTGCTTGTGGCCGCCGCCGATGAAACGCGACGTGACGCGGCCCTTGCTGTTGCGGCCGCCCGTCTTCGGCTTTCCCTTGGTCAGCGCCTTTTCCGGACGGGACTTGGTGATGTCCTCGAACGAAGCGTGCGTCTGGAACCGGATGCCCGGAGACGTCGGCTTGTATCTGTTGGTAGCCATAGTTGTTGTCTTTCTCGGCTGTTGTCGGTTGTCAGTTGTCGGTTGTCTGTGCCCGGCGCCTGCACTCACAGACAACCGCGAGCCGACAACCGAAAACATTTCGTCAGACGCCTTCCACGAACTCCGGCGCCTTCTCTCCGGCTTTGAGCCGCACGTACGCCTTGCGCCAGTCGCGGCGCTTGCCGACGTAGCGGCCCATCCGTTTCATTTTTCCGCGAACGTTGAAGAGGCGGACCTCTTCGACCTTCACTTTGAAGAGCTCCTCGACGGCGCTCTTGACCTGAATCTTGTTCGCGTTCGGGTCGACCTCGAAGGCGAGGACGTTGCCCTCTTCGCGGAGGATCGTCGACTTCTCGGTGACCAGCGGCCGGCGGATGACCTGATTAGCGTTCATTGCTGAGTGCCTCCGTCAGACGGTCGAGCGCGGCCTGGCTCAGGACGATGTAGCGGCTGTTGACGACGTCGTAGACGTTCACGTGGAGCGCGTCGACGAAGTTCAGCTTCGGGTTGTTGCGCGAGGCGAGAACCGCGTTCGTGTTCTCCATCGTGTCGATGAGAAGGGCCTTCCCCTCGACGCCGATGCCGGCCATCTTCTGCGCGAAGGATTTGGTCTTCGCCTCGTCGACGCTCATGTCGTTGACGACGACGAACTTCCCTTCCTTCACCCGCTGGGAGAGAGCCGACTTGAGGGCCGCCTTCTTCTCCTTGGTGTTCATCTTGTACGAGTAGTCGCGGGGCTGCGGACCGAAGACCGTGCCGCCGTGACGATGGATCGGCGGACGCGCTCCACCCTGACGCGCGCGGCCGGTGCCCTTCTGGCGGAACGGCTTCTTGCCGGAGCCGCTGACCTCGGAGCGAACCTTGGTCTTGTGCGTGCCCTGGCGCAGCGAGGCGAGATAGTTGCGCACCGCTTCGTGGACGAGATGCTCCTTGTACGGATACGCGAAGATCTCTTCCGGCAGCTCGATCGAGCCGACCGTCTTGTTGTCCCAGTTCTTGATGTCAATGGTCGGCATTACTCACCCCGCTTCCCGTTCTTGGAAAAGCGCACGTAAACGAGGCCGTTGCGACCACCCGGTACGGCGCCGCGGACGTAGAGCAGGTTGTTCTCGACGTCGATCTTCGCGACGCGAAGATTCTTGACGGTGACCTGATCTCCACCCATGCGGCCGCCCATGCGCATGCCCTTCATGACGCGCGACGGGAACGCCGACGCGCCGATCGAGCCGGGAGCGCGGTGGAACATCGAGCCGTGCGACTCACGACCACCCGCGAATCCGTGGCGCTTGACGACGCCCTGATAACCTTTGCCCTTCGACTGACCGACCACGTCGATCGAGTCGCCGGGCTTGAAGATGTCGACCTGCACGCGGTCCCCGACGTTCGCGTCGCCGGAGTACGGCACTTCCGCGAGCGTCTTGACGGGCTGCACGCCCGCCTTCTCGAAGTGTCCGCGGACCGCGCTGGTGATGCGGCGGTTCGAGACCTTCTCGACGAGGCCGATCTGCACGGCGTCGTAGCCGTCCTTGTCGCTCGTCTTCTTCTGGACCACGAGGCAGGGACCGGCCTGGATGACGGTGACGGGCACCAGCGCGCCGTCCTCGGCGAACACCTGGGTCATCCCGACCTTCTTGCCAATGATTCCTTCGATTGCCATGTGTTGAGTTCTTTCCACCTTGGAACCGCGTCGCCGCGGTTCATGTGCTTGGTAGCGCCGAGAGATGAGTGATGAACGATGAGCCGCCCGCGGGCGTCCTCATTCATCTCTCATCTCTCATCGCTCGTTACTTACCGAAAGCTTTGATCTCGACGTCGACGCCGGCCGGAAGCTCGAGCTTCATGAGAGCGTCCACCGTCTGCGTCGTCGGCTCGAGAATGTCGAGCAGCCGCTTGTGCGTCCGCATCTCGAACTGCTCGCGCGACTTTTTGTCGACGTGCGGGGAGCGCAGGACCGTGTACTTGGAGATCTGCGTCGGCAGAGGGATCGGCCCTGCCACCTTCGCCCCGGTGCGCTTCGCGGTGTCGACGATTTCGGAGGTCGACTGGTCGAGAACGCGGTAGTCGTAAGCCTTGAGCCGGATGCGGATCTTTTCGTTCATCATGGTTTCGTACCCTTACAAAGAACAGTGGAGGACAGGCGGTCGCCCGCCTGTCCTCGCGAAAATCAGCGGATTACTCGAGGATCTCCGTGACCGTGCCGGCGCCGACCGTGCGGCCGCCCTCACGAATCGCGAAGCGAAGACCCTTCTCCATGGCGATCGGGGCGATGAGGGTGATGGTGAGCGACGTGTTGTCGCCCGGCATGACCATCTCGGCGCCTTCGACCAGCGTGGCCACGCCCGTGACGTCCGTCGTGCGGAAGTAGAACTGCGGGCGGTAGCCATTGAAGAACGGGGTGTGACGGCCGCCTTCTTCCTTCGTCAGGATGTAGACCTCGGCCTTGAACTTCGTGTGCGGGGTGATCGAGCCCGGCTTGGCGCAAACCTGACCACGCTCGACGTCCTTGCGCTCGACGCCGCGGAGCAGGAGGCCGACGTTGTCGCCCGCCTGACCCTGGTCGAGGAGCTTGCGGAACATCTCGACGCCCGTGACGACCTTCTTCTGGGTCGGACGGATCCCGACGATCTCGATTTCCTCACCGACCTTGACGATGCCACGCTCGATACGGCCGGTGACGACCGTGCCGCGGCCCGAGATCGAGAAGATGTCTTCGACCGGCATCAGGAACGGCTTGTCGATCGCGCGCTCCGGCATCGGGATGTACTCGTCGACGGCGTTCATGAGCTCGATGATCTTCTGGCCCCACTCGGAAGAGTGGTCGCCCGACTCGAGCGCGCGAAGCGCGGAGACGCGGACGATGGGAATGTCGTCGCCCGGGAACTCATAGGACGAGAGCAGCTCGCGGACTTCGAGCTCGACGAGCTCGAGGAGGTCCGGATCGGCGGCGTCGACCTTGTTGAGGGCGACGACCATCGCCGGCACGCCGACCTGGCGGGCGAGCAGGATGTGCTCGCGCGTCTGCGGCATCGGGCCGTCGGTGGCGGCGACCACGAGGATCGCACCGTCCATCTGCGCGGCGCCGGTGATCATGTTCTTGACGTAGTCGGCGTGGCCCGGGCAGTCGACGTGCGCGTAGTGGCGCTTCTCGGTCGAGTACTCGACGTGCGCGGTCGCGATGGTGATTCCGCGCTCACGCTCTTCCGGAGCCTTGTCGATCTGATCGAAGGCCACGAACGCGGCCGTGCCCTTCGAGGCGAGGATGCGGGTGATGGCAGCCGTCAGCGTGGTCTTGCCGTGGTCGACGTGACCAATCGTGCCGATGTTGACGTGCGGTTTGCTGCGATCGAATTTCTCTTTGGCCATTTGAGACTGAACCTCCCTTTTCTAAATCGACGAATCGTTGCGTCGGATGATCAAACTCGTTGTGTGGCGCCGCCGCTCTTGGAGATGACTTCCTCCGCGATGTTCTTCGGCGCCGGCTCGTAAGCCAGGAACTGCATCGTGTAGCTGGCGCGGCCCTGGGACATCGACCGCACCTGCGTGGCATAACCGAACATCTCCGAGAGAGGCACGTGGGCGCGGATGACCTTCGCCCCGGCGCGCTCTTCCATCTGCTGGATCTTGCCGCGGCGGCGCGAGAGATCGCCCATGACGTCGCCCGCGTAGTCTTCCGGCGTCACGACCTCGACGTCCATCACCGGCTCGAGCAGGATCGGAGCGGCTTTCTTGGCGCCTTCCTGGAAGGCCATCGAGCCGGCGATCTTGAACGCCATTTCGGACGAGTCGACCTCGTGGTACGAACCGTCCACCAGGCGGACCTTGACGTCCACGATCGGGTAGCCGGCCATGATGCCGTTGGCGACCGCTTCCTGGATGCCCTTGTCGACGGCCGGGATGTACTCCTTCGGCACGACGCCGCCGACGATCGCGTTCTCGAACTCGTAGCCCTTGCCCTGCTCGTTCGGCGAGATCTCCAGCCAGACGTG
>DASPHZ010000089.1:0-17702 GCA_035629395.1 Thermoanaerobaculia bacterium
CTCCGCGACACAGCGTCACGAACTTGGAAGACAGTGTCGCGGAGGCTAAGCCAACCAATGGGGTCTGGGGCCCATGGCCCCAGCCGCCGGAGGCCTCTCGTCGTCCCCGATCCGTTGGCGAATCCAAAGCATCCCGCTTAGTTGCGCGACGGGTCGCTGCTGCGCCGGTAGGGGGCGAGGAAGCGCAGGCTCTCGATGCGGTTCGAGATCTCGGTGCCGATGTGCTCCGCACGTGCGATGAGGTCGCTCATCTCGAGCAGGCGCTGTTTCTCCTCGACGTCGATGTTGAGCGACATGATCAGCGCGTTCGTCAGCGCGTCGAGACTGACCGTGTCGATCTCCGGCACCGCGGTCTGGTCGGGGAGGTACTTCAGATACTGGCGCGACACGTCCGCGAGCCATTCGCGTTGCGCATACGACTCCTCGGCGCTGCGCGCGATCTCCGGCTCCGCGATCACGCGCGCGGTGCGGTACGGCGCGCGCGACACTTCGCCGACGATGCGGAAGCGCACGTCGCCGCGCACGACGATGTTGAAGCGGCCGTCCTCGAGCGGCACCGACTGTTCGATGGTGCCGACCGTGCCCCTCTCGTGCACTGCCGGCGCGCCGAAGTAATCCGCTTCCCAGCCCGGCCGGAGCAGCACGATGCCGAACCGCTGATTCCCCTCCATCACGTCCTGGATCATCTGCCGGTAGCGCGGCTCGAACACGTGCAGCGGCAGGCGGGTGTGCGGGAAGAAGACGATGTTCGGCAACGGGAACAACGGGAGGAGAAACTCGCCTTCGGGCAACGGCGCCATGAAGCGCCGATTCTATCGGAACCAGGCGGCAGCGAGGCGTTCCACCTCGCCCACACCGGCGCGCGTGCGATGGAGGAAGAGCTCGCCCGCGCGCGGCGTGCGGATGGCGGTCAGGGCCGCATCGAGCAGGCGCGGCCGGGAGAGCAGCAGCGCCGCGCGACGGCTCCAGGTGATGCGCGGCGCGAAGAAGCGGCGATGCGCGTCGCGGTAGTCGTTCTCGATTTGCGTGCGGTGCAAAGGCGTTTCGAGCGCGCCAACGACGTACGGCGCGGCGAGCAGCGCCGATTGAATGGCCATGGCCATGCCGTTGCCGGTCAGTGGATCGAGAACGCCCGACGCGTCGCCGATCATGAACACGCCCCCTTCGACCGCCGAGCGTGCGCGAAAGATCACCGGTTCCGAGGAGAGATAGCCCTCCTGCGCCGGCGCATGCGCCGCGTAGAGCGCGTCGAGATGCGGTTCTTCCGCGCGAATCGTGTCGATGAACGCATCCCAGCGTCCTTTGTGACCGGCGAGGCGGCTCGCGTGGACGAGACCGCAGATGTTGGTGACGTTCCCCTCGACGGCGTTCACGCCGAGGTAACCGTTGCGGAAGGAGTAGAGATCGATGGAGGTGCGCGGTTCCGGCTGGACGTAATGACGCTTGAAGCCGAAGTTGCGGTCCTTGACGTTCACGAACGAGCGCGCGAGCTGGCGGTCGAAACGCCCCCAGCGTCCCCACGCGCCGACGATCACTTTCGCCTTCGGCAGTTCACTCACCGTCTCACCGTCGCGTCGCTTCGCTCCGTTGCGTTCCGCGGTGCGCAGCAGCAGGTCATCGAGGAAGAGGCGCGACACGCCACGCGCGGGCTTCGGCAATGCGAACGCGTACGTGCGTTTTGCGCCGATGATGCGGCAGGTCTCGATGTGCGGCGCGTGGGCGAGGTCGACGCCGAGGGCGTCGAGCACCGGCAGCGCGTCGTAGGAGAGGAACTCGCCGCACAGTTTGTCGCGCGGGAAGGGATCGCGGTCGAAGAGCGTGACGTCGATGCCGCGCGCGGCGAGCAGGGCTGCGAGCGTCGAGCCCGCGGGGCCGGCCCCGATGATCGCTACTTCCACAACAGCAAAGCCCAGCGGAACGGCCATCGGCGCACGATCTTCCGCTCCCGCGCATGCACCTGCGACGCGACGCGCAGGACCTCCGGAATCGTGTAGCCCTGGCGCACCGAGGCCGGGCCGTCGAGCGCGGTGATGCGGCCGATCAGGCGCAGCTTGCCGAGGATCGTCATGAAGAGGAGCGGGACATAGTGCCGGCGCGTATCCGTCATCGCCACGCCGCGCGCCACGCGCAATGCTTCGCCGAGGATCTTCGCGTTTTCGTCCGGTGAAAAATGGTGGAAGAAGTGTGAGGACGTGACGAGATCGACCGCACCGTCGCGAAACGGCAATCGTTGTGCGTCGCCGACCACGCGATGCACGCGCGAGCCGTCCTGCAGGTAGCGCAGATGGACGATGTTGAAATCGAGTCCGATGCGCAGCGGGACGTGCCTGGCGGATTCCAGCAGATCGCACGTGCCCGCGCCGATGTCGACGATGGACTTCGGCGTGAATCGCCGCAGCAGGAGGCGGTACATTTTCCGTCCGCCCCAGTATCGGTTGATCCACCGCAGATCGCGCAGCGACTCCTCGACGTCTTCGAACGGAGCGTTCTGCTCGTCGAGGATCTCCTCGGATTCGACACGCGGCGGGGTCAGCATCGCCGCAGCACCAGCGCCGAGTTCTTCGAGCCGAAGGCGATCGTGTTGCACACCGCCGCGTCGATGTGCGCGGAGCGCGCTTCCCGCGGGATGTAATCGAGATCGCATTCGGGATCGGGCGTGTCGAGGTTGATCGTCGGCGGGAGGATGTCGTCGCGGAACGCCATCAGCGTCGCCGCAACGCCCGCCGCGCCGCACGCGCCCTGCGGATGTCCGATCATCGACTTGATCGCCGAGCCCGCGAGTTTCGAAGCGTGATCGCCGAAGGCGAGTTTCACGGCGCGCGTTTCGATGCGGTCGTTCAGATCCGTCGAGGTGCCGTGATAGTTCACGTACGCCACCTCGGACGGTGCCAGCGCGGCGTCCTTCATCGCCAGTTGCATCGCCCGCGCGGGCTCTTCGCCGGAATCGTCCATGCGCACGCGATGGTACGCGTCGCACGTCGAAGCGTAGCCCGCGACTTCAGCGTAGATCTTCGCGCCGCGTGCACGCGCTGTCGATTCGCGCTCCATGACGAACATCCACGCGCCTTCGCCGAGGACGAAGCCGTCGCGGTTCGCGGTGAAGGGACGCGAGCCGCCGTCGGGCTGTCCGTTCCACGAGTTCGTCACGATCCGCATGATGCAGAACCCGGTCATCACTCCCTCGGTGATCGTCGCGTCCGCGCCGCCGGTGACGACGTAGTCGCACACACCGAGTTTGAGATTGCGGTACGCGTAGCCGATCGCGTCGGTCGACGACGTGCAGCCGGTGGAGATGAGATGCGAAAAGCCGTGGAGGTCGTACGCCATCGAGATCTCCGAGGCGATCGTGCCGATGGTGCCGGAGGGGACGGAGTAGACCGAGGCCTGGCGGACGGCGCCTTTGTACCAGAGCTCGTACATGCGCTCGCTGAACTCGACCGCGCCGCCGCCGGAGCCGAGCATCACCCCGATCGAGCGCCGCGTTTCGAGATCGAGTGCACGCGGATCGAGTTGCGCGTCGCGCAATGCCTCGTCCGTCGCGGCGATGGCCATCGGCACGACGCGCGAAACGTGGCGGATGTTTTTCGCGTCCACCCACTGCGTCGGATCGAAGTCCACCTCACCGGCGATGCGGCAGGGGAGCGTGCCCGGCTCGAACTGCGTGATGTTGCGGATGCCGCTGCGGCCGGCCTTGAGTGCGTCGAAGTACCGCTCGCGTCCGACACCGTTCGGGCTGAGCGCCCCGATGCCGGTGATGACGATCCGGTCGTTGATCATCTAGAGTGAGCGCCACAGGGAGGTCCACCCGTGAGTCGACGCATCGCCATCAGCGCTTTCCTTTCCCTCGTTCTCGCTGCTGCAGTTTCAGCACAACCTTCAGCCGATGCCGTAGCGCGGCGTGCAATCGATGTGCTCGCCGGGCCGGCATGGGATGACGCCCGGTATCTCGCCTTCACGTTCAACGTCGAGCGGGAAGGAAAAAATGTCGCTTCGTGGGCACAGCGCCTCGACCGCTTCACCGGCGACTACCGCGTGGCGGGCCGCAATCGCGACGGTGAGGACGTCGTGGTGGTGATGAACGTCAACACGAAACAGGGGAAGGCGTGGAGGAACGGGGAGGAAGTCGCCGACAACGCCAAGCTCCTCGAGTTCGGCTACGGCCGCTTCATCAACGACACGTACTGGCTGCTGATGGGCTTCAAGTCGTTCGATCCCGGCGTCACGCGCGAGTACGCGGGCGAGAAGACGGATGCGTGCGGGCAAGTGCACGACGTCGTGCGCTTCTCGTTCGCCGACGTCGGCCTCACACCCGGCGACGTGTACTGGATGTGGGTGAATCGCGATTCCGGCCTGGTCGACCAGTGGCACATGAAGCTGCAGGGGTCGAAGCCGGAGGATGCGCCGAGCGTGGTGCTGTTCCGCGACTACCGCCGCGTTGGCGGGCTCCTCATTTCGACGAAACGCGAGATCCAGGGGCGCAATCAGTTCATCAGGCTGGATGACGTCACGGTCGCGCGCGAGGTGCCGGCGGGCGCGTTCGGACGATAGGCGTCAGGCTTCTCGGACGTTGGGTGCGTGCGAGACACCGGAAGCGCGACGCCTTCCGGTTTTTCGAGTTTCCATTCTCAATTTTCAAGCTCCAAACTCCCTCCTCCGTGTATCATTTCTTCCGTCCGAAATGGTCCTCCTCTCCATCCGTCTGCTCGGCGAGTTCACGGCCGTCGACTATCGCGGTGACGCGTTGTCGATCGGGAACCGCCGTACGCAAGCGCTGATCATCTACCTCGCGCTGAAGATCGGCAGTAAGACGTCGCTCGCCGAGCTCGGGTCGCTGCTGTTCAACGACCCCGGCGCGGAGGCTGACGTACGCGAAGTCGTGCGCGACCTGCATTACGCGCTGCGCTTCCTCCCGCACGACATCCTCATCGACGACGGTCACGCGCTGCGCTTCAATCGCGCGACGGTGGACGTCGACGCGCGGCGCTTCGAGGACCTGATCGGCGCGCCGTCGATGAACTCCATCCGCAAAGCGGTGGAGATCTATCGCGGCAACCTGCTCGAGAACTTCACCACCGGCCTGCGCGCGTTCGACGAGTGGCTCGCCGAACGGCGCCTCACGCACTGGCGCGCGGCGCTGGCGATCTTCGGCAACCTCCTGACGACGCAGATCCGCGCCGGCTGGTGGGAAGAAGCCGTGGACACCGCGGGGCGTCTGCTGTCGCTCGATCCGTCGCAGGAAGTCGTGCATCGCACGCTCA
Source organism: Thermoanaerobaculia bacterium (assembly GCA_035629395.1). Classification (GTDB taxonomy): domain Bacteria; phylum Acidobacteriota; class Thermoanaerobaculia; order Gp7-AA8; family Gp7-AA8; genus QHVT01. Next base: position 5,259 of record DASPHZ010000089.1, read on the forward strand.
TCCGGCTGCAACTCGAGCAGGGGCGTCCGGACTCCGCGTTGCGCCGCTATCAGGAATGCACGGACATCCTCCGCCGCGAGTACAACCGCGAGCCGGCCGCGGAAACCGAACGTCTGCATCGCGAGATCATGCGCACGCTGGAGAAGACGCCCGCGCCGCGCGAGGTCATGCGCCCGCGCGGCGACGGCCCCGTGCTCGTGCTGCTGGTCGAGGACGATCTCGTCTCGTCGGCGCTCGTCGAGGGCTACCTCGCCGAAGCGGGCTATGAAGTCGTGACGGTGGCCGATGGCGGCGACGCGCTGCTCGAGCTGGGCAGGCGCCAGTTCGACCTGCTGATCCTCGACATCAACATCCCCACGCTGAGCGGTCTCAAGGTGTTCGAGATCATGCTGCAGAAGGGGATCGACACGCCGGCCCTCTTCATCACCGGCATGCCGGGCACGGACGTGGAGATGCAAAGCCTGGAAATGGGCGCGGCCGGGTTCCTGCGCAAGCCGCTCCGGAAAGAGGTGCTGCTGCCCAGGATTCGTGGCATCCTGCAGCGCATCCAGCGCGACGCCGCACACCGCGCGGAATAGCACGATGCCCGCCGCCGACCCGCAGGAGAGCGTTCTCCGCCGACGCCAGCGCACCTGGCGTCTCGCCGCCGTCGAGCTGCCGCTCGTGCGTGCGGCCGGGTCGGTCCTGCTGTCGCTCGCGGTTTACCTCAACAACCGCTACCTCGTGCCGGGGCCGACGATCGAGTCGTGGGTTCTCACGACCGTGCTCGTCGCGGTGTGGGCGATCGCGTCGTGGGCGCTGCTCACGTATTTTTTGCGACGCGATCCGCCGCGCGACCTGACGCTGTTCACGCTGGCCGGCGACCTGCCGGTCTGGACGTTCGCGATTTACGCCTCGGGCGGCGAGCGCAGTTTTCTCTTTTTCATCCTGCTGCTGCGCGTCGCCGATCAGGTGCAGACGACGTTTCGCCGCGCGGCCGCGTTCGCGCTGGCGGCGACGTCCTGTTACGCCTCGATGCTGGGTTGGATCGTCTTCGTCGACGGCGGCACGGTGTCGCTGCCGAACGCGCTGGCGAAGCTGGCGTTCATTCTCTTCGCCGGGATTTACATCGCGCTCGCCGCGCGGACCGCGGAGCGCCGTCGCGAGCAACTCATGGACGCCGTTCGCGTGCAGCGCGAGCTCATTCGCAAGCTCGAAGAAGCGCACGCGCGCGCGGAAGAAGCGAGCGCCGCGAAGAGCGAGTTCGTGGCGAACATGTCGCATGAAATGCGTACGCCGCTGCAGGGCGTGATCGGGATGCTGCAACTCGCTGTCGACGATCATCCGCCGGAAGCCACGGTGCGAAGACTGGAGACGGCGCGGCGCTCGGCGGAAACGCTGATGGCGATGATCGACGACGTGCTCGATTTCTCACGCATCGAGGCGCGCAAGCTCGACCTCGAGCCGGTCTACTTTTCCCTGCGCCAGCTCATGAGCGAGACGATGAAGTCGGTCGCCGCGCTGGCGGCGTCGAAGAAGCTGACGCTGTCGTACTACGTGCATCCGGAGTGTCCGGAGACGGTGTGGGGCGATCCGGTGCGGCTGCGGCAGATCCTCGTGAATCTCGTCGGCAACGCGATCAAGTTCACGCACGAAGGGGAGATCGCGGTGCACGCCGCGCGGGCAGGCGCGAAGATCCGCTTCGACGTGCGCGATACCGGAGTCGGCATCGCACCCGCGGTGCGGCAGCGCATCTTCGAGCCGTTCACGCAGGAGGACTCCTCCCTCTCCCGCCGCTACGGCGGCGCGGGGCTCGGGCTGTCGATCGTGGTGCGTTTGCTCGAGGCGATGGGCGGCACGGTGGCGGTGTCGAGCGAGCAGGGTACGGGCTCGGTGTTCTCGTTCACGATTCCGCTGCCCGCCGATGCCGTCGGTGCGGCGCCGGATCGCCAGCCGTGGGAGAGCGCCCTCGCCGGACGCTCGATTCTCGTCGTGGAGCCCGCGGAGATGGCGCGCGCCACGATCGCGGAGATCCTGCGCGCGCGCGGCGTGTTCGCGAGCGCGTTCGCGCGCGCCGCCGATGCGCCCCTCGGGCGGTTCGCGTGCGCCGTCACCGCGGATTCGACGGTGCCCGTGCAGCCGCAGGTGGTGATCGTGTCGCCGCTCGAGCATGCAACGGATCCTGTGCAGGTCACGCGTCCGGTCGGCGAGCGCGAGCTGCTCGACGCGATCGGCGTCGCGCTGCATCTCACCAAGCACGCGCCGCAGTACACGCTCGAAGCGTCGTTCGGCACCAACGCGGGCGCGCTGCGGTTGCTCGTCGTCGACGACAACGAGATCAACCGCGAGGTCATCGCCGAGATGCTCCACCGCCTCGGGCACGACGTCACGCTCGCGGACAACGGCGAGCAGGCGCTGGCGATCCTCACGTCCGCGGCGCCATTCGACGCGATCTTCATGGACGTGCAACTGCCCGGCGTCGACGGGCTCGAGGTGACGCGCCGCTTCCGCGCCACGGGTGCCGCCGCTCCGGTCATCGGTCTGACGGCGCACACGTCGCGCGAAGATCGCGATCGCTGTCTCGCCGCGGGGATGACGTCCGTGCTGACGAAACCGGTCATCGCGCAGCATCTCGAGTCGGCGCTCGAAAACGTGGCGCGGCGCGATGCCATCGCCGAAGCGACGGGCGGCAATCCCGTGTTGCTCGCCCGCGTGCGCGATGCCTTCGCACGGCAGACACCGGAACTGATCGCGGGGATTCGCGACGCGCTGTCGCGCGCGGACGGCGAAGCGATCGCGCGGCACGCGCACAAGCTCAAGGGCTCGCTGAGCTACTTCGGCGGCAACGCGGTTGCTCTCGCGCGCGACGTGGAGGTGGCGGCGAAGGCGGGCGAGATCGCGAAGGCCGCGGCATTGCTGCCCGATCTCGAAATCGCCATCGCCGCCGTCTCGCAGCGCCTGCGGAGCGCCGGCGTTCCCGCCGGGTGATCCCCCGGCGTTACGGGAACAGGCCCCGCGTCACGCTGGCCTCGGCCACACGTCCGACCGCGAGAATGTTCGCGCCGGTGCGCATGTCGACTTTGTATTTCGCGGCCGTGTCGTGCACGTCGGCGAAGGCCTTGACCATCACTTTTTCGAGCTGGCTGTTGACCATGGCCTCGTCCCAGAAGAACGAGTAGAGACCCTGGACCCATTCGAAGTACGAGACCGTGACGCCGCCGGCGTTGCAGAGGATGTCGGGGATGTTGAAGATGCCGCGTTCGCGCAGGATGACGTCCGCGTCGGGTGTCGTCGGTCCATTCGCCGCCTCGGCCACGATGCGCGCCTTGATGCGATCCACGTTGCGCAGCGTGATCTGATTCTCGAGCGCCGCGGGGATCAGCACGTCGCACTGCAGTTCGAGCAGTTCGTTCGGATCCATCGCTTCCGCGCCGGGGAAGCCGGTGACGCGGCGCTCGCGGGCGGTGTATTCGAAGAGCTTCGGGATGTCGATGCCGTTCCGGTTGTAGATCGCGCCGTGGACGTCGGAGACCGCGATCACTTTGCAGCCCGCTTCGTGGAACAGCTTCGCCGAGTTGCCGCCCACGTTGCCGAAGCCCTGGATGGCGATCGTGCTGCCGGACATCGTCATGTCGAGACGCTTCATCGCCTCGATGGTCGTGAAGAGGACGCCGCGCGCCGTCGCCTCGTTGCGTCCCTGCGAGCCGCCGATCGAGAGAGGCTTGCCGGTGACGACGCCGAGGGCGGTGTAGCCGCGGGTCATGGAATAGGTGTCCATGAACCACGCCATGACCTGCGGATTCGTGTTGACGTCGGGCGCGGGGATGTCCTGCTCGGGACCGACGATGGAGATGATCTCGGAAAAGAAGCGGCGCGACATGCGCTCGATCTCGCCAGCCGACATCGTCGCCGGATCGCAGATGACGCCGCCCTTGCCGCCGCCGAAGGGGATGTTGACGACGGAGCACTTCCACGTCATCCACGACGCGAGCGCTTTCACTTCGTCGAGCGTGACGGACGGGTGATAGCGCACGCCGCCCTTCGCCGGACCGCGCGCGACGTTGTGCTGCACGCGATACCCCTCGAACACTTCGATGCGCCCGTCGTCCATACGCACGGGGATGGACACGACGAGCGAGCGCTTCGGATTCGACAGCACCTTGCGCAACCCGTCATCGAGCCCGAGGTGATCGGCGGCGATGTGGAACTGACGAACGGCGATTTCGAAGGAGTTGAGGTTTTCGTGCTGGGACTGTTCGATGGTCGTCATGAGCGCGCGCACTCTAGCAAAAGTGACGCGTTGGCAGTGTTCCGTTCCGGGGCGTAAGATCCTTCCTTAAGGAGGCGTTGTGAAGCCATTCATCCGTAAGTCGCTCCTGCTCCTTCTGGTGTCGTTCATCGCAGCCGCGCAGCCGGTGTTCGCGTGTCCATGGAAATGCGAGCACACGATTGACGGTGACAACTGCAAAAACGCCGGACGTCCTGTGTTCAACGGTGCGGAGTCGTGCGTCATCACGACCGAGTGCACGATCATCCTCGTCGATCCCGATGGTCCAGGCGGGCAGGCGCCGTCGGCTCTGATCCAATGCCGTTATCCCTGCAAGCTCGAGTACTGCCTCTGGGTGTGATGCGGACCTTTCTCCTCGCAACCTTGATTGCAGTTGCCGCGACGGCTCATGCCGCGCGCATCGAGGTGGAGGTGCGTCCTGTCGTGGATGGTGAACGATGCCGCGCGCAAGTGCTCACCGTGGATGCGGAACCGGGAGCTCTCGCACTGGACGTTCCCGGTTGCTGGATCGAACCGGTGCACGTGGTGCCCGACACGAAGCGGGTGATCGTACGCGCATGGCCTGTCGCGACGGTGATCGGAGAGGTGGCGTTCAAGCCGGAGTCGGCGATTCCGCATGCTGTGACCGGCTCATTCGTGGATGCTGATGCGAAAGAGCCGCTCGGCCATCCCGTGCATTGTGCGATGGACGGAAAGCGTTGGCGGTGTGTGGTGCCGGCGCGGCGTGCGTTGCACTTGAAGGTCACGGCGGAAGGCTTTGTACCGCTGTACTCGTGGGACATCGATGCAGACGAAGGCGCGGAAGAAACTGTCGGCGTGCACGATCTCGTTCGCGGGGGAAGCGTCGCCGGTCGTGTGCTCACCGCTGCCGGAGGTCCTGCTGCGACAGCGGAAGTGAGGATCGTGCCGCTTGCCGCGACGGAGCAGGCGGCATCGGAACGTGCGGCCGGCACGTTGCGTACGCGGACGAATGCCACGGGGATGTTCCAGATTGCCGGTGTCGCTGCGGGTGTGTATCGCGTGATCTCCACACGCGACGGCTTTGCCGATGCGACCGTGGAAAAAATCGAAGTGCGCGAGGACGTGGAATCGCGGCTGGCTGCCGCGCTCGTGCATGTCGAAATGGGACGTCTCGACGTCGCCATCCAACCCCCGGTGTCGCGGGCGCAGCAGCAGTGGCGCATGAAGTTGCAGACATCGGGGGCACGCCTGAACGAAATCCGTACGGTCGCCGAAGGGACGGCCAGTCCGGCGGGCTTCTGGAGCGTCGCGAAGCTCCAGCCGGGCCGTTATCGACTGGCAGTGCTCGACACCGCTGGTTCCAGCATCGCCGAGCAGAGTATCGACGTCCGCGGTGGTGTCGAGAACGCGTTCATCACCGTTACGGCCATCGAGGTCGCGGGGCGAGTCGTCGCGGGCAAGCGGCCGGTCGCGGTCGACCTCGAGTTCAACCGGCAGGGTCGCCGTGTGCGCGCGAAGAGCAATGAGGAGGGGCGCTTCACCGCGTCCTTTCCGAGTGAAGGCGAGTGGCGTCCGACGGCGGCTGTCGGTGCGACGCGTGTGATGTTGCCGGCCGTCAACGTCGAAGCGGGCGAAGAGCTGGAGTTGCAGGTGCCCGGTGGCTCCGTGCGCGGCCACGTGCTCGACGAGCGAGGAACAGCCGTTACTGCCATGGTCACATTGCACGGCGAGAAGCACTCGATCGTTGCACAGGTGCCGACGAAAGACGACGGCTCGTTCGAGGTGACCGGCATCGACGGCGGCTCGTACACGATCGACGCTGAAGCGGAGAACGCGACGGCCGGTCCGGTGCCGCTCGATGTGAAAGACGACGAGGCGAGCGAGATCGAGTTGCGCGTCGCCCGGCAGAAGAAAGTACGCGGCACCGTCTTCACCGCGCGAGGTACGGCCGCGAGCGGCGCTACGGTGCGGATGTTCGATCCGATCACGGGGACCTACGAAACGCGGATCACTGATGCGAAAGGAATGTTCGCGTTCGACGTGCGTGGACATGCGCAGGTCGTATCGTTGATCGTGCTGGCGTCGCCGCATCCGATCGCCACGCGTGAAGCAGCCGCAGGGGAAAAGGACATTACGATCCAGCTCGCCCCGGCTGGCGCAACGCTGCGCGTGTACGTCCATCCCGGACCGCCGTGGCCGACGATTCGGGCCGGCGGCGGTGTGCCGATGTCGATGCTGCTGTTCTTCGCGGCCGATTTCGGCGGCGGCGCATGGGGCGAGCTCGTGAACGGTGCATTCGAGCTGAACTTTGCTCCGGGGCCGCATGTGGTCTGTTTCAAAGATCTGCCGTGTGAAAGCGTGCAACTCGCACCCGGGACGGTCGGCATCGTCGATTACTCGCCGGCTCGCGTAGCGAAGGAGGGGAAGTGAAGGCTCTGGTTCTTCTGGCGATGCTCGCGGCCACCGGAGCGAAGCCATGGCTGGGTGTCGGTCTGTTGCTCCAGGACGATACGAGCGGCGGCAAGTTCCTGTTCGTCGCGGCCGTGCCGGAGGGAACGCCTGCTGCCGCGGCCGGGCTTCGCGCGCAGGATCTGATCACGGCCATCGACGGCAAGAAGATCACCTTCCGCGACGATCTCGATCTCCTCGAATTCCTCGGCGCACTCGAGCCCGATCGGACGCTTCGGCTGCGCGTCGTACGGAGTGGCAAAACGATGGATGCGCGATTGAAGGTCGGTCGCATGCCAGCGGAGTACGAGGCGCGATGGAATGCGACGCTGGCGCGGGCGCGCGCGAAACGCGAAGCGGCCGCTAAAGCAGGACCCCGTCCTCCACGTTCTTGAGGTGGAAGGCCAGCGATTCGAGGTTGATGCGCAGGTCCACGGACTTTACCTTGACGCCCTCGCGCAGTTTCATCTGCACGGGGGCGAAGTTGAGGATGGCGTGGATGCCGGCGTCGGCGAGGGCGTCGTAGACGGCCTGGGCCGCGTCGCCGGGGACGGCGACGATGCCGATGTCGACGTGGTTCTTGCGCACGATCTCGCGTAAGCGTTCGTAGGGGAGGACGGGGATGCCGTTGCGCGTGATGCGATCGGATTTGGAGGGGTCGGCGTCGACGAGGGCGATGATGTGGAAGCCGTTGCTGTTGAAGCCGGAGTAGTCGGCCAGCGCCATGCCGAGATTGCCGGCACCGACGATGATGATGTTGCGGGTGCGGTCGATGCCGAGGGTCTGGACGAGGTTGGTCTTGAGCCGCGAGACGTCGTAGCCGACGCCGCGCGTGCCGAACTCGCCGAAACAGGCGAGATCCTTCCGGATCTGCGCGGAGTTGAGGTGGAACCGCTCGGCCATCTCGTGCGACGAGACCGTCTTCTGTCCCTGCGACTCGAGAAACGTGAGGCAGCGCAGGTAGACCGAAAGACGGCCCGTCGTCAGCTCCGAGATGGCTTCACGATCGTTGGAGGGCGTTCGCGTCATGCATGAGCTACTGCTGCAGCAATACCCGCGCGGCGTTCCCCGCGGCCTGAAACAGCGGACTCGGATAGATGCCGATGATGAGGATGCCGACCACGGCGATGGTGAGCGCGCCGAGGGCGAACACGCTGCCGCCGGCCTGCACGACGTGCCCTTCCGCAGGCTCCTTCATGTACAGGTAGTACACGACGCGCAGGTAGTAGTAGACCGAGACGATCGAGGCGAGGATGCCGATGAGCGCCACGGTCGTGTGGCCCGACTCGATGGCCGTCTTGAAGATGTAGAACTTCGAGATGAAGCCGGCCGTGGGCGGCAGGCCCGAGAGGGAGAACATGCAGATCGCCAGGGCGAAGCCGTAGAACTTGCGGCGGAAGCCGAGGCCGGCGATGTCTTCGAGCGTGTGCGGGTCGTTCTCGTTCTTGACGAGCAGCGACACGACACCGAACGCACCGATGTTCATGAGCGCGTACGTGATCGTGTAGACCGCCACCGCGGCGACGCTGTCGTCGCGCACGGTGAGCATGGCGATCATCATGTAGCCGACGTGGGCGATGCCGGAGTAGGCGAGCATGCGCTTGAGGTCGCGCTGCACGATGGCCACGGCGTTGCCGACGATCATGGAGAGGATCGCCAGCGCGGCGATCATGCTCATCCAGTTCACCTTCGGCAGGACGGGGCTCATGGCGTCGAAGAGACGTACGAGCGCGATCAGGGTCGCCGCTTTCGGCGCGACGGAGAGCCAGCCCGCGACCGGCGTGGGGGCGCCCTGGTAGACGTCCGGCGCCCACGGATGGAACGGCGCCAGCGCGAGCTTGAAGCCGAAGCCGGACATGAGCAGCACGAAAGCGACGGTGAGGAGCGGCGTGGCCGCGTTGGAGGCGAACCAGCGTCCCATGACGTTGAAGTTCGTCGATGCGGTCGCGCCGTAGAAGAGCGCGGTGCCGTAGAGGATGAAGCCCGTGGCGAATGCGCCCATGAGGAAGTACTTGAGCGACGCTTCGTTCGAGACCGGGATGCGGCGGTGGAAGCCGACGAGGACGAAGATGCAGATGGAGAGGATCTCGAGGCCGAGGACGACGATGAGGAGGTCGAGCCCCTTGGCCATCATCATCATGCCGACGGTGCCCCACATCAGGAGCGCGTAGTACGCGCCGTCCTCGAGCCCCTGGCGGTCGAGGTACTCGCGCGAGAACAGCACGGCGAGCATGCCGGCGAGGAGGAACGTGAGGTCGAAGATCATCGTGATCGCGCTGATCTCGTACGTCCCGCCGAAGAAGGTGCCGCCCTGGATGAAGAGGTTCTCGGTCCAGGCCGCGGCGATGAAGATGATGAGCGCGAGCGGTGCGAGCGCGCCTTTTGCGCGCGGCACAAAGGCGTCGAAGAGGGCGAGCAGCATCCCGCCGACGCAGAGGATGAGCTCCGGGAGGATGGCGTTGACCCAGCCGGGCTCGAGAAGGGGGGTAATCACTGCGCACCTCCGGTGCGGTTGCTGGTTGGTGGTGGCTGGTTCGTGGTGACGGGTCGCGCCGGCGAAGAGTCACGAGCAACCAGCAACGAGGAACCAGCAACATCGGCCACCACGGGCGTGCGGGACTCCGCCCCGGTCTGCATCGTCGACACGAGATGCTTCACGCTCGGCTCCATTTTCTTGAGGAACGTGTTCGGGCGGACGCCGATCCAGACCATGAAGACGACGAGCGGCACGACGGCGGCGATCTCGTTCCAGGCGATGTCGGGGATGTTGCGGTTCTCCTCGTTGGTGATCGGACCGAAGAAGACTTTCTGCACGAGCCAGAGGAGGTAGATCGCGGCGAGGATGACGCCGGAGGCGGCGAACGTCGCGGCGACGGGGGCGGTCTTGAACGAGCCGGAGAGGATCAGGAACTCACCGATGAAACCGTTGAGACCCGGCAAACCGACCGAGGAAAGCACCGCGATGACGAAAAAGACGGTGAAGACCGGCATCGTGCGTCCGATGCCGCCGTAGTCGGCGAGGAGGCGCGTGTGCCGGCGCTCGTAGATCACGCCGACGAGCATGAAGAGGGCGCCGGTGGAGAGGCCGTGGTTGACCATCTGCAGGATCGAGCCTTCGATCGAGGTCTGATTGAGCGCGAAGATGCCGAGGACGCAGAAGCCGAGGTGGGAGACGGAGGAGTAGGCGACGAGCTTCTTCATGTCCGGCTGCACCCACGCCACGAGCGCGCCGTAGATGATGCCGATCACGGAGAGCGTGATCATGAGCCCGGCCCACTTCTCGGTCTGCTCGGGGAAGAGCGGGAGGACGAAGCGGAGGAAGCCGTACGTCCCCATCTTCAGCATGACGCCGGCGAGGATGATCGAGCCGCCGGTGGGCGCTTCGACGTGCGCGTCGGGGAGCCACGTGTGCAGCGGGAAGAGCGGCACCTTGATCGCGAACGCGAGCGAGAAGGCGAAGAAGAGCAGCATCGCCGCGCGCGGGTCGAGCATCGTGCCGTAGAGGTCCGTGATGGTGAAGCTCGGCAGACCCGTCTGGTGGTAGCTCTGGAAGGCGAGGTAGAGGATGGCGAGCAGCATCAGCAGCGAGCCGGCGATCGTGAAGAGGAAGAACTTGATCGCGGCGTAGATGCGGTTCGCGCCGCCCCACACGCCGATGACGAGGTACATCGGCAGGAGCATGAGCTCGAAGAAGATGTAGAAGAGGAGCATGTCGGTGGCGAGGAACGCGCCGATCATGGCCGTCTCCATGACGAGGAAGGAGATGACGTACTCCTTCGGATGTTTCTTCAGAGAGTTCCAGCCGGCGAGGAAGATCAGCGGCGTGAGGAACGTGGTCAGCAGCACGAGCCAGAGCGTGATGCCGTCGACGCCGAGGCCGTAGTTGATGCCCCACTGCGGAATCCAGGGGTGGCTCTCGACGAACTGGAAACCCGCCTGCGCGTCGTCCCAGCCGCGCAGCAGCGCGAGCGAGACGATGAACGTGGCCGTCGACCAGAAGAGCCCCCAGCCCTTGATCGCCGAGTCCGCGGTGCGCGGGAAAAAGGCCAGCACGATCGCGGCAGCGAGCGGGAGCCAGAGAATGGTGGAGAGAATCGGCATTGGTTGACCTCGTTGCTGGTGACTGGTTGCTGGTTCCTTGTGACGACGTGCAGAAGGCGAGACGTCACGAGGAACCAGCAACGAGCAACCAGGAACCCCCTATACGAAGAATGCGATGAACACGATCACGCCGATGAAGAACATCAGCGCGTAGTTGCGAACGTTGCCGGTCTGGAAGAAGCGGAGGATGTCGCCGAAGCCGCGCACGATGAAGCCGAGCATGGCCGCGAGGCCGTCGATCACGGCGTCGACGCCCTTCCAGAAGAAGCGGGAGATGCCGGCCAGCGGGCGGACGATGGTCGCGGCGTAGAGCTCATCGACGTACCACTTGTTCTCGAGCGCGCTGGCCAGCCCCGGTGCGCGCTTCGCGAAGGCGGCGTCGGAGGCGAGCTCGCGGTTCTTGTAGAGGCGCATGGCCAGGAACCACCCCACGACCGCGATCAGCGTCGAAAGTCCGGCGACGAAGAACTCGGTCGAAGCCTGCAGCTCGATCTCGCCGTGCGTGCCCGGCACTTCCGGATAGATCGGATGCAGCCAGTGCGCGAGCCACGCCGCGCCCGGGACGTGAATGACATGCGGGATGTTGAGCAGACCGCCGGCGAGGGAAAGGCCGGCGAGGATCCACAGCGGGATCGTCATCGAGGCCGGCGACTCGTGCAGGTGATGCTCCTGCTCGTGCGTTCCGCGGAACTTGCCGTAGAACGTGAGGTAGTAGAGGCGGTACATGTAGAACGCCGTGCAGAACGCGGCCGCGGTGCCGAGGAGCCACACGAGCTTGCCGACGCCGGGGAAGTACGGCGTGGAGAACGCGGAGGCGAGGATCTCGTCCTTCGAGAAGAAGCCGGCCGCGAACGGCAGACCGGCAATGGCGAACGTCGCCCACTGGAAGGTGCGGAAGGTCTGCGGGATCTTGTCGCGCAGACCGCCCATTTTACGGATGTCCTGCTCGCCGCTCATGGCGTGGATGACCGAGCCCGATCCGAGGAAGAGGCAGGCCTTGAAGAACGCGTGCGTGACGAGGTGGAAGACGGCCGCCGTGAACGCGCCCACGCCGACGGCGATGAACATGAAGCCGAGCTGCGAGACGGTCGAGTAGGCGAGGACTTTTTTGATGTCGAACTGCCGGAGACCAATCGTGGCGGCGAAGAGCGCGGTCAGGCCGCCGATGATCGCGACGACCATCATCGCGTCCGGTGCGAGGCGATAGAGCACGTTCGAGCGGGCGATCATGTAGACGCCCGCGGTGACCATCGTCGCCGCGTGGATGAGCGCGGAGACGGGGGTGGGGCCGGCCATCGCGTCCGGCAGCCACACGAAGAGTGGAATCTGCGCCGACTTGCCGGTCGCCCCGACGAAGAGGAGGAGGCAGATGGCGGTGACGATGCCGGCCGAGAGTCCGCCCGCGGCGGCGACCTGCTGGACCTTCGCAAAGTCGACGCTGCCGATGTAGGCGAACATCAGGAACATGGCGATGAGGAAGCCGAAGTCGCCGATGCGATTGACGATGAACGCCTTCTTGCCCGCGTCGGCGTTCGCCTTGTCCTGGAACCAGAACCCGATGAGGAGATAGGAACAGAGCCCGACGCCCTCCCACCCGATGAAGAGCACCGGCATGCTCGACCCGAGGACCAGGACGAGCATGAAGGCCACGAACAGGTTGAGGTAGG
>DASPHZ010000090.1:0-15836 GCA_035629395.1 Thermoanaerobaculia bacterium
GCTGGGGGCGCGGGCGGTGGAAGCTGGGGGGCGGGCGGTGGAGGCTCGGCCGGGCGGGCGGTGGAGGCTCGGGTGGGCGGGCGGCGGGAGGGAAGCGATGACGAAGTCCTATGACGTAGTCGTTCTCGGCGGCGGCACCGCCGGGCTCGTGACGGCCTCCGGTTGTGCGAGGCTCGGCCGCCGTGTGGCCATGATCGAGCGGGAGGCGCTCGGCGGCGATTGTCTTTGGACGGGGTGCGTGCCGACGAAGGCGCTCGTGGCCTCGGCGAAGCTCGCGCATCAGATGCGGCATGCGAAGGCGTTCGGGCTCGAGCCGTTCACGCCGCGCGTCTCGCCGAAAGCGGTCATGGATTCGATGCGCGAGCAGCGGCGCATCATCAGCCGGCACGACGATCCCGAAAAGTTCCGCAAGCTCGGCATCGACGTCATCGAAGGTAACGCGCGATTCGTCTCCCCGAACGAAGTCGAAGTGAACCGACGCCGATTGCAGGCGCGCGACATCGTCATCGCCACCGGCGCGCGCACGGCCGTACCTCCCGTCGAAGGCCTGCAGGAAACGGGCTTTCTCGACCACGTCTCGTTTCTCAATCAGGATTCCTTCCCCGCCTCGGTCCTCATCCTCGGCGGCGGCTACATCGGCATCGAGTTCGCGCAGGTGTTCGCGCGTTTCGGCTCGCGTGTGACCGTCGTGGAGATGCTCGACGAGATCGTCAACAAGGAAGACGCCGACGTGATCGTGCGCGTACGCGAGGTGCTGTCGAGCGAAGGGATCGAGCTCTTCACCGGCTGGGCCGTGAAATCGATGCGCCGCGAAGGCGCAACGAAGATCGCGCGCATCGAGAACAAACAGGGACAGTCGCGCGAGCTGACGATCGACGAGGTCTTCGTCGCCTCCGGACGCCGCGGCAATACCGAGAACCTCGGACTCGAAGAAGCGGGCGTGAACGTGGAGCGCTCGTGGGTCGTCGCCGACCGCTTCCTGCAGACGAGCGTCCCGCGCATCTGGGCGTGCGGCGACGTTCACGGCGGCCTGCAGTTCACGCACGTCGCCGCGTACGAAGCGGTCAAGCTCGTGCGCAACATGCTCTTCCCCGGCAAGTCCGCCGTCGATTACACGCACATTCCGTGGGCGCTGTACACCGACCCCGAGGTGGGCCACATCGGGATGACGGAAGCGGAGGCGCGGGCGAAACACGGCGACGACGTGCGCACGTACAAAGTCGAGATGGCGGACGTCGATCGCGCCGTCGTCGACCGCACCTCCCTCGGCCTCATCAAGCTCATCGCCGACGCGAAAGGCAATCTCCTCGGCGGACACGCCTTCTGCTCGAACGCGTCCACGGTCATCCAGGAAGTCGTGCTCGCGCGCAAGAAGGGGATGAAGCTCGGCGAGCTCGCACAGCGCATCTCGTCCTATCCGTCGCTCGCGGATGGAGTCCAGAAAGCGGCGTCGCTGTACTACCAGGACGTCGCGGGAAGCTGGCTCGGCACCCTCGGAAAGAAGGTCGCGTCATGGTCGCAATGATGGTGCTCCTCGCGGCGCTGACCGTCGACCGCGCCGCGAACGAAGTGCGCATCAGCGCCACCGTGCAACCGCACGCGATGGACCGTCCTTTCGGCGTGCAGGGACATCACGCAATCGTGTGGGAGGGTGGGAAGTCGAGATGGTGGGCGCTCTTCGTCGCGGAGGCCAGCGATCGCGACGTCCGCCGCGCCCTCGATTCCCTCGGCGCGAAACGGGGCGAGAACCTCACCCCCGCAACGTGGACCGCGCGCGAGGACGAGCACAATCATGAGCCCGACAAACGCGTCGAAGGCACACCCATCGAGGTATTCGTCGAATGGGATCGCAAGCGTGTGCCGCTCTCCTCGCTCATCGTCGAGAAGAAGCGGAAGGCGCCGCTGATGGACTTCCGCTACGGCGGACACGAGCAGTGGCAGAAGGAGTTCGAGTCGGGCTGCATCGTCTGCCTGTACTCGTGCCCGGGCGGCGCGATCGGCAATCGCGCCCACACGATCCGCGACTACGTCCGCGACGGCGTCGTCTATGCATCTGTTCCCGGGCGGCTGCCGCGCGCCGGCAGCAAGGTCACCATCGTTTTGAAAGTGAGAAAAGAATGAAGCGTCTGATCCTGTTTTCCGTCTCTCTGCTCCTCGTTGCGTCGTGCGCGTCGATGGCCACGGGGCCGTCGGCCGTGGCGAACCTCGCGCCGACCAGCGGCTCGACCGCAACCGGCACGGTGATGCTGCAGCAGCTCGGCGACGGCAGCGTCGAAGTGCGCGCGAACCTCACCGGTGTGCCCGAGGGGGTGCATGGATTCCATATCCATGAGAAAGGCGACTGCGGCGACAACGGCAATGCCGCCGGCGGCCACTACAACCCGACCGGTACGCCGCATGGCGCGCCGCAGGCCGATCCCCATCACGCCGGCGACTTCGGCAACGTCACCGCGGACGCGCAGGGCAACGTCACCGCGCGCTTCACGACGCGCTCGATCACGGTGGCGGAAGGGCCGACGACCGCCGTCGGCCACGCCATCATCCTGCACGCCAATCCCGACGACCTGCAGACGCAGCCGACCGGCAACGCCGGCGCGCGCATCGCCTGCGGCGTGGTGACGCTGCGGTAACCCTCCCCTCTTCCCGCAGCAGCGGGCGGAGAGGCTCAGGTGAGGGCGAGCGTCAACCAGGACCTCCCCTCACCCCTCCCTCTCTCCACGACACGGGGAGAGGGAACCGGAAGCGCTAACGCCGGCACCGGTACGCGATGCCTTCCACCGACCCGATCCGCCGGCCCGGGACGAGGACCGTGTCCGCACCGAGTGCGGCGCCCTTGCTCCGGAGCTGGCGGAAATCGTCGCCGGGCCAGATGTACGGCGGGTGCGCCGCGATCTCGCCGAGCATCTCGCACCCTTCCACTTCCTCGCGTTTGCGTACGATTTTGATCGCCGACGCCGGCTCCGCCGCTGCAAGCGGCATCGTGCCTTCGCGCACGGCAAAGTCGAAGAGGTACTCGTGCACCGTGCCGTTCGACTCGAGCGGCAGCAGCACCCGCAGCATCTTCCCCGTCGCCTTCATCCCCTCGGGGATCAGCGGCTTGCTCTGCCAGCGTCCCGCGTCGTACGCGCCGTAGCCTTCGCGCCAGTAGACGTTCGTCACCGGTGCGATGAGATCGTCGAGCGTCGCGCCGTGCACGATCAGCGTCGGCGGCATCGACGAGCTGCGATCCGCGAACTTCACACCCTGATGCATGACGCGGTCGCCGCGGCCGCTGACGTCGACGAAGCTCGCGTCGTCCCACAGCACGCGCATCGACGCGTCGCTCTTGTTCGTCAGCTCGAACTGCAGTTGCGTCGCCTCGGGCGTCCACGCGATGCGGATGCGCTCGTCCTCGAACGTGTTCGCCGCGGCCGGCTCGTGATGCGTGCGCGTACCGCCGCGCGGCTGATGCTCGACGCCGGCGAGCGCGAGCTCGTACGGGACGGACTGCGGAGTGCTCGCCGTTTGGGGAGCGGTCGCGCACGCACACGAAAGCAGCAGCGGAAGCAGCACTCTCATCTGTTTCATGGCGGTATCGTAAATGCACACTCGTCCGTCCATGAAGAACCTGCTTTTTCTTTCCGCCCTGCTGCTGGCCGCGTGCAACAACGGCCCTTCCGCGGGCGTCACGTCCGTTCCCGGGCACGGCGCGATCAGCGTCCGCGTCGAGCCGAACCCGATCGTCGCCACGCAGGTGTCCGGCAGCACGTACGATTTTCCGTTCGAAGTGGTCGTGCGGGAGACCGGCGGCCGCGCGGTCAACATCAGCCGCGTCAGCATCAACGTGCTCTTCGCGGGCGGCCTCAGCGTCGGCAGTGAGTCGTACACCGCCGAGCAGATCCGCGCGATGGGACACAACCCGGCCCTCGGACCGCACAGCGAGCAGCGCTTCCGTTTCAATCCGCGCAAGGAAGTGCCGGACGAGCGCCTGTTCGGCGGCGTGTCCGCGGAACTGCGCGTCGAAGGGACGGATGACACGGGAACCGCGGCGAGTGCCACGACGACCGTGACCGTGCGCCGCTAAACCGAGGACCGGGCTCCGGGGCCGGCCGCAGGCTGGCGCTCCGTCGCACGTATACTCGCGGGATGCGAAGAGTCTTACAGGTGCTCCTCATCCTGGCGGTGACGCCGGCCTTACTGGCCAAGACGCGTCCGTCCAAGCAGTACACGATCGAGCAGTTCATGAACACGATCGCCGTCGGCGGCTCGTCGTTCTCACCGGACGAAAAAGAGATCCTCTTTTCGTCCGACGAAAGCGGAGTGCGCAACGTCTACTCCGTGCCGGTGACGGGCGGAAAGGCGAAGGCGCTCACGACGTCGACGACCGACACGACGTCGGCCATCGCATACTTTCCGCGCGACACGCGCTTCCTCTACACACGCGATCAGGGCGGCAACGAGCTCAATCATCTGTACGTCCGCGAAAAGGACGGCACGGAGCGCGACCTCACGCCGGGCGAGAAACTGAAGGCGAGCTTCGCGGGCTGGAGCGGCGACAAGAAATCGTTCTTCGTCGTCTCCAACGAGCGCGAGCCGAAATTCTTCGACGTCTACCGCTACGACACCGACACGTACGAGCGGAAGATGATCTTCAAGAACGAAGGTGGCTACGAGCCCGGCGCCATTTCGCGCGACGGCCGCTGGCTCGCCCTCGACAAGACGATCAGCACCGCGGACAACGACCTCTACGTCCACAACGTCGAGAAGAACGAGACGAAGAAGATCTCCGAGCACAAGGAACGCGCGGAGTTCTCCGGCACCGACTTCGATCCGTCGTCGAAGTGGCTCTACTTCACGACCAACGACGGCTCCGAATACAAGCGCGTGCGCCGCTACGAGCTCGCCACCGGCAAGACCGAGGACGTCGAGAAGGCGGAGTGGGACATCTTCAGCTCGTGGTTCTCGGAGAGCGGCCGCTATCGCATCACGACCGTGAATGAAGACGCGCGCACGAGCGTCCGCGTGCTCGACACGAAAACGGGCAAGAACCTCACCCTCCCGCAGTTCCCCGGCGCGAACGTCAACTCGGTGAAGTTCTCGCCGACCGACAAGTTGATGACGCTGTACGTCGACGCGGACCGCGCACCGTCGAACCTGTACGTGCACAATTTCGAGACCGGTAAGACGACGCGCCTCACCGACACGCTGAGCAAGGACGTCGATCCGGACGATCTCGTCGACTCGCAGGTGGTGCGCTTCAAGTCGTTCGACGGCATGCCCATCCCCGGCATTCTCTACAAACCGCATCAGGCCACGCCGGACGCGAAAGCGCCCGCGATCGTGATGGTGCACGGCGGTCCGGGCGGACAGGCGCGGCGCGGCTACAAGTACTCCGCGCAGTTCCTCGCCAACCACGGCTACGTCGTGCTCGACATCAACAACCGCGGCTCCTCGGGGTACGGCAAGACCTTCTTCACCGCCGACGATCGCAAGCACGGACGCGAACCGCTGTGGGATTGCGTCGAAGCGAAAAAGTATTTGTCGTCGCTGCCGTACGTCGACGGCTCGCGCGTCGCCATCATGGGCGGCAGCTACGGCGGCTACATGGTCGCCGCGGCGCTGGCGTTCCAGCCGGACGTGTTCGATGCCGGCGTCGACATCTTCGGCGTCACGAACTGGGTGCGCACGCTCCAGAGCATTCCGCCCTGGTGGGAAGCGGGCCGCCAGTCGCTGTACGACGAGATCGGCGATCCGACCAAGGAGCTCGATCGTCTCAAGGCGACCTCGCCCGTGTTCCACGCGGACAAGATCCGCAAGCCGCTCATCGTCATCCAGGGGAAGAACGATCCGCGCGTGATCAAGGCGGAGTCGGACGATCTGGTCGAAGCGGTGAAGAAGAACGGCGTGCCGGTCGAGTACATCGTGTTCGACGACGAGGGGCACGGATTCACGAAGAAGAAGAATCAGATCACCGCGTACGCGGCGATTCTGAAGTTCCTCGACGCGAATCTCACTCCGCGGTCAAAGCCTGCAACGCCCTGAGATCGGGCACCGCGAAGCCGTTTTTCTCCGTCAGGACGATCGCGTCCTTCTGCCAGCGACTCATGAGACGGATGGCCGTCTCGACGGTCGTGCCGATGAGGTCCGCGATCTCCTGACGGGACAATGCGAGCGGGATGAACACGCCTTCGCTGGCCGCGTGGCCGACGCGGTCGGCGAGCGTGAGGAACAATCGCGCCGCACGGTATTCGGCGGAGCCGGTCATGTCCGCGAGGCGCTTGTTGACCATCATCAGCCGGAGGGTGAGGCCGGCCAGGAGATGACGCATCATCTCCGGCCGCTTCTCCAGCAGCGTGAAGAACTCGCGCTCCGGAATGGAGAGGATGCTCGAGCCTTCGAGCGCGACGGCGCTGGCGGGGAACGGCTTGCGCTCGAATACCGCTACGGCGCCCACGGGCTCGCCGGGGCCGAGGAGCTCGATGATGACGTGGCGCCCGCCGGCCGCCTTCACGATCTTCACGCGCCCGCGCACGACGAAGTGAATCTGCCCGGCGGGATCACCTTCGTGAAAAACGGCCTCCCCTTTTTCGTAGCCGCGCAGACGGCAGAGCGGCGCAAGCGCCTCCCGGTCTTCTTTGCGCAGTGCGGCAAGGATCGGAATGGCGTCGAACGGGATGGGGGCTTCGATCATCGGACCTCGAGTTTAAAACCAGCGCACGCCGGAGGGACGGCGGCGTTCCCATAGAATGCGCGCGTGATTGCCGCCGCATTCCTCGCCGTCGTTGCCGTCATCGTGTTCGCACAGCGCAAGCAGCTCGCAAAACTGCAGGCGGGGATCCTCGGCGGGTCCGTCTTTCCCGGCTGCGTCGTGGCGGAAGCGATCGTGTTACTGCTGATCGCGATGGCGATGTTCGTATTCCGCGACTGAGTCGAACGCCTGCCCGAGGTAGAGCTCGTAGCTGTCCTTTTCGACGTAGCCGAGGTGCGGCGTGCAGAGCGCGTTCGGCAACGCGAGCAACGGGTGATCGGTCGCCGGCTCGTCCTCGTATACGTCGACCGCGGCGAATCCCGGACGTCCCGTGCGCAAGGCCGCTTCCAGTGCACCTGGTTCGATGAGCTCCGCGCGACTCGTGTTGACGAGCAGCGCGTCCGGTTTCATGCGCGCGAGATCGGCCGCTTTGACGATGCCGCGCGTCTCTTTCGTCAGCCGCAAATGCAGCGAGAGCACGTCCGACTCTTCGAACAGATTCGCGGAAACCGCGAAGCCATCGGCAGCGGCACGCGACTGCGATCCTTCGCGTCCCCACGCGAGCACGTGCATGCCGAGGGCGCGGCCGTAGCCGGCGACGAGCGAGCCGATCTTGCCGTAGCCATAAATCCCGAGCGTGCGTCCGCGCAGCGTGCGACCGAGCTCGCCCTGCCACTGCCCTTCCCGCAATCGCTGCGCTTCCTGCGGCACGCGGCGCATCGACGCGAGGATCAGCGCGAACGTTAGTTCCGCGGGTGCGTACGGCGATCCCGTCCCCACCGCGACGTGCACGCCGCGGCGCGCACACGCATCCATGTCGATGTGCGCGGTGCCCTTCCCCGTCTGCGCGATCAGCTTCAAGCGCGGCAGCTTCGCCAGCAGTTCTTCGGTGATCGGCGTGCGCTCGCGAATGAGCACGAGCGCCTCGGCGCCGAGGAATCGCTCCGCGAGCGCGTCGACGTCCTTGACGGTGTCGTTGTAGATCGTCACGTCGTGCCCGGCGAGCTTCGCAAAACACGCGAGCCCGCGCACCGCGTCCTGGTAATCGTCCGGAATGACGACGCGCACCGCTACTCCACCCACCTCGCGATGAAGAGGTTCGTCTCGCGTCCTTCGGGGTTCGAGCGGTTCGAGCCCCACACGAGCCACTTACCGTCCGGGCTGAACATCGGGAAGCCGTCGAATGCGGGCGCGGTGGTGATGCGCTCCGGCTCGCCGCTGCCGTCTTTGTTGAGGATGAAGATGTCGAACTCGCGGCCGCGCGGGTCGAGCACGTTCGACGAGTAGATGACGCGCTTGCTGTCCGGCGTGAAATACGGACCGAAGTTCGCGGCGCCGTTGTTCGTGATCTGCTTCGCCCCGCTGCCGTCGGCTTTGGCGACGTACAGCTCCATCTTCGACGGCCGCACGAAGCCGTCCTTCAGCAGCGTGCGGTATTCGTCGAGTGCGGCGCCTTCGAAGCGCGACGCGCGCCACACGATCTCCGTGCAGTCGGCGTTGTAGAACGCGCCGCCGTCGTAACCGGGTGCGCTGGTGAGGCGCTTCACGTTGCCGCCGTTCTCGTCCATCTCGTAGAGGTCGAGATCGCCGTCGCGCACGGACGTGAAGATGATCTTCCCGCCTTTGTGGCACCACGTGCCTTCGGCGTCATAACCGGCGGCGTTCGTGAGGCGTTTGACGTCGCTTCCGTCCGCTTTCGCGCTGTAGATCTCGTACGACGGATAGACGCCCCAGATGTAGCCGCGGCTGCGATCCGGCGGCGGCGGGCACGACGCGTCGGTCGCTTCGGTCGACGCGTAGATGATGCGATCGCCCGCGGGATACGAGAAGTAGCCGCAGGTCGTGCGTCCCTTGCCGCTCGAGACGAGCTTCGTCTCGCCGGTGCCGAGATCCATCACGTACTGCTGATCGCATCCGCCGCGCTCCGTCGTCGACTGATAGATCAGCTTCCTGCCGTCGGGGCTGAAGTACGCTTCCGCGTTCTCGCCGCCGAAGGTGAGCTGGCGGACGTCCCTGAGATGTTTTTCGCCTTCGAACGTTTTCTCGAACGGCTTGCCTGCTTTGATCTCGAACGTGGCCGCTGCGCCGTGTCCGCCGCTGCCGGGTGCGGCCATCGCGCTGCGCGAGCCGAGCGTCGCGCGCAGCGTCACGCGCTCGCCGTTGCGCAGCACGACCACGTCCACAGTGCTGCCGGGCTTGTGGTCCTGCAGCGCGTACGTCATGTCGTAGAGGTTCTCGATCTTCGTGCCAGCCATGCCGACGAGGATGTCGCCGCCTTTGATGCCGGCCTTGTCCGCGGGGCTTCCCGCGCGCACGTCGGCGAGCTTCACGCCACCGCTCGACGCTTCCATCGCGCCGTAATCGGGGATCGTGCCGAGGTACGCGCCGTAGCCGCGGCTGTCGCCCTCCATCGCGGGCGCCGAAGCGGCGCGCGCGTATTGCGGCGTGACGTCGCCGCGCGCGAGTGCCGCGGCGGTGCGTGCGGTGAGGTCGGCGATCTTCTCCACGCCCGCGAAGTTGATCGCGTTCGCGTCGTCGTCGGGCGTGTGATAGCGCTCGTGCGTGCCGGTGAAGAAATGCAGCACCGGGATCTGGCGTGCGTAAAAACTCGTCTGATCGGACGGACCGTAGCCGTCACCGCTCGCGGCGATGGTGAGCTTCGTCTCCGTCGCCAGTTTGTCCAGCAGCGCATTCCACTGCGGCGCGGACTCGCTGCCGAGCGCCACGACTTTGTCGTCCTTCATCGCACCGACCATGTCGAGGTTGATCATGGCCACGATCTTTCCGACCGGCACCGGCGAGTTGCCGACGAGGAACGCGGAGCCGCCGAGCCCCATCTCTTCCGCGGAGAAGAGCGCCACGAGAATCGTGCGGCGATTCTGCGCGTCGCCGAGCATCGACTGCAGTCGCTGCCCGGCGACGAGGATGGCCGCGGTGCCGGACGCGTTGTCATCCGCGCCATTGTGGATGGCGGTGTCGTTCGGCTTCATCGACCCCTTGCCGCCGTAGCCGAGGTGATCGTAGTGCGCGCCGATGACGACGACTTCGTTCACCAGTGCGCCTTTGCCCGGAATCACGCCGGCGACGTTCTCCGCGTCGACGAACGTGGCCTGCACGTCGACCGTGCCGGTGAGACGCGTGTCGAGCACGCGCGAGCGCGGCTTCAGATCCGCGTCGACGTCCTTCTGGAACTGCGCGAGGTCGACCCACTTCTGCGCGACCGACGTCTTCACCTGAATCACGGGCAGACCGGCCGGGCTTTCCGGACCGTCGTTCATGAGAACCGGGAGCTTGTCTTTGCCTTCGTCCTGCAGCGGTCCGGTGACGAAGACGACCGCCACCGCGCCGCGCTCGCGCGCCTTCATCGCTTTGTAGCGCATGGACGACCAGCGGCTCGGTTTGCGTCCGTCGAATTTCGACGCTTCGTCGCGCTCCTGCGGTTCGTAACGCAGCATCAGCGCGACTTTGCCTTGGAGGTCGATACCGTCGAATTCGCGGTAGTCGAGCGGCGGCGCGTCGATGCCGTAGCCGACGAACGCGATCGGGCCGGAGAACGTGCCGGGGCTGGAAAAGCCGAGCGGCGTCCAGTCGTCGTTCGTGAGGCCGGGGATGCTGTTCTTTGCGCCGAGGGAGACGCCGAGCTTCACCGGAAACTTCTGGCGATACGACTTGCCGAATGCCGGTTCGAGCTTCGCGGCGCGGAGCTGTTTCTCGATGTAGTCCGCCGCTTTGGCCAGCCCTTTCGTGTTGAGGCCGCGGCCTTCGAATTCATCCGCGGCGAGCGTGCGGATGTGCGTCTCGAGGGGCGACTGCTGCGCGTGGACGGAGAACGCCAGGAGGAGGATGAGAATCTTGCGCATAGGACCGTGCTGAAGCGTAGCACGGCGGTTTGGCGTCAGGCCTCCGCGAGTTTTCGCGCGCGGCCGCGGGAGCCTGAAGCCCGACGCCCGTTCACGGCACGAACGCGACGCCGCCGGCTTCCTGGAACGTCGGCGTCACCATCGTCACGAGCTGCGTGTCGTTGTTCGTCACGCTGACCATCGCCCACACACGCGAGCCGAGGGTGTGCGACACCGAAACGTCGACGCGCCCTTCGTAGCCCGCGGGCAGCAGATCGGCGACATTGACCTCGATGTAGCCCGGAAACTGCGGGAACTCTTCGAGCCCTTCTTCCGGCGTCTCGTAATGCGTGAAGACGAGGTTCTCGGTACCGCCACGCGCGAGGATGCGCACGCCGAACTGCGTCTTGCGACGCCCTTCGAAGTTGTACATGCGCAGCGTCTGGCGATACTTCGGACCAATGGGGATGTCGAGGAAGTCCATCGCGTTGACGGCGGCCGTTTCGTTCTCCGTCACGATCGGGATCTCGGTGCCGAAGTTCTCCGCCTCGCGCGACACGTCGCGCACGCGCAGGTTCAGCGACAGGAAGTTGCCTTCCGGCACGTAGAGGAACGCGCCGCGGTTGTTGCCCGCCGGAAGATCGGTGAAGCGGAACGGACCTTCGAACTGCGCCGGCGGATTCGAGAACGGTGTGCGCGTGATCTCGAGCTTGCCCGGATAGAACACGCGGCCGTTGAGCTCCGTCACCCAGCGCGAGCCGTGCGCGCCCGGCACTTCGCCGGAGAACGCGGCCGGCAGCAGCACGCGGCGGAAGCCTTCGCGTCCGAAGCGGAAGCCGCCGCGCACCGTGGTGGTCAGCCCGGAGCGCGCGTGCACCGTCAGATCGGCGAGCCCGGTCGCGTGTGCCGGCGTGCGCACGACGAGCTGGGTGTCGCTCGCGCTGACGATCGTCGCCACGCCGGTGCTGCAGCAGCCATCGGGATGCGGCAGCATGAACGTCACGCCGAAGCTGCAGCCGAGCAGTTCGTCGCACGGCCCCTGATCGAAGTTGCGGCCGGTGATGGTGACCGTCTCGCCGCCTTCGATGCGGCCCTGATTGGGCTCGATGCTGTCGACGACGGGCGGATCTGCGGCAAAAGCGTGGATCGCAACGAACAGCGCGCAAACGACGAGCAACCGTTTCATCGGATCACAATAACAGGCGGAACGCCGGCGCGTGCGGAGCGCCGGCATTCCGTTACAGGCCGAGAATGTAGGCGAACATCAACGGAGCGACGATCGAGGCATCGGACTCGATCACGTGCGACGGCGTGTCGACGCCCAGCTTCCCCCACGTGATCTTTTCGTTCGGCACCGCCCCCGAGTACGAACCGTAGCTCGTGGTCGAGTCGCTGATCTGGCAGAAGTAGCCCCACAGCGGGACCGAGGTGCGCTGCAGATCCTGATGGAGCATCGGCACGACGCAGATCGGGAAGTCGCCGGCGATGCCGCCGCCGATCTGGAAAAAACCGATCGAGCAGCACGAGGAGACCTTCGTGTAGTAGTCCGCGAGCTCGATCATGTACTCGATGCCGGTGCGCACCGTGTGCACGTTCTTCACGTCGCCGGAGATGCAGTGGCCCGCGTACATGTTGCCGAGGGTCGAGTCTTCCCAGCCGGGGACGAACATGGGGAGGTTCTTCTCGGCCGCGGCCACCATCCACGAGTTCTTCGGATCGATCTGGTAGAACTCTTCGATCGAGCCGTCGCGGAGGATCTCGTACATGAACTCGTGCGGGAACAGGCGCTTCCCCTGCTGGTCTTTCTCGACCCAGTGCTTGAGCACCGCCGATTCGATGCGCCGCATGGCCTCCCCCTCGGGGATGCACGTGTCGGTGACGCGGTTCATGTGCCGCTCGAGCAGCATCTTCTCGTCCTCGGCCGACAGATAGCGGTAGTGCGGCACGCGCTCGTAATGATCGTGCGCGACGAGGTTGAAGATGTCTTCCTCGAGGTTCGCGCCCGTGCAACTGATCGCCTGGACCTTGTCCTGGCGGATCATCTCCGCGAGCGAGATCCCGAGCTCGGCGGTCGACATCGCTCCCGCGAGCGTGACGAGCATCTGCCCGCCGTTCTGCAGGTGCTTGTTGTAATCCTGCGCGGCCGCCTTGAGCGCGGCGGCGTTGAAGTGGCGGTAGTGGTGGTCGATGAAAGATGAGATCGGGCCTGGCATAGCGGGCGGATCGTATATCAGTGTCGTCCGTTGCCGGTGATCCGGATCGCCGGCAACTTCTGTGACAAATCGACCAACGCGCTTGCCGAAACCGCTCTCGCCTGCTAAATTTCCAGCACATGCTAAAACTCCAGCACCTCTCCCGCCGCGAGCGGGAAATGATGAACATCATCTTTGCCCGCGGGAAAGCAACGGCTTCCGAGGTCATGGAGGCCATGGGAGAGCCGCCGAGCTACTCGGCGGTGCGGGCCACTTTGCGGGTGCTCGAGCAAAAAGGTCATCTCAAGCATCAACATGATGGCGCTCGCTACGTATACATCCCTACCGTGAACCGCGATAAGGCCCGTGTCTCGGCGCTCGACCAGTTGCTCACGACGTTTTTCGACGGCTCCGCCGCGAACGTCGTGGCGACGCTGATCGAGCGGCAGAAGGGAAAGTTGTCTGATGAAGAGCTCGATCAGCTCGCCGGCATGATCGAGCAGGCCCGGAAGGAAGGACGCTGATGACCGCACTCCTCGAGCTCGCCGCACGTCTGCAGACCGCGCATGCCGCGGAAGACATGCTGCTCGTCGTCGCCAAAGCGACGCTGATTCTCCTCATCGCGCGGTTGCTGCTCGCGGCCATGCCCCGTGCCTCCGCGGCGATGAAACACGCGATCGCGACCGCGGCTCTCGTCGCCGTCGCGGCGATGCCGATCGCCTCGGTGGTCGTGCCCGTCTGGCACATCTCCACCGCCGCGCCGGAACGCTCCCTCGACCGAGCATCCGCGCCCGCGCAGAACGAGATCGGCGCCCGCGACGATGAATCGGAATCGCGCGGCAGCACCCTCGGCACGGCGATCTCCGTCGCGCGCGCCGTCGTGCCGGACGAACCGCTCTCCGCGATCGATCGCGCGACGAACCTCGTCAGCGCCACCTGGAAAGGTCTCATCGTCCTCACCGTCCTCCTCGGCGCGTTCCTCATGCTCGCGCACATGCTCCTCGGCGTGGCCGGCGTGTGGTTCGTGGCGCGCAAGGCGACGCCGTTCGAGAACGACGAGGCCCTCCGCGAGCTTGACGAAGCCCGCAGCCAGCTCGCCCTCGGCACCGACGTCCGCCTCCTCACCTCCTCGCGCATCACCGTCCCCGTGGTCTGGGGCTTCTTCCGTCCGGTGCTCCTGCTCCCGCCCGACGCGGCTTCGTGGCCGGTCGAGCGCCTGCGTGTCGTGCTGCTGCACGAGCTCGCACACCTGAAGCGCTTCGACGGCCTCTCGCTGCTCATCACACGCGCGGCCGTCGCGATGTTCTGGTTCCATCCCGTCGCCTGGTCGCTCGAGCGCGCGGGCCGCAGCGAGTGCGAACGCGCCTGCGACGACCTCGTCCTCGCCGGCGGCACCCGCCCTTCCGACTACGCAGATCACCTGCTGGAGATCGCCCGCAAAATGCCGAGCTTCGATCCGTTCCGCTCCGTCACCCTGGCCATGTCCCGCAAGTCGCAGCTCGAAGGGCGTCTGCTCTCCATCCTCCAGCCGCACGTGGTGCGCCGCGTGCTCGGCGGACGCGCGGTCGCGATCGCATGCGCGCTCGCGGTCGTCGTGATCGTTCCGCTCGCCGCGCTGCGTCTCACCGCCGAGCCGCCGAAGGAACAGCCGAAGCCGCAGGAGGCGAAAGCGGAGATCACGGTCACTCCGGAAGTCGAGAAGATCGGCGACTTTCTCCTCGCCGCCCTCGGCAAGTACGACGAGCGCGCGGACAAGTTCGCGAGCACGCCGCGCGACGGCGAGGAGTGGTACGAGCGCGCGTACGAGTACTACCGCAACGATCGCTACGCCGAGGCCGCGCAGGCTTTCAACAAAGCGGCGGAGATGGATTACGCGAAGGACACGGCGCTCTACAACGCCGCGTGCTCGTATGCGCTGGCCGGCAATCGCGAGAACGCGATGACGACGCTGCGCGCCGCGATCGACGCGGGTTGGGACGACTACGAGAAGATCGCGGAAGACTCCGACTTTGATTCGCTGCGCTCCGATCCGCGCTTCGCAAAAGCGTTCAACGAGACGCGCGGCGACATCGCCACGCGCCGCATGACGGACACGCTGCGCCGCTACGAGACACTGCGCACGCGCAACGGCGTCCGCCGCTCGGGCGACGACTGGTTCGACGTCGGCCTCGACCTCCTCAGCCTGCGCAAGCTCGACGAGTCGATCGACGCGTTCGACAACGCCATCGCCGCGGGATACAAGTCCGCGACGGCCATGTACAACATCGCCTGCGCGCACTCCCTGCGCGGCGACGTCCGCAACGGCATGGCGGCGCTGGACAAGGCGATCGAGAACGGGTTCTCCGGCGACAGGAAGCTCGCCAACGATCCCGACATCGCACTGCTGCGCAAGCAGGCGGGCTTCGCGGCGCTGCGTACGAAGGCGGACGACCTCGAGCTGCGCGGCATGAACTTCGAGATCGCCGGCATCAACTTCACGAAGTGGGACGACGTCGCCGCACGCCACAAGAAGATGACGCAGAAGTACCCGCAGTCGGGCCGCGCGTGGTTCAACGTCGGCTACTCGTCGCTGCAGGCGCGCGATTACGCGGCCGCGCATGACGCGTTCCGCCGCACGATCGCGATGGGCTACCGCGTCGGCACGTCGTCGTACAACATCGCCTGCGCGTACGCGCTGCAGGGCGATCGCGACGCGGCATTCGACTGGCTGAATCGCGCGAAGGCGGCGAACTTCGAGCTCGAGGATCATCTCGACCACGACAACGACCTCCGTTCGCTGCACGACGACCCGCGGTGGGAGGGCTTCACCGCGGGCCTCGAGCGGCACGAAAAGCATCACTGGTAGGAACGCGAGCACCGTGCGGTCCCCGCGACCGCACGTGCTTCAACTGGCGGGCCGACCGCGTTCGGCCCCGCCGGGAGCCTCCGGTCGTCTCTCTAAGCGGGATGCTTTGGATTCGCCAACGGATCGGGGACGACGAGAGGCCTCCGGCGGCTGGGGCCATGGGCCCCAGACCCCATTGGTTGGCTTAGCCTCCGCGACACTGTCTTCCAAGTTCGTGACGCTGTGTCGCGGAG
>DASPHZ010000091.1:0-74422 GCA_035629395.1 Thermoanaerobaculia bacterium
TATCGCGAGATGGAGATCCGCGGGATCGTGCAGACCCAGCAGGGCACCGGCACGTTCATCGCCGCGCGCGCGGGAGCGAAGTCGCGCGAGAAGCGGAAGGCGCTGCACGATCTCGTCGACCGCGTGATTGCAAATGGTGAAGCGCTCGGGATCCCGATCGAGGATCTCGTCGAAGCGCTCGTCGAGAGGGCCGAACAGGCCCGAGGGAGGGAAGCATGATCATGCCCGTGGTTGCAGCAAGGAGAAATGCGTCCGAGGATTTGGCGAATGCGGACATCCGCGGCGGTCCGCGCCGCTACGTCAACGGCGTCAGCTTGACCATCTTCACGATCCTGTTCGTCGCGAGCGTCCCGTTTCTGGTGCAGGACAGAACGTGGACCGCCGCGACGCTGTGGCTGCTGTCGATCCTCGCGTTGTTCGGCATCAAGATCGCGAATCAGTGGGAGAAGGCGGTCGTGTTGCGCTTCGGCAAGTTCCAGGCGCTGCGCGGGCCGGGCCTCTTCTTCCTCATCCCCGTCATCGACGAGATCTCGCATCTCATCGACCAGCGCATGCGCGTCACCGACGTCACCGCGGAATCGACGCTCACGCGCGACACCGTTCCCGTCGACGTCGACGCCATCGTGTTCTGGACCGTGTGGGACGCGCAGAAGGCGGTCCTCGAAGTGTCCGATTACTTCCTCGCCATCGCGCTCTCCGCGCAGACGGGTTTGCGCGAGGCGATCGGCCGCGCCGAGCTCGCCGAGATGATCACCGAGCGCGATCGCCTCGGCACGGCCCTGCGCAACATCCTCGACGAGAAGACGAACCCGTGGGGCATCACCGTGCACTCGGTCGAGATCCGCGACGTGAAAATCCCGCAGGAGCTCGAGGACGCGATGAGCCGTCAGGCGCAGGCCGAGCGCGAACGCCAGGCCCGCATCATCCTCGGCACCGCCGAAACCGAGATCGCCTCGCGCTTCGTCGCCGCGGCGGCGGAGTACGAACACCGCCCCGTCGCGCTGCACCTCCGCGCGATGAACATGCTCTACGAGGCGATCAAGGAAAAGGGCTCGATGGTCATCGTGCCGTCGAGCGCCGTCGAGACCATGGGCCTCGGCGGGCTCTCGGGAATCACGTCGCTCGCCGCCAAGCCGCAGGAATGACCGCGAAGGAGGCCGTCCTGACATGGGTCAGCGTCTCGCACCGGCCGCCACGCTGTCCCGTGCTTTTGACCGAGTTCGTCGCCGCCGACGTGATCGAGCCCCGTACGCAGAGCGCGATCACGATGGCGGCGATGCCGGATCGCTGCACGGAACGCCGGTCGTGGCGAGCCGCTAACCGATCGAGTCGAGGATCTCTTCGATGGTCGAGCGCCGGCACGTGTACATCGGCGTGTCCCGCACCGTGAACTTCGAGGACTCGGTCTCGCGCAGCTCCTGCACGAGATCGAGGAACTCGTCGGCGGTGTCGGACTCGAACGCGACGACGAAATCCTGATCGTCGAGGCCGAACGAATACGTCGTGTTGATCTTCACGCGCGGGTACTTGTGACCGATGGCGATGTGCTCGTTCATGATGCGCTGGCGCTCGGCCATGGGGAGGAGGTACCAGTCGCGCGTCTTCACGAACGGATAGACGAAGAGGAACGGACGCTTGCCCGGCACGATGCGCAGGCGGCGTCCTTCCTGCCCTTCGTGCACGTGCTCGTCGACGTACTGCGAGTGCTTCGTCATCGCGAGATACGACTGCGGCACGTCGAGGTAGCGGCCGAGGATCGATTTGTTGAAGTCCGCGGCCATGCGCTGGAACGGATCGAGATCGAAGCCGATGCGCCACAGCATGAAGTCGACGTTCGCCTTGAGTCCGACGGTGGAGTAGGGGAGGACGATCATCGGCGAGGTGTAGCGGCCGAGGATCTCGGCGAACTCGCGTTTGGCGCGGCCTTTCACGTCGTCCGTCAGCTCGCGAAATGCGCGATCGACGCGGAAGAACATGAAGTTGACGAACTGGCGCGCGGGGGCGTTCTCCGGCTTCGTTGCGGGACGAGATTCGGGGGCGCTGGTCGTGGTCATGACGGGCGATTCTACAGCGTGTGTTACTGGTAGGATGCGGCACTGTGCCGCCACGCCCGCCAGCACCACACACCACGCCTTCAGGAGCGCGTTCGTACCAGCAGCTCCTGACGCGGCTGCTGCGGCACGGGGCCTATCCACAGCTCCGCAAAATCATCGACAAAACGCTGCCCGCCGACATCTCGCCGGTGCTGCCGCTGCTGCTCGAAGACGATCGCAGGCGCATCCTTTCGCTGCTCATCGAAGCGGGGAAAGCGGCGCGTGCGCTGTTCGAGCTCGACGAGCACGATCTCAACGAGATCCTCGAGTCGCTCGACGATCCGACGCTCGCCTCGATCTGCTCTTCGTCCGCACCGGACGACGCGGCCGACCTCCTCGATTTCCTCGACGAGGATCGCCGCGAGCGCATCCTCGAGCTCCTCGGCGCCGCGCAGGGTGCGCGGCTCGAGTCGCTGCTCGAAGGTGAAGAAGAAACCGCCGGCTCGCTCATGAACACCGACTTCCTCGCCCTCGGCGAGGAGCTCACGGTGGGGCAGGCGATCGAGGCCATCCGCCAGTATCCGCGCAAGGAATCGTTCTTCTACGTCTACTGCGTCGACGCCGACCATCACCTCGTCGGCGTGCTGTCGCTGCGCAGTCTCATCCTCGCCAACGCGAGCGCGCCGCTCAAAGACATCATGGTGCAGAGCGTCGTGCGCACGCAGATCGATTCGGCGCCCGAAGAAGTCGCGCAGCTCGTCTCGAAATACGACCTGCTGTCCGTGCCGGTCGTCGACATGCAGAACCGCCTCGTCGGCGTCGTCACGGTCGACGACGTGCTCGACGTCATCCAGGAACAGGCCGAGGAAGACCTGATGCACCTCGCGGGCGTCGATGCGAGCGAGCGCGTGACCACGCCCGCGCGCGAAACGTGGCGCACGCGGTTTCCGTGGCTCGCCGTGAATCTCGTGACGGCGTTCCTCGCGTCGTCGGTGGTGCGTTTCTTCGAGCCGACGATCGAGCGATGGACCGCGCTCGCGGCGTTCATGCCGATCGTCGCGGGGATGGGCGGCAACGCGGGCACGCAGACGCTGACCGTGTTCGTGCGCGCGCTCGCACTGGGCGAGATCGACTGGCGCACCGGCATGCGCGCGATCTGGAAAGAGCTCCTCGTCGGCTTGGGCAACGGCCTCGCCATCGGCACGATCACGGCGACGATCGTCGGCATCTGGACCGGGCAGTGGATGCTGGGCGGCATCCTGCTCGCCGCGATGACCGGCAATCTCATCATCGCCGGCATCGCGGGCGGTCTCGTGCCGCTGGTGCTCGAGCGCTTCGGCTTCGACCCGGCGGTGGCGTCGTCGATCTTCGTGACGACGTTCACCGATACCGGCGGCTTCTTTCTCTTCCTCGGGCTCGCGACGCTGATGATGAAGTACGTGTAACGCCGGCTTTCGCCGGCGTTACCGCACCGCGCGTCTGCGTCCCTGAATCGACTCGATCCCCTGCACGAACACGCGCGGCGCGCCTCCGGTCGAGGCGTCGAGGCGCGAGTACGCCGCGACCGCACCGGTCGGGGAGCGCGTGATCGAGACACCGGTCGGCATGTCCGTCGGCGTGAGGGTCGTGAGGGCGGTGAGCGTGCCGGCGCGCGAGATCGTCCCCACGGTCAGCGGCTGGCGCTGCGAGGGATCGTCGTCGATCCAGGCCGTGCCGCCTTTCCACGCGAGCACATAGCGCGTGCCGTCGAAGGTCACGTCGACTCCGAAACCCGTGGCGACGAGCGTGCCCTGCACGTTCCCGCCGCGGGTGCCGTTGGCGAGGACGCGTTGTGCGCGGACGTGGCCGTAATCGCTCTCCCACGTCACGAGCCAGTCCTTGCCGTCGGTCGCGAGGGCAGGGGATTGGTCCATCGTTCCGGGCACGTCGCCGATCGTGATCGGGGTCGTGTCGAGCAGCGTGAGATTCCGGCTGAGGCGCGCGCCGCGGATGCGCACCCCGATGTAGAAGTCGAACTGCCACGAGCTCGGGTCGCGCTCCTGCTCGGCCCACGTGACGAGATAGTCGCTGCCGTTCCACGACGCGCGGTAATCCGCCGTGCGCTCACCCTCGGGTGCGACGCGCACGGTCGCGTTCTCGAACGTGCGCGTCGCGCCGAAGAAGCGGCGCACGCCGCCCGGCGCGAGGAGCAGCGTCACGTTGTCCGGACCGGTCGCCAGTGGCATGCCCGCGCCGACGACACGCTCGTCGAGCAGTCCCTGCGAAGGTGTGATGAAGCGCAGGACGTCGACCGCCACGGCGTCGATGCCCTCCGAGTAAGAGACGATGTACTGCAGCCCATCCCACACGACTTCGGGCATCGACGTGTGGCGCTCGCGCGTGAGCAGGATGCCGCGGCCGTCGAGCGAGACGCCGTCCGCGCCGAGGCGTGCCGCGTAGAGGCCGGAGTCTTCCTTCCACGTGACGACATACGAGGTGCCGTTCGCGGCGATCTGCGGCCCTTCCTGATACGGCGCGGAGAACGTCACCTGCTTCGCCGCTGCCTCCGGCTCGAGCGACGGGCCGCCGAACCTGCGCGCGTAGATGCGCGTCTGCGTGCTGTCCTCCGGCGTGACGTTGACTCTCCACAGAGCGAGAAGGTCGCCTTCGATTGCCGTCGCGGCGAACGTGAACGCGGGGGTTCCGTTGAGCTCTTCGGTTTCGCCGGGGATGCCGTTGCGACCGATGTCTGTCGCCGCGAGCGCGAGCACGCCGCTCCGCAAGCGCGGTCCGATGACGACGTAGTGCTCGCCGTCGAAGAGAAGCTGCATGAAATCGTAGCGCTCGCCGTCGGGGATCGCATACGCGGCGGAGGCGTTCTGCAGATTTGCCGGGATGGCGAACGTGAAGCGCCGGCCATCTCCCTGATGTGAGAGGGCGATGAAATCGCTGCCGTCGCTCGCAAGCGCGATGGTGGTGCCTTCGCCGACGCGGATGGGTGCGGTGTCGAGGAGTGTGCCGCTCGCCGAGATGCGCACGCCTTCGATGACCAGGTTGCCGCCGGAGTACACGCTCCAGATCGCGGCGAAGTTGCTGCCGTTTGCAGCGACGACGGGATGCATGGCGTCGCTGCTCGTGGGGAGGAGGACGTTCGCGAGGACGTTCAGCTCTTCGTCGACGAGCAGCGCACGACTGTGGCCTTCGCTGTCCATGTAGCCGACGAGCGTGCGCGAGCCATTGCCGGCGAGCGACGCGTTCCCGATGAACGTCGCCCCCTCGACGAGCGTACGCGGCTCGCCGAGGACGACACCGCCGCGTGAGACACGGGTCGCGCGCAGCCGGTCGGGGTTGGCGCCGAACGACGTGCTCCAGAAGACCGAGTACGAGCCGCCGTTGGCGACGGTGCCGAGGGAGGCGAAGGCCTCGCGGGCGATGAAGATGTTGTGCGGATCGACCGGCTGCCCGGTAGCGTCGAGGCGGCTGCCGACGATCGCATGCGTGTGGCGGACACGCGAGTCGTCCCACACCGCGAAGGTGCCGCGGTGATCGCTCGTGACGGCGATCCGGCCCTGCACCCCCCACGGGTCGCCGAAAACCGGACTGGCCACCGGCGTTTCATGGGGGAGGGCGGCATGGACATTTTTTCCGACGAGGAGCAGAAAAACGAGAGCGAGGAAAACTGGCGGCCGAAGCTGTCTCATATGCTGTTGCAGCATACAATGAGCCATAATTATTCAAATGTCAACATGTCAACGGAGTGTGAAGAGGGGCGAATCGTCCGCTGTGTACGGTGGAATACCGAGCAGAACGTCGGGATCGTTTGTCAAGAGACAAATCGCGACTTTTACGGCTGTGGCTGAATTGTAGTGAACTATCGAGGAATCAACGAGTTAGCCGAGTTCGCACAGCGTCGTGTGCAAAGAGGTGAAACCCTCGATTTTTTGCGGGTTGGAGCGTTTTTCACAGCGATTTCCACAGTGATTTCCGCAGATTCTGTGTAAACGAACGTTCACCTTCGCGGATGAAGCGCGGCTCAGCGGAAGTAAGGTCCACGATTGCCGATGGTTCGCCGCTCCTGGCCCCCGTATCGACGATCGCGTCGAGGGCATCGTGCAACTCGCGTGCTAGCGATTCCGGCCGGTCGACGGGTGGCTCGCCGCTGCGATTGGCGCTCGTCGAGACCAGCGGTCCCGTCCGCCCGGTGAGCGCGCGCAGCCAGTCGAGGGCCGGGATGCGCACAGCCAGCGTTGCCATCCCGCGGCTCGCGGCGATCGGCCGCGTCAACGGAAGGATGGCAGTCAGCGGGGCCGGCCAGATGGAGGCGAGGCGCTGCAGGAGGTCCGGATCGGCGGCGATGCCGAGGTCCGTCAATTGGGCGATGTCGGAGGCGAGGACGACGAACGGCTTCGTCTCCGCCCGCCCTTTGAGGTCGACGATGCGCTCCACCGCTCGCTCGTCGAGGGCGCGCGCGTGCAGGCCGTAGATGGTGTCGGTGGGGAGGAGCACGACGCCGCCGTCGCGGAGGAGCGCCGCAAGCTCCTCGAGCTGCCGGGCGTCGGGCGCGTCAGCGATGGGCAGATGTCGTGGCACCGATCAGTTCCCGCGCGTGTGCAATGGCCGACTCCGTGATCTTCTCGCCGCCGAGCATGCGCGCGATCTCCTGCACGCGCTCGTCCATCTCGTCGAGTCTGCGGATACGCGCGCGCGTGTGTCCGGCCGCGTCTTCCTTCCAGACGTAGAAATGCGTCGTGCCGAAGCTCGCGATCTGCGGCAGGTGCGTCACGCAGATGACCTGGTTGCGCGCCGCGAGCTGCTGCAGTTTGCGTCCCACGACTTCCGCGACGCGGCCGCCGATGCCGGCGTCGATCTCGTCGAAAACGAGCGTCGCCGCGGCCGCGCGAGCCGAGGAGCGGAACAGCGCTGCCGCAATGGCGAGCTGGATGCGCGAGAGCTCGCCGCCCGAGGCGATGCGGTGCATCGGTTTCGGCTCCTCGCCGCGATTCGGTGCGATGAGGATCTCGATGCGGTCGACGCCGTCCGCGCCGGTGCGGTCGGTCTGCTCGACGACGATTTTGACCGTCGTCCGCTCCATCGCCAGGTCGTTGAGCTCTTTCTGGATGGCGGTCTCGAATGTCTTCGCCGCTTTCCTGCGCGCCGCGGAGAGTTTCTCCGCCGCCTTGCGATACGCCGCGAGCCGCGCCGCCTCGGCCTGCTGCAGTTTCTCGACGTTCGCCTCGTAGTCCGCGAGGCGCTCGAACTCGTCCTGCGCTCGGCCGAGGTGCTCGAGGACGGCCTCGACGGAGCCGCCGTACTTTTTCTTGAGGCGCTCGATGGTGACGAGGCGGTCTTCGAGCTGGTCGAGGCGCGCAGGGTCGAGGCGCACGCTCTCGGACATGTTGGCGAGAGTGCGACTCAGTTCCTGCAGGCGATACAGCACGTCCTGCATCTCGTCGGAGAGCTGGCGCACGTCGTCGATGTGTTTCGTGAGCGGCTGGAGCAGATGCAGCGCGCGTCCGAGCTGCGCGATCGCGGAGCTTTCGTCTTCGTCGACGAGCAGGTACGCGCCGGACGTGGCTTCGATCATCTCCCGCGCATGGCTGAGGATCGCTTTCTCGTTCCGCACCGAGTCCTCCTCGGAAGGATCGAGCTTCGCCGCGGCGATCTCGTCGACCTGGTACTTGAGGAGGTCGAGACGCAGCGTGCGATCGCGTTGCGCGTCGGACATCTCCTGCAGTTGATCGGAGGCGCGTTTCCACTCCTCGTAGGACGTGTGGGTGGTCTCGAGAAGCGCTTCGTGATCGCCATATTCGTCGACCAGCGCGCGGAACGATTGTCCGGCCACGCGCTCATGCGACTCGTGCTGGCCGTGGATCTCGAGGACGGCGTCCATCGCCGCGCCGAGCTCGCGCACGGACATCGGCGAGCCGTTGACGAGGACGCGCGCGCGTCCACCCGCGGCGACTTCGCGGCGCACGATCAGCTCGATCCCGCCGTCCTGCACCTCGACGTCGATGCCGAGCTCGTCGAGCTGTCCCTGCAGGGCTTTCGGCAACTGGAAGACCGCCTCGGCCGTCATGCGATCGCTGCCGGCGCGGATCATCTCCGAGGAGCCGCGCGCGCCGCGCAACAATTCGAGCGAATCGATGAGCAACGACTTCCCCGCACCCGTCTCGCCGGTGAGGACGTTGAGCCCGGCTCCGGGCTCGATGGCGAGCTCTTCGACGATCGCCAGATTGCGGACTTTGAGGTACGTGATCAAGCGGGAAAAGTGTACCTCGGGGGGAGGCAATGCTTTAGGGCCGAGGGCCGAGGGCCGAGGGCCAAGGGAACCTCGCGAGCGGGTTTTCCTTGGCCGTTGGCCTCGAGGTTTGTTGCGCCGTTGGCGGCGCGGGCACGCCTCAGCCTTCGACCTCGCCCCTCGGCCCTTGGCCCTCGGCCCTTCGCGCCCAGCGCCCGGGCACGCCCCTCGCTAATAACAGCCTCATGGGAAAGCAAACGGTAGCAGCAACAGTCGCTTTTCTGGTTCTGCTCGGATGTAGCAAGCAGGAAGCGAAACAAGCCAAAGAAGAAGTGCAGCAGACGGCGTCGAACGTCGCGCAGAAGGTCGAGGATGCGATCGACGTCGCGGTTCCGATCGGCGAACGCGACGATCCGGCCGCGCTCGAGAAGGAACGCTTCGATGAAGGATGGCGCGGTCTCGAGCACTTCCAGCAGGCCAAAGCGGGCGTGCCGCAGGGACCGCCGGCGCCGGAGGTGAAAGTCACGTTCGTCGCGAACGGCAAGGAGTCGTTCGACGGTCTCGACGCGACGAAGATCAACAACGCGCCGGTCGTCGTGCCGATCAAAGGCGACGTAGCCGGACCGTCCGTCCTCAAGACGCAGGTCTACCTCGATCGTCTGCGTTTCTCCGTCGGCGCGCTCGATGGCCGGTGGGGACGCAACTCGGCGATCGCGCTCTGGTGGTTCCAGCGCTCGCGCGGCATCAACGCGACGGAGCCCGGTGCGCTCGACGAGCCGACGTTCCGCGCGCTCGCGGCGCAGGCCGGAGCCGGACCCGCGCTCGTGCAATACACCATCACCGAGGAAGACACCAAAGGACCTTTCCACGACATCCCCGACGACGTGTACGACCAGGCGAAGCTCGACTGCCTCTGCTACGCGTCGCTGCGAGAAAAGCTCGCGGAGCGTTTCCACACCACCGAGGAGTTTCTCGAGCAGCTCAACCCGAACATGATCATCGGCGAACAGCAGGCCGGCGCAAAGCTGTGGGTGCCGAACGTGCGCGAGCCGATGACGGAGGATCGTCCCGACATCGCACGCGTGCAGGTGTCGATCCGCGGCAACACGTTCAACGCCTTCGACGCGCAGGGCAACCTGGTGTTCCACGCGCCGACGACGCTCGGCTCGAAGTACGACCCGTCGCCGCGCGAAACGCTCGAGGTGAAGAAGATCACGTTCGATCCGCACTTCCACTACCAGCCGAAGCTGTTCCACGAAGTGCCCGACGACGAGCCGGAGGCGAACCTGAATCCGGGACCGAACTCGCCGGTGGGTGTGGTGTGGGTGTCGCTGTCGAAGCCGCACTTCGGCATCCACGGCACGGGCACTCCGGACACGATCGGCTACGCGTCCTCGCACGGATGCGTACGACTGACGAACTGGGACGCGCAGGAAGTCGCGCACCGGTTGCGGCCCGGGGTGCAGATCGAGTTCGTCGATACGCGTGCGGGAGCGCAGACCGCGTCGAACTAGAGCGCGTTGCGCAGCATGTCCGTCGTGATCCCCGGGTCCTTGACGTTGCCGAGCATCGTCAGCGACAGGGACTCGGGATCGACGATGGTTTCCGCGACGAGGCGGATGTCGTCGAGCGTGACGTTGTCGATGTGCTCGATGATCTCGTCCGCGCTGAACTGCTGGCCGAAGTAATACTCCTGGCGCGCGATGCCGGACATGCGGCTGGTGGTCGATTCGAGCGACAGCAGAATCGATCCCTTCAGATGCAGCTTCGCGGAAGACAGCTCGTCGGCGGTCGCGCCTTCCGCTTTGATCTTCTTCATCTCTGCGAGCGTGATGTCGAGGACGCGGCGCACGTTCTTCGGCGCGCACGCGGCGTACACCGCTTCGTAGCCGCCGTGCAGGTAGCCGTTGTGGAACGAGGCGATGGAGTAGACGAGGCCTTCCTTCTCGCGCACGCGCTGGAAGAGGCGGGAGGACATGCCTCCGCCGAGGATGGCGTTGAAGAGTGCGGCGGCGTAACGCTCGTGATTCTGCTGCGGGAAACCGCGCGATCCGAGGCAGAGATGGACCTGCTCGAGCTCCTTCTTCTCGCGCAGGATCACGTGCTGGCTCGGCGCCGGCGCGCTCCACTCGCGGCGGAACGGGGTCCGCTGCGTGAGCGGGAAATGCTTTTCGAGGTGGGGGAGGACGTCCTCCGGCTTGATGTTTCCGGACGCGGCGAAGATGACGTTGGAGGGCTGGAACGTCTCCTCGTAGTGCTCGATGATTTTCGATCGCTGCAGGCGGGCGATCGTCTCCTCGGTGCCGAGGATGGGGCGGCCGAGCGGGTGGTCGGGCCAGAACGCGGTGACGAAGATCTCGTGCACGAGGTCGTCCGGCGTGTCCTCGACCATCTTGATCTCTTCGAGGATGACGCCGCGCTCCATCTCGACGTCTTCCTCGGTGAAGCGCGGCATGGTCACGATCTCGGTGAGGAGATCGAGCGCGGTGGGGAGTTGTTCGTCGAGGACGTGCGCGTAGAAGGAGGTGTACTCCTTGCCCGTGAAGGCGTCGACGTCGCCGCCGAGGATGTCGATGACCTGCGCGAGCTCCGCGGTGTTGCGCTTCTCCGTACCTTTGAAGACGAGGTGCTCGAGGAAATGCGACGCACCGCCGTGCTCCTCCGACTCGA
This sequence comes from Thermoanaerobaculia bacterium, assembly GCA_035629395.1. Classification (GTDB taxonomy): domain Bacteria; phylum Acidobacteriota; class Thermoanaerobaculia; order Gp7-AA8; family Gp7-AA8; genus QHVT01. The sequence continues at coordinate 10,921 of DASPHZ010000091.1, forward strand.
CCGCCGATCCGGTGCGCAGATAGAACCCGAGTGCGACCGAGCGCACGTACGGAAGGGTTTCGACGAGAACCGTCAGACCGGAAGGAAGGGTGGTTTTGAAGCAGGGAGGCGCGGGTGTGCGAGTCATGCGGCGGGGATTGTAGCCGCGGAGAGGAGCTGTGGAGCGATTGAGGCGAGAGGGAGCTGGAGCTGTTGAGCTGTTGAGCCGTTGAGCTGCCGAGCGGCGACGGGCGGGTGGGGGAGCTCAACAGCTCAACAGCTCAATGGCTCAATGGCTCAACAGCTCAACAGCTCAATAGCTCACGCGCCCAATGATCCGTAACTCCGCGCGGATGGCGGGCCGCTAATCGATTCGGGGACCACTTCCTCTTCGCGCGTGCCACAGAGCCACCACCTCAACGCGGTGTTCATCGAGTCGCGGCCGGTAATACAGAAAGTAATTCACCCGGTTCAGGAAAATACGGCGCACGCCTGGGAGTGCCACGTTGTGCGCGACGGCGCCGATACCGGGTGTCGTCGAGATCAGTTCGAGCGTGCCGCGCAACTCTTCTTCGAGCGCGTTCGGAGCCTTCGCTCGATTCGCTCGCCACCAGCGCTTCGCCTCCGCGACGTCACGTGATGCGCGAGGTGTGAAGCGGACGGCGAGACGCTCGCTCAATCGTCGTCTCGGAAAGTCGCGAGCACCTGCTCCGCGGGAATCAGTTCTCCGCGGTCAGCTTCGGCGAGGGACAGGAGCAGGTCCGCTTCGGCAGTGGCGTCGAGCACGAAGCTCTCGTCCGCGTCTCGAGCGAGAATCGTGACGACCGCACCGTCCGGAAGCGGCTCACCTTCGACGACGATTTGGCCGGCGACGACCTTTCCTGAGGTGATTCGCATGGCGGGATTCTACTTCGCGTTGAGGGCCGCGATCCGCATCTGAATCTCGTTCCTCAGGTCGTCGACGCTGTAGACCCACTCGTCGTAATTCTCCGCGCCGTTGAGGACGATGAACGATTTGCCCGTGGCTTTGGGGCGCACGGCCACGAACGGGCCGTTGGCGTATTCGGGAGGGGAGAGGTCTTTGTTGAGTTTCGAGCCGGCGTAAGGCGTCAGCGCGGCGGGGGCCTGCGGGCCGCGCGTAGCGGGATTGGTCGGCTGCGGGACGTTTGGGTTCGGCTGGCCGGGGACGTTCGGCTGCAGCGCCTGGGGCGGGACGAGGATCCAGTCCTTTTCGTTGCCGGTGATCGGGCACGCCCATTTACCGGTCCCGCGGAGCATGCGCGGTTTGCGCGCTTCCTGGAGCTGCTCGAGCGACGTCGGCGGCTGATTGGCGTGCTTGGTCTGCCAGTTCATGATGCCGCGCGCGTACTGCTTCATCAGAAAGATCGTCTGGCGATCGCGCTCCCGCTTCATCACGAGCGACCACTGCGTCGGAACCGTGTACGCGATGACGATCGCAATGATCGTGAGGATCACGATCAGCGCGGCGAGGGTGAAACCGGCTTCGCCGAGGGCTGCGGGCCGAGGGCCGGGGGCCGAGGGGGAGGCCGGGAGCACCGGGCGGGAGGGCTCTCGCCCCTCGCCCCTCCCCCCTGGCCCCTTAAAGCTCCGAGTAGGGCACATTGTTCAGCGTCGTCCCCTTCGCCACGCTCTTCACGTCGACGACTCCCGGCTGCGACATCGCTTCGGGGTCGGTTTCGGAGGACATGAACTCGCCGTTCTCGCCGGTCTGGGAGAGCGGGTCGTCGATGACTTCTTCCCAATCCACCTGCTGCGTGATCGGGTCCGCGGGGATGCGGCGGATGTAGTTCGGGACCAGTTCGTCGAGGTTCTGCGGATAGCGCTGCTTGTCCGCGTAGAAGTTGTCGATGGCTTTGCGCAGCGTGTAGAGATTGTCCATGAGCGCGGCCTCGCGCGCTTTGCGCTGCGCGAAGCGGACGTTCACGACGGCGATGGCAGCGAGGATGCCGACGATCGTCACGACGACGATCAGCTCCATGAGCGTGAAGCCGCCCTGTTTGCGGCGCGGGCGCATGCGGGAGAGAAGAGGTGCGTTCATCGTTGCCGTGTCTACCATTCGTTGTAATGCGTCTTCCCGTCGAGCGACAGCGCGGTCGAGGTCGAGTGCACCTCGAACACATTCGCCTTGTCGCTCATCGAGGTATCGGGATCATCGGTCGTCGACAGCGTGATCCATTCGTTGCGGCCGGTCATCGGGTCGATGAGATCGCGCTCGCGGATGAGCCGGATGGTCTTGCCGTCCGACATCGTCACGCCCTTGAGCAGCTCGTCGAGATCCTTCGGATAACCGTCGGATCCGAGGGCCTGCATCTGCGCGGGACGGACCTGGGGCAACTGCCCCGGAGCCTGACCCGCCTGCGGGACCTGCGGCATCGTCATCAGGTCGTGGTAGCGGTCGATCGCATCCGTGATCTTGCGGAGGCGGTCGCGCAGCTCGATCTCCTTCTGGCGGCGGATCCCGAAGCGCGCCACCGGCAGCGCGACCGCGGCGAGGACGCCGATGATCGCGACGACGGTGATGAGCTCCGCAATCGTGAAGCCTTTCTGACGATGGATCCGCATCATGGCTTACTGAACCTTCGCCCGTCCCCCGGCCACGGCCGCGACGATGCTCTGGCCCGCGCGCGTGCGCAGGTCGGGATTATCGAGAACGAAGAACGTCTCGCCGGACTGCCCGCCGTGCACGCGCACCGCGAGCACGAGGCCGCCCCCGTTGAAGCTCAGCGGATTTCCGTCCGAGCTCTTCACGGTGATGACGCCGTTGTTGCGATCGATGTTCACCACGGGCGGTGCGGCCGGATTGACCATCATCGCCGCGCCGACGCTCACGTCCGTGACCGTCAGCGAGCGGGGATCGAATCGCATGACGAGCTGCGGCATCGTGAGGTTGTCGAGATCCATTCCGATGATGTTCCACACCTTCGACTCGCCCGGTCCGAGCGAGAGCGTCGAAGGCTGCGGTGCGATGCGCGGCGCGAGCCGCAGCGCCGCCGTGTCGGGATCGACCGTGGCCAGCATCGCCGCCGAGGATGCGACGCTGCGCGCGGTCACGCCTTCCGCGGCGGTCGTCGCGGAGGCCGTGGTCGTGGCCGGGTTGGTCTTCGTCAGCGACGCCGACTCTCCCGGGTTCTCGACTTCCGGCGGGTTGTTGCCCGGAGCCGGCTGCTGCTGCGAGGGCGGCGGACGGCGGAACGGATTCGACGGTGCCGTGCCCTGCGTCGGCGGAGCCGGCACGCCCGGCGTGCCGTTCGCCGGCGCGTTCTCCGGCACGATGTAGTTGCCCGGCTCACCGTCTTCGGCGAGACGCATGTTCTGGAACTGCTGCTCCGAGCGGCCCGGCGTGAACGGATCGCCGTTCCCCGCCTGCGACTCGATGCGCGGCGAGACACCGCGGAACGTGAGGTTCGTGCCCGTGCCCACCCACATCGGCGCGAGGTCTTCCTCGGTGATGTTCGCGATGCGGATGATGTGCGGCGTCATCGTCAGCACGAGGTCCGTGCGCGTCTCTTCCTTGTGCTCGTCCGTGAAGAGACGGCCGATGAGCGGAATGTCGCCGAGCAGCGGCGTCTTCGACTGGCTGCGGATCTTGTTCGACTGAATGAGGCCGGCGAGGAAGTTCGTCTCGCCGTCCTTGAGGCGGATGGTCGACTCGATCGTGCGCGTCGAAAACGTCGGCTGCTCCTGTCCGCCGAAGTCGACCGGCGTGCCCTGGTTCGACACTTCGACGGTGAGCTTGAGCGTGACCTCGCGGTTGTGGTGCACGCGCGGCTCCATCGCCACCTTGATGCCGACGTCCTGGTACTGGAACGACGTGTACGGAACGGTGAGGTTCGGGTTCGTGCCGGTGGTGCCGGGGTTGTAGCCCGAGATCGTGGTCACCGGAACGGGGATGCGCTGGCCGATGTGCAGCGTCGCCTTTTCCCCTTCCGAGATGCGCAGCTCCGGATTCGCGAGCAGCTCGCTGTTGCCGGCGGACTTCATGAGCGAGTACGTCGCCGTGGGGATGGTGAAGTTCAGATTGCCGCGCAGGTCGTTGAAGCTGCCGACCACGCGGGCGATGTCGTTGAGCGTGCCGCTGGTGAACGGCACCACCTTGCCGTCGACGATGTGCGTCGGCGTCGCCGGCTGGTTGGCCGCGGGGTAGCCGAGGGCCATGCCGAGGTCCTGGAGGCGGTTGAGGTCGAGCTGCACGAGCTCCACCTGCACCACGACTTCGGCCTTCGCCTTGTCGTTCGCCTGGATGATCTTTTCGGCGATGCGCACCTTGTCCGCGGTGTCGCGGATCGTGATCGCGTTGAGCGCCTTGAGCGGGAAGACGTTGCGCGCTTCGATCATCGTGCGCACGACGTTGGTGACCTGCTCCGCGTCGCCGTTCGAGAGATAGAACGTGCGGATGACGAGGTCCTCGTAATCGCGGCGCGCCTGCGGGTTGTCCGGGACGACGATGATCGTCTTCTCGTCGAGCGTCTTGTAGAAGTGATTGGCGGCCTGCATCACGCGCTCGAGCGCCTGCTGCGCGGTGACGTCGCGGAGCTCGATGGTGATGCGGTCGTCCTTGACCGCCTGATCGAAGAGGATGTTGATGCCGAAGGCGTTGCCGAGGGCGCGGTAGATTTCCTTGACGGGGGTGTCGCGTGAGAACGTGAGCGAGATCGGCTCGTCGGACGCCGGGTTGAGCTCCGGCGGCTGGGCCTTGGTCATGTTCTGCTGCGCGCGCTTTTTCACGTCGTCGGTCGTGACGTGCTCGTTGCTCGCGCGGTTGATGAGATTGATGAGGTCGACGGCTTTCGCGTACTCGACCGCCGCGAACTGGTTCGTCGGATCGAGCCCGACGGTGACCTGGAACTCGGAGGAGGCGAGCTGCGCGAGGCGGAGCTGGTCGTTCCCCTTCGCTTCCAGCGCGGCGCTGTAGAGCGTCTTGCCTTTCTCGAAGTGCATCCGCGAAGCCTCGCGGCGCGCGCGGTCGAGAGAGACCTTGAACTGCCGGTTGGTCGGATCGACCTGCAGCGCGCGCTCGTACTGGACGACGGCGGTGTCCCAGTCCTTCGTCTGCTCGGCGCTGCGTGCCTTCTGGTACGCGTTGTAGCTCGCGCACGACAATGTGGTCAGTGCGACGAGCAGAATCGCGGTAGTTGCCTTCAATCGGTTCATTTCTTCAATCCTGGTTACGGAATCCTGAGCTTGTGACGCGCGTCGCCGCCAAACGTCACTGCCCGCCGAGCGGCACTCGAAGGGTCTGGTCGGGAGGGAAGCCCACGTAGCCGATCTCCACCGACTCGATGCCGATGCGGCGCACGATGAACTTTCCTTCGATGGTCTCGCCTGCGCGGGCGTTGACGATGTCCCCCTCGCGAGCGAATGTGGCAATCGGCGACTGCGGCTTGCCGAACATGCCGATGAACTTCCAGGTGAACTGCGGCGGTGTGGGAGGAGGCGGCGGCGGAGGAGTCTCCGCTTCGTCGCACACCGAGCCGATGCCGTCGCGATCGATGTCCTGCTGATCGGGATTGGCCGCGCTCACGCAGTTGTCGCGGAAGTCGGGCACGCCGTCCTTGTCCTGGTCGGGCGGAGGGGGCGGCGGCTTCAGCGGCGGCGGCGGAGGAGGAGGCGGTGGTTCCTTGTACGCGAAGAGATTGCGGTCGCTGCGGTAGCTGCCGCTCTCCGCTTCGAGCAATTCGAGGCGGACGGGCTCCACGCCCGGGGGGGCCTGCATCGGCGGCACCGCCGCGCGCGCACGGCGCGTGGCCGTCGTCTCGGCGGCCGGACGCGCCGCCTCACCCGTGTCGGGCGACGCGAACGTGTAGATCGCGAAGACCGCGATCCCGATCACAGCCACGGCAGTCCAGATCTTCCAATTCATCGAATTCATCACGTCTGGTTCGTCGCGGCGCCGGGCAGCTCGTCGCGGAAAAGCGTCTTGAGTTGCAGATTGAGCGTCAACAGGTTCCCTTCACCGGCGGTGAGGGAGATGCTCTCGATGATCACGAACTGCCGCGAGAGCTCGAGCAGGTTGATGAGGCGGCGCGCCTGCGCGTACGTGCCCTGCACGCCGAACGAGATCGAGACCTCGTTCGCGCCGAGCTCGCGCTTGCGGCCGCCGGAGCTGGTCACGCGCTTGGTCTCGCCGCGCGCGAACGAATACGACGCCGGGACGAGGTTGCTCGCATCGGACAGCCGCTTCACTTCCACGATGAGCGCGGTGAAGCGCTCCTGCTGCGTGGACCAGTGGGAGTTGAATACTTCCATCACGTCCGCTTCGACCTTGCGGAAGCTGCGGAACGCCTGCTCGGCGCGCAGCCGCGACAGGCGCGTCTGCTCGAGCTCGCGCTCGACTTCGGCGAGGCGCGTGTCGAGCGCGTCGAGACGGCTCTGGTACTGCACGCGGTAGGTGAAGAAGAAGAAGAGGTTCGCGGCGAGCAGCACGCCGAGGATCGCCAGCAGCGTCCGTTTCTCCCGCCAGATCATCGCGTCACCTCGGCCACCGTCACCTTCGCGGACGGCGCCGCGGCCGGGATATTGGCAACCGGCTTCACGGCCGGACGCGCGGAGCTCGGCGCGACCGGCAGGTAATTGACGGTGAGGTCGAACGCGTAGCCGCCGCCTTCGATCCTCCGCTCGTTCGCCGGGAATGGATTGCGGAACTGCGGATCGGCGTGCATGCGGTTGATCGTCTCGACCATGCCGTTGGCCTGTTTGGCCTCGAAGCGGAGCGAGAGGATGATCGGACCTTCCTCGGTGAACGCCGGCGCGATGGTCAGCAGGCGCACGTCGTCGGCGAGCACGGACTCGAGCTCGTCGAGCAGACCGCTCCACGAGAACGCGCGCTGCGCGAGCCGCGCGTTGACGAACTTCGTCTGCGCGTCGAGGCGGGCGAGGTCGAGACCCTTGAGGCGCTGCTGCGCGGTGGCGTCGCTCTGGCGCTCCTGCCGCGTCTGCGCCTCGATCGAGGCGATCTTGGCGCGCGTGTTCCGCGTCTCGTGCGTGTAGCGGTAGTACGTCTCCACGTTGTTGAGCATCAGGAACGCCGTCAGCAGCGACAGCACGACGACGGCCGCGTACACCGGACGATAGTCGCGGTAGGGGCGCGAGGCGAGGTTCAGATGGATCGGCTTCACCCGGTGAATACTCCTGTGCAGGCGGTCAGCTCCGCTTCGAGTCCCTGCAGATCGAACGGCACATCCTCGACGTAGTCGCGCAGGGAGACCGCGCGCACCTGCGTATTGAATTCGGAAGCCAGCGTGTCGTGCACGATGGCGCTCTTCGGGCCGGCCACCCAGCAGTTCGCGAACGAGTCGATGGCGAGCGTGTCGCGCAGATAGTTCGCGGAAAGGCGGATCTCCTGCTCGACGGTGCGCTCGCTGCTCAGATTGCGCGAGCGGATGAAGAGCGGCTGCGAGCCGCGGAAGACCGCGGTCGTGAAGTCGGTGTCGCGCACGTAGAGGAAGAGGCGGTCGACGTTCGAATCGGGTTCGTTGACGGCGATCGCGTTCCAGATGTTGAGACCGAGCGGCTCGATGAGCACAGTCTCGAATCCGGCGGCGGCGAACGCGCGCTCGATGGCCGCGAGCGTCGCTTCGACGGCGCTCAGCACGAGCACTTTCGCCCCCTTGTCGCTCCGCGCGAGGGGCGTGAATGTGACGCGCAGCTCCTCCGGCGGAATCGGCAACGTGCGCTTGAGGCTCCACCGCACGACTTCCAGCGCCTCGGCATGTTTATCCGGCAGCGAAGGCAGCTCGACGATGTTGATGCGGAACCAGGAGTCGGGGAGGAGCAGCGAGAACTTGTCCCACTTGCCCGTCTCCATGCGCAACCGGCGCAGCGCTTCGGCGAAGCCCGCTTCATTCGCGAGCTGCGGCGTGACGACCGAGGGCGTGAACGTCTCGGCCGCGAGCCGGTACGACTTCGCATGCGCGATGCGCGGCCGCGCCTTCCCGCGCGAAAGACGCGCGTGAATCAGGCCGTCGGTGTCGAGGACGATGACGTCGGGTGGAAATGATCTCGCCATAACGCTCAAAAAGCAGAATGCAGAATGCAGAGTGCAGAGTGCAGAACCCGGCCGGAGCGATGACGAACGGAGCGCTGGGTCGGCGACGCAACGCTTCTCAATTCAACGTTCTGCATTCTGCATTCTGCATTCATGGTTAGTTGGTTAGTCGACGAACGTTACCTTGTTGATCTCTCGCAGCGTCGTCTGTCCTTCTTTCACTTTGAGGAGGGCCGACTCGCGCAGGAAGGTCATTCCTTCTTCATGCGCGGCCTTCTTGATCTCCGAAGCGGGACGGCGGTCGAGAATCATGGTTCGAATACGATCCGAGAGGTCGAGAAGTTCCGAGATCGCGGCGCGGCCGTGGAAGCCCGTGCCGTTGCACTCGATGCAGCCCGCGCCTTCGAAGAACGTGGTGTTGCGGAACTCGTTCGGATCGAGTCCCGAGTCGCGCAGGAACGGGTCCTGGTACTTCACCTCGCGCCGGCAGTGATCGCAGATCTTGCGCACGAGGCGCTGCGCGAGCACGCAGTTGAGCGCGGAGACGAAGTTGTAGAGATCGACCTTCATGTTGAGGAAGCGGCCGAGGACGTCGACGACGTTGTTCGCGTGGACGGTCGTGAAGACGAGGTGGCCCGTGAGCGCCGACTGCACGGCGATCTGCGCGGTCTCCTCGTCGCGGATCTCACCGACCATGATCTTGTCCGGATCGTGGCGGAGGATCGAGCGCAGTCCGCGCGCGAACGTGAGGCCCTTCTTCTCGTTGACGGGAATCTGCGTGATGCCGCGGAGCTGGTACTCGACCGGGTCCTCGATCGTGATGATCTTGTCTTCCGGTGACTGGATCTCGGAGAGCGCCGCGTAGAGCGTCGTCGTCTTGCCCGAGCCCGTGGGACCGGTGACGAGCACCATGCCGTACGGTTCCTTGATGAACTTGCGGAACCGCGCCAGCATCGCCTTGTCGAAACCGAGGATGTCGAGGCGGAGGTTCTTGAACTCCTTCGACATCGACTCCTTGTCGAGAATACGGATGACCGAGTCCTCGCCGTGCGCGGTGGGGACGATCGAGACGCGGAAGTCGATCGTGCGGCCGGTGATGCGGAGCTTGAAGCGGCCGTCCTGCGGGACGCGCTTTTCGGCGATGTCGAGCTCCGACATGATCTTGATACGGCTGATGATCGTGGTGTGATGGCGCTTGTCGATCGGCTCGAGGGCCTCGTAGAGCACACCGTCGATGCGGTACTTGACGACGACCTCGTTGTCGCGCGTCTCGATGTGAATGTCCGAGGCGCGGCGCTGGATGGCGTTGAAGACGATCGAGTCGACGAGCTTGATGATCGGCGACGATTCCTGCTGCGTGATCGAGTCGATCGTCAGCGTCTCTTCGCCTTCTTCGTTCTCGGCGATGAGCTGCATGCGGAAGCCTTCGGTGGCTTCGTCGAGGACGCGCTGCGTCGACTCCGATTTCTGCAGCTTGTCGCGGATGGCCGCCGGCGAGGCGACCTTGACCTTGAGCGGCGCGCCGAGGAGGAGCTCGAGCTCGTCGAGCTTGAGCACGTCCGTGGGATCGCCGACCACGACGGAGATGTGTCCGTCCTCTCGCCGCTCGGGCAGGAACTGGTAACGGATCATCAGGTCGAGCGGAATGTCGCGGAAGAGCTGATGGTCGCCCTGGAAGTGCTCCAGGTCGACGTACGGAAAGCCGTACTGCTCCGCCAGACGGCGGGCGCGTGCAGCCTCTCCCGTGGGATCGGCGTTCTTGGCGTACAGCGTACGATTCGGGTCTGCGACCATAGATTTAGACGTTCGCTCCGACACTGGAGAGGCGGAAGAGCGGGAGGTAGAAGGCGTAGAGGAGCACGCCGATGACAATGCCCATGAACACGAGGATCACGGGCTCGATCGCCGACACGAGCCGGCTCAGTCTGGACTCGATTTCCTCGTCGTAGAACTCGCTCACATTGGCGAGCATTTCCGTGAGCGCGCCGGTGGATTCGCCCACCTTGATCATCTCGATGGCGAGGTCGCTGATGACCCCGGTGTTGTCGAGCGAGCGCCACAGCGGCTCACCCTCGCGCACGTTCTGGACGATGCCGTGGATCTTGGTCGCGACGAGCTGATTGGTGACGGACTGTGCGGCGATCTCGATGGCCGGGACCATCGGCGTGCCGCCGGCGAGCAGCGTGCCGAGCGACTGCGTGAACTGCATGATGGCGAAGCGGTGCAGCACGCCGCCCACCATCGGGATCTTGAGCTTGAACCGGTCCCAGAGCAGGCGCCCCGCGGTCGTGGCCCACTGGCGCAGGAGAAAGATGCCGGCGGCGGTGCCGAGGAGCACGAGCACGACGTTCTTCCGCAGCGTCGTGGCGACGTTGATCATCAGCACCGTGAACCACGGCAGCTCGGCGCCGAAGCCGCTGAAGAACTCGGAGAACTTCGGGATGACGAACGTGAGCATGATGAAGATCATGCCGCCCGAAAGCGTGACGAGGATGGCCGGATAGACCAGCGCGCCGACGACTTTCTTGCGCAGGTTCACGATCATCTTCTGGTAGCGCAGGAAGCGGCGCAGGACGCCTTCGAGGTCGCCCGAGCGCTCGCCGGCGCGGAGCGAAGTCGAATAGATCGCGGGGAAGAGCTTGCCGTACGACGCGAAGGCGTCGGAGAGGGCGATGCCGGAGCTCAGTTTTTCGCGGATGTCCGCGAGGATGTCGCGGAAGCGGGGGTTCTTCTGGCGTTCGAGCATGATGTCGAACGACTGGATGATCGGCAGGCCGGCGCGTACGAGGGCGAGCAGTTCCTGGTTGAAGAGGAGGAAGTGCTCGGTGGAGATGGGGCTGCCGAGGCGGGGGATGAAGTCGCGGATGGAGACCGCGCCGCGCTTGACCTCGAACACGTGCAATCCCTGGCGGGACATCTCTTCACGCGCCGCGCGGAGCGACGCCGCGCGCACGTGGCGCTCGACGACGTCACCTTCGGGCGTACCGACTCTGAGGATGAATTCGGGCATCTAAATCTTTCCTTCGCCTCGACTTGGACGGACGCGTCAGGGAAACGTTACGGTCGTGGCGGCGATTGGATAACTGGTGGGAAAGAGGGGGGAATTCCGAGGGGCGGCGGGCTGGGCGGTGGGCGGCGCGCTAACACCGTTGCGCGCGTTCACCGCCGCTGCGAAGGTGACTTTGTGTGGCCGGCGCCCGGCAGCACCATGCCTCGCAGCTCTCCACCCCGAAAGGATCGCCGCGGTGATCGATCATCCGAAGACGCGAGCAGGGCATGATGTCGGGAAAAGGATTCGTGACTGCTGAGCGTTCGGGTCAACGAAGTTCTTCGCGATCACTCGTTGCCCGCACGAGTCGGAGGCAGCGTAGCAGTTCCGCGACGCCCCAAGCCTGCGCGATGCAACCACCTGGCTCATGCGGTGCTTCGGCATCGAAAAGCTCGCTGACGCTTCCGATACCTGCTTCCTCGAGATGTCTCTCCAGAGCGCGGAGCAGCGTGCGCGCCCGTTCCAGATTTGCGGGCTCGGTCTTCAAACATGCATCGACGAAAGGCCCGATCAGCCAACTCCAGACCGTCCCCTGATGATAGGAAGCGTCACGCGTGCGGAGATCGCCAACGTAGTGCTGCTTGTAGTCCCTGTGAGAGGGCGCGAGTGACCGTAGACCATAGGGTGTGAGGAGGTCGCGCTCAACGACGTCGATGACCCGACGCCAACGGTGCCGATCCAGGACTGCATGGCGGAGGGAGATACTGAAAATCTGATTGGGGCGCAATGCCGAATCGTCTCCACCATCCTCCGTATCGACGACATCGTAGAGATATCCGCCCCTCTCGAACCAAAAACGCTGATTGAATGATGCCCGGGTCTGGCTGGCGAGCGCGCCGAGCTCTTCGGCGCGTTTCGCGTTTCCCGAATCGCGAGTCCATTCCTCCAGTAGCCTGACTGCGTTGTAGAAAAGGGCGTTGATCTCAACCGCCTTCCCTCGACGTGGTGTCACCACCCATGCGTCAACCTTCGCATCCATCCATGTCAGTTGATATCCCTCGGCACCTTGACGCAATAGGCCGTCATGAGGATCGACAGCGATCCCAAAGCGCGTACCAGCGACATGACGAGCGATAATGTCGTCGAGCGTCGGAAGAAAGTCGTGTAGCACCCGCCGATTGCCGGTCGCGCTGAGGTAACGGTCGAGTGCGTGAAAGAACCAGAGGGTCGCGTCGGCCGTGTGATAGACCCCCTCGTTTTCTCCTTCCGGAAACATGTTCGGAATCAGCCCATCACGTACGTGCCGCGCGAAGGTTCGCAGAATGCTGATTGCCTCAGCGGTGCGTCCAGTCGCCAGCGTCAGCCCTTCGAGACTGATCATGGTGTCGCGGCCCCACTCGGTGAACCAGTGGTAGCCCGCGATCACGCTGCGTGGCTCTTCGCCTTCCGCCCTAGGGTGCAGCATTTCGCCGTTGCGCGTCGGCAGGATGATGAATTGATCGGCGGCGAAGACGAGGTTCGCGAGGGTATCCGTCGCGTGGATCCCGGCTTGCGTCAGCAGGGATTCGCGCCGGGCAACCTCCTCTTCAAAAGGGTCGCCGCCGGGCTGTATCTCATCCGTTGTGCAGCAAAGGCGGAGCGTCTGTCCCGGTGCGAGCTCGATCGTTAGCCGACCGGGATTCCAAAGCATTCCCACGTGGTCATAGCCGCGACTCTTTTCGACACGATAGAGTAACTCGGGCGTGACCCGCGCGTCCTCCTCAAACGCGGTCTCGCAATTGAGCGCAAGACGCAGTGGCGGAAGCTGCTCTCCCTGCCGGATCTCGAGCGTTGCGCCATGGAATGAAGCGGAGTACTGGTCCGTCAGAATTGTCGTGTTCACCGCCTGCTCGTGCGCACGAAAATTAACTAAGGGCCCGAGTGTCAGGCGGACCGGCGACGAGGCTGCGCCAACGTGCCAAGTCACCCAGGTTGTGTTGCGGCGGTGCTGCATGACGAGGCGCTTCGTAATGTGCACTCGATCGTTGCGGAACTCCCAGACAGGCAACCCCTGTTCGAGACGGAACTCGCGGAATAGCGCGAGTTCCGGAAGCCTCACCCCTCGGCTTTTACGTTCGTCGCCATTGAGGTGCAGAGTCGCGCCATCGTGATGAATGCGTTCCTCGAGATGATTGAGCATGACATAGCGGCCGAGTGGGGCAGGCAGCGCCGCGATGAGCACACCGTGATACCGACGTGTAGCGACGCCCGCTAGCGTGCCGCTGGCATAACCGCCGAGGCCGTTCGTGATGAGCCATTCGCGGCGAAGGAGCTCTGCCGGGCCATTACTATTTTGCCAACCTCTGAGCACCACGCGGTCCACGATGGTTTCCTTTGCCGTCCTTCGAACTACAGAGGAGCCTGTCGAAAGCAGCCTAAAGCTCATTTACGCCGACGCGTTGCCCGGCGGGTTCGCCAATGTACTGCCCACCCAGCCAGCCGCCGCCGTGTCCGCCGCGCACGTCCGTCGAATCGTCGCACGTTCCTTTGATGACGGTAAGACAGCTCGCAGGCGAGAAATGCGCCGAATAGCCCGCAGGTAAGGAGCCATGCTCCTACGACAATGCGTACCGTGATACTCCTCTCATTGAGAGAGTACAGATCCGGCCAGATCCAGACCAACCCCCCCAAAGCCGCAACGCAGAGTGATATCAAAACGCTCGTCCAACGCAGAGCTACGACCTCAAGGTCGAACGAAGGTCGGTGTTGCGCGGCGTATAGTTCGTAGTGTTTTGCCTCGGTGAATGCGTCGGGCGCTTCTGCGTCTACGCGCGTCCTGACGCGCAAGTATCGCGCGATGCTGAGCGCCCGGATCCCGCTGTTGTACGCGAGAGCGTCAGCATAAGAACACACAAGCGGAAGAAGTCCGAGAATCAAGATGTGATGATTTGACGGCCTGCAGCTCGGGACGAGGCCCAACCCTGCCGCTCCCAGCGTTGCAATCAGCAGTAGTTTCCAGTGAGCGATGGCTGCTTGTGCTCTTTGCACTTCGATGACTTCATCTCGAAGCTTCTCCAGTAGCGGCATGGCTCAGCCTCCTGTACGCAAACCAGAAACTTCCATTGAAGGTGTGTTCGCCACAGTAAAAACACTACCGTACCGTACCTCGAATTCGAGGTCGAGCGCACCTGGACGAAGAGCACGGCTCCGTCGTCCTCTCCTGAAGCACGGAGATCCTGCCGGTCGGCCCAGCCGAAGTCAGTGTCGATTCCGCCGCCGCAGAGTCGCATCGCGGCGCGTACCTAGCGACGCTGCGTCGTTCGCGGCGCAAATACTGTGTACAGACGGCCCCCTCGGTTGCCGCCACATCCCCGGGTCTCGTGCATCGAGGTCCACCTCCGACACCACCATATCGAACGTGTACGTGTAGCGTACGTCATCGAGCCCGTCAGCCCGATCGAGGTCGAGGAGTCGTGTAGCTGATGGATCGTCAGTCCGCCGTTGCACGTGGGGCACCGACGCCTCAGACGCACGCCGGTCGGTCCGAGGTGGAATTGTTTGCGATGCTGGTCGACTTGGCGATCGCGGAGATGGAGCGCGAGGCGGTCAACGCGCCTCTCACGCAACAGCGCAAATTTTACGACGCGGCAGCGGCTGCAGCGATGGGCGGTATTCCTTGGGGCGCACGCCAATCTGCGAACCGAAATCCGCGGTCGGTTGCTCACCGCACGATGCGGCCGTTGTACTGCGCGGTGCGCACCCAGTCGGGAGTGCCGTCGACGGGCGTGATCGTCCAGAAGTCGAAGTTGCCGATCTTCCGGTCGCCGGCGGCGTCCAACGCCGTCGGTCCGGTGACGCCCCAGTAGCGCTGCACGTTGCGGCTGAACGATTCGCGCAGCAGCGTCGCGTCGTTGCCGACCTCGATCGCGGAGAGGATCGCCACCCACGCCGCCTCGTACACGGAGAGCGCATACGCATCCGGCGCGAATCCGATCCGCGCGCGAATCTCCTCGGATAATGGGTCCCACCGCGCCGAGAGCCGCGACTTGCGCCGTGAAGTCGCCCGTCGCCGGCGCGTACGAGATGCCTGGCAGGACCGTGCCGCCGAGGGCTTCGAACGCGCGGCGCGTCCCTTCCTTCAGGCCGGTGTTGCCGCGGGCCGCTTGCGTTGGCAAAGACGCGTGCGGTGAGCGGGCGCGCGTATTCGGTCATCCGCATCGGCGCACTCTTCTCGCTGACCGGCGACGGAGCATCCCTCGGAGCGGCGAGCGCCGCGGCGCTCGAGCTCGCGGTGCGGGACGTCAACCGCGAGCTGGACGTCTGCATCTGCCGTGGCATGTCGAGAGTGACATCGCGGACACGCAGCTCCGCGGCGAGCGACGCAACATGGGGCGCGCATGGTGGCACCCGTCATGGCGTCCTGCCATCGAATCCGTGACGCCCTCGTCAACGCCCTTGTGCTTCGACCGCTTCGTGCCGACGTTGAGGGGAAAGGAGGTCCCTCCCATGATGATTCAGTACGTGGCCATCGCTCTGTTTTTGTGGTCTCTCGCCTTCGCCACCCCGCGCACCGATGAAGGCAACGGTCTCGATCCGCACGGCAACCCGAGACCGAAAGCGGGCTGCCTGATCGATCCGAACGGCTGCACGGCGACGACGCTCAGCGCGGACGAAGGGAACGGGATCGATCCGCACGGATAAAACGACCGCGCGGTGGCGCTACGATGTCCGGATGTTCAGAACGGTCGAACTTCCGGACACCATCACCGGCAAGCTTTTCCTGCACAGCATGCCGGGGCGCAGCGAAGCCTTCGAGGCAGCGCGCGAGGCGATCGTCGGCTCCGGCATCGCGCAGGTCGTCTGTCTCGCACCGAATGCGGAGGTCGTGGAGAAGAGTCCCGACTATGCGCGTGCGATCGAGTCGGGCGTTCCATGGCGGCAGGTGTCGCACGCGATTCCGGATTACGGCGTTCCCGACGACGTGGACGCGTTCCGCAAAACCGTGGACGACGCGGCCGCCGCGTTACGCCGAGGGGAGAACGTACTGGTGCATTGCGCGGCGGGCATCGGACGCACGGGCACGTTTGCCGTCGCGGTCTTGTGCCGGCTCGGCGTCGCACTGCCGGAGGCGGGATCGCGGGTGAAGGCCGCGGGCTCGAGCGCGGAAACGAAGGAGCAGCGCGCCTTTCTCGAAAGCATCTGCGGGCGCTGACGAACGATTGCGGCCCCTCGGCCGTTCTGGAAGGTGGAGAGGTTGCCGCGATGCGAAGTGGCGCGGTCAGCGCCGAGCCGTGCCGCCGCGCAGCAGGCGCAGGATGAACAGCAGCACGACCGCGCCGACGAATGCCACGAAGATCGTGCCCGGCAAGCCGCTGAACGGCGAGGACACGCCGAGCTTCGCGAACAGCCAGCCGCCGATGAAGGCGCCGACGATACCGATGATGATGTCTCCGATGATTCCGTAGCCCGTGCCGCCCATGACCATGGACGCAAGCACGCCCGCGACGAGTCCCACGATGATCCACAGCAGAATGCTCATCTCGACCTCCGGCATCGCTCGATGCCGGACTCAGCCAACGCAATCATCGTGCCCCTATGCGGTTGCGGTCTCGCGCGGATGGATGGCGAAGGCGATGGCGATCATCCCCACGGCGACGATGAAGGTCATGCGCATCCCCGCCGCGACGAACACCGCGCCCATGAGCGAGGCACCGGTGATGAGTCCAAGGTTGCGGGAGAGATTGAGCATGCCGGAGATGACGCCGCGCTGGTCCGCGCGGACATCCGTCATGACGGCGGTGTTGTTGGCCGCCTGGAACAGCGCGTAGCCGGCGGTGAGCACGACGAGCGGCGCGACGTACGCGGCGACACTCACGGGCGCCGTCGCCAGGAGCGATGCGCCGATCGCCATCGCAACGAGTCCGCCGATGACGGTGCGGCGTGTGCCGAAGCGGTCGATGATGCGACCGGCCGGCACGCCCGTCAGCGCGGCGACGACGGGGCCGGCGGCGAGGACGAGTCCGACGCGCGCGGCGTCGAGGCCGAGGGCGCCGGAGAGATAGAACGGACCGACGACCAGCGTGGCCATGACCACGGTCGTGACGAGAGCGCTCGTCGCGAAGCCCGCGCTCCGCACGCGATCGCGGAGCATCGCCAGCCGGATCAGCGGGGCGGTGGCTTTGCGCTCCACGAGCACGAAGAGCGCGGCGCCGATCATGGCGACGAGCAGCAGCGCGATGTTGAGCGTCATGGCGAGCGCGTACGCGGCGAGCGTCAGCGCGAACAGCAGCGTGCCGAGGTGATCGAAGCGTTCGGACTTGGACGATCCGTCGGCAGGCAGCCAGCGCCAGGTCAGGAGCAACGTCAGGAGACCGAGCGGCAGGTTGACGAAGAAGATCGAAGGCCAGCCGTGGGTGGCGATGAGGATGCCGCCGAGGGACGGGCCGAGGGCGGTGCCGACGGCGGACATCGTCCCGAGCAATCCCATCGCGCTGCCGGTCTTCTCTTTCGGCACGGTCTCGCCGACGAACGCCAGCGTGAGCGCGGTCATGACGGCCGCACCGAGGCCTTGCGCCGCGCGGGCGGCGATCAGCACCGAGAGCGTGGGCGCGACGGCGCACACGGCCGAGGCCAGGGTGAAGAGGGCGATGCCGCCGAGGAGCAGCCGGCGACGGCCGATGAGGTCTCCGAGCCGGCCGACGCTGACGATCAGCGTGGTGATGGCGAGCAGGTAGGCGAGGACGACCCACTGCACCTGCTGGAACGACGCGGAAAACGCCTGCGCGAACGTCGGCAGGGCGACGTTGGCGATGCTGATACCCAGCGACGAAAGGAGGATGGAGGAGGAAAGGCTGGCCAGTGCCCACTTGGTTGCGTTCGACATGCTGTGAACTTAGGTCCGTTCGGGACATGGCGGAAGACGCACGGGATGCACTCGACTCGTGCATGAGACGCCATGTCATGGTAGCGTCGGGACATGGCCACACCCGACCTGAACCTGCTCGTCACCCTGAACGTGGTGCTCGCCGAGGGGAGCGTGGCGCGCGCGGCGCAACGGTTGCGGCTGAGCCCTTCCGCGATGAGCCGAGCCCTGGCGCGCTTGCGGGAAACGACCGGTGATCCGCTGCTCGTGCGCGCGGGACGCGGTCTCGTGCCCACGCCGCGGGCGCTCGAGCTGCGCGAGCGCGTTGGTCGACTGGTAGACGATGCCCATGCTGTCCTCCGTCCGGCGGAGCAACTCGATCTCCGCCAGCTCGTGCGGACGTTCTCGGTGCGGACGAGCGACGGCTTCGTGGAGAACTTCGGTCCGGCGCTCCTCGCACGTGCCGGCGAGGAAGCGCCCGGCGTGCGCCTGCGCTTCGTGCAGAAAGTGAACAAAGACAGCAAGCCGCTGCGCGACGGCACGATCGATCTGGAGACCGGCGTCATCGACGCCACGACCAGTCCGGAGCTGCGTACGCGGGCGCTGTTCCGCGACCGCTTCGTCGGCGTGGTGCGCACCGGCCATCCGTTGAGCAAGGGGAAGATGACGCAAGCGCGCTACGCGGCGGGGAAGCACGTCCTGGTCTCACGGCGCGGGGACACTTCCGGCCTCATCGAGCTGGAACGCGAGTTCGTCACCATCGTCAACGGCTTTTCGACCGCGCTGGCATTGGCCCGAGCCTCCGATCTCATCGCCACCGTGCCCGAGCGCCACACCGGCAACCTGCGCGCGGGGATGCACAGCTTTCCGCTTCCGTTCGACACCCCCGAGATCACGGTGTCCATGCTCTGGCACCCGCGCATGGACGCCGATCCCGCGCATCGCTGGCTGCGCGCGTGCGTGCTGGACGTTTGCACGAAGCGCGCGTGATGGCTGCGCTACCCGTGATGGCTGCGCCACCCGCGCGCTTCGGTATGATCCGCGCCGATGTCAGCGCAACCCCTCGTCGAGCGCCGCGATCGCGGCGTCCTCCGTCACGCCAGCACGCAGTACGGCAGCTCCGTCGACGGACTGCCGCTCACGTACTTTCATCATCCCGACCGCGGAGCGGCCGAGCTCCTCATCCTCGCGGCCATCCACGGCGACGAGGCGGAGACGACGGTCGTCGTTTCGGAAGCGCTGCGTTGTCTGCCATCCGCGGATCTGCGGGCGGCGGTGATCCTCTGCGGCAATCCCGACGGCATGCTGCGCGGCACGCGCGGCAATGCGCGCGGCGTCGATCTCAATCGCAACTTTCCGACGTCGAACTGGAGTCACGATCCGGTCTTCTACAAGAGCCGCGCGAACGACGCGCGCGACATCGCGCTGACCACGGGCACGCAGCCCGCCTCGGAGCCCGAAACGACGGCGTTGCTCGCGCTCATCGGCGCTTTGAAACCGCGCGCGATCGTCTCCCTCCACTCGGCCCTCGCCTGTATCGACGACGCCGGCGCCTCGTTCCTCGGCCGTGAGCTTGCCGCCCGTTGCGCGCTGCCGTTCATCGCGGAGATCGGTTACGCCACGCCCGGCTCGATGGGCACGTGGGCGTCCGAGCAGCGCGTGAACCTCGTGACGTGGGAGCTCGAGGACGCCTCGCTCTACTCGCTCAAAGACCGCAACGTCCCCATCCTCCTCGACCTCATGACCGGCCGCGTCGCGCTGGAGGGATGACCGTGCACATCGTCATCACCGATTCCGGCGTGGGAGGTCTTTCCGTCGTGGCGTATGCGGAGCGCTTCGTGCGCGAGCACGGATTCCGCGAGCCGGTGCGCCTCACGTTCGCCAACGCCGCGCCGGAGAACGACTACGGCTACAACGCGATGCCGACGCGCGAGGAGAAGCTGCAGACGTTCGACCGCTTCCTGCGCAACGTGACGGAGCGTTTTGCACCGGACGCGATTTACGTCGCGTGCAACACGCTCTCGGTGCTGCTGCCGGACACGCCGTACTTTTCCGCCGCGACGATTCCGGTGCAGGGCATCGTCGAGACCGGCGTGCAACTGCTGCTGGCCGAGCTCGAAGCGGATGCGCAGAGCGTGGCCATGATCTTCGGCACGCAGACGACCATCGACGCGGGCACGTATCCGCGCCTGCTCGAGGAGCGCGGCGTCGACGCGTCGCGCATCGTCAGTCAGGCCTGTCCCGGACTTGCGGACACCATCTCCGAGGATCGGGAAGGGGAGAGGACGGCGGCCGAGATTCGCAAGTGGGTCGCCACCGCCATCGCGAAATCACCGCGCCCGGACGCGCCGATCGTGGCCTGTCTCGCGTGCACGCACTACGGCTATCGCAAAGACGATTTCGCGAACGCCTTCGCGGATGCAGGCAGGCGCGCGCAAGTCGTGAACCCGAACGAGAGCGCGGTCGGCGATCTCTTCCCCGCGCACTCCGGCGCGGCCACGCGCGAGGTCGACGTGCAATTCGTCACGCGCTACCGCATTCCAGCCGCGACCGTCGAGACGCTCACCTGGTTTCTGAGCGACATCGCGCCGCGCACGGTGGAGGCGATGCGCAACTTCCGTCACGTCCCCGACCTGTTCTGAGCGCGCGTGCGTCTTGCACGCACTTTACGGGCATGCACCGCCTTTCCTTCATCGCGATCGCGTCGCTGCTGGCGTTCGCCGCATGCGAGTCCGCACGTTTGCCGATCGAGGCGACGGTGGGCGCGAATCCCACGTTGCCTGCGCCACGCGCGTCCCTCATCCCGACCGTGCACATCGCGCCGGCGAAAGGATGGCCGCCCGGCGCGACACCGGCCGCCGCCGCGGGATGGAAGGTCACGCGTTTCGCTGAAGGTCTCGATCATCCACGCTGGCTCTACGTTCTGCCGAATGGCGACGTGCTCGTCGCCGAAACGAATCGTCCGCCGAAGAAGCCGGAACCGAAAGGCATCCGCGCGTTCTTCATGAAGTATTTTTTCAAACGCGCCGGAGCGTCGGTGCCGAGCGCGAATCGCATCACGCTGCTCCGCGATGCCGACGGCGACGGCCGCGCCGAAACGCGCACGCCGTTCCTGCAGAACCTCTTTCATCCGTTCGGCATGGCGCTGGTCGGCAACGATCTTTACGTTGCGAATGCAGACGCGGTGGTGCGCTTTCCATATCGCGAAGGCGCCACGTCGATCGGCGAGGCGGCGGTGAAAGTTGCCGGCCTGCCCGGGGGTCCGATCAACCATCACTGGACGAAGAGCCTCGTCGCCGGCAGAGACGGCGCGCGGCTGTACGTCGGCGTCGGCTCGAACAGCAATGTGGCCGAGGGAGGGATGGAGATCGAGACGAATCGGGCGGCGATTCTCGAGATCGATCGCGTCACCGGAGCCACGCGCGTGTTCGCGTCGGGACTGCGCAATCCCGTCGGCATGAGCTGGAATCCCGCGACCGGTGCGCTCTGGACCGTGGTCAACGAGCGCGACGAGCTCGGAAGCGATCTGGTGCCCGACTATCTGACGTCCGTCGTGGACGGCGGCTTCTATGGCTGGCCTTACAGCTACTACGGCCAGCACGTCGATGCGCGCGTGCAGCCGCAGCGCCCCGACCTCGTGGCGCAAGCGCGAGTCCCCGACTATGCCCTCGGCAATCACACCGGCTCCCTCGGGCTCACGTTCTACGACGCGCAACTGCTGCCCGAGCGCTATCGCGGCGGCGCGTTCGTCGGCCAGCACGGCTCGTGGAACCGCCGCCCGCGCAGCGGCTACAAAGTGATCTTCATCCCATTCGCAAATGGACATCCGCATGGCGCGGCCGAGGATGTGCTCACCGGATTCGTGAACGAGGAAGGGGAGGCGCTGGGGCGGCCGGTGGGGGTGGTGGTGGATCGTGCCGGTGCGTTGCTCGTCGCGGATGACTCGGGAACGTGGTCTGGCGCGTGACGCCGCACTGAGCGCAACGCGGCACGATCGACGCAAACCATCGCCGGGCGCAAGGTCTCCGTCTGCCTGCTTCTCGCCGCGTTGTCACTCGACACGGCGCCACGCCATCTCTCCCCGCCGCACGGCTCTCGGGTCCGCGGCGCTTCAACGTCGCCGGCTCACCGGCGGTGAGACCGTCCGGCTCGCGCCTCTCCCGCGAGGTTCGGCGCGGTGATCGTCGCGGATCCGACGCCTCCACGCACGTGCTGCCGGTAAGGCGCGCCTGACCTCCCGCCCTCCCCGTAACTCTTGACGAGTGCCGTTGAGACGGCTAGTGTCTGTCTCGCAATTGCGACAGAGTCTCAGTTGCACCGAGAGAACGGCCCCCACACATGACCCTTCGCAAGACTTTCTTCTGGCTTCATCTCGTCGCCGGCGTGACGGCCGGCCTCGTGATCCTGCTCATGTCCGTGACGGGCGTGCTGCTCGCGTTCGAGCGGCAGATCGTCGCCTTCGCCGAGCGCGACCTGCGCGTGAGTGCGGCCGACGCGTCGCGCACGCCGTTGCCGCTCTCGCAGCTCGTCGCGTCCGCGAGCCAGGCCCTGCCGGATGCGAAGCCGTCGAACGTCCTCATGCGATCGGATCGTTTCGCTCCCGTGGCGATCGCCTTCGGCCGCGAGCACACCCTCTTCGTCAATCCGTACACCGGTGCCGTCCTCGGCGAAGGCGCGAAGGGGGTCCGCGGCTTCTTCGAGGCGAACGAAAACCTCCATCGCTGGCTGGCGATGAAAGGCGATGGCCGCGATCGCGGCAAGGCCATCACCGGCGCGTCGAACCTCGCGTTCCTCTTCATCGTCCTGTCGGGGCTCGTGATCTGGATTCCGCGCCGCTTCACGCGCCGCGCATTCGCCACCGCCACGTTCTTCCGCCGCGGCCTGCGCGGCCGCGCGCGCGATTTCAACTGGCATCAGGTCCTCGGCATCTGGGCCTTCGTGCCGCTCGTGGCCATCGTTTTCTCCGGCGTCGTCATCTCGTACCCATGGGCGACGCGCCTCGTCTATCGCGCGTTCGGCAGCACGCCGCCGAAGCCGCAGCAGCAAGGCAACGAACGCGGCGGCGGCAAGCTCGATCCGGCGCTGCTCGACCGCGTCGCGAACGGCGCCCGCGCCGAAGCCGTGCGCGTTGCGCCGCGATGGCAGTCGATCTCCGTGCGCCTGCCGGTCTCCGCGAAAGGGCCGGTCACGATTGCGCTCGACGAAGGCAATGGCGCGCGTCCCGACAAGCGCTCGCAACTCCTCGTCGATCCGAAGACCGCCCGCGTCGTCGAGCACAAGACATACGCGCGGCAGGAGGCCGGCCAGCAGGCGCGCGCGTGGCTGCGCTGGATCCACACCGGTGAGGCCGGCGGCATCGCCGGGCAGATCGTGGCCATGCTCGCAACCGCTGCCGCGGTCGTCCTCGTCTACACCGGCCTGGCCCTGGCCCTCCGCCGATTCTCCCGATTTCTGCGCGGCGCACCCGCGCCATCGCAACCATTAGTGGAAGAGGAAAGCAACGCATGAGTGGACGTCGTTCGAAACAGCTCCGCAAGATGACCGTCGGCGCGATGGTCGCGTGCACCGCATTCGGCACGCGCCTGGCGCTCGCGCAGACCGCGGCCGGCACCGCGCATTCAGGAACGCGCTCGGCCGCGCAATTGCCGCTGCGCCAGTTTGCGATCGCGGCGGGATCGCTGTCCGACGCCCTTCGCGCATTCGAGACGGCGAGCGGAATGAAGGTGCGCGTCGACTTCGAGCGCGTCGTGCTCGACCGTCTGCAGAGCCCCGGCGTCACCGGTCTGATGTCCGATGCCGACGCCCTCGTGCGACTGCTCTCCGACAGCGGCATCCATCATCGCGTCGCGGGACGCTCGGTCGTCCTCACGCTGCAGGTGATGAATGACACGATCGACGTTTCCGCGCCCGCGCCGGAGATCGCTTCGCCGAAGTTCGCGCGGCCTCTTCTCGACACGCCGCGCACCGTGGCCGTCATTCCCGACGACGTTTTCCTCGCCCAGGGCGCGACGACGTTGCGCGACGTGCTGCGCAACACGCCGGGCATCACGTTTCAGGCAGGGGAGGGCGGCGGCGGCGTGCCGGGCGATTCGTTCAGCATGCGCGGCTTCAGCGCCGGCAACGACATCCTCCTCGACGGCGTGCGCGAGCCGGGCGCGTATACGCGCGACGCGTTCAACCTCGAGCAGGTCGAAGTGGTGAAGGGTCCGTCCGGCGCGGTCGCGGGACGCGGCGGCACCGGCGGCGCGATCAATCTCGTCACGAAATCGCCGAAGCCGGAGTCGTTCACGAACGCGTCCCTCGGCGCCGGCAACGCCGGCTACTCGCGCGTCACCGTCGACACGAACGCGCCGCTCGCCTCGATCCCCGGCGCCGCGATCCGCGTCGCCGCGATGCACACCTCGTCCGACGTGCCGGGCCGCGACGTCGTGCACAACAGCAGTTGGGGCGTCGCGCCTTCGCTCAGCTTCGGTATCGGCAAGCCGTCGCGCTTCACGCTCGCGTTCCAGCATCTGTCGCAGGACAACGTCCCCGATTACGGCCTGCCGTGGGCGGCGTTCGAGACCAGCCCGCGCGTCGATCAGACGAACTTTTACGGACTCGAAGGCTACGACTACGAGACCGTACAGAGCGACGTGGCCACGGCGACGTTCGAGCGCGACCTGCGCGAGGGATGGACGCTGCGCAACGTTTCGCGCTGGGCGGACAATCATC
The DNA here is from genome assembly GCA_035629395.1 of Thermoanaerobaculia bacterium. GTDB lineage: Bacteria > Acidobacteriota > Thermoanaerobaculia > Gp7-AA8 > Gp7-AA8 > QHVT01. The sequence continues at coordinate 35,449 of DASPHZ010000091.1, forward strand.
GCGACTCCGCCATCACCTCGCCGCGCCCGCCCAACCGCCAGCTCCAGCAGCGCCTGATGGATCAGGGGCAGCTCACGCATCAGACCAGCGTCACCGGCGCGTTCCGCACCGCGGGCGTGCAGCACGCGCTCGTGGCCGGGGTGGAAGTGGGCCGCGAGACGACGTTCATCCGCCGGCAGTCGCAGACGACGAATCAGCCGCAGACGGACCTCGAGCATCCCGATCCGCATCAGACGCCGAACGGGCCGATGCCCGTGAACAACGGCAATCCCGAGGACACGCGGATGCTGCTGGGCGGTCTCTATGCGCTCGACACGTTGCAGCTCGGCTCGCGCTGGGAAGTGACGGCGGGGCTGCGCTGGGACATCGTCGACGTCGATTACGAGCTCACCAACATGGCCACCGGCGCGCGCACGATGCTCGGCCGCAATGACCGCATGCTGAGCTGGAACTCCGGCATCGTGTTCAAGCCGCGCCCGAGCGCGAGCGTGTACGCGAGTTTCGCCACGTCCTTCAATCCTTCCGTGGAAGCGGCCGGCGGCGGTGCGGGTCTGTCCGAAACGCCGACGTCCGCCAATCACGTGAATCTCGCGCCCGAAAAGAGCCGCAATCTCGAAGTGGGTGCAAAGTGGGAAGCACAGGGGGGACGGGCCATCGCCACGGCGGCGCTCTTCCGCACGGAAAAGACCAATGCCCGCACGCGCGGCGCGACGACGGAGCCGTTCGTCCTCGACGGCGAACAGCGCGTCGACGGCGTCGAGGTCAGTTTCACCGGCAATCTCACCGATCGCTGGTCGGTGCTCACGTCCTACGCGCATCTCGACAGTGAGTTCGTGGCCTCGGCCAATCCGCAGGAAGAGGGCGCTGCACTCGCGTTCGTGCCCGAAAATTCGTTCAACGTCTGGACGGAAGGACGTCTGCCGCGCGGCTTCAGTATCGGAGCGGGCGCACAATTCATGGATTCCGTCTTCCGCAATGCGACGAATACCGCGGAAGTGCCGAGTTACTGGCTCGTCAATGCCATGGCCTCGTATGACGTCTCGCGGATGCTCACACTGCGGCTCAATATGAACAATCTCGCGAACGAGGTTTACGTCGATCGCGTCGGCGGCGGTCATTACATCCCCGGTCCGGGGCGCTCGGTCTCCATCAACGCGGAACTCGGGTTCTGATGCTGCTGCAGATTCCCGACGTACTGACGAAATCCCAGGTGCGCGACGCGCGTGCCGTCCTCGACGCCGCGGAATGGGTGGACGGCCGCGTCACCGCGGGGCACCAGTCCGCGCGCGCCAAAGACAATCAGCAGATCGCGGAAAATCACGCCGCGGCGCGACAGATCGGCGAGCTGATCGTCGCCGCATTAGCGCGCAATCCTCTGTTTCGATCTGCCGCTCTGCCGCTGCACGTCTTTCCGCCGCTCTTCAATCGCTACAGTGGCGGTCAGTCGTTCGGTGCGCACGTCGATAATGCCGTGCGGCAGGTCTCCGGCACCGCGCATCAATTGCGCACCGATCTCTCGGCAACGCTGTTTCTGTCGGAGCCGGATGAATACGACGGCGGCGAGCTCGTGATCGAGGACACGTTCGGCGTGCAGTCGGTCAGGCTGGAGGCGGGCAACATGATTCTCTATCCCGCGAGCAGCCTGCATCACGTGCGGCCCGTGACGCGCGGCGCGCGTGTGTCGTCTTTCTTCTGGATCCAGAGCATGGTGCGCGACGACGGCAAGCGCACGCTCCTCTTCGATCTCGACCTCTCCATCCAGCGCCTCGGTGCCGATCTCCCCGAGCACGCGTCCGTCCTGCAGTTGACCGGCGTCTATCACAATCTCCTGCGGCGCTGGGCAGAGCTCTGACTGGCGTGCGGCGTGGTAAGGTGCGCCGCCGAGATCATCGTGAGAATCGCCGTTTCCGGAACGCATTGCAGCGGCAAGAGCACTCTCATTGAAGACTTTCTCGCCGCGCATCCCGATTACGTCCACGAGCCCGAGCCTTATGAGTGGCTGGACGACGCCTCCGCGGAGCCGACCGCCGATGATTTCCTGCGGCAACTGGAGCTCTCCGTGGAGCGCCTGCGTCATTACGAGCGCGGCGCCCGCGTAATCGCCGAACGCAGTCCGGTGGACTTTCTGGCGTACCTCCTCGCGCTCGAGGACCTCGGCCGCACCGCGCGCGATTGCGAACTGCTCTCCTCCGCGGGCGAGCTGGCCGCGGCGGGAATTGCGCACCTCGACCTCCTCGTGGTCCTTCCGCTCGACGACGAAATCGACGTGCCGGAGTCGGAAGACCCGGCATTGCGGGAGGCGATGAACGAGCGCCTGCTCGACCTCATCACCGCCGACCCGTATTCGCTGTTCGCCAACGGCTCGCCGCGCGTGCTCGAGATTCAAGGGAGCCGCGCCGAACGTTTACGCGCGCTCGCATACGCTAAGCTTCGCCCGGAGGACGGACGATGACGATCGCGGAAATGCTGCTGGCCCAGCTCGAACGCGAGATTCCGATGACGCGCAGGGCCTTGGAAGGGCGCGCAGAGTGCCGCCGGAATCGAGCCAAAGCAGGTCCGGAGTAGGTATACCTGCGAGCCCGAGTCGTGCTGCTTCGTATGGACGCGCGAGTAGAGAATAATGATGCACATGCGGAAAGTGACATTCGGCGTGGCCGCGAGTCTCGACCTCTACATTGCCCGCGAGAACCATTCCGTCGACTGGCTGCAGTGGAGCGACGAGATCGGCGCGTTCGTCAAAGAATTCTGGACGACCGTCGATACCGTGGTGATGGGACGCAAGACATACGAGGCCGGAGTGCGCGAGGGCCTGAAGGCGTATGACGGCGTGCGCAATTACGTGATCTCGACGACGATGACCGAGGCCGCGGATCCGCGGGTGGAGATCGTGCGCGGCGATCCCGTGGGATTCATCCGCGCATTACGGCAAAGTGAAGGTCGCGACATCTGCATCATGGGTGGCGGCGTGCTCGCACGCGAATTGTTCGAGGCCGATCTCATCGACGAAGTCGGCGTCAATGTGCACCCCGTGTTGCTCGGTTCGGGCATCCCGCTCTTTCATCGCATGTCACGCCAGCTCGACCTGCGATTGACGGAGTGCCGCCCGTTCCGGAACGGGTGTGTGCTGTTGCGGTATGCGCGGCTCGATCCGGCGTGAGCAGCGCGTGGAACGCGCGAGCTCGGCATCACGCCCGCTTCGGGCGCGAGCTCGGTGGCCGTGAGCGCCATGCCGCTCATGCGCGCGATGAGCATTGGTACGCGCGCCGGTTCGCTGATGCGCTCGCGCCCGTGAGCGCTTCGGGCGCGTGCATCGGGATACGCCTGCGCGCCCGTTCGTCTATGGATCCAGGCGCCTTTGCTGTGCGCGAAGCGTTGTCACCGCCTCGATGACGCGCCGCCATTCCGGCGATCGCTTGCTGAACCAGTGGCTGAGAGGAAAGCACAACCACACGCCCCATCGATGCCGATGCGCGCGGCGCTTCCAGATCTCGTTTTCCAGCCAGTCGTCGGCAAAGCCGGACCACTCCCACCAGAACACATTCGGCCAGCAGACAGGCTGCACTTCATAGGTGAGGATGGCTTCGAGCTCGGCCTCCGAATACGGCGACGCCGCGAGCGTGCGGGCCACCTGCTCTTCGAGGAGCGTCGTGTCCGTATCGAGAAAGAGCTCTGAAATGGCCGACCATACGGGACGCCGCGCCGGCAGGTCGGCGTCGATCAAGGGCAGTCGGCCTCTCGGCATCCGTTGATTCTAGCGTTCGCGATGCTCGATCTAACATTCCCCGCGTACGCTCGCCAGAATCATGTCGACCACGCTGTAGATCTCGGCGAACTCCTCCGCATTGCGATATGCACCTTCGAAGCGAACCTGCTGAATCCCCGCGGTGGTCTGGATGCGAATGACGCCGGAATCCGTGTCCGTGGCAGGACGCCCGACTTCGGGCGGTACTCCCTCGAGTGTCCGCTCAATGGTCTGCAGAAGGCGCTGCACGTCCGCGGGCGTCATGACCCGTTTACAGCCCGTCGTCGTCTGGCCAATGCATCACTCGATGATTCCACGAGCGACTACCAGAAACGCCACCATGACTTTAGGTTTCGCGCCATCGAGCGTGGCTGTTCGACACGTCGGATGATGCAGGTAATCGGTCTCGGGGGCTCCTGTCGGGAACGTCGCGGCGCGAAGTCGCTCCGCCGCACGGAGCTCACGCTACGGTATGCGGCGTATGGCTTACATGACCGCAATACTGAATACGATGACTGCGATGGCCGCGATGACGAATACCCAGATCCAGAACTGCCTCGAAGGACCGCCTCCCGTTCGTGGCTTCGTGGAATTTGACGCTTTCGCGACGAAGCTCTGAAAGAGAGGAAAGAGATCGTCCGAGGTGAAGGCGGAGCCATACCCTGCCTTCATTAAGGTTTCGCGCAGGTCGTCCGTGCGGGCGATCCACTCGTCCAGTTCTGCCGCCGACCTGGCCACTCCTCCTGCGTGGATCATTCGCAGCGCGATCGCGCGGGTGCTGGCACGTACGTCGTCTGTAAATCGATATCGCGGGTCGCGCATCCGATTCAGCACGTGCAAGTGGCGGTCCTGAGCCTTCCTTCGAGAGTCCTCGCGAACTCACGGTTCGCGCGGCCGCGGACGACGCCGAGTGTCGCGCGGCGATCCTTTGCGCCGCCGCGGCGATGCTGCAGCCGAGAACGCCTGGCTCGCGTCTTGAAGCCGCTTCCGCTATGAACTGGCTCGTCTGGCTCGGTCTCGCCGTTGTGGTGGTCGGTATCGCTGCAGTGACAGGCATCAAGCCTAAAGGAACACGACACGTCGCTCATACACGGATGATGGGAGCTGGTCGCATTGCACTGTTCGTAGTCGTCGCGATCTTTGCGTATCTCGCATACCGCGCATGGCGTGGATGATCCGTGAGGGTTGCCGTCAAAAAGGTGGCGCCAACGACTGCCGAACCGCAACCGAGCGTCACCGAAGCGAATGCTCCGGATCGGGCGCCGTGATCGAATCCCAGTCTGTGGCGCGAGCTATGCGATCACTGTGCGCCTCCAGGATAGGAGACAAATCTTCCCTCCGTGAAAACTATGTCTGCATCCCAGGAGTCAGAGACGCCCGGAGGTGTCTCATCACGGCGGCCGTTCTCGCCGAGTGATCGGATCGAGTAGCTATTTCCGTCCTGCGACACCGTGAACTGAAAAGCGTTGTTCCATGCGTCTTTGGTGGGAAGCTCCCGAATGTATGTGGGTGACAGAACGTTGCGCAGAGCGTCCGCACTGACGTCGATGATCGCCCCATCGACTGCGTAGCTGTTGGTGTCGGTCGCGCGAGCTTCCCATGCCGTGGCAATCGTTCGCATGCGACTCATTGTTTCGCGTGCCGCGGCCGAGGGGTTCAAGGAAACGACTGCGTCCCCGCCACCCGTGCTACTCGCCACATCCATCCGCCTGAACTCTTTTCCCGCCGCGATGAGATGATCATTCGACGACGTGTGAAGGATATCGATGGTCCCGAGCGGCCCGGAAACGCGAAGTACCCCGCCAACCATCGTGCCGACGAACTTCTTTTGCTGTTCGTCTTCGATCACGAACGCCTCACCCTCGGGCCTGATCGAGAGGCGCTCGCGCGTCTTTTCGATATTCACCCAATCACCAACATAGTGAGACTTCCGGGCAAGAGGGTTGAACGTGCGCTTAGCGCCGTCTGCTGCATCTGTTTCATGCCGGCACGCTACGAGCCCAATTGCAAGCACCAAGGTGACGTAACATGCGACCAGCCGCCGCGTTTTCATAAGCGCACCCTCTCTTCTCCGCTGGAGTTTACACGGATCATCCCGCTGAGGTGCTGCGGCTGTACAGGAGGAGCGCCGGCGCAGCCGGCGCTCCTCTACACACAATTACCGCAATTTCATCGACGGGTCGCCGAGGAGGATCCAGGAGCGGCGGACGTCGGGGTCGGGGGTGGCGGTCTTCGAGCGCATGGCAGCTTCGCCGAGGGTGGCACCGGCGAAGAGGTGGCGGAAGAAGCCGGCGGCCATGGGCATCTGGACGTCGGGGAACGTGAGCGTCGAAGAGGTCCATACCGCCACCGCGCCGCCATGGGGGGCGAGGAGGAGGTCTTCGGCGAGGCTCGTGGTGAAGACGTCGTGGAAGTAGCCATTGAGGCAGGTCATCCCGACGACGATCGGACGTTTCGCGCCGTTCTGTAATGCCGCGGCGCTGCCATTGTGGAACGAGCCCGCGTTCCACAATCCCACTGAACCGTGGCCGATGTAGGTCAGGACCAATGACTCGAACGAAGCGGGCGTCGGTGCCGTGGCGAACGTCTTCGGCTGCGACGGCGGAACGAGCGTTGCGAGTGACTGCGCTTCGGCCGCGAAATCGAATTCGGGATCGGTGTCCGTGACGAACGCAACGCGATCATTGCCGCTCGTGTCGCGATTCACAATGCGGCCGATCATCGTTTGCGCTTCGGCCAGCGTACGCGCCGGCAAGCGGCCAATGGCGAGCTGCGGCAGGCCGGTGTTCGCAAAGTCGACGAACCAGTCGTCGGACGCGGTCTTCATGAACTGCGTCGCGACGAGTTTGGTCGGGACGAGGTCGTACGTTCCGAGGGTGAGGTAATTGCGCGGATCGATGCTGGCGTCGCCGAGGAGGAGGACGTAACGCGGGGCGCGCTTCCATTCGCGCGTGCGCGCGAGGAACTCGCGGATGGCCTGCGGGCCGCGATGACCGAACCCGAACTCGTCGTAGAGATCCTGCACGTCGACGACGATCGTGGTCAATCCTTCGCTCTGACGCTTCGCCTGCAGCGGTTCCGCCGCGGAGGCGAGACCGCGCGCGGCGATGACGAGCAGGTCCGCGGACTGGCGCGTGTCGTTCCACGTCGACGGCCGGCTGGCGACGAGCTGCGCGGGAGCGAGCACGCGCGACTCGCCGATGACGAGGATCGTGCGTGTGCCCGACCCCGGCGCGGTCAGCGTGGCATTGCCATTCGAGAGCTCCACACCCACTTCCACCGGTTGTGCGGGGTCGGTGACGTCGATCGCGCGGACGCGTGCCGAGGTGAAGCCGGCGATGGAGGCGGAACTGCCGCCGGCGATGGTGAGCTTCAGCGCGTCGTCATCGGCGACGAGCTTGTGCGGATACGTGAGTCGCAGGGACTCGACGACGGCGATGTCGAGATCGCCGTGGAGCGCCGTGAGCGTGAGCGTGTTCGTACCGTCGAGCAGCATCGCCAGCGGCACGGAGAGCGTAGCCGTCTTGCGCTGCAGCCCGTCGAACGTGACGGTGCTCAGCGGCGCGCCGTTGAGGTCGAGACGCACCGCGTGGGAGCCGTCGGAACCGCCCTGCAGCACGAGCTCGAGCGAGGCGGCGCTGCCGGTGCGGTCGAGGTTCTCGGTGGTCAGCTCCTGCGTCGCGCCGCCGTTGGTGATGACGGCGCCGAAGAAGTTCTCGCGGTCGCCGTTGTTCGTCAGCGCGGCGAAGAAGACGGTGCGCTCGACGCGCTCGAACGTGAACGGCGTGCGCGCGATCGGCGTCGCGTTCTTCGACTTCTCATTTTTGATGCGCACGCCGGTGCCCTTGTCATTGACGAGCCAGTACGCGCGCGCGCCGGCGGACGGCGTGTCGAGGCCGGTGCCGTAGAACTCGATCGCGTCATTCGTCATGAGGATCGGCTGCTCGACGCCTTCCGTGAAGAGCGCGAGCTTCTTGCCGGGTGCGAAGCCGGCGGCGGTGAGCTGGGCGAGCGTGACGTGGTACCACCCTTCCTCCGTCACCATGAGCTTGATCGCGGCCTGCGAGGCGAGGTCGTACTGCTGCTCGCGCTGTTTCTTCGCCGGCGTCGTCGCGACGCCGCGCGCGGCGCCGATACCGCGCGGCGAGACGAAGATGCCGCCGGTCGAGCCGAGGTCGGCGAGGGTGTCGGTGTTCTCCGTTTCGGGGACGGCGCTGGTCAGCGAAGGCGTGACGGGACCGTGCATGGTCTTCACGCCGTGCAGGTCGACGTCTTCGAGGTAGTACTGCGCGAATTCGCCGTCGCGGACTTTGTCTTTCCAGCGATAGCTGTTGCCGGAGTCGAGCTGCTTCTTCTTCGCGAAGAGCGCCGAGCCGGCGATGAGCTGCTTGTTGACCTTCACGCGTCCCGCGCCAGTCTCGCGATAGAGGTTGAAGCCGAGGTTCTCCGCTTCGAAGGTGGTGGTCCAGGAGACGAGGACTTTGCCTTTGCTGTCCTGCACCGCCTCGATCGCGAGGAGATGCACGACCGTCGGCGCGCGCACGTTGGCCGTCGCCGAAGCGCTGTCGTTCGTCGCATCCGTGTCTACTTCGGTGCGCGTCGCCGTCGCGGTGTTGACGAGCTGCGTGCGATTGACGGTGATCGTGCCGGAGATGCTGACGTTGTTCGTGACGCCGGGGTTCATCGCGGCGTACGTGCAGGTGACGGTGCCGGCGGATTGCGTGCACGTTGGTCCGCCCGGCGTGACGCTGGTGAACGAGAAGCCGGCGGGCAGCGGATCGCTGAGCACGACGTTGGTCGCGCGCGACGGTCCGTTGTTCGTGACCGTGATCGTGTACGTCAACGTGTCGCCCTGACCCCACGCGCCGTCCGTCCCGGGAGGCGTGCTCGTCGCTTTTGTGACCGCGATGTCGACACGACGGCGTACGGTCGTCCCCTCGGTGTCGGTGTTGTTGGCCGTGTTCGGCTCGGGGCTGGTGGTGGACGTCGCCACCTGTTGCGAGAGCGACGAGCCGTCCGTTGCGGCGGGATCGGTCGCGAGGACGAGCGTGAAGTTGCCGGTGGTCGTGCTCACGGCGAGCGGATTGGTGGCCGTGCATTCGATCGCGCCCGTGCCGCCGGCGGCCGGCGTCGTGCCGCACGTCCATCCCGCGGGCGGCGTGATGGAGACGAACGTCGTGCCGGTGGCCGTGCTGAGATTGATCTTCGCGCCCTGCGCCGGCACGGTCGTGGAGTTGTTCGTGACCGCGATCGTGTAGGTGACGTTGTTGCCCGCGTTCACCGGATCGGGCGAGTCGCTGATGGTGACGGAGAGATCGGTGCAGCCCGACTTTACGCCGGTGATCTCGTCGAACGACGCGGTGAGGAGGACGTTGCCGGGCGCGCCGGGCTGTGCGCCGAACGGGTCGTTGTTGGTGGTGGTGATGCCCGAGGAGCCGCCGGTGACGCTCGTCGCGCTCGGCGTGCCGTTGGTCGCGATGTAGCCGCCGCCACCGCCGCCGCCGGGGCCATGGCGCTCGCCGGGGTAGGTGGGGGACGTCTGGGTGCGCCACGCGTCGCCGCCGCGGCCGCCGTTGGCCTGGAGGGTCAGGCCGCCGATGCCGCCGCCGCGGGAGAGGATGACGATCGAGCCGCCGGCGCCGCCGCCGCCACCGCCGTCGTTGGCGGTGTCGTTGAAGGCCGCCGCGCCGTTCGCGGTGATTGTGCCGTTGCCGGTGATGCGTCCCGCGCGGACGAGCACGATGCCGCCGCCGGCAGCACCGGCCGCGGCGACGCCGGAGCTGTTGTTGCGCGCGCCCGCGCCGCCGCCGCCGCCGAGAACGACGCGGCCGGGGGAGTCGTAGAAGGGCGCGCCGCCGAAGCCGCCGCGCGCGAGGTTGGACTGCCACGCGTTGCCGCCGTTGCCGCCACGGCCCCAGTTCGCGCCGCCGCCGCCGCCGGAGTTCTCCTGATTGAGCGCCGGATCGGTATCGGTGCCGCCGCCGCCCGCGGTGCCGGGTGCGCCGCGCCCGAAGTCGCCATTCGGGTAACCCTGCGGACCGACGTCCGTGTTGACGCCGCCGTCGAGCACCCACTCCGGGGTGCCGGCGATGCCTTCGCCTTTCACGCCATGCGCGTTGCTGCCGACGACGTTGCGGTAGTCGTTCTCGGAGGCCGCGCCGCCCGCGCGCTGCAGGCCCGCGCCGCCGCGGAAGCCGAGACCGTTGACGTTGACGGTGACGCCGCCGAGGGCGAGATCGCCGGCGACGTCGAAGGCGAGGATGCCGCCGGTGGTGCCGTTCCACGACGCGGCGGTGAGCGTCGCGCCGAGGGTGGCGGTCGTGTACTGCGGGACGCGCACGACCTGGAAGCGCCGCTGCCCCATCGTGGCCGAAGCATTCGCGTTCGTGTACGCGTACATCAGACCGTTGCCGCCGCCGACCGCGGTGAACGTGAGATTGCCACCCGCGGCGCCGATCGTGTTCGTGGCGATCGCGTACTCGTAGCGGCCGGTGTTGTTCGCGTTCGTGTATCCGGCACCGATGCCGGTCGTGCCGCCGTTGATGCCGTTGCCGTTGCCGTAGCGGTCGTCGTTGCTGCTGTCGATCGCGGCGTCCTGCATCTGCATGATGAGGATGAGATCGCCGGCGGTGATGCTGACCGCGGCGCCGCGCCGTGCGCCGACGGTGATGGTGGTCGCGCCGACGGCCGCGTTCGCGGTGCCGGGCCAGTAGGAGTTGACGATGCCGGCGAGCGTGCCGCCCGCGCCGTCCTTGCCGGGCTGCGTGCCGCAGACCGTGGCCTGGACGAGCGAGTACGCGGTGGCGCTGGCGGTGTTCGGCAGCGCGGGGTCGGTCGTGGCCGTGGTGACGGTGCCGGTGTTCGCGGCAATCGGGCCGCCGGTGAGCGGCGCCTGCACCTGAATCGTGACGGTGGCGGTGGCGCCGTTGGCCATCGTGCCGAGGTTGCACGTGACCGTGGTCGTGCCGCTGCACGAGCCCTGCGTCGTGTTCGAGCTGACGAACGTGACGGCGGCCGGGAGCGTGTCGGTGAGCGTGACGGTGGAGGCGGTGGACGGGCCGTTGTTCTGGATCTGGAACGTGTAGGTGAGGATGCCGCCGGGAACGACGGGATCGTTGAGCGCGCGCTGGGTGACCTCGACGTCGGCGGTCGCGGCGCGGAGGTTCACGCCGACGATCGACCAGTTGCGGTTGGCCGAGACGTTCCACGACATGTTGGTGTTGCCGGCCGCGCCTCCGCGTCCGCTGACGGAGGCCTGCACGTCGTTGTTGCCGGGAGCGGCGGCGCTGCTGGTGTTGTAGCCCTGGACCTGGGCGTCGGGCGTGAGGGTGACGGTCTCACGGGCGCTGATGAAGTCGAGGACGACGTCGGTGGTGGTCGTGCCGGTGACGGTGACGGTCGCGGGGTCGTTGTTGTCTTCGTTGGCCGCGGACGGCGGAGCGGCCTGGTCGACGTTGCTGAGGGTCGTGGCGCTCACCACCGAACGGACGGACTGTCCGGGAGTGATGCCGCCGGCGGTCACGAAGAGGTTGTTCGTTCCCGTGGGCGGGTTCAGCAAATACCACACCTCGGTGCGGGTGTCGGGTCCGCCGTCGGTGATGGCGTCGAGCAGGGTCAGGGGCTGTCCGCCGTACGTGATGCTCGTGACCGTCGTGCCCGTCGCGTTGCGCAGGTTCATGTGCACCGCGGCGAGGAGGATGCGGTTGTTCGCGACGGCCGTGGCGTGCGGCAGCGTGGCGGTGTTGGCGACGCTGGTCAGGACCACAGGCGCATTCGACTGTGCGTCGAAGACGGCCTGGGCCATGAGCGGCGAGGCGAGCAGGACGAGTGCTGCGGTCAGGACGAGGCGCTGGCGCATGGAGACCGACCCTTCTTTGGTTAGCGGAACACCGGGACGAACGATCAAGGACGCATGGAGATTTCGTTCGTATTGTGCGCAGGGAAGGAGGGAAGGGCGTCGTGGTGGCGTCAGTACGGCGTCAAGGGGGAGGGGAGGGAGGGTGGAGAGACAGAGAGATAGAGGGGCGGGACGGAGCCGCGAGGGGCTGCGTGCGAGGGGCAGGGGCGCGACGGTCAATCCGCGTTCATGGTCCGCAGAACGTCCTCGATCCTTTCGATGTCGAAAGGCTTCTGCAGGACGAGCGTGCCTTCCGGAAAGCGATCGGCGAAATAGCGCGAGACCGCGGAGAGCACGATCACCCGCGGCGGCGCCGGCAGCGCCTGAATGACTTCCGACACCGCAAATCCGTTCACCTTCGGGAGCATCAGATCGAGCAGTACGAGGTCATAGGAACCGTCGCGTACCATCGCGATCGCCGTTTCGCCGTCGGCAGCAAGATCGACCGACTCGCAGTGTTTGCGTAGGACTACGTGGAGCAGGCGCTGCACACTCTCGTCGTCTTCGACGATGAGCGCCGCACACTTCTTCATTCGAACCTCCACCCCGCGGGGACCCACCCGCTGAAGCCGACTGCGGCTGTTGCACGATTCGTGTCACGAAAGGCGGCGTGCCGCGGCGGGTTCATTCGTCGGCGCGCGTGACGGCGGTCACCACGGCGACGAACTGGTCAATGTCGAACGGTTTGCGGATGATGGCCTTGACGACCGGGAAATCGAGCTCGGCGAACGCTGCCGGGCCGGCCGCCGAGCAGATGATGACCGGCACCGGATTCGGGCTGGCCGTGAGGAACGCGACCACCTCGTGTCCGCCGACCTCGGGCATCATGACGTCGAGAACGACGGCCGCATACGGCTTGGTCTGCAGCAAGGTGATCGCGTCGCGGCCGTTGGACGCCAGCTCGCTCGCATAGCCGCACCTCCGGAGAACCGCGCGAAGCAGGTTCTGCGTCGGTTCGTCGTCGTCGACGACGAGGATCGGCAAGGGGTTCTGTTCGGCTTCCACGTTCCGCTCCGGGCAGCGGCACGTTCGCACAAAAGGGGAGTATTTTCAATTTTCCCTCCGGCGCGAGCGCAGGAAAGGCGAAGCCGCCAGCGCGGATGGCGGCTTCGCCGGGACGCGCTTACTTTGCGCGCCGTGGCCGTCCGACCCGGAGAGGCTTGTTCCGCGCAGGAAATGCTTTACCGCGCTGCTTCTCCAACTCGTCGATGTAGGTGGTCAGGCTCCGTTCAACGAGCGCGGCGAGCGTCAGTTCCGCCGTTCCGGCGACTGCGTTTCGGGCGCGCTTGATGATGGTTTCCGGCAGCTTCACGGTCACGCGTAGGCGCTGCGGGTCGCTGCTGCGCGGGGACGTACTTCGAGAACTTCTGCGACGCTCCTCCGCCGGCTCGCGGACGCGGGCCGTACGTATGGAAGCGAGCGGTCGCTCCTTCGACTTCCTTCGCACATGACATCACCTCCTCCCGGTTTGCCCCGAGAGTCGGCCGGTCACGGCGGAGCCGCTCTGCGAGGGGCGCGCCAGCCTCGCACGCGGCTTGCAAGGTCACCGGCGCGCGCAGAGAGTCACCGAGAGTGCGCCGATCCGCTTGCCGCGCGGCACACCTCCCGCGGCGGCGGATCGTCTTTTTCGCGCCACATCCGATCGGACCGATCACGACATGACGAAGCGGGCAGGGACATCGCCTCCACCGGCGAATGAGGAGCGGCCGAAACGCCATGGCAGGCACGGCCAGGGCACCGGCACGGCGGCAGCTCCGGCCGCGGCACGGCCGCTCCGCGTGCTCGTGGTGGATGACGACCGTGTCGATCGCATCGCGCTCACCCGCGCCCTCGGGCAGACCGGCTTCGACGTCACCGTCGGGGAAGCCGACGGCGTGCTCGCGGCCATCGACCTGCTCGCCGGCAGCTCGTTCGATTGCGTGTTGCTCGATTACAACCTCCCGGACGGCGACGGCCTCACGTTCCTGCGCGGCCTGCGCGGCGCCGGGATCTCCGTCACCGTCGTCATGATCACCGGACAGCAGGACTCTGCCGTCGCCAGCGACCTCGTCGAAGCGGGTGCGGCCGACTACATCCCGAAAGGGCTCTTCACGCCCGGCCTGCTCGCGCAGACGCTGGCGCGGCTTTTCGGCGATCCGTCATTCGCGAAGGACTCCATTCCATGACCACTACCGATCCCGCGCTCGAGCGCACGCCCGCATCGGATCCCGCCGCCGCGGACTCCGACCACTATCGCCGGCAACTGGAGACCGTCGCGGAGAACGCGACTCTCGCGCTCTTCATCATGGACGAGCAGCAACGCTGTTCGTACATGAACGCCGCCGCCGAGCGGCTGACCGGCTTCCGCCTCGACGAGCTGCAGGGACGGCCGCTCCATTACTACGTCCATCACAAGCGGCCCGACGGCTCGCATTACCCGCTCGAAGAGTGTCCGATCGACCGCGCCTTCCCGCAGAACATGCGCGAGCAGGGGGAAGAGACGTTCGTCCACAAAGACGGCCATCTCTACCCGGTCTCGTTCACGGCCAGCCCGATCCGGCAGGGCGAGCGGACCGTCGGCACGATCATCGAGGCGCGCGACGTGACCGAAGACAAGCGGCAGGAAGCGGAGCGGCAGCAGCTCATCGACGACCTCGAGCGCGAGCGCGCACGTCTCGCCGATCTGTTCGAGCTCGCACCCGCTTTCATCGCCACGCTCCGCGACGCCGGGCACGTCTTCGAGATGACGAACGAGGCGTACGTACGCCTCGTCGGCGGGCGGAACGTCATCGGCCAGCCGGTGGCCGAGGCGCTGCCGGAAGTGGTCGAGCAGGGATTCATCGCCATCCTCGACCGCGTGCGCGCGACCGGCGAGCCTTTCGTCGGCACCGAAGTGCCGGTGCTGCTGCGCGGTCCGAACGGCGCCGACGAGCAGCACTTCGTCAACTTCGTCTATCACCCGATCGCCGAGCGCGACGGCACCATCAGCGGCATCTTCGTGCACGGCGTCGACGTCACCGATCAGGTCCTCGCCCGCAGGCAGGTCGAAGAGCTGAAGGCCCGTCTCGATCTCGCGCTCGACTCCGCGCGCATCGGCACCTGGGACTTCGACCTCGTCACGAACGAGCTCACCTGGGACTCGCGCACGCGCGAGATCTTCGGCGTCGCCCCGGATGCCACGGTCGATTACGACGTATTCCTCGGGCGTCTGCACGAAGACGATCGCGACCCCTCCAACCACGCCGTGCAGGAGGCGCTGACCGGCGCGAACGGCGGCTACTTCCAGCTCGAATACCGCGCCATGCAGGACGACGGTTCCTGCCGCTGGATTCAGGCTTCCGGACAGGCCTTGTTCGAAGGAACCGGCCAGGCGCGGAAAGCGGTCCGCTTCACCGGCACGGCCGTCGACGTCACGGCGCGCGTCGCGGCGGAAGCGGAGCGCGAGCGCCTGCTGCGCGAGACCGAAAGCCAGAAAGCGCGCCTCCAGCAGGTTTTCGTCGAGGCGCCTGCCGTCATCGCCATGTACAGCGGCGACGACCACGTCATCTCCATGGTCAATCCGATGTGGGAAACGGTGCTCGGCCGCAGGAACGCCGTCGGCAAACGGGTCGCGGACCTCTTCCCCGAGCTGGCCGGCAGCAGCGTCCTGCAACTGCTCGATCAGGTGCGCGCCACGGGCCAGGCGTTCGTCGGGAACGAGACCGAGATCCGCATCGACCGCCGCGGCGACGGAGTGCTCGAGCCGTCGTGGTGGAACTTCGTCTTCCAGCCGATCTTCGACGACGAGCGCCGCATCACCGACATCTTCGTCCACGCGGTCGAGGTCACCGATCAGGTGCGCGGACGCCGCGCCGTCGAAGAAAAAGCCGAGGAGCTGACCCGACTCGCACGAGCGCTCGAAACGAGCAACCGTGAGCTCGACCAGTTCGCGTACGTGGCCAGCCACGACCTGAAAGCGCCGCTGCGCGGCATCGCCAATCTTTCGCAGTGGATCGAAGAGGACATCGGCACGCAGAACCTCTCCGACGAATCGCGCGAGCATCTCGCACTGCTGCGCGGACGCGTGCATCGGATGGAAGCGCTGATCGACGGCATCCTGCAGTACTCCCGCGCCGGACGCGTGCGGGAAAAGGCCGAGCAGGTGAACGTTCGCAAGCTCGTCGACGAGGTCGTCGACCTGCTGGCGCCGCCGCCGTCGGTGCAGGTCGAGATCGCGGGCGAGCTCCCGACCCTCGAGAGTGAGCGTCTGCCGCTCCAGCAGGTCTTTCAAAACCTCATCGGCAACGCCATCAAGTACACACGACGTCCGGACGCACGGATTACCGTCTCCGCGACCGACGCCGGCGAGCAGTGGGAGTTCGCCGTACGGGACAACGGTCCCGGCATCCCCGCCGAGTACCACGGTAAGATCTTCGGCCTCTTTCAAACGCTCGAGGCACGCGATAAAGTCGAGGCCACGGGCATCGGATTGTCGATCGTGCAGAAAACGGTCGACAGCCGCGGTGGACGCATCCGCGTGGAGTCCGAACCGGGGAACGGCGCGACGTTCCGTTTCACCTGGCCCAAAACGCAGCCTGAGGAGGCGCGGCACGCATGAATGAAAAGATCCTGAACGTCCTGCTGGTGGAGGACGACGAGGTGGACGTGATGAACGTTCGCCGCGCTTTCAAGAAAGGCAACATCACCAATCCGCTCTTCGTCGCCGGCAATGGCGTCGAAGCGCTGGAGATGCTGCGCAAAGGGGAGATGCCGAAGTCGCGGCGGCTCGTGCTGCTCGACCTCAACATGCCGAAGATGAACGGCATCGAGTTCCTGCGCGAGCTGCGCGCCGATCCGGAGCTCGGCCCCACGCCGGTCGTGGTGCTGACCACCTCCGACGCCGAGCGCGACAAGGTCGAAGCCTACAACCTGCACGTCGCCGGCTATCTCCTCAAGCCGGTCACGTTCGCCAGTTTCTGCGAGACGATGGCCTCGCTCAACAAATACTGGACGCTGGTGGAGCTGCCGTGAGCTGAGCGCGAAGCCGGGCCTCGCGCGCCGGTGCATGCGCCGGAACCGCCGGCGAGGCGTACCGGTATCATGGCCGCCGAAAAGGAGATCTTTTGCTCGCGTCCGAACTCATCATCGAGTCCATCATCGAAGCCTACGTCCAGGTCGACGCCGATCTTCGCATCCGGTTCATGAACGCGAACGCGGAGCGGCTGCTGCGGCGAACCCGTGCCGAGGCGATCGGCCAGATCTTCACCGCCGTGGTTCCCGATGCGGCGCGAGCCCACCAGTGGCCGCAGGTCGTCGACGCCATTCAGGAGGAGCGGCGCGCGGAGCTCTCCGTTTTCTATCCGACGCAGTACATCTGGCACGACGTGAAGGTGGTGCCGACCGGAAAAGGGGGCGCGGGACTGTTCATGCGCGACGTCACCGACCGGCAGTGGCTGATCCGGCGGGAAGCCGAGCGCGTTTATCTGCGCAACGTCTTCGAGTCCGCGCCGGTCGCGATCACCATCATGCGCGGCCCGAAGCACGTCATCGAGTACATCAACGCGTTCGGCCGGCAGATCATCGGCGGGCGGAGGGTGGAAGGGAAGCCGATCCGTGAGGCGCTGGCGGACGTCGAGGAGAAGGAGCTCTTCACGATCATCGACGACGTGTACGAGAAAGGGACCGAGTTCCACGCCCGCGACCTTCACGTGCGGTTCGATCGCAACGGCGACGGTGTGCCGGAAGACGGCTGGTTCGACGTGAGCTATCAACCCGCGCGCGATTTCGACGGCAAGGTGTCCGGCGTGCTCAGTCTCAGCATCGACGTGACGGATCGCGCCCGAGCGCGGACCGCGGCGCACGACGCGTCATCTTCACCACCCGCTTCCGCCTGACGATGTCCTGCCTCGGCTTTCCTCGCCGAGGCCAGCCGCCTGCCGCGGGCCCGCTCGATGCCGTCTGTCGCTGCCCGCCCGACCGGTCGCGATCCCCTCGGCGGCGGTATTTGTAGGCATCCGCTGTCATGATTCGTGCATGACCCGGCGCACCAGCCGTTCAAGATCGACTTCGCGCTTCCCTCAAATCGACGGGACACGACAAGCCCAGCCGATCCTGGACAAGGAGCGTACTCATGACCGCAGCGATCGACGAGGCACGTCATCACCACCATGCCGTGCAGTTCTATGAAGGCGAAGCGTTCCTCGTCGAGCGGGTGGCCGAGTTTCTGACGGACGGTGCCAGGGAAGGGGAGCCCTGCGTCGTGATCGCCACGCCGGAGCACAACGCGTCGTTCGTGGCCCGGCTGCAGGCGCAGGGAGCGAATGCGGACGCGGTGACGTTTCTCGACGCCCGCGCCCTGCTCGACGAGTTCCTCGACCACGGCATGCCCCATCCGGAACGCTTCGTCCGGGTGATGGACGGTGTATTCGGAAAGCTCACCGGCACGTCGCAGCGGATCCGCGCGTACGGCGAGATGGTCGATCTGCTGTGGCGGGACGGCCAGCCCGAGGCGGCGGTCCGGCTCGAGGAGCTGTGGAACGAGTTGAGCGGCCGCCACGCCTTCTCCCTCCTCTGCGCATACCCGATGCGGAACTTCTACAAGGAATCGGACGGCGCTCTGTTCGACGCGGTCTGCGCCGCGCACCACATCGTGCGGCCGACGGAGGGGTCGGTCGTCGAGGGAATCGACGCGCGCGACCGCCGGATCGCGCTCCTCGAACAGCGCGCTGCCGCGCTCGAAATGGAAGTAGCCCACCGCAAGCAGCTCGAGCGGGAAATGGCCGAGGCATTGCGCGGACGCCGGCGGAGCGAAGCGATGCTTCGCGATTTCATCGACAACGCCACCGTCGGACTGCACTGGGTGACGGCCGACGGCACCATCGAATGGGCCAACGACGCGGAGCTGAAACTGCTCGGATACACGCGTGAGGAGTACGTCGGCCGCAACATCGCCCAATTCCACGCCGACCCGCACGCGATCGGCGACATCCTCTGCCGGCTGACCAACAACGAGGAGCTCCACAATTACGAGGCGCCGCTTCTGGCCAAAGACGGCTCGGTCAAGTGGGTGGTCATCAGCTCCAACGTGCTCTTCGAGGAGGGGAAGTTCGTGCATACGCGCTGCTTCACGCGCGACATCACGGCGCGCAAGCGGCTCGAAGACCAGAACGCATTTCTGCTCGAAGCGACCGGCGTCATCGCCCGCTCCCTCGATTACCGGATGCGTCTCGCCGATCTGGCGCGCGTGGTGGTGTCCCGTCTCGCCGACGGCTGCGTGATCGACATCGCGCGCGGCGAGACTTACGACCGGCTCGCGGTCGCGCACGCCGACCCGCGCATCGAGACTTCCGGCGCGGCTGTGCACGAGCGCTGGTCCGCGCCCGCCGCGACGGACCTCGTCCTGGCCGTCCTGCGCAGCGGCAAGCCACAGCTCGTCGCGCACGTGACGGACGAGCATCTCGCCGCGATCGCGAGCAACGAGGAGCATCTGCGGCAACTGCGCGAGCTCGGCGTGTCTTCGCTGATGATCGTGCCGATGCACGCGCACGGTCGCGTGGTCGGGGCGATCTCCTTCATCGGCTGTGGAACGCGCCGCTACACCGCCGAGGACCTGCCGGTCGTGACGGTGCTCGCGTCGCGCGCCGGGGCGATGATCGAGATCGCGCGGCTGTATCACATCGCCGAGGAGAACAACCGCGCCAAGGACGAGTTCCTGGCGACGCTGTCCCACGAGCTGCGAACGCCGCTGACGGCGGTCCTCGGCTGGGCACGCATGCTGTCGCTCGGCGGTCTCGACGACGAGACGTACCGGACGGCCGTCACCACCATCGAACAGAGCGCGCGGACGCAGGCAGCGCTGATCGACGACCTTCTCGACGTCTCGCGCGTCGTGAGCGGCAAGCTGTCGCTGCAGAACGAGCCGGTGGACGTGAGCAGCGTCGTCGGCGACGTGCTGCACGCCATGCAGATCGCCGCCGATGCCCGGCGCATTCGTGTGGAGGCTTCCGGCCTGGAGGAGCGGACGGTGGTGCAGGGAGATTCGACGCGCCTCCAGCAGATCGTCTGGAACCTCATGTCGAACGCGATCAAATTCTCCGAGGTCGGCTCCACCGTGAACGTGCGACTCGAGCGTGGCCAGGGACGGGCGCGTGTCGTCGTCAGCGATCAGGGAGGGGGAATCGCCCCGACGTTTCTCCCCTTCGTCTTCGACCCGTTTCGCCAGGCGGATTCGAGCAGCACGCGCGTCCACGGCGGTCTCGGTCTCGGCCTCGCGATCGTGAAGTACCTCACCGAGGCGCACGGCGGCACCGTCACGGCGGAAAGCCCCGGACTCGGACGAGGAGCGACGTTCACCGTCACACTTCCGCTCGCGCAGCGCGCGGCCGGCGCGGACGCGGAACAGCAGGCCCTGGCCGACCTGCGCGGCGTGCGCGTTCTGGTCGTGGACGGCGACGAGAACGTGCGGCGTCTGCTGAATGCGGCGCTGCATCACTGCGGCGCCGACGTGGAGCTGGCGGAGAGCGTGGCAACGGCGCGGGAAGCGATCGGTCGCCGCGATCCGCACGTGATCCTCGCCGATGTGGCGCTGCCGGGCGAGGATGGACGCGTGCTCGTGCGGGAGATCCGCGCCCGCGAACAGAGGCCCGCGATCCCGATCTTTGCGCTGACGCGCTTCCGCGAACAGGAGCTGCCGCAGGAGTTCGACGGCATCCTGCAGAAGCCGATCGACCCAATGGCGATCGCGCGGACGATCGCCACCGCGACGCGCACCGGCTCCTAAGCAGCATGCTTTGACTCGACCAGCGAACGGGAACGACGGCGGCCCGCCGATAGCTTGTCCGGAGGCCCCGGTCGTCCCTTTCGTTGGCGGAGCGAATGCGTTCTGCTTAGCGCAGGTGCGTTCGCGGCGCGGATGGGACCGCGCGTAGTGAACGGGGCGGCGATCATGACCGTCCGGCGTGACGGGCGTCGCGGACGGATGCCGCGTCCGCCTCTATGATTCGCGCGCACGATGCACTTTCTCGAGCGCGATCGATTCGTTGCGGAGCTGCTGCGCGCGGCCGCGGAGGTCCGCGAAGGCCGCGGCGCCGCCGTCGCGGTGGCGGGTGAAGCCGGCATCGGCAAGACCACGCTGGCCACGCGCGCCGCCGACGAGATGCGCGCCGGCGGCATGCGCGTGTTGTGGTCGGGATGCGAGGCGCTCTTTACGCCGCGTCCCCTCGGACCGTTGTACGACATCGCGGCGGCGCTCGGCCCGGAGGTCGACGCACTCCTCGGCGCGGATCGCAATCGCGAACGCCTCTTTCCGGCCGTGCTCGACGCCGCCGGCGCGGAGCCGACGCTGCTCGTCGTCGAGGACGTCCACTGGGCCGATCACGCCACGCTCGACCTCTTGAAGTACGTCGCGCGGCGCATCTTCCGCGTTCCGCTCCTGCTGCTCTTCACCTATCGCGACGACGAAGTCGCGGCCGATCATCCGCTGCTCTCGCTCCTCGGCGAAACGACCCGCGCGCGGCGCATCGCCCTGCCGCGACTCTCCTCCGAGGCGGTGGCGAAACTGGCCGGCGGACACGATGCGCGCGAGGTCTACGCGCTCACCGGCGGCAATCCTTTCTACGTCTCCGAGCTGCGGGCCGGCGACGACGACCGCGTGCCTCCCACCGTGCGCGACGCGGTGCTCGCGCGCGCCGCGAAGCTCTCGCCCGCAGCGCGGACGATCGTCGAGATCGCGTCGGCGGTGCCGGGCAAAGCGGAGCGCTGGCTGGTGGAAGCGGCGATGACGCATGCCGACGTCGATGCGGACGTCGAGGTCATGGTGGAAGCCACGACGAGCGGCATCGTCGCGCTGCAGCAGGACGGATTCGTCTTCCGCCACGAGCTCGCACGCCGCGCGATCGAGGACTCGCTTCCCGCCGTGCGGCGGCAGGCGCTGCACGCGACGATCCTCGACCTCCTCCAGCGCCGCGGCGGCTGCTCTCCTGCCCGGCTTTCGCATCACGCCGCGGAAGCAGGCGACGCCGGCGCGATCCGCCGCCTCGCGCCGCTGGCCGCGGATGAAGCGAAGCGCGCCGACGCGCATCGCGAAGCGGCGGCGCACTATCGCTCGCTGCTCGTGCATGCCGATGCCCTCGACGAACGGGAGCGCGCCGAGCTGCTCGAGCAGCTTTCGTACGAGTGCTATCTCACGCATCACGAGGTGGAGGCGCTTCAGCATCGTCAGGCGGCGCTTCCGATCTGGCGCCGCCTCGGCGATCGCCTGCGCGAAGGCGACGCGCTGCGCTGGATCTCGCGGCTGCAGTGGTTCAGCGGCGACAACCGAGAGGCACGCGCCGCGGCCGACGAGGCCATCGCCGTGCTCGCGACGATGCCGCCCGGTCCGGAGCTGGCGATGGCGTGGAGCAATCGCGCGCAACTGCACATGCTCGCCGAGGAGACGGAGGACGCGGTGGCGTGGGGCACGCGTGCCATCGAGCTGGCGCAGCGTCTCGGCGACTCGGCCATCCTCACGCACGCCCTGAACAACGTCGGCACCGCGGAGGCGCTCGCCGGACGTCCCGAAGGCGCGGCGAAGCTCGACGAGAGCCTGCGCATCGCACTCGAACATGGCTACGGCGAGCACACAGCGCGGGCGTACACGAACATCAGCAGCATCGGCGTGCGCATGGTCGACTACGACCGCGCCGCACGCGCGCTCGACGCCGGCATCGCGTACACGAGCGACCGCGATCTCGATGCCTGGAACCTCTACATGCTGGCGTGGCGCGCGCGCATGCGGCTCGAGCTCGGCGCGTGGGACGGCGCGGCCGAGGATGCGCATGCGGTGCTTGCGTTCCGCGGCGGACCGGCAGTCAGCCGCATTCCGGCGATGGCGGTGCTCGGAACCATTCGCGTGCGGCGTGGCGATCCGGGAGCCGGACAACTGCTCGACGAAGCGCGCGAAGTGTCTGCGCGCACGGGCGAAAGTCAGCGCATCGTGCCGGTGACGATCGCGCGCGCCGAGGCGGCGTGGCTGCGCGGCGACGCGGACCTGCTCGTCGACGAGCTGCGCGACGCGCTGGCGATGACGTCGCTCTCCGAGCCGTGGGCGCGCGGCCCGGTGGCGCTCGCGTTGTGGCGCGCGGGCGCACTCGATGCGGCGCCGGAGCACATCGGCGAGCCGTATGCGAAGCAGATCGCGGGTGACTGGCGCGGTGCGGCCGAACAATGGAAACGCATCGGACGTCCGTGGGAAGAGGCGGCGGCGCTCGCCGACAGCAACGGCGAAGACGATCTCCGCGAAGCGCTGGCCATCCTCACGCGGCTCGGCGATCAAGCGCTCGCGGCGAAGATCGCGGCGCGGCTGCCGCAGCAGCGCGGCCCGCGGCTCTCCACGCGCACGAATCCGCACGGCCTCACCGCGCGCGAGATGGAGATCCTCGAGCTCGTCGCCGAGGGGCTGCGCAACAGCGACATCGCCGCGCGGCTCTCGGTCTCGCAGAAGACGGTCGACCATCACGTCTCGGCGGTCCTCGCGAAGCTCGCCGTGCGGACGCGCGGCGAAGCGGCGGCGAAGTTCAGGGCCGCCGAGCGCGCATAGGGATCCAAGATAGGGAGTCCTCCCGATGTCGGGCGCGCGGCGGCGCCCTATCTTGCGGCGCATTGGAGGAAACGAAATGCCCCGTTATGTAGTGGAACGCACTTTTACCGATGGATTGAACGTCCCGATGACCGAAGCCGGCGCGCAGGCGTGCCTGAACGTGGTCGGCGTCAACGGCGAGTCCGGCGTGACCTGGCTGCAGTCGTACGTCAGCGGCGACAAGCAGAAGACCTTCTGCATCTACGACGGTCCGAATCCGGAAGCGATCCGGCGGACGGCGACGCAGAACGGCCTGCCGGTCGACCACATCACCGAAGTGCGCGTCCTCGATCCCTACTTTTACCGGTGACGGTGCGGCGACGCGGCATCGGGAGATCCGGTGCCGCGTCGCTCAAGCTTCTCGTCGTTCCACCAGAGGCTCGGGTCAAACGCGATGTACGTGTCGAACAGCCCCGGTTCCAGGAGCAGCGTCTCCACAATGAACAATCCCGCCAGCGATTCACCGACGACGGCCCGCTCGCTCGTCGTGCGATAGCGCTTCTCGATGGCGGGAATCAGCTCGTCGCGAAGGAACGCACGAAAGTTCGCGGAGCCACCGACGCGTGCGGCGATCTTCTTGTCTTTCTCGTTTTCCGTCGGTCCGGTGAGATCGAGGCGGCGCTCTGTGTTCTCGATGCCGACCAGGAGGAACGGACGCATGGTGCCGTTGCCGGTCAGGACCTGAACGAGGCCGGCCACGTGCAGGAAATCCTCCGCGATGCCGCCGTCGGGCATGGAGAGCACCGGCAGGCGGACGTCCGGCGACGCTGCATACGCGGGCGGCGCATAGACGTTGATCCGCCGCTCCTCGTGCAGCACCTGCGACTGCATCAGGAACGTTTCGCCGATGACGAGCGGCTGCGGCGCTTGAGCGCGAACGGACAACGCGGCGCTACAAACGATGACGAGCAGCAGCACGCGATCAATCACGCAACCGCACCCGCTGGAGATCGGTATACGTGACGTCGTAATGCAGCACGCGCGCGCAGAACGCCGACAGCGCAGCCGCCTCGAGATTGTCCGCGGCCGCCTCACGCGACGCCGCCACGTCGTCGATCCCGTCCAACCAACGCCAGCGAATGCATCCCCGCGTCCGTCGCCTCGACGACCGCCAGGCCGGCGAGATGCTTTGCCGCGCTCTCGACCAGCGCCTCCTGCCGCTCGCGATACGCGGCACGCATCCGCCGGATGTGCCGCTCGAAATGACCGAGCTCGATGAAGTCCGCCACCACGAGCTGGTCCACCGCCGACAAGGTCCGGCCGGCGAGCGCCCGCGCGCGCAGGAACGTCTCCGCCACCGACGGCGGCACGATGACGTAGCCGAGCCGCAACGCGGGGAAGAGCGATTTGCTGAACGAGCCGAGATAGATGACGCGCCCGTCGCTGTCCATCCCGTGGATCGCCGGCACGGGCGCCGTGCGATGGCGATACTCGCCGTCATAGTCATCCTCGACGATCCAGGCGTCGCTGCGCCGCGCCGCTTCGAGCAGTTGCATCCGGCGCGCGACCGACATCGTGACGCCGAGGGGAAACTGATGCGAGGGCGTGACGTAGATGAGGCGCGGCGTCGGCGATTTCGCCAGTCCCGCCGCGACGTCGATTCCTTCCGCGTCCACCGGCACGAGCACGACCTGCGCACCGGTCGCCGCAAGCGCCGCGCGCGCGGGCGGATACGCCGGATCCTCGAACCAGATGCTCTCTCCCGGCTCGACCAACGCGCGGCAGATCATCTCCAGACTGTGCTGCAGGCCGTTCGTGACGATGACCTGCGCCGCCTCGCATGCCACGCCGCGCGCGGCGCCGACGTACTGCGCGATGGCGGTGCGCAGCCGCTCGTGACCGGCGGCGTCGCCGTACCCGAGCGAATCGAGCAGCTCCGGCCCGTTCCTCGACCATTGCCTGGCGATGAGCCTCGTCCAGAGCTGGATGGGGAAGAGGTCGAGCGCCGGCAGCGCGGGCTCGAACGCGCGGCGCTTGTCGGCCGTGGTCATCACCGTCTGGGGAAGCGTGCGTGCACCCCTCGCAGTCGGACGGCGAACTGGCGGCGCTGCCGGGACTCCGCGGCGCGTGCCGGTGCGCAGCAGCTCGTCCGGAACGCTGTTCGCGACGAAGGTCCCGGAGCCGCTTCTGGTCTCGAGATAGCCCTCGCCGAGGAGCTGCTCGAAGGCGAGGAGGACCGTGTTGCGTGATTGCCGCGAGCGTGTACCCGCGCTGCATCGCGCCATGCTAACCGGACCGGGGGCCTCCGGCGGCCACTTCGCGTGCGCTGCTCGACCACCCCGCGTCAACGAGCAGCGTGGCCGCGTAACCAATAAATCCGCGCCGCGCGCGTCCGCAGCGATTTTCGGGCTTGCGCGGTCATATCGCGCGGCTCCTCGCGTCGATCCCATCGATCAGTGAGAGATCGCAGGTTCGTTCAGCAAGGAGGCTTCATGGCCCGATGGTGCGCAGCTTTTCTGCTTCTGCTTCTGCTTTTTGCCGTCATCCCAGCGTTCGGCGCGGACTGTACGGCGTTGCCCAAAGTCAGTGTCTCGGTCAGTCCGGGCGCCGATCCTCTCGGCGGCGACGTCGTCGTCACGGTCCACTACGAGTTCCCGCCCGACACGGGACCGCGATTCCTGGAGCTCACCACCGAGGATCCGGCGGGCGGCAGCGGCTGGCTCGGTGTCGTGCAGAACACCGAAACCGCCGCCGGCAAATGGGATTACGCCTATTCGCTCTCATGCCCACTGCCGGGCACGCACCGCTACATCGTTCGCGCCGCCGGCTGCATGGGGCAGGTGTTCGCCCATGCCACGTACAACGTCGCATCCCAGCCGACGGTCAGCATCTCTTACTCCGCCGATGCGCAGGGGCACGGCAATCTCGCCGCGACGTATGACATGCCGTTCACGCGCGGGCCGAACGAGCGCTCGCTCGTGCACAAGATCGTGCAGCCGAACGGGGAGATCGGGAACGGCGACGCGCCCGCGATGCCGGAGCGGAACGGTACGTGGGACTTTCCGTTCAACACGACCTGCCTGCCGAGCGGCAAGTACATCCACAAAGTGACCGCCAATCCATGCAACCGGCTGGTGGCGGAGGATCAGGAGCCGTTCACCGTCGACACGAAGCCGGAGGTATCGGTTCAGGTGCAGAAGGGGACTCCGAACCGGGCCGTCGTTTCGTATAAGTTCAAGAACACCGACAGCTCGCTCCAGCGCCTCGTCGAGCTCCGCACGATCAGCGGCAGTGTCATCGGACAACACCGGCCAGCGACCATGCAGGGGCAGGTTGCGTTCGATCTGCCGATGTGCGGCACTGAAGACCGGCTTCGCGCCAGAGCCGTCTCGTGCAATCGGGAAGAAGCGTTCGCCGAGACCGGCGGCGCCGCTCCCGTCAAGCCCAAAGTCACCGCGCTCGTGCTGACGAAAGGGGCGATCAACCCCGCGACGAACATTCGCAAAGTGATCGGCACGGTTCACTACGACATGGGTGAAGGGAACGACTGGCGTGTCCGGATCGATCTGTTGAAGTGGATCGGCGCGGACGGAACGGTTCATCCGGGCGGTACGGTACTCTCGTTCGTGCCCGCGACGCGCACCGGCAAACGCGAGTTCGTGATCGACCCCGCGCAGGCCGGCGCGCAGATGCTCTTCCGCGCTCTCGCGACCTCGTGCGCGGGAGCGGACAAACGCGACGCATCGATCAAGACCGAGTGCGGACCGAACGTCGCGTCGAAGGATCCGGTCTATTTCGCCGACGGCAACGTGCGCGTCGACGACAGCGATCCGCTGCCGCCGGTCGGGCCCGTGAGCCTCCACCGCACGTACAACAGCGACGAACAGGTCGTCGCGCTGATGGGACGCGGATGGACGTCCGTGTTCGACCGGCGGCTCATCCTCAACGACGACGGCGAAGAGGTCGTCTCGATCGTGACGGCGAAGAATGAAGTCGTCACGTTCCGCGGCACGGGCGGTGTGTATCGCCAGACCTGGCCGCTCTCCGGCAGCGCGGGCACGCTCACCCGCGATGCTGCCACGCAGCGCTACACCCATCGCGCCGCGGGTGCATTCGAGACCGCAACGTTCGATGCGGACGGCCGCCTCGTGACGCTGCGCCACCTCACCTCGGGACGCGAGGCGCAGTTCACCTGGGACGCGCAGGGTCTGCCGCTGCGCGTGGCCGACTCCTGGAGCGGCACTGCCTGGACGATCGCCATGGACACGCCGCACCGGCGCATCCGCACGATCTCCGTCGAGGGGGGTGACTCCGCCATCGTCTGGACGTATACATACGACGCGCATGGCAATCTGACCACCGTCACCGCGCCCGGCAATCTCCTCTGGCGCACGTATGAATTCACCGCGAATCGCATGACCGCGTCGCGCGACGCCGAGGGGCATCTGATCGAGAGCCATGCCTACGACGAGAACGGATTCGGCATCAGCTCGACTGGCCCCGCGGACGAGATCGGGCTGCTCGAATACAACCTTCCCGGTCGCACCGAGGACGAGCGCGTGACGCGCGTGCATTACCGCTCCGGCACGATCGGCACGTATTACCTCCGGCCGATCGGCGGTGCGTATCTGCCGGTGCAGGTCGAAGGGGGCTGCGCGCAGTGCGGCTCGGGCGATGTGACGTACGTGTACGACGAGGACGGCCGCATCCTGCGGGAGCAGGGGGAAGACGGTTACGTCACCGTGCGCACGTACGGCAACGGACGCCTCGCGTCGGAGACGCACTCACTCCGCCCGTCGAGCTGTGATCCCGCAACGAGCGCCGATCATTGCCGCCTCACCACCGAAGGGCTGGCGGCGGAGACGCTCATCCCGACGCCGGCCACGCTCGAGACCACGTTCGAGTACAACGATGGGCAGTTCCCCGATCGCGCCACGGCGACCAGGAGCGCGAGCGTGCTGCAAGCCGGCGGCTTCCGCGTCGAGACGCTGACGTTCGACGCACAGTCGGGCGAAGAGCTCACCAGCACCGTCAGCGGCTGGACCGGCATCCCGGCGAGGCAGGAGTCGCGCGTCTCGTCGACGGCGCTGTACGACGGTAGCGAGGGTGCCGCATTCAACCCGGGCGGTTCGTTCGACACGGCGTGGATGGCACTGCCGCAGCCTCGCATGCGCAAATCGATCGACGGCCCGCTCGCCGGCAACGACGATACGACCACGTTCGTCTACTACCCCGTCCACGCATCTGTCCCGCCGTTCGCGCGCGGCAGGCTCGCCGCGATGCGCAACGCCGCCGGCCACATCACCCGCTTCACCGGTTACGACGTTCATGGCAAAGCGTCGACGGTGATCGACGCGAACGGCGTTGGGCAGCACACGACCCGCGATGCATTCGGCCGAGCCATCACCGCGACCAGCGAAGGCTTCACCACGACGTGGACGTACACGGGCGCCGGTTCGCTGAAGAGCGAAGTGCGTCCGGGGGGCGGCGTCACGTTCCACACGTACGACGCGCGTGGACGTCTCGAGACGAGCTCGCGCGGTCCCTCCGCGAACGATCTTCGCGAGCGTGTCGTCTACGCCTACGATCCGGCCTCCGGCAAGCGCAACAGCGAATCGTTCCTCGCCTTCGAAAACGGCGGGTGGGCGGAGACGCGCCGCGTCACCTCCACGTTCGATGCGTTCGGTCGTCTGGTCGGCACGCAATCCGGCACGTCGTCGGAGGCATATGACTACGACGGCGGACACCTCGCCGGTCATCGCGACGCCAGCCACACGACTTTCAACACGCTCTATTTCTACGACGCGGCGGACCGCCTCGCCGCGGTCAAGAAGCTCGTTGCCGGCGGACCCGCCGTCGTCACCTCGTACGAGTACGACACGCACGGCAATCTCACGCTCGTCGTCGATCCGAATGGGAATCGCACGACGTACCTGTTCGACGACTTCGGCCAGATGCTTCGCGAGACCAGTCCGGTCAGCGGCATCACCACGCACAGCTACGACCTCGCCGGCAACGTCATCACGACGACCACCGCCGCGACGACGACCACGCGAACGTACGACGCGCTCGGCCGCGCGCTCACGAGCATGTCGAACCGGGGAGGGGAGTCGGAGCAGACGGGATGGCAGTATGACGCCGGCGTGAACGGCGTGGGACGTCTGACGTCGATGACCGATCCCGCGGGCTCGGCAACGTATCGCTACGACCGTCGCGGCCTGCTCATCGAAACGGCGAAGACGCTCTCCGGCACGACGTACGTGACGAAGTTCGCCTACGACGCCGACGGCAACCGGTCGCAGATCACGTATCCGAGCGGACGGACCGTCGACACGACATTCGACTTCGCCGGACGGCCGCTCACCACCACGACCGGCACCACATCGCTCGTCACCTCGGCAGATTACCTGCCGTTCGGTCCCGCGCGGCGCATCGCGTACGGCAATGGCACCACGCGCGTGATGCCGCGCGACGATCAATACCGCATGACGTTCAACCAGCTCGTTACGTCCGCGGGCACGCTCGCCTCGTACGAATACGATTACGACGGGGCGGGCAACGTGACGGCGATCCACGATCGCCTCGACGCGGGCTTCACGCGCACGTTCGCGTACGACGACCTCCACCGGCTCGTGATCGCGAACAGCGGGGCATCGCTGTGGGGCGCGGGCGCATACAGCTACGACGCGATGGGCAACCTGATGACGTCACAGCTCGGCTCGCGCACGGCCTCGTTTGCGTATCGCGGCACGACGCCGCAATTGCAGTCGGTAACCGAGAACGGCGCCACGCGCACCGTGAGCTACGACGCGCTCGGCAACGAGACGCTCGCCGGCCCCTCCGCCTTCACCTATTCGCCGCGCAATCGTCTGAGCAGCACCGGCACCACGAGCTTCGAATACGACGGCACCGGCCTGCGCACCACACTCACCTGCACGGGCGTCGACGCGATCGCGCCGTCCGGCGCTACGGTCGCGGCGAGCGTCGCCACCGGCAGTTTCGCCATCGAGTCGCAATGCGGCTGGACGGCCTCGACGCCGACGTCGTGGATCACGCTCACCGCGCCCGCGAGCGGCGCGGGCAACGGCTCGATCGCGTACACCGTCGGCGAAAATCCAACCACGGTCGCACGCAGCGGCACGATCGTCGCCGGCTCGCGCACGTACACCGTCACTCAAAGCGGCGCCGCCACCCCGAAGCCCTTCCGCTCCGACTTCGACGGCGACGGCCTCGGCGACACCCTCATCCGGGACGCGAGCTCGGGCGAGCTGCGTCTCCTCGTGAAGAAGGGGGCTCAATCGCGACTCCTCACCACGCTGCCGCGGCGCTCGATCGTCGCGGGCACAGGTGATTTCTGGGGCGACGGCCTGGTTTCGGTGGTCGTTTTCGATCGCAACCTGCGCCGCGTGTCGCTGTGGAAGACGAACGGCGTCGAGGTCGTGTCGCAGACGACGGTGCGCGACATCATCAGTCACGCCTGGCAGCTCGCCGGCACGGGCGATTTCAACGGCGACGGCAGGTCCGATCTGCTGCTTCGCAACGCCGCGTCGCGGCAGCTTTCGGTGTGGCTGATGAACGGCGCGACGGTCGTTTCCGATCCGATCCTGCAGCAGCCGCTCTCCGACTCCCGCTGGGGCGTTGCCGCACTTGCGGACTTCTCAGGGGACGGGAAGACGGACATCCTGCTGCGCCACAGCGGCAGCGGCGCGCTCTCGCTCTGGGAGATGAACGGCACCAGCGTCACCAGCACGGGCGAGATCGCCGGCGGCCCGGCGTCATCGGCGTGGCGCGTGGAGGAAGCGGCCGACTTCGACGACGACGGCCGCGCCGACATCCTCCTCCGCAACGCCACCACCTCGGAGCTGCAGGTGTGGCGCATGAACCTGCGCACCATCGTCGGCACCGTCACGGCCGGCACTCCCGACCGCCGCAGTCGCGTGGTGGCGTTCGAGAAATTCACCGCCGATGCGCATGCCGACGTGCTGCTGCGCCACAGCGGCAGCGGCGCGCTCGAGCTGTGGGAAAGCAACGGCACCTCTCTGACGGTGCACACGCCGGCCGGGCAGCTCCCCGGTCTGCGCTGGTCGGTCGAAGCGCCGTCGCGCGTGCGTGCCTCCGCCGCCCGCTACGACTACGGCGGCGACGGTCAGGCCGACATGCTGCTGCGCCACACCGCCACGAACGAGCTCGCGATGTGGGAGCTCAGCGGACGGCAGGTCATCAACGACAACGTCTTCGGTACCGTCTCCTCCCCCGACTGGAAAATCAGCGGCATCGACGACATGACCGGTGACCGCATCAGCGATCTCGTGCTGCAGTTCGGCGAGACACCCGTGGCGATGTGGGAGATGCGCGGACGCACGGTCGACAGCTCGGAGATTGCGGGCAGCATTCCCGATCACCGCCTGCTCGCGCAGGGAGACTTCGACGGCGACGGCAACTCCGATCTGCTGCTGCAGCACACGTCCACGCGCGCGGCGCGCATCGCCTCGATCGTCGATCGTCAACTCGGCGCGCTCCGCACCATCGGCACGATCGCCTCCGGGTGGAACGTCGTCGCCGTCGGTGACTTCAACGGCGACGGCACGGACGACCTGCTGCTGCGCAACGACGCGACGAACAACCTCGATCTCTGGGAGCTCGACATGACGGCGGGCGCCGCGGAGTCGGATCGCGTGACGAAAGGTCTGATCCGCCCCGTGTCGTCGTCGCTCTGGAAGATCTTCGCCTCCGCCGATTTCAACGGCGACGGCATGACCGACCTCCTGCTGCGCAACGGCGCGAGTCTGTCGATCTGGGAGATGAACGGCCGCACCGTGCTCGACGATCGCATGATCAACGGCCTCAGCGCGGGGTGGGACATCCAGAGCATCGCCGACTACAACGGCGACCGCCAGGCCGACGTGCTGCTGCGTCACGCGGATGGCTGGGTGGCGATGTGGGAGATGAACGGCCGCGTCGTGCTGAGTGACGACGCGTTCGGACGGATCGCATCGCCGCTGTGGCAGATCCAGCCGGTGCGTCCCCCGTCCGGCGGGGTGGCGATCTCCGCGCAGCAGGAGCGCGCGACGCTGCCGCTGCAGACGCCGGCGTGGCGTCCCGCGCTGAGCAGCGATCACCCGACGTTCGTCACGCAGCAGGTGTCGCTCGAGACGTCGGTCGAGGCTCCGCCGGTGCCGACGTCCACGACGCCGTTCGGTCCGTTCGCCGGCGCCGATCCGGCAGCCACACTCGTCGCCGCACCGTCGTCCGAAGGAGTTGCGGTTGCGCCGATCGTCGCCGCCGGCACCGCGCGCCGGCACTTCATCTACTCACCCGAGTTGATGCTGCTCGCGGAGACGTCGATGGCGATGAGCAGCCCCGCCGTCGCGTACGAGTACATCTGGTTCGGCGGACAACCGCTCGCGCAGATCACGACCGCGACCAACGGCATCCGCTGGTACTTCAACGATCATCTTTCGACGCCTCTGCTGCAAACCGACGCCTCCGCATCGGTCGTCTGGCGCGCCGAGCACGAGCCGTACGGCACCGTCGTTTCGTACCGCACCGGCGCCACCCTGCACCAGCCGCTCCGCTTCCCCGGCCAGGAGGCGGGGAAGGGCTCCGAGCTGTATTACAACGTGTATCGCTGGTATCGCGCCGGGTGGGGGCGGTACACGCAGAGCGATCCGATCGGCATGGACGGCGGCGATACGAATCTCTATCGCTACGCGCTCTCGAATCCCGCGCGCTTCATCGATCCGAGCGGCCTTACGTGCAAGAGCGGCAAGTGCTCCGACTGCCCGAAAGGCCAGTGGGACTTCGTCGAGGCGAGCGGCGGTTTCGGCGCCACCTTCGGCAAATCGTGGGGCACCTCCATCTTCCAATGTCCTTCGAGCGGGCTCGTCTGCGAGTGGAGGATGTCGTGCACTACGGTCGGAGTCCAGGTCGGCATCGGCGGGGGCCCCGCCACGGGGATGGTGTGGGGAGGCGGCAAAGGGTGCAAATGCATCGAGGACATTCCGAACATCGATTCCCTCGACTTCTCCTTCGGTTCCGCCTCGATCGGCGTGCAGAACGGCGGAGGATGCACGGGGTTCAGCCTTGGCCACACCGCCGGCAAAGATGGTGGATGGTCGATCACCGGCAAGAAGTGCAACTCGGTTCTGAAGAAGTGCTCATCCGGTTCCTGAATGGCCGAAAGCCACTGATCGAATTCGTGAAGGCCGGCGCCACGCCGGCCTTCATCGTTTCGCCCACGCCTGCTCCGCCTCCGCAACCATCCCCGCACGCGCGTAGAGCACGGCGTGCAGCAGCGGCTCGTCGGGGTGGCGCGCGAGGGCGGCGGCGATCTCCCGATGCTCCCCGGTGCTCGTTACGCGGAAGCGGGCGAGCGCTTGTTCGGGCGAGGGGAGGATCTCGATCTCGCCGTTGCGGGTGACCTCGACCTGCCACGTATAGATGCGGCCGCGGCGCAGCGGTCGGTCGATCTGCCAGCGCGGCGTGGTGAGCGACGGGCTGTGCGCGACTTCGCTGTCGCCGTCGAACACCGACACGACGTACGACGCGTCGTCTACGCCGCTCCATTCGAAACGCGGTCGCTCGTCGTCGACGACCACACCCGCCGGCCGCACCCAGCGTCCGGACGGCGCCCCATCCTCGTTGCGCAGCGTCGTCGACGATGCGCGCAACGTCGCGAGGTATGCGGGGTACGGCAGCCGCCCGTCGCGCAGCGCGGACTCCATCAACGCAGCCCAGCGCGGATCGATCGCCGGTTCTTCGATGTCCGGCGGCGTGGTCGTCGTGACCACGGGCGCCGGCGTGGGCGCGACGGGTGGAGGCGTGACGCGGGTGGGCTCGCGCAGCAGAAAGACGAGTGACAGCATCGCCGCCGCCGCGAGGCCGCTGCTCGCAACGAAGCGCCACACCCGACTCCCCACCGGCGCCTCGACGCGCAACTCCGCCAGGCTCTCCATCTCGGCGCGGCACATCGCGCAATCGTCGAGATGCGAGGCGACGATCTCGCGCTCCGCCGCCGAAGCGGCGCCATCGACGTAGCGCACGATCGCGTCTTCTTCGGGATGCGTGAACGGCTCCTCGACGGACTCTAGTGCGGCACGAATCTCCGGTCCGAGCTCCCCCCACGCCGCCTCGCAACACTCCGCGCACGCCTGCACGTGACGCAGCGCGTCCGCGACTTCGGCGGACGGAAGCTCACGCCTGTGCAACCGGCGCAAGGTGTCTCCTGTCACGTGAACGCTCATCGCCATCAGTACGTAAGAAAGCCGCCAATAGTGGATTGCATTCTTCGCGTCAGCCTTTCCCTTGCCGACTTGCGCAGATTGATGACCTGCTGCCTGGTGACGCCGAGGCGGGAGGCGATGCTGAGATCGTCGAGGGGAAGGTCGTTCCAGAGGGCGGTGAGCTCCTCGACGGTCATCTCGAGCGCCGCGGCCACCTCCTCGAACCGCGCCGTCCCGGTGAGCACGATCAGCGAGACCACGTTCGACGCATCGCCGCCGCGCAGATTGAGCAGCAGCGCCTTCCGCTGCATCGGCCGCAGCTCGCGGATCTCGTTCCATAACGCCATCAGCGACTTGCGCAGATCGAGAGCGGCCGGCTCGTGCGCCGCAACATGTGCCGGCGGTTTCGTCGGAGCGACGTCGACGACGTTCCAGGCCTCCGCGAGAAACGCGATCAGGGTATCGAGCCGCACCGGTCGCGACGTGTGCGCGAAGATCTCCACGAGCGCATCCGCCGGACGATCGCCTGACGCCGCCACGCCGGCGCGCATCGATGCGAGCTCGCCGATCGCATCCGCGGCGCCGAGCCACTCCCGCCGTCCTCCGATGGCCACGCCCTTCGCCTCCCACAGCGCGAGCCGCGCGTCGTGCATCAATACGTAGCGCAGGCGGCTCTTGAGACGCGCCCGCGCCGGAAACGCCTTTCGATAATGGTCGTTGATCGCGTTGTACGTGATCGTCGCGACGTACTTCCGAAAGTCTATGACGGCGTCGTCCTCAAAACGTGCGAGCGCACGCAGCTTCGCCACCAGCCGCACGTTGACGGTGTTGCGCACGTCCTCCGCGTCGGCACGCGGAAACGCGCTGCCCAGGCGGGTGTAGCGCGCGATCACATCCGCGATCAGTGGCTGTGCGCCGACGACGATTCTCTCGAGCTCCGCCTCGATTTCCTCGCCGCTCGCGAGAATCCAGCGTGTGAGCGCGGTGTCGTTGAGGCGAACCAGCCGTTCGGGATCACTCGGGGGCATGCGCGACGCGTTTCCACACTAGCACGGCGGCTATAATCCGAAGCCGTTCGGCACCATGGTCCGGGTCCTCGTCCTCGCGCTTTTCTTCCTCGCTCCCGCCGCGTTGGCGCAGTCGCCCGAAGACATCGTGCGACGCTTCCTTCTGCTGGCGTACGACGGCCGGTTTGCCGAGCTGCCGAAATCCGCGAACGCCGCGACGCGCGACTTCGAGCAGCGCGTGCGCCAGCAGCTGCGCGTCCGCTGCATGACCGTCGAGCACGCCGCGCTCACTCGCGGGAAGGACGATGCGATCGACGCGGCGATCCTGCTGACGAAGTCCGACACCGCGAGCGACTGGACGTCGGAGGAGATTGCGCGTCTCCGCTTCGTCCTCGTTCGCGACGCCGGCACATGGCTCGTCTCCGAAGTCGTCAACACCGACGCCGAATTCGCGAGCCGGCTCCTCACCGCGAGCGATGACGAGCGCGCGCAACTCCTCGCCACATCGGCCGATCGCATCTCGCCGGAGCTCGCACGAGCGGTCTACGCGCGCGGTATCGCGCTGCTGAATGGCGGCAAGTTTCCGGACGCCGCCCGCGCCTTCTCGCTGGCCACACGGCTCGCCATCGATGCCGGCGATCGCGGCGGCGAAGCGCTCGCGCACGGCGCGCAGCAATACACGCTGAACGATCCCGGTGCGCAGCTCGCCGTCGCAACGCGCAGTCTCCAGATCGCCGAAGAAACGAGCGATCCCGATGTCCTCGCCCGCGCCTGGTACGACCTCGGCCGCGCGAAGAGCTCGGCGTACTGGGAGGCGCGCAATCCCGCGATCGTCACCGAGCGGATGCGCTGCTACCGGAATGCGCTGCGGTATGCGCGGCGTGCCGAGGATGCGGTGATGGTGGTGCGGACCCTGTACAGCATGGCCAACATCGCGGCCAATGCGCAGACCGACTACCTCGCCGCGCGGCGGTATGTCGACGAGGCGATCCGCATCGCGCGCGAAGTGGGCGATGCGACGGGGGAGATGGGCAGCGAGATCATTCTCGCGACGATCTATTTTCAGCAGAGTGATCTCGAGAGGGGACTGTTCCATCACCTGCGCGCGGTGGAGATCGCGGAGCGCATCGGCGCGTTCGCGTATCCCTCCCTGCTGATCCGCACGGGCAGCGTGCATGTGGAGATGCGCGAGCTCGACAAGGCACGTGCGGCGTTCGCGCGGATTCTCACGCGGGAAGGGAATCGCGTGAAGACGAAGTTCGGCAGGGTGGCGGACTCCACCATCGGCGAAGGACTGCGCGCCATGGCCATCATGGAAGCCGAAACGGGCGACCTCGGCGAAGCGGAATGCCTGATGCGCGAGGCCGATGCGTACTTTGGCGGCGCGGGCTCCGGCGCGGGCGTGGCGCTGCTGTCGCCGTTTCATCGCAGGCGCGGCGACTCCGCGGCCGCGCTGCGCGTCTCGCTGGCCGCACTCGACAATCCGGCGCTCTATCCCGATCAGAAGATGCACGCGCTGACCGACGCCGCATCCGCGTACCGCGATCTCGGACAGAGCGAGCGTTCGCTCGCGTCGGCGCTCGAGGCGATCGAGATTGGCGAGGAGATCGAGACGCGCGTCGCCGGCGACGCGCGTCAGCGCGCGCTCTCGTCGCGCCACGTGCTGCGCGCGTACGAGGAAGCGGCGCAGTCGGCGCTCGTGCAGAACGACGCTGCGGCGGCGCTGGCGCTGCTCGAACGGGCGCGCGCGCGTGTGCTCAGTGACATCGTGGAGCACGGCCGCCCCGGCGCCATGCGCGAGGCCAATGCGGCGCTCGACGCGGAAGAGCGGCGGCTCGAGCAGGAGATGGGGCGGCTCAATCTCGACCTAGCGCGGGCTGCCAGTCGCGACGCGGTCGAACAGAAGTTGCGGAAGGCACGCGCGGCTCACGCATCGTTCGTCGACGGACGCCATGCGCGCGAGGAGCGCACCCGGTCGATGCGCACGCGGCTCGACGCGGCGAAGCTCGGCGAGCATCTTCCGCGGCGCACCGCCGCGATCGCGTACTTGGTCGCCGAGGAACGGCTGCACGTGTTCCTCGTACGCGCCGGACAGCCGGTCACGCATCGCGCGGTGACGGTGAAGCTCGAGGAGGTGCAGCGATCCGTCGATGACTTGGCCGGCATGGTGGCGCGGCGCGATCTGCGCGTCGCCGCGTCGTCGCGCAGGATGTACGACGTCGTCATCGCGCCGATCGAGTCGGAACTGCGCGACGTCGACAACCTGCTGATCGTGCCCGACCGGATGCTCTGGCGCGTGCCGTTCGCCGCGCTGCTCGATGCGAACGGCCGCTTCGTCGCCGAGCGGTTCGCGATCGTCCATGCCCCGTCGATCTCGTACTTTGCCGCGGTATCGGCGCCCGCGCCGCGCAGTCATGTGCATCCTGCCGGAAGCTCGTCATTGCTCGCGATCGGCAATCCGCGGCGCGACAGCAGCGACGCGCTGCCCGATGCGGAGCGGGAGGTCGATGCGATCGCCGCGCTTTACAACCCCGCCCTCGTGTTGAAGGCGAGCGACGCCACCGAGGCGCGCGCCAAGGCGGCGATGCGAGACGCCAGGATCATCCACTTCGCGACGCACGCGCTGCTCGACGATGCGAATCCGATGTACTCGCGGCTCGCGCTCGCGAACGGCGCGGACGACGGCGACGACGGCTGGCTGGAGAGCTGGGAAGTGGCGCGGCTCGATCTCGACGCGGACATGGTCGTGCTCTCCGCCTGCGAGACCGCGCGCGGCCGCATCGGCGGCGGTGAAGGCGTCGCCGGCATGGCCTGGTCGTTTTTTCTCGCCGGCGCGCGTTCGACGGTGGCGACGCAGTGGAAGGTCGCGAGCGACACGACGTCGCGCCTCATGATCGCGTTCCATCGCGCGCTGCGTGCGCCGGCCGGCGACGGCAGTTTCCGCAAAGCCGCCGCGCTGCGCGATGCCCAGCTCCGCTTCATCCGCGACGATGCCGTGGGCCATCCCTTCTTCTGGGCCGGCTTCGTCCTCATCGGCGATGCGTCCACGCACGGCGCGCGCTGATCTCCCGGAACGGCGCCGGGCGGCAGGCGATCTGGACGACCTTGTGCGCAAGGAAGCTGACCCGCCGCGCTCACGTCAGGACCGACCCCGAGGCCCTTCGTCGTCCGCGTCTGCTACGGCTTCGCTGCGGCCGGTTCAGGAATGCGCGTGTCGGTGGCGATCCAGTTCACTTCCCACGTCTTCCCGTAGTCGTCGGAGAACGCCTGTTCGAAGCGGACCGAATCCGCCTTGATGTCCGAGATGACGAAGCGGACCAGGATCGTGCGGCCGTTGTACGACTCCTGACTGTAAAACTCGCCGCGCCCATTGCGAAACTCGCCGACCGTCGGCACGGCCATCTCGCCATCCGCTGCATTGGAGAAGTGGAGGCTCCACTGCCGCGCCTCGGGGTGATACAGGCGGAGACTGAGCCCCTCGAAGTGACGCCCGGCGCCGTCGGCCACGAGCTCGACGAGATTCGCGCGGCCGTTCCAGACCTTGCGCACGGTGGTGATCCCTTCCATCTCGATCCATTCATTGGAGCCGGTGAG
>DASPHZ010000092.1:0-119801 GCA_035629395.1 Thermoanaerobaculia bacterium
CGGTCCTCCGACGCTGCTGCCGGTCGAGATCGAGAAGATGGGCGTGCGCGTCGTGCATTCGCTCGACGAAGCGATCGAAGGCGCAGACGTCGTGATGATGCTGCGCATCCAGCTCGAGCGGCAGGGAAAGCTCAGCTTCCCGTCACTGCGCGAGTACTACAACACCTTCGGCCTCACCCGCGAGCGCCTGCGCCGCGCGAAAGAGGGTGTGCTGGTCATGCATCCGGGCCCGATGAATCGCGGCGTCGAGATCGCCTCCGACGTCGCCGACGATCCGACGTACTCCGTCATCCTCGACCAGGTGACCAACGGCGTGGCCGTGCGCATGGCAGTGCTCTACCTGCTCGGCGGGGCGCACGGTGTGGAGTAAAGACCAAATGCAGAATGCAGAACGCAGAATGCAGAACGGCGCATCGAGAAGCCGGCGCGCTCCGCTCTTCTCATTTCTGCATTCTGCATTCTGCATTTCGCATTCTGGTTCTCACTTATGAATCTCCTCATCACCAATGCCCGCGTCCTCGATCCCTCGCAGGGGCTCGACGCGACGCTCGACCTCCTCATCGAAGACGGTTCGATCGCCCGCGTCGACAGGAAGATCAAGGCGCCGTCCGGCGTCGACACGATCGACGCTGCGGGGCTGATCGCCGCGCCGGGTTTCATCGACCTGCACACGCATCTGCGCGAGCCGGGTCAGGAGCACAAGGAAACGATCGCCACCGGCACGCGGGCCGCGGTCGCGGGCGGGTTCACCGCCGTCTGCGCGATGGCCAACTCCGTGCCGCCGAACGACGAGCGTGCGGTCACCGAGATGGTGCTCGCGGAAGCGCGGCGTAATGGACATTGCCGCGTGTACCCGATCGGTGCGGTGAGCAAAGGACTGAAAGGGGAGGAGCTCGCGGAGCTCGCCGATCTGCACGCTGCCGGCTGCGTCGCCGTGAGCGACGACGGGAAGCCGGTGTGGAACGCGCAGCTCATGCGCCGCGCGCTCGAGTACTGCTCGATGCTCGGCATGCCGCTCGTCGCGCACGAGGAAGACGCGAACCTCGTCGAGGGGGGCGTCATGCACGAGGGCTACTTCTCCACGCTCCTCGGCATGCGCGGCATGCCCGCGGCCTCGGAAGAGACGCTCGTCGCACGCGACGTGATCCTGGCGAAGCTGACGAACGCGCACGTGCACATCGCTCATCTCTCGACCGCCGGCGCCGTCGAAGCCGTCCGCCGTGCGCGCGCCGAAGGGGTGAAGGTCACGTGTGAAGTCACGCCGCATCACATCGCCCTCGGCGACGATGCCGTGCAGTCCTTTTCCACCAATCTGAAAATGAATCCGCCGCTGCGCAGCGAGATCCATCGCCGCGCCATTCTCGAAGGCATCGCCGACGGTACGGTCGACGCGATCGCCACCGATCACGCGCCGCATCACTTCGACGAAAAGAACGTCGAGTTCGATCTCGCACCGTTCGGCATCATCGGCCTCGAGACGGCGTTCGGCGTCTGCTACGAAGAGCTGGTGCTCGGCAACGTGATCGGTCTCGCGCGTCTCATCGAGTTGCTCTCGACCTCGCCCGCGCGCATCTTCAATCTCCCCGGCGGCACGCTGCGCAAGGGGAGCCTCGGCGACGTGACGCTGCTCGATCTCGACACCGAATACAGCGTCGCGAACGACTTTCACTCGAAGGCGAAAAACTCCCCGTTCGTCGGACGCACGTTGCACGGCCGCATCGCCGCGACGATCGTCGGCGGCGCGATCAAGCACGATGCTCGCATTACGAAGCCTTCGCGAAAACGAAAATGAGCGCGACCCAGCTCAAGCGAATCGTCATCGTCGATGACTCCCCTTCGTACTGCGACCTCTGGTCGAACTTTCTCGCCGAGCGCTACGCCGACATCGCCCGGGTCGAAACCTACAGCCACCCCTACGACGCCCTCCCGAAGATCGACGCCTCGATCGATCTGCTGATCGTGGATCTCGAAATGCCCGGCATGGACGGCAAGAAGTTCGTCGACTACGCCCGCGCCAAAGGCCTCTCCCCCCGCCGCATCGTCGTGACCAGCTCCCACTCCGCCGACGAACTGCACCAGCGCTTCCGCATCGGCGAAACCATCGCCGTGATCAACAAGACCGAGGCGAAGCAGCAGGAGGCGTTTTTGATGATTCTGGATTCGGTGATGAGGCGCTGATGAGTTCCTGGTTGCTGGTTGCTGGTTCCTTGCGTCGCATGGCGGCTGGAGCGACTTCCCGCAAGCAACCAGCAACGAGCAACCATCAACCTTTATAATCGGCGCGTGACGGTCACCCCCGAGCCACAACAGAGCGCTCCCGCGTTCACGCTCAACGACCTGCTCGTGTACATGTCGAAGCAGCAGGCGTCGGATCTTCATCTGAAGCCGATGCGGCCGCCGCTCGTGCGCGTGAAGGGGCAGCTCATCCCCATCAAAACCGATCCGCTCAAACCGGCGGACCTCGAGAAGATGCTGTTGCCGATCCTCAATCGTGTGCAGCGCGAGAAATTCGACGCCCAGCAGTCGGTCGACTTTGGCTACGGCGTCCCGGGTGTGGCGCGGTTCCGCGCGAACATGTACATGCAGCGCGGCACCGTGGGCGCGGTCTTCCGCCGCATCCCCATCCAGATCCAGAACGCCGAACAGCTCGAGCTGCCGATTGCCGTGCGCGAGATGACGCAGATCCCGGACGGACTCGTGCTCGTCACCGGTCCCACCGGTTCCGGCAAATCGACGACGCTCGCGGCGATGCTCCTCGAGATCGCCGAGCACGAGCCGCTGCACATCGTCACGATCGAAGATCCGATCGAGTTCCTCTTCCAGGACAAGGTCGCGGCGATCTCGCAGCGCGAGGTCGGCACCGACACGCCCACGTTCAAAGAGGCGCTGCGCAACGCCATGCGCCAGGACCCGGACGTGATCATGGTCGGCGAGATGCGCGACGTGGAGACGATCCAGACCGTGCTCACCGCGGCGGAGACGGGCCATCTCGTCTTCTCGACGCTGCACACGAACAGCGCCGCGCAGACGCTGGATCGCATCATCGACGCCTTTCCGCCCGAGCAGCACAAGCAGATCCGTTCGCAGCTCTCGCTCGTCCTGCGCGGCATCATTTCGCTCAAGCTCGTGAAGACGACCGACGGACGCATGACCGCGGTCGTGGAGATCCTCAAGAACTCGCCGCGCATCGCCAAGCTCATCGAGGAAGGGCACACCAAAGACATCCTCGAGGAGATGGAGAACTCCGTCGGTCTCTACCGCATGCAGTCGATGAATCAGTCGCTCATCGCGCTGCTCGTCCACCAGAAGATTTCCTATCAGGACGCGATGGCTCTCGCGAGCGATCCCGACGACCTGTCGCTCAAGCTCCGCAAGCTCTTCCCGCAGATCGAGGAGCGCGTCCGCCAGGGAGGAGACATGGCCCCCAGCTATTCCGATTTTTCCCAGATCACCGAGCTCATGGACATCAAGCGCCTTTACGAGGAGCAGGAAGTGCAGTGGCGCCAGCGCTTCTCCGAAAAGGACGAAGAGATCGACGGCCTCCGCCACGACCTCGACTACCTGCGCTCGCAGGCCCAGCAGAACCAGGGGGGCGACCGCCAGAAGGACGACGAGATCGCCCGCCTCCGCGCCGAAACCGAGCGCCTGCGCGCCGACGCCCAGGCCAAGATCGCGCAACTGCAGGAGAGGATCAAGGAGCTGAATCAGAAGTTGATGGCGGCGGGGCCGGTGAAAAGGTGAAATAGTTGCTGGTTTCTGGTTGCTAGTTGCTCGTGACGTTCCGTCACGCCTGACAGCCCAACCAACCAGCAACGAGCAACCAGCAACATGTCCACCAAGCCCACCAAACAACTCGACACCTTCCCCAACCCCCACCCGCAGCGCGATTACGAGATCGCGTTCGAG
Source organism: Thermoanaerobaculia bacterium (assembly GCA_035629395.1). Taxonomy (GTDB): domain Bacteria; phylum Acidobacteriota; class Thermoanaerobaculia; order Gp7-AA8; family Gp7-AA8; genus QHVT01. The sequence goes on from DASPHZ010000092.1 coordinate 3,907, forward strand.
GCGCCGGAGTTCACCTGCCTCTGTCCGATGACGGGGCAGCCGGATTTCGCCACGATCCGTATCCGCTACGTGCCGGACGAAACGTGCGTCGAGCTCAAGTCGCTCAAGCTCTATCTCTGGTCGTATCGCGATGAAGGGGCGTTCCACGAGGCGGTCACGAATCGCATCGCCGATGATCTGATCGGCGTGCTCGATCCGCGTTACCTCATGGTCGAGGGGGATTTTTACGTGCGCGGCGGGATCTCGACGAAGATCAAAGTCGAGCACCGCAAGGCCGCGTAATCACGCGCGCCGCAGCCGCCACTGCTCGTCCACGTAGTCCGCAAACGAGGCGCCGCCGCGGCCGACCCACTCGGTGAGCATCTCCACGCTCGTTTCGTCGAGGCCTCCGATGATGGCGAGGCTCGCCGACTCCGCGACGCGCGTGACTTGCTTGTCCAGCTCCGCGATCGTTCGCGCGCTGCGTGCGATGAGGCCCGCGAGATCGAGATCGAGCTCCATGGCGATCATGCGCGACGCGGTGCGCGTGAGCAGCACGGCCGCGTTCCAGTTCGTGCGTTGCTCCCATTTCGGAGGGACGACGAAATCCGCCATCTCTCGAGCCGCGGCCAGCGCGGCGATGTGGCGTTCGGTGGCGAGATGCACCGGCTCGAGCGGGGAGTGGAAGAGCATGGCGTAGCGGTCGTCTTCGACGGAGAGATTCATCGACTGCGCGAGTGCCTGCTTCGCCGTCGGCTCCAGCTCGATCCCCAGCGCCGCGAAGAACGACGCGCCGTGACGCTGCGCCGTGTCCGCGAGCTCCTCCAGCGCCGCGAGCTCCGTCGTGTACGGATAGAGCACCGGCACCGCCACGCCCCACGACAAACCGTTCTCCCGCGCCTCCGCGAACATCGTCTCGAGGCGCGCGAGCTCCAGCGGCCACGCGGAAAGGACGACCGTCCCGCGTTGCGGCAGCGCGCCGCGCGTCGAAACGAGCTGCATCGCCGCGAGCCCGCGTTCTTCGCAGAAGAGCCGCGCTTCCTCCCCGCGGCGGAACACGACCTCCGCGGATTCGGCAGCTTCGATCAACACGGGCTCCGCGAAAGCGCGCCCGCGCTCGAGGTCATCGCGCACGTGCTCCGCGACCGGCACTTCCAGTTTCTCCGCGCCGGTCGCGCGATGGGCGAGATAGTCGATGGCGATCGGCGTCGTGCGTTTCGCGCCGTACGGTGCGATCGTCGTCGCCGCCCAGAACGGAGCCTCCGGTGCGCTCGAGCGCCGGACGCGGAGCTGTGCGGCTTTGCGGTAGAGGATCACGTCTTCTGCAGGTACGGCAGGACGAGCGCACGGATGTGCTTCGCGATCATGTCGAACTCGAGGTTCACCGCGTCGCCGATGCGTGCGGTGCCGAGGTTCGTGCGGCGGAGCGTTTCCGGAATGAGCGCGGCGCCGAAGCTGGCGCGATCGGGATCGACGACCGTCAGCGAAACGCCGTCGACGGTCACTGAGCCTTTCGGCACGAGGAGGTCCGCGTACTCGTTCGGATATGACCAGCGATACACCGCGAACTCCCCTTCGTGCGCGATCGACAGCAGCGTGCCCACCGCGTCGACGTGACCCTGCACCAGGTGCCCGCCCATGCGATCGCCGAGGGCCAGCGCGCGCTCGACGTTCACGCGGACTTCGACGCCGAGATTGCCGAGGGTCGTGCGCGACAGCGTTTCGTCGGAGAGATCGGCGATGAGCGAGCCGTCCGCGTCCGGCAGCACGGTCAGGCACACACCGTTCACGGCGAGGCTCTCGCCGCGCGTGAACGGCTCGGGATCCGTCGTGCGGATGCGCAGCCGCGCGCCGTTCGGCAAACGCTCGAACGTCTCGATGGTGCCGGAGTGATTGATGATGCCGGTGAACATGCGGTCAGATCGGGTAGGCGACGATCATCAGATCGCTGCCCACCAACTCCACCCGATCAAACCGGAAGCGATACGCCTCTGTCAACCGGCGCACGCCTTCTCCGCTGAAGAGGGACGGCGCCTCGGCGCCGCCCACGATCATCGGCGCGACGAAGAGGATCATCTTCTGCCACAGCCCGCGCCGGATCACTTCCGCGTGCACGATCGCGCCACCTTCGACGATGACCGAGTGAATGCCGCGCGCGTGCAACTCGCCGAAGACGCGCTCCAGATCGACGCGACCCTCGGTGCGGATTACTTCGACGTTGGACGGCAGTCCGGGATCACGTGGCGTGAAAAGGATCGTGCGGCCGCCGTCGTTGAACACCTGCGAATGCGGCGGTGCGTCTCCGTCGCCATCGAGCACGACACGCGTCCAGTGCGTCGTGCCGAGGTTCATGCGGCGCGTGAGCCGTGGATTGTCCGCTTTGACCGTGCCGCTGCCGACGAGAATCGCGTCGTGCTCTTCCCGCAGTTTGAGGCTCTGCTCGCGCGCCGCTTCCGCGGTGATCCACTGCGAATCGCGCGCGACCGTGGCGAGCTTGCCGTCGAGCGTCATGGCCGCTTTCACGACCACGAACGGCAGTTTCTGCGTGATCGCCCAAACGAATTTTTCATTCAGCCTGCGCGCCTCCGATTCGAGCACGCCGGCCGTGACCTCGATGCCCGAGGCACGCAAGGCCTCGATGCCGCGTCCGTTCACCACGTCATGCGGATCCTGCATCGCGATCACGACACGCGATACGCCCGAGGCGATGACTGCGTCGACGCACGGCGGCGTCCGTCCGTGATGCGAGCACGGCTCGAGCGTCACGTACATCGTCGCCCCGCGCGCGTCGTGGCACTGACGCAGCGCGTCGATCTCCGCGTGCGCTTCGCCCGCACGGCGATGAAAGCCCTCGGCGATCACCACGCCGTCACGCACGATCACGCAGCCGACCATCGGATTCGGCGAGACGGTGTAGCGGCCCTGTTCGGCCAGCGCCAGAGCACGCGCCATGAAGGATTCGTGGTTCACGAGGCGGGATTGTATGGCGCCAACAAAAAAGCCGCCCGAAGGCGGCTTTTTCGTTTCCAACGCGCTTAACGCGTCAGGGCGCTTCGATGATGCGGTAGCTCGAGATGGCCGCGCCGCCGCGCTGCGGCGTCACGACGTACATGCGGACCTTCTGGCCGCTGCGGATTTTGTCGACGGCCGAACGGAAGTCGTTGACGTTCGTCACGCGCTGCCCCTGCACTTCGCTGATCACATCGCCTTCGTTGAGGTTCGCCTCGCCCGCGGGGGAGACGTTCTTCACGTCGGTGATGATGACGCCGCGCACGTCGTCGGTGTGGTTGTACATGCGGCGCAACTCGGGCGTGATGTTCTGGACAGACATGCCCAGCTTGTCGCGCACCGGCTCGGCGGACGCTTCTTCTTCGTCTTCCTCACCGGAGTCGGACGGACGCTCGGCGGTACGCGCGGTGAGCGTCTCCCGCTTGCCGCCGCGCATGACCACGATCTTCACCTCGGTGCCGACCGGCAGGTATGAGATGTGGTCGATGAGCTCGCGGTTGTTGCGGATCGGCTTGCCGTCGATCTCGACGATGACGTCGCCGTGGCGGATGCCGGCCTTGTCGGCGGGTTTGCCCGCGTCGACCGACTGCACCAGCGCGCCGCGCGCCTCGGGGAGGTCGAACGCTTCGCGCAGGTCTTCGGTCACGTCACCGATGCGCATGCCGAGGTAGCCGCGGGTGACTTTGCCCTTCTTGAGCTGCGGGAGGAGCGTCTTCGCGGTGTTGATCGGCGTCGCGAAACCGATGCCCTGCGCGCCGCCGCGGATGGCGGTGTTGATGCCGATGACTTCACCGGCGATGTTGAGGAGCGGTCCACCCGAGTTGCCGAAGTTGATCGCGGCGTCGGTCTGGATGAAGTTCTCGAACGACGAGGTCTCGGGGCTCAGGCCGAGGGAGCGGCCTTTCGCGGAGATGACGCCGACGGTGAGCGTGTTCTCGAACGTGAACGGATGGCCGATGGCGATGGCCCAGTCGCCCTTGCGGATGCGCTCGGAATCGCCGAGACGGATCCAGGGGAGCTCCTGCCCGACGTCGATCTTCACGAGGGCGAGATCGGTGGCGGGGTCGCGGCCGACGACGGTCGCCTTGACGGTGCGTCCTCCGTTGCCGTTCTCATCCGCGCCGTAGTGGACTTCGACTTTGGTGGCGCCTTCGATGACGTGGTTGTTGGTGATGATGAAGCCGTCCGGCGAGACGATGAAGCCTGACCCGCCGCTGGTCTGGCGCTGCTCGTCGTCGTCTTCGCCCTGACCCTGACCCTGGCCCTGGCGGCGGCGCGGATCGTTTGGATCGGGGAAGAAGAACTCGAACGGGTCCACGCCGAACTGGCGGCGGCGCTGCTCGCTCATGCGCACGATCTCGGTCGAGCGGATGGAGACGACGGCGGGCATGACGCGCGCGGCGACGTCGGCGAACGACGGGATGGTGACGGCGCCGACTTGTGCGTTGACGGGTTGGCTCTGCGCTTTCGAGCTCCGGATCAGACCGAGGTCGGCGCTGATCAGGATTCCGAATGCCACCGACGCGATGACGATGGCGATCGTCGAAAGAATGCGTTTGGTGGATGAATTCATAGGGTTTTCGTGACTCCTCCTGGGGCGGTGCCCCTCGCTGCACCACAAGTGCCAGCGGGGGAAAGGCAATTCCCGCTGCACGTTTCAGACGCGGTATGCCCCGAAATGTTCCGCCTTCACGCGTTACGTTTCGTCAAACGAAAAAGGCCTCGCTGGTCGGGCGAGGCCGGGGATCACCTGGGAAATGTCGATGCGCGCGGCGTCAGACGACGCGGCGGCGACCGACGATGAGGCGGTAGATGAAGAGCAGGACCATCGCGCCGATGATCGAGCCGATCCATCCCGCGGCCTGCTGATCGCGGCCGAGCAGGGTCGTGGCGAGGAAGCCGCCGACGAACGAGCCCGCGATGCCGAGGAGAATGGTGACGATCCAGCCGCCCGGGTCGCGCCCCGGCATGAGGAATTTAGCGATCGCGCCTACGACGAGACCGAAGAGAATCCATCCAAGAATATGCATTTGCGCTTTCCTCCAGTTAGTTAACGCAATGACGGGTTGAGCAACAGCCGCGCCAGCCTCCCCCCTGCGCCCGCCAGCTTCCACGCGCCCACCCACCCAGCTTCCACGCGCCCACCCACCCAGCTTCCCCCTCCCGCCCCCCAGCTTCCACACGCCCGCCCGCCCAGCTTCCGCCCAGCCCCCCTCCCAGCCTTTGCCGGCCGCCTCTCGCATCAGGCGAGAAACGCGGCATGACGGGTCGCGGGTGGGGGAAAGCTGGGTGGTGGGCGCGTGGAGGCTGGGGGCGGGAGGGGGAGGCTGGCGGGCGGAGGGGAGGCTGGCCCACGGCCCAGGCGAGAAGGGTGGCCGTGCCGGGGTGGCGGGCGGGGGAAAGCTGGGTGGGTGGGCGCGTGGAAGCTGGGGGACGGGAGGGGGAAGCTGGCGGGCCGGGCGGCGGAAGCTGGCGGCCCGGGCGGCGGGAAGCTGGCGGCCCGGGCGGCGGGAAGCACCGAAGCTGATACGCTCCCTTCATGAAAATCGGCATCCTCACCGGCGGCGGCGACTGTCCCGGCCTGAACGCGGTCATCCGCGCGGCCGTGCGCACGCTCGCCAATGATTACGGTCACGAAACGGTCGGCATCCAGCTCGGGTTCGAGGGGCTGCTCACGAAGTCCATCGTTCCCCTCTCCACCGAGCACATTCGCGGCATCCTTCCCAAAGGCGGCACGCTGCTGCGCACGACGAATCGCGGCAATCCGTTCGAATATCCGGGACCTGACGGCACGACGATCGATCGCTCCGAGGAAGTCATTGCCAATGTGCGGGAGCTCGGCATCGACGGCATCATCGCCATCGGCGGCGACGGCACGCTCAAGATCGCGCAGCGCCTGTGCGACCGCGGTATCCCCATGGTCGCGGTGCCGAAGACCATCGACAACGACCTCGCCGCCACCGACTACACCTTCGGCTTCCACACCGCCGTGGCCATCGCGACCGACGCCGTCGATCGCCTGCACAGCACCGCCGAGAGCCACGACCGCGTGATGATCCTCGAAGTCATGGGACGCAACGCCGGATGGATCGCGCTGTACGCGGGCATCGCCGGCGGTGCGGACATCATCCTCATCCCCGAGATCGAGTATCGCCCCGAGGAGATCGTGCGGAGCATTCGGGAACGCCAGGCGGAGGGCGCCAAGTTCGACATCGTCGTCGTCGCCGAAGGAGCGAAACGCCAGGGCGGCGAAGAGGCCTACCTCGACAAAGCCACACGCCGCCTCGGCGGCATCGCCTACCAGGTCGCGGCCGACATCCAGTCGCAGATCGACCTCGAGATCCGCGTCACCGTGCTCGGCCACGTCCAGCGCGGCGGCTCGCCGATTCCGTTCGACCGCATCCTCGCCAGCCGCTTCGGCAAGGCCGCGGCGGACCTCGCGGCACAGAAGAAGTTCGGCGAGATGGTGGCGGTGCGCGCGGACGAGATCATCTCCGTCCCGATCAAAGACGCCGTGTCACGCCTCAAGAACGTCGATCCGAACGGACAGATGGTCGCCGCCGCGCAGAGCCTGGGGATTTCCTTCGGCGACGGTCGCTGAGGCAATAGAATCGCGAACCGATGGCCGGAAAACTGATCGATTACCGCGTGGAAAAGGGCGTTGCGATCTTCGAGCTCAACGACCCTCCCGCCAACACCTACACGTACGAAATGAACCGCGAGCTGGATGACTGCATCCTGCGCGCGCGTATGGACGACGAGGTGCACGTGATCGTGCTCCGCGGCGCCGGCGACAAGTTCTTCTCCGCGGGCGCGAACATCCGCATGCTCCAGGAGGTCACGCCGCAGTTCAAGTACTACTTCTGCGTCCACGCGAACGAGACCATGCTGCGCCTCGAGCACACGCCGAAGCTCGTCATCGCGGCGCTGAACGGCCACGCCGTCGGCGGCGGACTCGAGATCGCCATGGCCGCGGACATCCGCATCGCCCGGCAGGGGAGTGGGAAGTGGGGATTGCCGGAAGTCGCGCTGGGCGTCCTTCCGGGGACGGGTGGCACGCAGCGGCTGTCGCGCCTCGTCGGCAAGACGAAGTCGATCGAGCTGATGATCGAAGGCGGCCTGCATGACTACGAAAAAGCGCTCGAGCTCGGGATCGTGAATTACGTCTGGCCCGCGGAAGCCGACGGCAAGCAGTGGTGGGACCGCGTGATGGAGTACGCCTGGAGTTTCTGCCCGCCGCACAAAGCGTCACGCGCCGTCGGACGCATCAAACGCGCCGTGCAGACCGGATGGGAAGTCCCGCTCGAATCCGCACTGGCCCTCGAGCGCGAACTGCAACAGCAGTTGTTCACGAGCGACGATGCGCGCGAAGGAATGAGCGCGTATAACGAGAAGAGGAAAGCGGAATTCAAAGGACGATAGTTGCTGGTTGCTTGTTGCTGGTTCCTTGGGAGTCATGGCTCGGTGCCACAGCAACCAGCAACCAGCAACCAGCAACCAGCAACATCACACCATGCACTACAGAAACCTCCACAACACCAACATCCAAATCTCCGAGCTCGGCCTCGGCACCTGGACCTTCACCACCGGCTGGTGGGGGACCTACACCGACGAGGACGCGCAGCGCATCATTCGCGCGGCCATCGGGAAGGGGATCAACTACATCGACACGGCTGACGCGTACGGGAACGGGCGCGGCGAGACGGTGCTCGCGCCGATCCTCAAAGAGCATCCCGATCTCGTCGTCGGCACGAAGTTCGGCTACGACTTTTACAACAACCCCGAGCGTCCGCGCGGGCAGCGCGAGCTGCCGCAGGACATGTCGCCGAAGTTCATCCGCTTTGCCTGCGAGCAGTCGCTGAGGCGCCTCGGCGTCGATCACATCGCCATCTACCAGCCGCACAATCCGCGCGTCGTCACGCTGATGACCGACGAGCACTGGGAGACGCTCGAAGCACTCCGGAGCGAAGGGAAGATCTCCTCGTACGGTCCGTCCCTCGGACCGGCGATCGGCTGGCGCGACGAGGGCATCTACTCCGCCGCCGTGCGCCACGCGCCGGTCACGCAGATGATCTACAACGTCCTCGAGCAGGACCCGGGCCGCGAGTTCATCCTCGCTGCCGAACGCGGTCCGTCGTACGCGGGCGTCGAGAACGCGATGCGCGGCGAAACGAACAAACGCGTGTGCGAGCCGACGAGCGCGTTCGAGCCCGACTTCCGCGCGTGGAAAGCCGATCCCGGCCCGCAGTTTCTGATTCGCGTCACCCACTCCTCGGGCATGCTCGAGGGCAAGTACACGATCGACACGAAGTTTGACGAGAACGATCACCGCTCGCATCGCCCGCGCGCGTGGCTCGTCGAAGGCGTGCAGAAAGTCGAGCGTCTCAAACCGCTGTGCGAAGCACGCGGCGTGACCGTCGGCCAGCTCGCGCTACTCTGGCTCTACGCTCACCCGTCGATCCTCAGCGCACTCCCCAACATCTACGACACCGACCAGCTCGACGAATTCGCGGCGGCTTCCGAGCACGCGCCGCTCCATGACGACGAGATGGAACAGATTCACACGATGTACGAGCGCGGCTTCGATGTGACGCCGTACGTCGAGGAGAGCGTCACCGCATGAGCATTCCCTCCCAGCTTTTCATCAACGGCGATTTCGTCGACGCCCGCTCGGGCGAGACGTTCGCCACGATCAATCCCGCCACCGAAGACAAGATCGCCGACGTCGCCTCGGCCGGAGTCGAGGACGTCGACGCCGCGGTGAAGGCCGCGCGCGCGCAGCTCGAGCCGGGCTCGGAGTGGCAGAAGATGAAGCCGCGCGATCGCGCGAAGGTGATGTGGCGCATCGCCGACATGCTCACCGCGAAAGCGGACGAGATCGGCCGCATCGAGACGCTCGACAACGGCAAGCCGATCTTCGAGTCGCAGTACGTCGACACGCCGGCCGCCGCGGAGTGCCTCTACTACTTTGCCGGCTGGTCGGGCAAAGTCACGGGCGACACGATCCCCGTCGCCGACAACGCGTTCACGTACACGCTGCGCGAACCGATCGGCGTCGTCGGTGCGATCACGCCGTGGAACTTTCCGCTCATGCTCGCGGTGTGGAAGATCGCGCCCGCGCTCGCGTGCGGCAACACGGTCGTCATCAAGCCCGCGTCGAACACGTCGCTCTCGCTGCTGAAGTTCGCCGAGTACGCGAAAGAGTGCGGCCTTCCCGCCGGCGTCCTCAACGTCGTCCCCGGCCGCGGGAGCGTGGTCGGCAACGCCATCGTCGACCATCCCGGCGTGGACGCCATCGCCTTCACCGGCTCGACGGAAGTGGGCAAGGGCCTCATGGCCCGCGCGGCGAAGACGCTCAAGAAGATCTCGCTCGAGCTGGGAGGGAAGTCGCCGAACATCGTCTTCGCCGACTCCGACATCGACGCCGCCGCGAAAGGCGCGCTCAACGCGATCTTCTACGGCAAAGGCGAAGTGTGCGCCGCGGGCTCGCGCCTCCTCGTCGAAGAGGGCGCGCACGAAGAGCTGATGGCGAAGGTCACCGAGCGAGCCGCGAAGATGGTCGCCGCCGATCCGCTGCATCCCAAAACGCGCCTCGGCGCCATCGTCTCGAAAGAGCAGATGGAGAACGTGCTCTCGTACATCGAAGCGGGCAAGAGCGAGGGCGCGAAGCTGCTCACCGGCGGCGAGCGCGTGGACATCGGCACCGGCAAGGGCTACTTCCTCAAGCCGACGATCTTCGACGACGTGCAGCCCGAGCACCGCATCGCGCGCGAGGAGATCTTCGGACCCGTGCTGGCGACGATCAAGTTCAAGGACGCCGAGGATGCGATCGCCAAGGGGAACGCCACGGTTTACGGCCTCGCGGCGGCCGTGTGGACGAAGGACGTGTCGAAAGCGCACCGCATCGCGCGCGCGCTCAAAGCCGGCACGGTCTGGGTGAACACGTACAACCTCTACGATCCGGCGCTGCCGTTCGGCGGCTTCAAGGAATCCGGCTTCGGCCGCGATCAGGGGCGCGACGCCCTCGAGAAATACACGCAGACCAAATCGGTGTGGGTGAACCTGTAGCGCGGGTCGTCCTCATTCTCCTGGCGATCGTCGTTGCGGCGCTCGCGGTCGGGAGCATGCTGGACGACACCGCCACCGCCGACGAAGCAGCGCACATCGCAGCCGGCCTTCTCAAGTTGCAGGAGGGCCGGCTCGATTTTTATGCGACGCAGGCGCCGCTGATCGAATCGCTGATCGCCGTGCCGCTGACGATGGCCGGTCATCGCGCGCCGCGGGTGGAAGGGAATCGCCCGTGGGTGGCCGGGCACACGCTGCTCTATCGCTCCGGCCACGACCCCGCGCGCGTGCTCCTGCTCGCACGCCTCCCGGTCGTCGCGCTGTTCCTCTGCCTCTGCTTCGCCGTCTTCTTCTTCGTCCGCCGCGTGACCGGCAACAGCGTCGCGGGCCTCGGCGCATTCGCACTGACCGGCTTCTGCCCGACGCTGCTCGCGCACGGCCGCCTCGCAACCGTGGACATGGGCGTGACGCTGTTCGCGTTCCTCGCCGTCGCCTTCGTGCGCGCGAAAGGTGTGAGCACCGCGGCCGCACTCGCCTCGAAAGTGAGCGGCATCCTCGTCGTGCCGTTTCTCTTCTTTCGCGCCCGATGGCGCACGATCGTCATTGCCGTCGCGAGCTTCATGCTCGTCTACCTGCTTCTCGGCCGCACGTTCGATCCCACGTATCCGTTCCGCATGTACTGGAGCGAGATCAACGCGGTCCGCGGTTTTTACGCCGAGCGCCACATCCTCCCGCAGTTCCTCCTCGGAGAGTTCTCCCGCGACGGCTGGCCGCACTACTACCTCGTCGCGCTGGCCGTGAAGACGCCGCTTCCGGTGCTCGCGCTCTTCGCTCTCGCGCTCGGCCCCGCAATCCGGAAGCGCCGCCTCGAAGTCCTGCTCTGTGCCGCGTTTGCCGCTCTGTTCCTCCTCCTCTCCTCCTTCTCCAGCCTCAACCTCGGCATTCGCCACATCCTGCCGATCTATCCGTTCGTCTACGCCGCCATTGCCATAGCTCTGTTCGACGCGAATGTGTGGATGCGCCGAACGGCGGCAATCCTGATCGCCCTCCATGCGCTGGTCGGCATCGCCGCTTATCCGTCCTACCTCTCTTACTTCAATCCGTTCGTGCCGATGCGCGAGGCCGACCGCGTGCTCATCGATTCGAATCTCGACTGGGGGCAGGACCTCGGCCGCCTCGAGCAGTGGGCGCGCGAGCAGAACATCCCCCTCCTCCACGTGCACTACTTCGGCGGCGGCAACGTCGAACACGAATTCGGCAACCGCGCCGTGCGCTGGAGTGTCGCCAAACGCGTTCCGCTGCCGAAAGGCTCGTGGTTCGCGCTGAGCCGGCACTTTTACCGGCTCAGCTTCACGACCGCCGTCGACTACGACACGTACCTGAAAGCCTCGAACGCGCGATACGTGACGACGATCGGCGGCTCGATCGACGTCTACCGCGTCCCCTGAACCGCGCGCCTGCGCAACTGCGCTTCTTCCACCTTGCGCACGAACACACGCGCGAGCTCGCGCGTCGCGTGACCGATCTTCCGCGCGTACGTGATCGACGCGCCATCTCCGTGTACGAGCCCCGTCGCCTGCGCGATGCGCACCGGCACGAGGTCATTCGAAAACGCCGCCCACGCCCATCCCTCTGACGCGAACGGGATCACGAACGGCGCACCCGAAGGCGTATTCGTGACGACACCATTCGCGTTCACGTACGCGACGTTCGTGGCCGAGGCGACGAGGAAGGTGAGACCGTTCCAGGCGACGAATGGATGGATGCGCCCGAGCGGCGTCACGCCCGTCACCACCGGCGTGACCGTCCCGCCGCGGGAGAGCATCGCCGCCGCGAGCGACGTGTTGCTCCGGAAGACGATGAGGGACCCATCGCCACCGCCGGCGACCGCCACTTGCTCGTTCGCCCCTTCACTCGACAGCGCGACCTCCGATCCCGCGATCGGGCCCGTGGGATTCACACGCAGCGCGCGCACGGTCGTGCGCAGTCCGCGCAGAAACATCCCGCGCGTGAAGACGACCACGTACGTCGAGCCATCCCACGCCACGTCGACATCCGTGTTCTCGAACACGTCGCTCGCGATCGTGAACGGCGCCGTCACGGTGCCGTTGCGCTCGATGCGCGCGCCGTAAATCGTCCGTGCGTCGACCCACACCGCGAACCACTCCGCGCCGTTCGACGCTACGCGCGGCTTCGTCGGGTGATACACGTCGACGCCGAAATCGAGTCCCGCCGGATCGAGCACGCGGTCCTCGCCGGTGATGCGCGACGCCATCACCGTCAGCGCGCGATCCATCCCCACGTACTCGCACCACACCGCCAGCCGCAGGTCGCCCGCGGCCGCGACGTCCGGCGACTCCTGATGCCGCGGCGCGACGACGAGCGGCGTGTATTGACTGACGTCGGTACGCGCGACGTACAGATCGCCGCCCGCCGGCCCGAACTCGAACCCGATTCTGCCGAACGCGCGCACGAGCACCAGCTTTCCGGCCCCGTCGAGCGCCGCCGACATCGGCGGCGCGGGCAAAGGCGCGGACGAACTGCTGCCGGCCCGCCGGACGTGCTTCTGATTGTCGTCTCCGTAAATGAGCAGATACCCCGCTCCATCCGCGACGACGTCCTGCAGAAACTGCAGGTCCGTGCCGAACGACTCCACCGGCTGCGCGCCGGCAGCGGTGAAGCGCGCGTAGCGCACCTGCGCGCCGCCGATGCCGCGCGAGGTCGTCCACGCCACCATGAACTCATCGGTCGACTGCGCCGCCACCAGGTCGAACACCGGCGTCGTCGCCGGCGCGAGCTCGACGCGCGTTCCGGCCACGCCGTTCGCGTCGATCGGCGTCACGCCGACGGCAGCAGGGAAGCCGTTCGGCCCCGGCGTGCCTTCGACCTGGATCCGCGCACTGACGAAGTAGAACGTCTCGCCGACGGTCGCCAGCGCGACCTCCGGCCACGTCAACTCCGCCGTCGCCACGGGAAACGGCGGCGTCACACGTCCACTCGTGTCGACGACGGCGCCGCGGTACTCGAGTCCGGGACCTTCCCACACCACGAGAAACACGCGTCCGTTGAACGCCACATGCGGCCGCGTCAGCGCGTCGCCGTCGCTCGCGATCACGATCGGTTCGGACAGCGAAGCGTCGGGCCCCACGAATCGGGCGAGCACCGAAGTGGGGGTCGACCAGACCACGAGATAGCGCCCCGCGCCGAAGGTGAGCTCGGGGCGATTGTCGTCGCCATCGGAGGCCGCGATGACGAGCGGCGACGCGTCGACGCGCGATCCGTCGGCACGCAGGCGCGCGCCGTGGATGTCGCCGGAGCCCTGCAGATCGCGGTCCGCCCACACCGCCAGGAACGAATCGCCGTCCGACGCGAGGCGGGCGCTGGCCTGATCGAACGGGGCGACGTCGGGTGTCGATGCCGTGACCGCCACCTCCGGCCGCGCTACGAGCGCGGCATTTGCAACAGTCGCGAAACATAGAGAGAGCACGAGCGAAAAGAGTGTTGATTTCATGAGGCTGCCGGATGGAGGGTAGTTGATAGAATCGGCGCTTCAAAGATTCGCGAGTAAAACGGATTGAAGGGAAATCCATGAAGAAGACATGGTTGGTTCTTAGTACGGCGCTCCTGTCGCTGTTGTTGATCGGCTGTCCGCCGAAGACGGGCGAGACCGGCGCGGCCGCCGCGGGCGGAGAAGGCGGCGAGATCGTCGTCGGCGAATACGGCTCGATGACGGGCGGCCAGGCGACGTTCGGCGTCTCCACGCACAACGGCATCATGCTGGCCGTCGACGAGATCAACGCGGGCGGCGGCGTCAACGGCCGCAAGATCCGCGTCATCACGGAAGACGATCAGTCGAAGGCGGAGGAAGCCGCGAACGCCGTCACGAAGCTGATCTCGCAGAACAACGTCGTGGCCGTGCTCGGCGAAGTGGCTTCGTCCAACTCGCTCGCCGCCGCGCCGATCTGCCAGTCCAACAAGGTCCCGATGATCACGCCGTCGTCGACGAACCCGCGCGTGACCGAAGTCGGCGACTACATCTTCCGCATGTGTTTCATCGACCCGTATCAGGGCGAGGCCATGGCGAACTACCTGACCAAAAAGGTCGGGATGAAGAAGGCCGCGATCCTCATCGACGTCAAGAGCGACTACTCGACCGGCCTCGCGTCGTTCTTCGAGCGCACGTTCACCGCGAACGGCGGACAGATCGTCGGTAAGCAGAGCTACGCGCAGGGCGACAGCGACTTCCGCTCGCAGCTCACCGCCATCAAGGCCGGCAACCCGGACGTGATCTTCGTCCCCGGCTACTACAACGACATCGGGCAGATCGCCATCCAGGCCCGCGACCTCGGCATGCAGCAGCCGCTCGCGGGCGGCGACGGCTGGGAGTCGCCGAAGCTGATCGAGATCGGCGGCAAGGCCCTCGAGGGCTGCTTCTATTCGAACCACTACCACGTCGACGATCCGGCCCCGGCCGTGCGCGAGTTCGTGCAAAAGTACGAGGAGCGTTTCGGCGCGAAGCCGGACTCCCTGGCCGCGCTCGGCTACGATTCCACGCGCGTCCTCGCCGACGCCATCAAGCGCGCCGGCACGACCGATGGTCCGAAGCTCCGCGACGCCATCGCGCAGACGCAGAACTTCAGCGGTGTCACCGGCAGCGTGACCCTCGGCCCGGACCGCAATCCGATCGGCAAGAAGCTGGTCGTCCTCGAGATCCGCAACGGCAACACGGTGCTCAAGGACGTCGTCGACCCGAGCGCCGGCAGCGCGCCGGCCGCGACGGACACGAGCGCGACCAACGCGGGCACGACCACCTCGACCGACACGAGCGCGACGGGTACGGCGCCGAACACCGGCACGGCCCGCACGCAGTAGTCCCCGGCACCGTCACAAAAACCGCTTTACATCTCACGGTCCGGCGAGTAGTTTTCGCCGGACCTTTTTTTGCCTCTGAATGCAGACTCTTCTCCAGAACCTGCTGAACGGGATTGCCGCCGGCTCCATCTACGCGCTCATCGCGCTTGGGTACACCATGGTGTACGGCATCCTGAAGCTGATCAACTTCGCCCACGGCGACATCTTCATGATCGGCTCGTTCGTCGGCTACTACGCCGGCCGCAAGCTCGCGCAGAACAATCCGGGGGAGCACTCGCTGGCCTATGCGGCCATCGTCATGCTCCTGGCGATGCTGATCTGCGGGTTTCTCGGCTATCTCAATGAGCGCATCGCGTACCGCCCGCTGCGCAACGCGCCGCGTATCGCGTCGCTGATCACCGCCATCGGCGTCTCGTTCTTCCTCGAGTACGGCGGGCAGTTCTTCTTCGGACCCGATCCGAAGTTCTTCCCGACGCTCGTCGAGAAGCACGTCATCAACCTCGGCGGCGTCGTCACCACGAACTACCAGCTCATCGTCCTCGGCGTGGCCATCGTGTTCATGGCGCTGCTGCAGTACATCGTCTACGGGACGAAGTTCGGCCGGGCCATGCGCGCCGTCTCGTACAACTTCGAGACCGCGTCGCTGATGGGCATCCCCACCGATCGCGTGATCTCCACGACGTTCGTCATCGGCTCGATGCTCGCCGCCGTCGCCGGGATTCTCTACGGATTGTCGTACCCGAAGATCGACCCGCTGATGGGCATCATGCCCGGCCTCAAAGCTTTCGTCGCGGCAGTGCTCGGCGGCATCGGCAACGTCCCCGGCGCGGTGGTCGGCGGCCTCATCATCGGCATCGTCGAATCCTTCGTCGGCGGCTCCCAATTCTCCAACTACCGCGACGCCATCGCGTTCGTGATCCTCATCGTGATCCTGCTGTTCCGGCCGAGCGGATTGTTCGGGAAGTACCAGCCGGAGAAAGTGTGATGATGAAGCGGATTGAGGATTGGGGATTGAGCATTGAGGATGGGGGCGTCGTGCTCCTCGATCCTCCATCCTCAATCCTCAATCGGGTGGGGGGTAGGGATGCCTAAAAAATGGTGGCTCCGCGACCTCATCTACCTCGTCCTCTTCATCGGCGTGGTGTACGGCGTGTGGATTGCGCTCGAGTACGCAACGCTCTACTGGCCGGCGATGCGGTACTACAACCGCATCCTCGTGATCATGGGGATCAACATCACGCTGGCCGTGTCGCTCAACATCATCAACGGGCACGCGGGGCAGTTCTCCCTCGGGCACGCGGGCTTCATGGCCGTCGGCGCGTATACGGCGGCGTATCTCACCGTCTACCACTTCGGTCCCTACGTCGCGAAGATGACGGAGGGGAGCGCGCAACAGGTCCTGTGGCAGAACATCCTGCTGCTCGTGGCGATCATGGCGGGCGCACTCACGTCCGCGATCGCGGGTTACATCGTCGGACTCCCGTCGCTGCGATTGCGCGGTGACTATCTCGCCATCGTCACCCTCGGCTTCGGCGAGATCATCCGCGTGCTCATTCTCAACATCGAAGTGATCGGCGCCGCGCGCGGCCTGACCGGCATCCCCCCCTGGAGCAACTTCTTCTGGGTTTTCTTCTTCTGCGGTCTGACGATCCTCATTTCGCATCGTCTGGTCATGTCCTCGGTCGGACGCGCGTTCCTCGCCGTGCGTGAAGACCAGATCGCGGCGGAGGCGATGGGCGTCGATACGACGCGATACAAGGTGAAGGCGTTCATCATCGGCTCGTGCCTCGCGGGTGTCGCGGGCGCGCTGTACGCGCACTACACGCCGGCGTACCTCAACCCGACGATGTTCACGTTCATCCGCTCGTTCGAAGTCGTGGCCATGGTCGTCCTCGGCGGACTCGGCTCGATTACCGGCTCCATCCTGGCGGCCATCCTCCTGACCTTCCTTCCCGAAGGGCTGCGCTACGTCAAAGAGCTCGTGCCGGCGAACGCACCGGAGATTCTCCGGCGCGATCCGCGCATGGTCATCTACTCGCTCATGCTGATCGGCCTCATGCTCACGCGTCCGCAGGGGCTGTTCGGCCGCCGCGAGCTGTGGGACATCCTGGCGCGGCGCAAAGACTCGATTCCGAAAGATCCGCGGGACAGCGGCAATGCCGACGACAAGCTCGATCGCGACGCCGCTCCCCCGGTCACTTAGACCATGGCCGACGACATTCTTCTGCACGCGAAGAACGTGACGATCCGCTTCGGCGGCCTCACCGCCGTGTCGGACTTCAACGTCGAGATCCGTCCGCACGAGCTCCTCGGTCTCATCGGTCCGAACGGCGCCGGCAAAACGACGATCTTCAACATGCTCACCGGCGTGTACAAGCCGACCGAGGGGGAGATCGTGATCGGCGGTGTTTCGACGCGGCAGATGAAGCCGTACCAGATCACCAGTCTCGGCGTCGCGCGCACGTTCCAGAACATCCGCCTCTTCAAAGACCTCACCGTTCTCGACAACGTCAAGATCGGCGGCCACATCCACTACAAATACTCCGGCACCTCGGCGGTCCTGCACACGAACCGCTTTCACGACGCGGAGGCCACGGCCGAAGTCGAGGCGATGCGGCTGCTGAAGATCTTTGGTCTCGAGCACCGCGCGCACGACGACGCGAAGAACCTTCCGTACGGCGATCAGCGCCGCCTCGAGATCGCCCGCGCACTCGCGGCGAAACCGAAGCTGCTCCTCCTCGACGAGCCGGCCGCGGGGCTCAACGACAGCGAGACGCGTGCGCTCATGGAGACGATCGCGGACATCCGCAAGCGCTTCGACATCGCCATTCTCCTCATCGAGCACAACATGGAGCTGGTGATGGGCATCTGCGAGCGCATCGTCGTGCTGAACTTCGGCAAAACCATCGCGATGGGCACACCCGAACAGATCCGCTCCGATGAGAAAGTCATCGAGGCCTATCTCGGCGAGCCGGCGGAGGCGCTCGACGCATGACCGCCACGCCGATTCTCTCGATCCAGGGACTCGAAGTCGGCTACGGCGCGATCGCCGCGCTGCACGGGATCGACCTCGAAGTGCACAAAGGGGAGATCGTCACGCTCATCGGCGCGAACGGGGCGGGCAAGACGACGACGCTGCGCACGATCTCCGGACTGCTCAGGCCGAAAAAAGGGCAGGTGTTCTTCAACGGCACGGACATCACCGGCGTCAAGCCGCACGTGATCACCGGCCGCGGCATCTCGCACGTGCCCGAGGGGCGCGGGATCTTCGCAAACCTCACGGTGCACGACAACCTCGAGCTGGGCGGCTACCTGCGCAAGGACAAGATCCAGGCGTCCGAGTTCCAGCGCGTCTACACGCTCTTCCCCGTGCTCAAGGAGCGCATCAAACAGAACGCGGGGACGCTCTCCGGCGGCGAACAGCAGATGCTCGCCATCTCGCGCGCGCTCATGGCCAAGCCGACCGTGCTCCTTCTCGACGAGCCGTCGCTGGGACTGGCCCCACAGATGGTCCAGACCATCTTTCGCGTCATTCGCGAGATCAACGCCGAAGGCACGACCATCCTCCTCGTCGAACAGAACGCCCACATGGCCCTCGTGACCGCCCACCGCGGCTACGTCATGGAGACGGGCAGAATTACCGTCTCCGACAATACGAAAGCGCTGCTGGCGAGCGATCGGATCAAGAAGGCGTATCTGGGCGGCTGACGCGAAGCTCTCCGGCTTCGTGCATTGGGGAGTGATGGTTCAGGCGACACATCCCGGTAGCCCGGTGACCACGCCTCGCCGCGCTACTGCGCGACTGACTGGTTCGCCCCGAGCCTCTGTTCCGTCTGCCGCTGCAACGACATCAACTCACTGATCTCCGGCGCGGACGACGGGATCTCCGCCAGCCGCTGCGAGATGTCGAGCGCGTTCTTGGCGCACTGCCAGTTCTCGAGGCGCACGTGTGAGCGCGCGATGTGAAAGTACGGGTAGTAGTCGATGAGCCACATGCCGTACATGCGCGCCTGTTTCTGCGGGTTCGGGCGCTGGGCCACGGCGTCGATGAAGTGCGTCAGCGCGCGCGAGTAGTCGCCTTTGCGCTCCAGCGCGAGGCCGAGCTCGTAATTCGCGTACCACGGCGCGGCGCTCAGTTTCGTGTCGACGGGCAGGTCGCATTTCGCCAGCACGTCGTTGCGGAGCAGGTTGAACTCTTCGTCCGTGAGCACCGAGGCTTTCGGCTCGAAGACGGCGTAACGCGGGAGCTTGCCGGTGGCGTCGCCGCGCAGCAGCAGTTGATACGCGACGAGCAGCGGACGCCCGACTTCACTTTTCGCCGCCATGCCCGACGTCTCCGCCAGCGCGAGCTCCTTGCGGGCGCGATCGACGTCGCCCGTCATCTGATGGGCGATGGCGAGGTAGAGGTGCGGGAGGTAATCCATGTATTGATGCGCGCGCGTCGGAAGCTGCACGCCCTCTTCGCCGCGCGCCGCCAGCGCCGCCAGCAGCGGATCCTTCGCCGCCTCGGCCTGCCCCTGCTCGATCAGACGCACGCCCTTTTCGTACTGGTCGTACCAGCTCGATGCGGACGCGGCGGTGGTGACGGTGAACAGCAGGGCGGCGATCAGGGTGCGGACCATGGATGTCTCCTCGACTTGTTACGGATTGCTGCCCGCATTCTACGGCGTCTAACCTCGGGGCGGATGTGGCGTCTATCACGTCGTACGAAAGGGGAACACCGAACATGCGCCGACTCGCCCTGAGCCTCATCCTGACTCTCACCGCCACCGCTGCCTTCGCACACGACTTCCACATGACGCGCCGCGGCGATGACTGCAGCTCGAGCAACTTCCACTGGGACGGCGAAAAGGCGTTCGTCGAAAAACAAGTCATCGACGCCGGCGCGCTGCGCTCGCTCAAGGCCTCGGTCTCCCACGCGCCGATCTCCGTCACCGGCGGCAACGGCCGCGGTTACACGATCGAAGTCTGCAAGGCCGCGGCACGTCAGGCCGACCTCGCGGCGATCCGCGTCTCCGTCGACGGCGGCGAGCTGCGCGCCGACGGTCCGGACGGGAGCCGCTGGCTCGTGATCTACAACATCAAGGCGCCGCGCGGCGCGCACATCGACGTCTCCGCGACCAACGGTCCGCTGTCGATCAAGGACGTCGACGGCACCGTCGTCGCGCGTACTTCGAACGGACCGCTCTCGCTGCGCAACGTCTCCGGCGACGTCGACGCGACGACCACCAACGGTCCGCTCAGCGTCCAGGGCGGCTCCGGCAATCTGAAAGTGTCGGCCTCGAACGGCCCGCTTTCGGTCGGTCTCGAAGGCAATTCGTGGGTCGGCGGCACGCTCGACGCGTCGACGCGGAACGGCCCGCTGAGCCTCACCCTCCCGCGCGGCTACAACTCGGGCGTCGTCGTCGAGACGAACGGCCGCGGTCCGGTGGCCTGCCGCGCCGAGGGCTGCGAGCGCTTCCGCGCCGAGCGCGACGTGCGCGACTGGCACGACCAGCCCCGCCGCATCGAGCTGGGCAACGGACCGGAGAACGTGCGCCTGTCGACGGTCAACGGCCCCGTGACCATCAAAGACGAGTAGGGAGCGCCGCTGGCGCGGCGGGATTGGGGATCGAGGATGCAGGATGGAGGATGACGCTTTGCGCGAATCCTCAATCCTCCGTTCTCCATCCTCAATCCCGTTAAACTACGGCGCCGCATGCCGGTCTCCGCACAACCGACCACCGCGTCCCGCGGACAACTGCTCGCCGTCCTCGGCGTCGGCTTCGGATTGGCCGTCACGATCGGGAACGCCGTCGGCGCCGGCATCCTCCGCACCCCGGGCGTCATCGCCGGACACCTGCAGACGTTCTGGCCCTTTCTCCTGGTCTGGCTCGTCGGCGGTCTCTACGCCCTCCTCGGCGCCAACGCGCTCTCCGAATTAGGCACGCTCGTCCCGCGCAGCGGCGGCCAGTACGTCTTCGTCCGGCACGGTCTCGGCAGCTATGCAGGGTTCGTCGTCGGCTGGAGCGACTGGATCTCCACCTGCGGCACGACCGCCGCCGTCGCGCTGGTCGTCGGCGAGTACACCGTCGGCCTTTTTCCCGAGATGCGCGCGCCGCATGTCGTGGCGCTGCTGGTGGTGGCGCTCTTCACGACCATCCAGTGGCTCGGCGTGCGAGCCGGCGGAGCCGTGCAGAACGTCACCAGCGTGATCAAAGGTCTCGCGCTGCTGATCTTCATCATCGTCTGCTTCTGGCTCGGCGCGCGCGCGCCGCATGCGCCGACCGCCGTCACCACCGACCTCGAAGGCTCGCTGCTGGTCGCCTTCATCCTCGCGCTGCAGTCGGTGATCTACACGTACGACGGCTGGTCCGCGGTCATCTACTTTTCGGAAGAGGTGAAGGACTACGGGAGAAGCATCCCGCGGGCGATGCTCACTTCGGTCGCCACGATCGCGGTGCTGTACGTGCTGATCAACGTCGCGTTCCTCGCCGTCGTCTCGCTGCCGACGATTGCGGGCAGCAAGTTCGCCGGGGGCGTGGTGGTCGAGCGACTCTTCGGAGCGGGCGGACACAACATCCTGCGCGGACTGGTGGTGCTCGTGCTGCTGAGCGCCGTCAGCTCCAACGTGCTCATGGCGCCGCGCGTGCTCTTCGCGATGGCCAGGGACGGTCTGTTCTGGCGCGGTGCACGCGAAGTGAATCGCGGCGGCACGCCGGACATCGCGCTCCTCATCAGCAGCCTCCTCGCGGCCGCGTTCATCGTCACGGGCAAGTTCGAGACCGTGGTCGCGAAGCTCGCGTTTTTCTTCGTCGCGAACTACACACTCTCGTTCCTCACGCTCTTCGTGCTGCGTGCGCGCGAGCCGAATGCGGAACGCCCGTATCGCGCATGGGGACATCCGGTCACCACCGGCATCGCCCTCCTCGCTTCGGTCGCTTTTCTCGTCGGTGCCGCCGCGAGCGACCCGAACAGCACGGCGTGGGCGATGGGATTACTGCTGCTCAGCATTCCGATCTACCTTGTCGTCCGCAAACGATGATCGACCCGCGACTCGAACACGCATCCACGCTTCCCGCGCGCTTCTACTGCGACGCCGACGTGGTCGAACGGGAGAACCGCAACGTCTTCGGGAAGACGTGGCAGCTCGCCGGCCGCTCCGAGCAGGTGCGCGAGGCGGGGCAGTACTTCACCGCCACGATTGCGGACGAGCCGGTGCTCGTCGTGCGCGGCGGCGACGGCGTGCTGCGCGCGATGTCGAACGTCTGCCGTCACCGCGCCGGTCCCATCGCGAAAGGGGAGGGGAAGCGTCCCGTCCTGCAGTGCGGCTATCACGGCTGGACGTACTCGCTCGACGGGCGTCTCCGCACCACGCCGGAGTTCGAGGGCGTGGCGCATTTCGATCGCGCGTCGTGCGTCCTGCCGCCGTATCAGGCCGTGGAGTGGAATGAGCTCGTCTTCGTGAATCTCGACCGCGAAGCCGAATCCCTCGCCGAGTACCTCGGCGAGCTGCTCACCGACATGCCCCGCCACGACTACGCCGGCTTTCGTCTCGCGCAACGGAAGGTGTGGGAGCTCGACTGCAACTGGAAGGTCTATGTCGACAACTATCTCGAGGGCTACCACATCCCCATCGTGCACCCGGGGCTGTTCCGCGAGTTGGACTACCCGAATTACCGCACGGAAACGAAGCGCCGCTACTCGATCCAGTTCGCGCCCACGCGCCGCCCCGAGCGCATCCGCACCAGCGAAGGCGACGATCAGGTCCGCTACTTCTGGATCTATCCGAACCTGATGCTGAACGTCTATCCCAACAACTTCTCCACGAACCTCATCCTCCCCATCGGCCCCCACCGCACCGCCACGATCTTCGACTGGTATTTCAGGGACCCCGAGGCGATGCAGCGGGAGCTCGGCGAAACCGTGGCTTTCAGCGACGAGATCCAGATCGAAGACATCGACATCTGCGAAGCCGTCCAGCGCGGCCTCCGGTCGACGACATACGACACCGGCAGGTTCTCGCCGCAGCGGGAGAATGGGGTGCACCATTTTCATTGCATGTATGGGGAGAGCATGGGGGAGGGACGAGAGGGGGATGAGGGATGAGAGATGAGGGATGAGAGATGAGAGATGAGAGATGAGAGATGAGGGATGAGAGATGAGAGATGAGCCTCTTCGCGAGGGCCATCCTTTATCCCTCATCCCTGCTCCGCGTTTGCCGCAAGGGCGTTACAATCCGCCCACACCCCAACAACCCCGGAGGCCCCATGAGCGCGAACGTCGTACCGACGGTGCATGCCCCCATCACCTGGGACTCGTCCAAGCTGCGAGATCAGGTCAACGAGCTGTACACGGCCGTACAGAAGAAGGTCGAGGACCTCGCGCAGTGGTATGTGCGGAAGAAGAAGCATCCCGCGCTGATGTCGCGCATCCTTCGCCGGCTTGCCATCGTCGGCACGATCCTCGGTGGTCTTTGCCCTGTGCTCGAGGGGGCGGTCGCGGTGCCGCCGAGCATTTCGCTGAATGACATCGGTTACGTCCTGCTCGCCGTTGCCGGCGCCGCCGTCCTCGGCGATCGCTTCGGCGGCTTCTCCTCGGCCTGGATGCGTTACGCGAAGACGCATCTGCAGCTCGACGGCATGCTCGATCGCTTCCACATGGAGTGGGTCATCGCCTGCGCGCAATACGATCTCGACGCCGAAGCGCAGAAGGATCCTTCCAGATTGATCGCGCTGGTGGACAAGCTGCGCGTCTTCACCACCGACGTCAGCGCGGTCGTCGACGGCGAGACGCAGGCGTGGATGGTCGAGTTCCAGAACCAGCTCGCGATGCTGCAGAAAGCGACCGAGAAGAGCGCGCAGCCGCAATCGGCGAAAACGGCCGAAGAGACGGCGACGACGGGCGAGGTCAACGTGACCGTGGCCAACTTCGAACAGGCCAAAAATCCGGTGTACCTCTTCATCGACGGTGCGCCCGTCGATCCGGCCACGGCGAAGCTGAGCATCCTCAAGGCGCGCACCGGCACGCACGAGATCGGAGCGCGCACGCTGTACGGCGATCAGGTGATCAAGAGCAGCGTGCAGACCACCGTGGCCGCGGGCAAAGCGGCGGACGTCTCGCTCACGCTCCCTTTCCCGCAATGACGGCTCAGCCGGCGGCGATGCCGGCGTTCCGCGTCGCGTGAATCCGCGCATTCACCGGGCACCATTCCTCGTGCGCGCCGGGCAGGTAGCCCGTCGACAGGAGGAATGACCCGGTGATCTCGCCGCCGGTGAAGACGAACGTCTTCTTGAACAGCTTCACCCACTCGCTCTTCTCGCGCGGGTGATGCGCGTCGAGCCACTCCGCGAACGAGCCGTGCGTCTTGCGCAGCGCGAGGATGCGCTTCGCGTTCTCGATCGCCGCGTCGACTTTCATCGCGTTGCGGATGATTTCTTCGTTCGACAGGAGGCGCGTCCGTTTGCGCGCGTCGAAACGCGCGACCTTCTCGACCGAAAATCCGGCGAACGCGTCGACGAATGCGTCGCGCTTCTTGAGGATCGTGAGCCACGACAGGCCGGCCTGATTGATCTCCAGCACGAGGCGCTCGAAAAGACGATCGTCGTCGCGGACGGGGAAGCCGTATTCGGTGTCGTGATACGGCCCGTGAAATGGATGTCCTGGTGCGATGTCGCAGTAGCTCACGGCCGAATCGTGACACAAACTTTTTCCTTGCGCCGCCCGCGGAGCTTCCCCAGACTGCGCGCAGCATGGTCCTGCAGCTCCTCATCGGTGTAGCAGTCGTGGCGATAGCTGCGTCCGTGGTCGCGCGGCAGCTCTCCGCGATGCGCACGCACCGGGAGCTGCGCGGCGCGAACCGCTTCGCCGGCGAGATCATCGACAACGCCGGTGAAGGGATCGTCGTCTACGGCCCGGAGCTGCGCTATCTCCTCTGGAATCGCTTCATGGAAGAGCTGACCGGCCTTCCCGCGGCGGACGTCGTCGGCAAGCCCGCGCTCGAGCTCTTCCCGCACCTCGCCGAGCAGCAGGTCGACGAGATGCTGCGGCGCGCGCTTCGCGGCGAGACGGTCGCTTCGCCCGACGTGCACTATTACGTCCCTTCGACGTCGCGCAGCGGCTGGGTCTCCGCGGTCTATCGTCCGCACGTCGACGAGGACGGCCGCACCGTCGGCGTGATCGGCCTCATTCGCGACGTCACCGAGCGCAAGGCGGCCGAGCAGCAGATCGAGTATCAGGCGTACCACGACGCGCTGACCGGGCTCGCGAACCGCCGTCTCTTCCAGGAGCATCTCTCGCTCGCACTCGCGCTCGCGCAGCGCCGCAACTCGGTCGTGGCCGTGCTCTTCCTCGACCTCGATCACTTCAAGACCATCAACGACTCCCTCGGACACTCGGTCGGCGACGAGCTGCTGCGCGAAGTTTCCGCGCGGCTCAAAGCGGTCGCGCGCGAGGGCGACACTGTGGCGCGTGTCGGCGGAGACGAGTTCACGATCGTGCTGCAGGAGCTCGCGCGGCGCGAAGGCGCGTCGAGCGTCGCGCAGAAAGTGCTGCGCACCGTGGCCGAGCCGTTCGAGGTGCAGGGGCATCGCCTCTACGTCACGACGAGCATCGGCATCACGCTCTTTCCCGACGACGGCGAGGACGCGGAGACGTTGCTCAAGAACGCGGACACGGCGATGTATCGCGCGAAATCCGCCGGCCGCAACACGTATCAGCTCGCGACGCCGGAGCTGAGCCGCACGACCGCGGAGCGCATGACGCTCGAGAGCGGTCTGCATCGCGCGCTGGAGCTCGGCGAGTTCGAGCTGCTCTATCAGCCGCAGCTCGAAACCGACACGATGGCCATCGTGGGGATGGAGGCGCTGCTGCGCTGGAATCATCCGACGCGCGGCATCATCGCGCCGGAGCATTTCATCGGCGTGGCCGAAGAGCGTGGCCTGATCCTGCCGATCGGCGACTGGGTGATCGCGCAGGCCTGCCGCGCGGCGAAGCGATTCCATGATGCCGGATATCCGAATTTACGCGTGTCGGTGAATCTCTCCGCGCGCCAGTTCCGCGACGTCTCGCTGCTGTCCACCGTCGAGAATGCGATCGCGGAGGCGGGCATCGATCCGCGCACGCTCGAGCTGGAGATCACGGAAAGCGTGGCCATGGAAGACGTCGAGCTGACGATGACGACGCTCGCGCAGTTCCGCCGCCAGGGCGTCACGATCGCCATCGACGATTTCGGCACCGGCCACTCCTCGCTCAGTTACCTCAAGCGCTTTCCGATCGACGCGCTCAAGATCGACAAGGGTTTCGTGTTCGACCTGCCGGACAAGTTCGAAGACGCGGCCATCGTCAGCTCGGTGATTCAGCTCGCGAACGGCCTCGGGCTGCGCGTCGTCGCGGAAGGCGTGGAGACGCGCGAGCAGCTCGACTTCCTTCGCGAGAACGGCTGCCGCGAAGTGCAGGGCTTCTACTTCAGCTACCCGGTACCGCTCGACGACATCGCGGTGCAGTTGACGCGGCAGCCGGGTCCGGCCACCGCGTCGGCCATTGCCTCACTTGGCGCTTAGGTTCGCCGGCAGATACGTCGGATCGCCGGTGGTGCGATCCACGAGCGTGGCGAACGTGCCGAGCTGACTTCCGGCCAAGAGCTCCACTTCGACGCGAGCCGCGCGAGGCGGCGTGAGACCCTGCCGCGCGAAGAGGTCTTCGAACGTGCTCGCGCGGTTCACCCGCTCCTGAAATTTCGCGAGCTCCTCGCCATGCTCGCCGACGATGCGCACTTCCACGAGCGCCGATCCCGACAACGTCACGAGCGAGAGGTTCGTCTGGTACGCGTTGCCGCCCGAGATGCCGGTGATGGACAGCGTGTCGCCCGGCCGCGCGATCTGGAAGCTGTTCAGCGGCGGCGCGAGTGTGCCGTACGTCCCGCCGTTGGCATCGGTCGCATAGAGGCGCGAGGTGGCGCGGATGCCTTCGCCCATCGTCGCGTCGTCGGCGACGTAGTACAGCGTTGCCCGGCCGGTGAGGCCGAACGTCGTCTTCAGCACGTCGCGCATCATGTGCGACTGCCCCGCGGAGAGGAAGAACGGTCGCGTCACCGCGGGTGAGCCGTCCCACGGCACGGCGCGCAGCCGCATGCCGCGGTGATACGGCGACGGGTTGTGCAGGTAGAAATCAGTCTGCCACTGCTCGGTGCTCATCACGAGCGGGATCATGCGCTCCACCGCCGCGACGCTGTCCGGCGGAAAGTACGTCGCGTCGTTCGTGACGTTGTCGATGGCCACGACGGTCGGGATGAGCATGCCGCGCGTCGGCTTCAGCTCCAGCGCTCCGGATGCGGTACGCGATGAGGACCACTGCGTCACGCCGCTGGCGAGCGTCGCCAGACCTTCGCTGCCGATCGTGGCAGCGGTGCCGCGTCCCGACGTGTCGGTGAGCATCACGTTCGTGCGGAAGTTGCCACCCGGAAAGGCGCCGGAGAAGGTGAGCGGGAAGCGGGGTCCGGCCGCGTTGAAAAAGTCGATGGCGTGCAGTCCGTAGCCGTATGTGCCGCCTCCCACGCTCCGCGAGTAGGTCCGTCCGAACACACTGACGCCCACCTCGGGCGTGAAGAGCAGCGAGCCGCCGCTCCCGGCGACGAGGAACAGCGAGTTGAGTACGTCGGGGATGAAATGCAGCCCGCGCGGCGCGATCGTGACCGTGCGCGTGAGACGCGCGACGCGGGCGGCCGACTGCTCGAGGTTCGAGCCGATGTAGCGCACCTCGACCTGCTGCGGCACGTCGAGCGGGTTGTAAATCGTGATGTCCGTCGACCACTGCGAGCCGTTCGCGCCGGCGGTGCGCGTCACACCCGGCAGCACGAGCCGCTGCCGGAGCGATGCACGCACGACGCCCCACTCCTGAAAGATGTCCGCGCCCGACTCGATCGGTGCGGAGATCGGCCCTTCTGCCGGCCTGTCGTCGAACGTCAGTCCGGAGTTGAAGACGAACATCTCGCCTTCCGTCATGCGGTCCACGTCGACGTGGAGGAAGCCCTTGTTCGCTTCCTCGTGCACGTACAGCTCGTCGTACTCCTCCGGCATCGGTGTACCGACACGCCACACCGCGAGCGCGGGATCGGCAAAGACGTCCTCCTGCTCGACGCGCGGGATGTGCACCTGCACGAGCAGCGTCTCGCCCGAACGGCCCGGGATGAGCGCCTCGACCTCGCGTCCCGTGGGATCGCTCCACATCACTTCGAGATCCTCTCCCCCGATGTGGCGCAGGAGCGTCGTCGGACGCCCCTCCTGCCGCTGGATCATCCACGCGCCGTTGTAGTCGTGCGTCGGCACGGCGAAGAAGCGCAGATCTTCACGCCCCGTCGCCGGTGGAGCGAGGACCGGCGGCGGCGTGTCGTACGGTCCGGCGACGAAGTACAGGTTGCGGTTGCGGTAGTGATACAGGAAGCGATGGCCGTAGACGTACTCGACGATGTAGGCCTGTCCCGCGGGCGTGATCCACCCCTCGTACGCGGAGCCCTGCCGCACCGCGAACAGCGACTTGCGGTTGCCCCACACGTCGATCATCTCGACGTTGCCGTCGAGGCGGATGAGGAAGCGGTTGCGCTCCCGGTCCGAGCCGATGAGGCGGTCCGCGGCGGACAGCTTCTTCGGGAGGCCATCCGCGTCGATCGCGTAGAGATCCCCCAGGTAATGGATGAAGAAGGGGTAGTGGTCGTTGCCCGGCTGCACCGGATGCCACAGCGGCTGCGTGGACGCGCCGCCGTAATCGACCCACGCATCGCGCCTGAGATAGAGGCGGGAGAGTCCCGGGACGCTCGTCCACGTCGTGCCGCCGTCGCCGCTGAACAGCGTGGCGCTATAGGTGCCGATGAGCAGCATCGGCCGCTCGTCGCCTGCGCGCTCGTACAGCGCCGCGTACTCGATCGGCTCGTGCGTGTAACGCGACGCGGGCGTCGGATAGACGACGCGCGGCTCTTCGCGCTCGGTCGAGTCGTACATGACGACCTGGCGATGGAACTCGTTCGAACCTTCGAGGAGGACGAAGAAGCGCGAGGTGCGCGAGTGCAGTCCCGGAGCGGCGGGGGTGTTCGTGTACGGCGCGTACGAGATGACGCGTGCGAATGCAGGCAGTGCTAGCGCAAGGGCCGCAATCGCGGCCGCGATCCAGGTGCGTTTCATGAGGCGGTTCTCCTAGTTCGGCTGCGCGCCGAGTTGGGCTCCGAGATACGTCGTGTCGTTGGTGACGTTGTCGGTGAGGGTCGCGTACGCGCCGATGAGGCCCGTATCGAGCACGTCGACTTTGATCAGGCTCGCCGCCGGAGGCGTGATGCCGCGCGCGCTGAAGACGTCGTTGATCTGCATCCCTCCCGCGTTCGGCACCTCGACCGTGAACGTGTCGAGCTGCTTGCCGGTGTTATCGATCAGGCGGATGCGCACGCGCGTCGGCGCGAAGTTGCGCATCGGCGAGAGCTCGACGAGACCGATGTTCGTGCGGAAGCCCGCGCCGCCGCTCGCGCCGAGGATTTCCAGCGTGTCGCCGGGAGTGCCGATCTGGAAGTTGTTGAGCGGCGGGATCAGCGATCCGTACGTCGCGCCGTTCGCTTCGATCGTGTACGTACGCGACGTCGCGCGCACGCCTTCACCCGTCTCGTTCGACACGAAGCGCAGCCGCGCGAGACCGTCCATCTGGAACAGCGTCGGCAGCGCGTCGGCAATCACGCGCGCCTCGCGAGGGAGGAGCGTGAACTGCGTCTGCCGCGACTGGCGCGTCGTCCAGTGCGTCGCCTCGAGCACGACCGTGCGCGTCTGCATGGTCGGGTTGAAGAGGTAGAGATCGGAGCGGAAACGCGAGTCGTTCACGCCGTCGAGATGACCGATGACGGGAATCGTGCGCGGGATCGTGGCCGGGATGTCGGGCGGAAAGTACGTGGGATCGTTCGTGCGATTGTCGATCGCGACGACGGTCGGAATGCCGAGGCCGCGCGTCGGCTGCACGACGAGGCCGCCGTATTCACGTGCGAGGAGGCCGATCGGCTGCGACACCGCGTTCATCTGCAGCGTGCCGCCCGCCGGTGCGGAGATCGTGGCCGTGCTCTGTCCCATCGGTCCCGAGACGCCATACGCGTTGATCATCGCTTCGGAGCCTCGTCCCGACGTGTCGGTGAGGAGGACGTTCGTGCGGAAGTGATCGCCGGGGAACGCGCCCGCGAACGTCATCGGGAATCGCGGGCCCGCGGCGTTGAAGTAATCGATGCCCTGCATGCCGAAGCCGTACGTGCCGTTTCCTTTGCGGTTGTACGTGCGTCCCGTGACGTTGATCCCCTCGGCTGGAATGAAGTGCAGCGTGCCGCCGCCGTCTTCGACGTTGAAGAGCGCCTTCAGCGCGTCGGGAACGTAGCGGATCTCGTTCGCGGCCAGCGTGACCTGGGTCGTGCGGCGATTCTGCATCGTGTCGCCGAGGGTGACGTACTGCACTTCGACCGCCTGCGGCTCGTCGAGCGGGTTGTACATCGTGACGTCGGTGAGCCAGTGCGAATCGAACGCGCCGCGCAGACGCGCGACGCCAGGCAGCACGAGATGCTGTTTGAGCGACGCGCGCACGACGCCCCATTCCTGGATCACGTCGCCGCCGCCGCCGACCGGAGGGGAGATCGGGCCTTCCTCGACCATCTGCATCGAGCCGGAGTTGAAGACGAACGGCGCGCCCTGCGCCATCGCGTCGACGTCGAGGTTGACGAAGCCCTTGTTCGCTTCTTCGTTGAGATAGAGCTCGTCGTACGTGCGCGGCGCCGGCTCGCCGACGCGCCAGATCGCGAGCGCGGGATCGATGAACGGCCGCTGCAATTGGAGCGAGCGGTCGCGATGCACCTGCACGAGCACGGTCTGTCCCGAGTCGCCGGCGATGAGCGCCTCGACCTCGGGGCCCGAAACGTCGCGCCACATCTGCTCGAGGCCCGCCGCGTCGTGGCGGAAGAGCGTCGTCGGGTCTCCGGGACCGCGTTGCACCATCCACGCGCCGTTGAAGTCGTGCGTCGGCACGGCGATGAACGAGCGCGGGCTGAACCCCACGGTGCCGGTCGTCAGCGGCGGAGGCTTGATTCCATCCGGCCCGTTGACGAAGCGGAGATCGCCGTTGCTGCGCCAGTGATAGAGGAAGCGTCCTTCCTGCCGCGTGAAGACGAGATACGCGTCGCCGCTGCCGGTGATCCACCCCATCACGTGCGTCGACGGCGTGACGTCGGCGACGCGCTCGGAGTTGCCGTTGCGATCCATGAGGCGCACCTGCCGCAGCATGCCCGGCCCGGCCTGGCCGACCAGGGTGGTGTAGAGGAAGCGCTGTCCCGCGCGATCCTGTCCCGCGAGCCAGGCGCCGGAGGGGGACTCGATTCGTTTCGCGTTGCCGTTCGCGTCGAGCGTCCAGATGCCCTGGTCGTACACGCTGAAGTAGAACGGGTTCGCGGAATCGCCGATGCGGACGATCTGCCCGAGTCCGCCCACCCACGGGCCGCCGGTGTCGATGCTGAATTCGTCCGGGAGGACGAACTTGTCGCGCAACGCGGTCACTTCTTTCCACGTCGTGC
This sequence comes from Thermoanaerobaculia bacterium, assembly GCA_035629395.1. Classification (GTDB taxonomy): domain Bacteria; phylum Acidobacteriota; class Thermoanaerobaculia; order Gp7-AA8; family Gp7-AA8; genus QHVT01. The sequence goes on from DASPHZ010000092.1 coordinate 35,387, forward strand.
CGCCGTCCGCGCTGAAGAAGGCGGTGTGCCGCGGCGACGAAACGAACACCACGAGGGAGACGTTGTCGTCGTCCTCGTGCATCGCCACCGCGAGGATCCCGTTCGGCCCGCTGGTCGGCGACGGGAAGACGACGCGCGGCTCTTCCCGACCGGATGCGTCATAGACCACGACGTCCGCGTCGCCGAAGTTCACGCTGCGCTCTTCGAGGAGCACGAAATACCGCGTGTTCCGTTCGTGCACGCCGGTGCGCGCCTCGCGGTTCGTGTACGGCGCATACGAGATGACGCGGGCGAATAGAGGTGAAGCAAGGGCGAGAAGCGCCAGAAGCAAACTGCTCGAACGGGAACGCATGGGATGGTTCCTCCGCATTTAGTTAGGGTTGCTGAGCGACAATCTATGCTGTGATCCCATAAAGAGCAAGGTTTAAGTGGAACGCTCGCGTCCCGGCTGGCCCGCCTGCGCTCCGGGGAAAGGCGGCGGGACACGCCCGCACGGCCGCGTTCCCTCTCCGCCGCATCAGCCGGCGTTCCGCAACATCTCGTTCGCCGCCCGAAACCCGCTCTCGATTGCGCCTGCCACCGTTCCCGTCTCGTCGCTGCTCGTCGCCTCGCCGGCGAAGAAGAGCGTGCCGCGCATCGGCTTCGCCAGTTGCGAGGCGGCGTTCCTGCCGCCGACCGCCGCGTACGAATACGCGCCGCGGCTGAAGGGATCGCGCTGCCAGTCGTGCGCGTACGTGCCGACGAGCAGCGCGTCGAGGCGTTTCCGCGGCACGTTCCACGCGCGGCTCATCGCATCCAGCGCACGATCGATCCGCGCATCCTCCCCCTCGGCCAGCAGCGCATCGGCCGCATGTCCGCCGGCCCAGGCGGTGAGGACGGGCGAGCGGAACGGCGCGGACGTCCACCACGTCGGCACGAACCGATCGTCCGAGTGCAGGAAGTTGACGTCCGGCCAGAAGCGCTCGCGGAAGCGGAACGCGATCTTCACGACGTGGCCCGACTCGAGGAGCGCGATGGCGTTCTCTTTTTCTTTCAGCGGCGGGTCGAACGTCACGTCGCCCGCTTTCCATACGCCGATCGGAATCGTGACGACGAGCGCACGCGCGCGGATGCGCTCGCGCTGCCCGGTCTCCGTCGAGCGGCAGCCGATCGTCACGCTGCCCTCCGACCACTGCACATGTTCCGCGACAGTGCCGAGGCGCACGTCGCAGCGTTGCGGATCGAGACCGGCGCGCAGCCAGGCGATGAGGGCGTCCTGCCCCGAGGCGAGGCGGAACTGTTTGTTCGTCCCTTCCTGCTCCGAGTCGGCGGCTTTCAGCACCTGCGCGGAGATCCGGTCCGCGTGCGACGCGTGATAGCCCTCCACGAAACTGATCGACAGCTCGCGAAGGCGCGGAGAGAGCTCGCGCCGCGAGCGGAGAAAGTCCGCGAAGGAAAGGTCGCGTTTGCGCTCGCCGATCTTCGCGCGCACTTTGGCGATCTCACTCCAAAAGTCGTCGATGCGTTCCCAGTTGCCGTCGCGCGACCATTGATGGTCGTCCGGCAGTTGCGCGGCCGCGAGTGCGGCGGCTTCGACGATGGAGAACGTCGTCTCATTCTCGCCGTGGATGAACTCCGCGCCGAGCTCGAGGGGGAGGGGGAGGTCGGGAAGGTGCAGCGAGAGGATGCGTCCGCCGACGCGGCCACGCGCCTCGAGGAGGCAGACGCGTTTCCCCGCGCCGGAGAGCGCGCGGGCTGCGGCGAGACCTGCAGCGCCGGCGCCGATGATGACGGCGTCGTACTTCAACACGCGAGGCGCGGAGTGCGGATGACGTGCCGTGCGGGCTTCAGGCTTCGCCCACGATCTCCCTCCACGGCAGGCGCCGCACGAGCATCACTTTTTCGTCGATGTCCCGTTGCGTCGCCTTCTCGCCCAGCACGCGGCGGAGGTAGTCGACCTCCGAGGAGACCAGCCGGTTGTGCTTCGGCAGGAGACGGACCGCGGCGTTCTGCAGGTTGCGTTCGGAAACGGACACGAGCTTGGAGACTTTCCGTTGCGGTTCCATGACGTTCGCAACGGCGAACCGCGCCGGAATTAGTCCTGGTGCTGAGCCTACCTTTTTCGCGTGTTGCTCGTGACACGCGTCGGCAACGACGTCTTGAACGTGAACGAATCCTGCACGAACGTCCGCCGCAAAGGCAGGCATCCGCAGAGGGCGCAGCGCATGCCGTCGACGTGTGCGGCGCGGGAGTGACCACAGTGCTCACAGCGTTTCATCCGGGCCTCCTGATGATTAATATGGATCAAAATCAGTGCCGATAATTCGGCTTCACCGTGCTCATCTACAGTACGGCCGCCGCGAACGAACCGCGCGTTCTGCTAATCCCCGTAGAATTCCGCACCTGTGCTCGTCAACCCTCCGGCCCACCTCTTCGGCACCGCCAACGCGGTGCTGAGCGCGCGCGCGATGCGGCATTTCTCCCCCGCGTTCGCCGGTCCGCTCTCGCTGAAATGCGTGATCGACGGGAGCGCGACGTGGGAAACGGCGCAGGGGCGTTACCAGCTCGTGCCCGGCTCGGTGCTTCTGCTGCACGACGGCGAGGAGTATTCGGTGACCGTCGATGCTCTAAAGCCGGTAGAGACGTTCTGCCTCTTCTTCGCGCGCGGGTACGTCGAGGATGCGTATCGCGTGACCGTTTCTTCGAGCGATGCGCTCCTCGACCACCCCGGTGGAGCGCCCGTCGCTCTCGGACGGCGTCAGTTGTTCGACACCACGCTGCTGACGCGCATCCACGCACGCATGCGTTCCGGCCTCCCGCTGGACGAGTCTTTCGCCGAGGCTGCCCTCTCGCTCGCCCATGTCCAGCGCGACGTCGATGCGCGCATTGCGCGCTTGCCCGCTTTACGCGCGTCGACGCGGATCGAGCTCGCGCGCCGCGTCGCTGTCGCCACTTCGTTTCTGCACGCGAATCTCGATCGCAACGTGCCGATCGAAGACGCCGCGCGCGAAGCCGCGCTCTCACCGTTTCACTTCCAGCGCCTCTTCAAGGCGTTGCACGGCGTGACGCCGCATCGCTATCTCACGCGTCTCCGGCTCGAGCGCGCACGGGCGTTGCTGCGCGCGTCCGGCGCGCCGGTCCTCGACGTCGCCACCGCCTGCGGCTTCGCCTCCCTCGGCTCCTTCACCACGCTCTTCGCGCGGACGTTCGGCGTGCCGCCCGCGCAATTTCGCAGGATTCGAGAAACGGCGTGATGCGCGCGGCGCTACGATGCCGGGCATGAGCGAACTCACGGATGCCATTAAGGCCGGCGACGCGGCGCGCGTCACCGCGCTCGTCGACGCCGATCCCTCGCTGCTGCAGTCGCCCGAGAACGGTGTCACGCCGCTGCTCCTCGCGATTTACTACGGCAAGTCCGAGCTCGCGCGGCTCTTCGTCGCGCGCGGCGCGCCCGTTTCTTTCCATGAAGCCTGTGCCCTCGGCGACACCGATCGAGTGCAGCAGATGCTCGCTTCCGCCCCTTCGCTGCTGCATCAGCGCAGCGCCGACGGCTTCCCACCTCTCGGCCTGGCGATCTTCTTCCGCCACGGCGCGCTGGCGCGCTGGCTGATCGAGCAGGGTGCAGACGTGAACGCGGCCGCGGAGAACGCGCAACGCGTCGCGCCGCTGCACGCGGCGGCGGCGGTGTGCGATCGCGAGACCGTGGCCATGCTGCTCGAGCGTGGTGCCGATGTGAGCGCGAAACAGCAGCAGGACTACACGCCGCTGCACGGTGCAGCGAGCCGCGGCGACGTCGAGATCGCGAAGCTGCTGCTCGCGCACGGCGCGGAGCGCGAGGCGAAAGGCTCCGACGGCCTCACACCCGCCGACGTGGCCCGCAAGTACGGTCAGCCCGAATTCGCGGAGTGGATCAGTCGCGGATAGACGTCGGGGAACGAGCCTCGCGCGAAGAACACGTGCTCCGCGATCGGCCGCGCGGCGCGCAACGCCGTGAACGCCAGCTCCGCGAGCGCGGGTGTGGCCATGGCGTTCATCGCGTGACGCATCCAGCGGCGCGTCATGAAGCGCGCGCGGAAACGATCGCCGGAGTAGCGGCGCAGCACACGCGCGTCGCCGCTGTCGAGATACGCGGACGCGACGTCGGCCGCGAGCTCCGAGAGCCGCATCGCGCCATCGAGGCCGCCCGCGGTCAGCGGTGAGACCGCGCCCGCGGCGTCACCGATCAGGAGTCCGCGTTCGCACGCGATGCGCCGCAGCATGCCGCCGACCGGAATGAGTCCGCCGCGACGCTCGACCGCGCGGCCGACGTCGAACGGCAGCGACGCGCAGAACGTCGCCAGTGCTTTCCCCGCCTCCCATCCTCCCGCGCGATTGCCGGCGACGCCGATGTGCGATTCGACGCCGTCGTTCGCCACCCAGGCGATGTAGCCCGGCGCGAGGCGCGGGTCGAGAAAACAATGCAGCGCCGGCTCCGGCCCGACCGGCGCCGTCACTTCCTCGACGCCGACGAGCAGCTCGCGATTCTGATCGAGCCCGAGCTGCGCCGCGACCGCGGAGCGCGCGCCGTCCGCGCCGATCACGAAGCGCGCGGCGATACGTTCCTCGCGTCCGTTGCGCACGTACGTCACGTGCTCGCGGTCGCACGAGAGGAAGCGCGCCGACGGAATCCACTGCACGCCCGCCTGCGAGCATTGCTCGAGTAGATAGAGGTACAGCCACGACATGCGGCCGATGCGGAACTCGTCGCGTTGCGCGCGCAGGGCGAGCGTGCGCCGCGCGGGCGAGTACAGCACGACGTCGCGGATGGGCGGACCGAGCTGCTCCTCCGGCAGCGGAAAGTCCTCGAACGTCTTGCGGACGAAGATGCCGGTGGTGTGCACCGGCGCGGCGACGGAAGGTTTGCGGTCGAGGAGAGCGACGCGGAGCCCGCGGCCCGCAAGGAGCCGCGCGCAGCGCAGCCCGGCGAGTCCGGCCCCGATGATGGCGATGTCGTAGTGCATGGCAAGAACTTTACAGTGCAAAGTATGTGCACGCAACTTCGCGCTGGATGAGGCCGTCCCACACGGCATGAGACTTCTCGCATCGCTCGCCCGCATCGTGCTCGGCGTGGTGGTTCTCGGGACGCTGGGCTTCGTCGCGCTCGTGCTGCTGCTGCGGCAGCCGGTGCTCACGGTGCTCCCGTTCCGGTCGTCCGCACGTGCGGATGCGCGGACGCTGGAGAAGCACGTGCGGTTCCTCACGACCGAGGTCGTGCCGCGGGGATTCGCAGCGCCGGAGAATCTCGACCGCACGGCCGCGTACATCGCCGGGCATTTCCGCGCGGCCACGCCGCGAACGCACCTGCAGACGTTTCGCGCGCGCGGACGCACGTACTCCAACGTGATCGCGACCTTCGGGCCGGAGACGTCATCGGAGCCGCCGCTCGTAATCGGTGCGCACTACGACGCGTTCACCGATACGGGGGCGCTGCCCGGTGCGGACGACAACGCCAGCGGCACGGCCGGACTGCTCGAGCTCGCGCGAATGCTTCGTACGCAGCACGTGCGACGGCCGATTCAACTCGTCGCTTACGCGAACGAAGAGCCGCCGTTTTTCGGTTCGGATCAGATGGGGAGTGCCGTGCACGCGGAGAGCGTGGCGTCGCGGAAAGGGGAGATGATCTGTCTCGAGATGATCGGTTACTTCGCTGCCGAACAGTCGTGGCCGAACGCGCTGTTCGCGTGGATCTATCCGGCGAAAGGCGACTTCATCGGCGTTGTGGGCGGCTGGCACGATCGCAGACTCGCCAGGCACGTGAAGCGAGCCATCGCCGGTGCGGGCGACATTCGCGTCGTCAGCTTCACCGGTCCGCGCGAGACTTCGGATGCGTCCGATCACCGCAATTACTGGCGTCACGGCTGGAGCGCGGTCATGGTCACGGACACGGCGTTCCTGCGAAACCCGCACTACCACACGGTCCGGGACACGGCGGACACGCTCGACTACAAACGAATGGCGCGCGTGATCGACGGCATCCTCACCGCGGCCTTGTAGCGCCGGCGTCCGCCGGCGCTACTCGTGTCTGGAGAAGATGAGTGTCGCGTTGGTGCCGCCGAATCCGAACGAATTCGACAGCACGTGCCTGATTCCCGGAACCTCGCGCTTCGTGTTCGGCACGTAGTCGAGATCGCACTCGGGATCGGGGTTCTCGTAGTTGATGGTCGGCGGGAGGATGCCGGTCTCGATGACCTTCGCGGCGATCGCGGACTCCAGTCCGCCGGCTGCGCCGAGGAGGTGACCGGTCATCGACTTGGTCGAGCTGATGGCGAGCTTGTAGGCCGCGTCGCCGAACACCGTCTTGATCGCGGCGGTCTCGGTCTTGTCGCCGATCGGCGTCGAGGTGCCGTGCGCGTTGATGTACTGGATGTCCGCGGGCTGCAGCCCCGCGTCGCGCAGCGCACGGCTCATCACGCGAGCCATGCCGTTGCCATCCTCGGCCGGCGACGTGATGTGGAACGCGTCGCTGGTCATGGCGTAGCCGGTGATCTCGCAGTAGATCCTCGCGCCGCGTGCGAGCGCGTGCTCGCGCTCTTCGAGGATCAGCACGCCCGCGCCTTCGCCCATGACGAAGCCGTCGCGCTGCGCATCCCACGGACGCGATGCGCGTTCCGGCTCGTCGTTGCGCGTCGAGAGCGCACGCATCGCCGAGAAGCCGCCGAGTGCGAGCGCGGTGATGACCGCTTCCGAGCCGCCGGCGAACATGACGTCCGCTTCGTCGTGACGGATGATCTTCATCGCGTCGCCGATCGCATGCGCGCCGGTCGCGCACGCCGTCGCGGGAGCGGAGCTCGGTCCGCGCGCGTTGAAGCGGATCGAGATGTGTCCCGAGGCGAGATTGACGATGAGGCCGGGGATGAAGAACGGCGAGATGCGCGACGGGCCGCGCTCGAGAAGCTTCTTGTGCATCTCCTCGATGAGCGGCAGTCCGCCGATGCCCGAGCCGATGATGACGCCGACACGGTCGGGGTCTTCGTTCTTCGGATCGAGCTTCGCGTCATCCACGGCCATCTGCGCGGCGGCGACGGCGTAGTGGATGAACGTGTCCGACTTCTTGACCTCTTTTTTTTCGATGTAGCTCTCGGCATTGAAGCCGGGAACCTCGCCCGCGATCTGCGCCGGATAGCCGCTGACGTCGAACTTCGTGATGCGGCCGATGCCGGAGCGGCCCGCGATCAGTCCTTCCCACGAGGCGTCGTTACCCACGCCGAGGGGGGAGATCATGCCGATACCGGTGACGACGACACGACGTCTGGTCAAAAAACACTCCTTAAAACGGAGGACGGGCTTCAGCCCGTCCGTGGGTTGGGACGGGCCTCCGTGCCCGTCCGGATCAGAGGGTCTCGGGCGTCAGGAAGCCTTGGCGCGCTTGTCGATGTATTCGACGGCGTCGCGGACTTTGCGGATCTTCTCCGCCTCGTCGTCGGAGATCTCGACCCCGAATTCTTCCTCGAACGCCATGATCAGCTCGACGGTGTCGAGCGAATCGGCGCCGAGGTCCTCGACGAACGACGCTTCCGAAGTGACCTCTTCAGCGTCGACGCCGAGCTGCTCGACGATGATGGATTTGACCCTTTCCTCTACCGACATCGGTATGTCCTCCCTCGTGGGTTGCGCACGAATGCAAGGCGCGTTTTAGCACAAGCGCGCAAACGGTTGCCAGTTTGATAGATTCGCCCCGCGTGCCGAAACGGATCTTTACGTACGAAGAAGCGATCGCGCTCCTCCCCGAGGTGCAGCGCATCACGAAGGATGCCGTCGCGGAAGTCGAGGCTCTCGACTCCGACGATCCCGCCGATTACGAGGTCACCCTCCAGCGCTGGGCCGAGGCCATCCTCGCCCTCGGCGTGGAAGTGAAAGGTCTCTGGCTCGTCGACTTCGACAGCGGCGCCGGCTACTACTGCTGGCGCCATCCCGAGCCCGCGCTCGAACATTTCCACGGATACGACGAAGGTTTCCCCGGAAGAGTGAAACTGAATTGAGGGGCGAGGGCCGAGGGAAAGGCACCTCGCGACCATCTCCTCTCGGCCCTCGGCCCTACACCTATGCTCAAAGCCATCGCTTTCGATCTCTGGGAAACGCTGATCACCGACACGCCCGATCTCTCGCGCAGGCAGGAACGACTGCGCCTCGATCGCATGGAGACGATCCTTCGCGCGCGCGGCCATGACGATGTCGCCGCGCGCATCGAGCACGCGTACCGCGCGCTGTGGCACAAGTGCCAGGATCTCTACTGGTCCGCCGACATCGACGTGCCGTGCCGCCGGCAGATCGAGCATTTCCTCGAAGAGCTCGCGCTGTCTTTCGACGAAGCGACCGTCGAAGAGCTCGAGTACGCCTATGCGCACGCGGCGGTGGAGATTCTGCCCGCCGTCGTGACCGGCGCGCCGGAGTTGCTGGCGGAGCTCAAGTTGCGCGGCTTCGGCGTGGGCCTGATCAGCAACACGGGCCGCACGCCCGGCTACGCGCTGCGTCACGTGCTCGACCGCCTCGGCCTCGCGCCGCACATCGACGTGATGGTCTTCTCGAACGAAGTCGGCCACTGCAAGCCGCAGACGTCCATCTTCGAAGAGCTCCGCCGCGGCCTCGGCGTCGAGTACGGGGAGATGATGTTCGTCGGCGACAACCTCTACGTCGACGTGCACGGCGCGCAACGCGTGGGCATGCGCGGCGTGCACTTCGAGCCACCCGTGCGCGGCACGGCGGTCGCGCCGCATGTGGAGCACGGACTGGAGATCGTGCCGGACGCGCGCATCACCGCGCTGGCGGAGCTCGTGCGTGTAGTCGATGGGTTGAATGCGTAGAATCCGCCGACGGTGGCGGACACGCAGTTTCCCGCGCTCGATTCGATTGCACGAGCGGCACGAAGGTCTGACAGCGGCAGTGTGCCGCGCGTTCGACGAGGCTGCCCGCGTGTGCCTCGCACGGCATCACGAGCCGCCGATGGAGATCACGATCCACTCTCCGGTAGCACGCAAAGCGACCGTCGAGTGGGTGCCCGTTACCGCGCGTGAGAAGCAGGCGTGGGCGAATCGCACCGACGCCGTCGAAGCGGGACCGTACGGAATGGCGATTGCCGCGGTGGAGATGACTTATGGCTGGTTTGCTCTGGCGCGCGCGGAGACGCTCACTGGAGCGGATTACTACATCGGGCCCGCTGGTGCGGATCTGGAATCGGCCTATCGCCTGGAGGTGTCCGGCGTCGACATGGGGGACGCCGAACGCACTGCGGTCGCGCCTCGGGCTGTCTTCCGCGCCCGCCCTTGCGTGCGTCGTGGGATTCAAAATGCGATCTATACTCGTTTCGACTCTCGAGCAGAAATGATCGATCAAGAACATCAGAGAGCGCAGGAACTAGCTTCGCTGCTCGCGAGCCCGGATCTTCCCTCCGACGCGCGTGCGCAGCTCGAAGAGCTCGCGGAAGCTGCGCGGTTCGACCGCGTGCCGGCGACCCTGCAGGCGTCGCGTCACTGAGTGCACGATAAAGAGTTCTGCACGCTGAAAACCGAGCACCTTCTCATCGAAGGCCGCTCGCGCGCCGGACACGAGACGTGGTTCCGCGTGCACGAGCTCGGCGTGGCGCTCGATATCGGGCGCTGTCCCGACGCCGTCGTCGCCATGCCGCATGTGTTCATCACGCACGCGCATCTCGATCATGCGGCGGGGATCCCGTTTTACGCGGGACAGCGGCGCCTGCAGCAGCTCGACGGCGGGACGATCTACGTGCCGAGTGAAGCGGCGGACGACGTCCGCGCGTTGCTCGCGATTCAGGAAAAGCTCACCGGCGCAGCGTTCGAGGTCGAAGTGCGCGGCGTCGCGGCAGGGGAGGAAGCCCGCCTCGGCCGCATGCATACGGTGCGCGCCCATGCGGCGCCGCATCGCGTGGCCGCGCGCGGGTACGAGTTCATTGAGACGCGGCACCATCTCCGTCCCGAGTACCAGGGCTCGTCGGGCGAGGAGCTGGGGCAGTTGCGCAGGAGGGGCATCGTCGTGGACGAGGAATACCGCCGCTCCATCCTCTTCTACACCGGCGACACCGATCGCGGTCTCCTCGAAAAATGCGACGCGCTCTACAAAGCGGAGGTGCTGATGATCGAGTGCTCGTTCGTCATGGACGGACATCAGGACCGCGCCGAGAAATACCGCCACATCCACATCGACGACATCCGCGACTTCGCGGACCGCTTCGAGAACGACGTCATCATCCTCACGCATTTTTCGCGGCGCTACTCGCGCGAGGAGATCCGCAACACGATTCGCCGACGTTTGCCCGTTTTGTTGCACGATCGCATCCGTCTCGCGCTCCCGGAGCCATACCAGCGGATCTCGTAAGCACCATGTTTGCACTATGCTCGGGCCAATGAACGTACGGCCCTCGCGACCGGTCGCGATCGTGGTGTTGCTGCTCATCGCGCTCCTCGATCCCACCACGGAAGCGCAATCGAGCAAAAAGAAGAAGAGCACCCCGAAAAAGAAGACCACCACCACGCGGAAGGCGGCTCCGAAGAAAGCCCCGGCGCGTCCCGCGACGGCGCTGGCCGTCGGCACCACGTTCGAGGAGCGGCTCTCGTCGCTCGTCAACGGAGCGGTGGCGCGCGGTGCGACGTCGAGCATCCAGATCGTCGAGCTCGAGTCGGGCCGCGTGGTCGCGGAGCGCAATCCGCACCTGCCGGTCGCTCCCGCGTCGAACATGAAGATCTTCACGACCGCGGCGGCGATCGACATGCTCAAGCCGTCGTTCGAAGTGGAGACGGGCGTGTACGCGCGGGGCGAAGTCGACGCGAGCGGCACGCTGCAGGGCGACGTGAAAGTGGTCGGCCGCGGCGATCCGACGATCGGCGGACGCTTCCACGACGGCTCGGCGACCGCGGTGATTCAGGAGTGGGCCGCGGACCTGAAGCGCTCCGGCGTGAAGACGATCTCCGGCGATCTGATCTTCGAGTACGGCTACATGGACACGGAGTACATCCATCCGACGTGGCCGGTCGATCAGCTCACGGCATGGTACGAAGCGCCCGTCGCGGCGTTCGCGCTGCAGGAAGGGTGCATCGAAGTGCGCGTGCTGCCGAGCCGCGCCGGCGCGCCCTGCGTCGTGCAGCTCGAGCCGCCGACGAGCTACGTGCAGATCCAGAACAGTTGCCGGACCGGCCGCGGACTGCCGTTCATCACGCGGCATCGCGGCTCGAACACCGTGATCGTGCGCGGCGGCGTGCCCGCGCGGTCGGGGGCGACCGAGGTGTTCATCACCATCGAGAATCCGGTGCAGTACTTTGCGACAGTCACGAACGAGACGTTCCAGCGCGCCGGCATCCGCATCCTCGGCAAAATTCAGCTCATCGGACGCGACCCGCGTCCCGACTGGCGTCTCGTCTCGAAACACACGACCCCGCTCAACATCCTCGTCTACGTCATCAACAAGAAGAGCCAGAACCATTACGCCGAGCAGGTGCTGAAGATGATCGGCGCGGAGATGCGTAAGGAAGGCTCGTGGGCGGCGGGGAACGCGGAAGTGAAGGAGTGGCTGACGACGAAGATCGGCGTGCCCGCGAACGAGTTCCATCCGGTCGACGGCTCGGGCATGTCGCGCAACAACCGAGCGTCGGCGAACTCGTTCATCCAGACGCTGCGCTACATGTGGAAGAGCCCGTGGCGCGAGGAGTTCGTCAGCTCGCTGCCGTACACGGGTGATCCCGATTCGAAGTTCGGCAATCGTCTGCGCCGGCCGCCGTACGCGCGGCAGGTGTACGCGAAGACGGGATACATCTCGGGCGTGATCGGGTTGTCCGGCTACGTGCACGCGCAGAGCGGGAAGGTGTACGCGTTCTCGTTCCTGTTCAACCGCTACAACGTCGGCGTGTTCGGTGTGTACAACCTGCAGGACGAGATGCTGAAGGAGATCATCACGCGCGGATGACGCGCGGGGAGGGGTATTGGTTGCTGGTTGCTGGTTGTCGGTTGTCGGTTGTCTGCGAGGGGTTGTGTGGACGACAGGCGACGCGGGTGACAGTCCCTGTGCCCGGAGCTTCCCTGTGGGAGAAGCAACGGGTGCGCGGGCGGGGGAGAACCGGCCACTGACTGCCGCTGCGGCACCGCGGCCCGTCAAATCTTGAACTGCTGGCTTGCCGGCGTGAACTGCAGCGTGTAGACGCCGCTTGCTTTGCGCACCGTCGCGACCGCCTGGAAGCCGGGGAACTTGAGCACGTTTCCGATCAGCTCTGCCTGGTCTTTCTTGACGTAGAGGCGCACCGCGTCGTCGATGGTCTCGGCGTCGAAGACGTGAAATTCAACGGCGTTGGGCGTCGACACCGGACGGCCGTCGCCGTCGGTGAGATGACGCTCCTCAATGGTAAATCGCATCGTCACGTGTGCACTCGCAGCGGCGTGTACATGCAATTCCGGTGCGCTGACCAAAGTTCTATACTCAAATCGGAGGCGACGATGAACGACGAGCGTGTATTGAAGGATGTTCCGGTGATCGGGCGAGTGGAGTTTCACGAGGTCGAGCGGCCCGACCCGATCTCGTCCGCCGACCGCTTCGCCGAGCCGATCCAGCTCGGCCTCACGTTCGACGACGTCCTGCTCAAGCCCGCGCGCTCGGACGTGCATCCGAACTTCGTCGACGTCTCCACGCGCCTCACGCGCGACATCCGCCTCAACATCCCCATCCTCTCGTCCGCGATGGACACCGTCACCGAAGCCCGCCTCGCCATCGCCATGGCCCAGCACGGCGGCCTCGGCGTGATCCACAAGAACATGCCCATCGATCGCCAGGCCGAGGAAGTCGATCGCGTGAAGCGCTCGGAAGCGGGCATGATCGTCGACCCCGTGACGATGCGCCCCTGGCAGTCGATCTCCGAGGCGCTGCAGGTGATGGAGAAATACAAGATCTCGGGCGTGCCGGTGACGGATGCGAACGGGAAGCTCGTCGGCATCCTCACCAATCGCGACCTACGCTTCGAGACGCGCTTCGATCTTCCGATCGCCGAGCGCATGACGAAAGAGAATCTCGTCACCGTGCCGGTCGGCACGACGCTCGAGCAGGCGCGCGAAGTCCTGCATCACCATCGCATCGAAAAGCTCCTCGTCGTCGACCAGAACGGCGACCTCAAGGGCCTCATCACCGTCAAGGACATCCAGAAAGCGCGCCGTTACCCGCAGGCCGCGAAAGATCCCCTCGGCCGTCTCCGTTGCGCGGCCGCGATCGGCGCGGGGAAGGACGGCATCGAGCGTGCGCGTGCGCTCATCGACGCGAAAGTCGACGTCATCGTCCTCGACTCCTCGCACGCGCATTCGAAGGGCGTGCTCGAAACGGTGAAGCAGTTCAAGAAGCTCTTCCCGTCGACGCCGCTCATCGCGGGCAACGTTGCGACGTACGAAGGCGCCATGGATCTGTGCGAGCTCGGCGTCGACGCGATCAAAGTCGGCATCGGTCCCGGCTCGATCTGCACGACGCGCGTCGTTGCCGGTGCCGGTGTGCCGCAGCTCACCGCGATCATCGATTGCGTGCGCGCGGCCGAAACGTTCGACATTCCGGTCATCAGCGACGGCGGCATCAAGTTCTCCGGTGACGTCACGAAGGCGCTCGCCGCCGGCGCGCACACCGTCATGATCGGCTCCCTCTTCGCCGGCACGGACGAAGCGCCGGGCGAGACGATTCTTTATCAGGGCCGCACGTTCAAGGCGTACCGCGGCATGGGCTCGATCGGCGCGATGCAGGCCGGTTCGAAGGATCGTTACTTCCAGGAAGAGACCGACGAGGTGACGAAGCTCGTCCCCGAAGGCATCGAGGGGAAGGTGCCGTACAAGGGCTCGATCGGCGCCATGATCCCGCAACTCGTCGGCGGCCTCCGCTCGGGCATGGGCCTCGCCGGCGCGAAGGACATCGAGGACCTGCGGACGAAGACGCAGTTCGTGCGCATCACCGCCGCCGGTCTGCGCGAGTCTCACGCGCACGACGTCGTGATCACGAAGGAAGCGCCGAACTACCGGATCGAGAACGACTGAGGCGCCTGCGGCGCCAGGGCCGAGGGCAGAGGGCCAAGGGCCGAGGGCCCACCCTGGGCGACGTTCTAGCTCCGACGGCCTGTGGCCGCAGAGGCGTTCCGCGCGAGGTTTCTCTCTCGGCCCTCAGCCCTCGGCCCTTGGCCCTGGCGCCGCAGGCGCAAATTTAACTTGCCTTCTGGAGGGCGTTACAGCATAAACTTTATGCTGTAACCACATTTGAGTCTCTGGAGGGACTATGCATCGCTCCAAGTTCGCCCTCGGATCCCTGCTGTTTCTCGTACTCCTGTCGTTCCCGCTCTTCGCGGAGGACGACTTCTGGATGGAGCCCATCGCTCCGACCACCGGCACGCCGGTCACCTTCTATTACCGCACCGGCTGCGCGTCGCTCGAGACGATCAACCGGGCGGAGTTCACGCTCACGCTGCGCTTCGTGAACGGGCCGTGCAGTCCGCCGCGCACGGAGCCGGTGGCGATTCCGATCTTCGATCCGCTGGCGGCGGGCGAGTGGACCGTGAACCTCGTCGAGCGCTCCGGCAACACGCAGTACCTCTCGGTCGAGACGATGCGCTTCGTCGTGCGCCACGATCCGGAAGATCGCACGATCCCATTCCGCGTCCGCCCCAGTGCCACGTTCACGGAGGGTGGCCTGCAGCTCTACCTCGAGCCGGTGGCGGAAGAGGAGCTCTGCCCGAATGACCAATGTTCGGTGCACATCGACGGCACGAATGTGCAGCACCGCCGCGCGCCGGGCGGTGGCCTCTATGTCACCGCGCCGCCGCACGCGCAGGGACTGGTCGACGTGACGGTCACACTTCCCAGCCCGCTCACGCCGATCGCCACGAGCGCGCCGCTCTACTACTTCGAGCCCGGCAACGCGCCGCCGTCCGTGTTCGAGCGCGTGCTCTTCCCGATCCTCGCGAGACTCCCCGGGGCCGGCGGCTCCGATTGGCGCACCGAGGCGGCGATCAGCAACGAGAACCTCTGGTATGTGGACAACGCCAACTACGTCGAGTCGATGGTCTGCGTGACGTTCCCGTGCGGCGAGCGCCTCGCGCCGAACACGTACCTCCACATCGACGGCTTCGGCTTCCCGCGCGGCATCGCCCTCCTGACGCCTCGCGCCGAGGCGCCTTACCTTGGATTCGCCGCTCGTGTTCGCGACGTATCGCAGGATGCCGACAGCTACGGCACCGCGCTGCCCGTCGTCCGCGAGCACCAGATGGTTCGCCGCGGCGCGGCCACGCTGCTCGACGTTCCGGTCGACTCGCGGTATCGCGTGAAGGTGCGCATCTACGGGTTCGACGACTACGAAGACGACCGCGTGACCGTGCGCGTCGTCGTCGACGCGCGCGCGCCGCGACTCACGCGCAACGAATACACGCTCGACCTCCGGCGCGATTGCGTCGGGTCGGATTGCCGGGTGACGCCGTTCTACGGCGAGCTCGACCTCGCGATTTCGGGCACGACAGGCGCACGCGCAAACATCTTCATCGACCGCCGTTCCAGCCCCGACCTCCTGCTGTGGGCCTTCGCCAGCGTCACCAACAACAAGACCCAGCAGGTCACGATCATCAGTGCCGACGGCAACAGCGACCTCTGCCCCAATTGCGACCGATGAGAAAACTCGCCTGGTTTTTCGCTCTCGCCCTCTCGTTCTCACTGCATGCGCAGACGGTGTTCGAAGTGCATCCGTCCGCCATTCCGGCGAACGCCGATTCCGGCTACGGCGTGTACATCCTCGACGCGCAGCGCGAATGCGATCCCGCGAACTGCACGATCCGCGTCGGCAACGATCCGGCGCTGATCACGCCGCGTTACGACGGCGACCACGTCGTCTTCGACGCACCGCGCGCGAACGCCGGAGTGAAGGACGTGACGCTCGTGCGCGCCGGGGGCAGCAACATCGTGTTGCCGCGCGCGCTCGCGTACTTTGATCCGAACGCGGCGCCCGACGATTCGCTCTTCGAGCCGATCCTTCTCCCGCTCCTCTTCAACACGAAAGGTGCGAACGGCTCGGACTGGCGCAGCGAGCTCGCGGCCTTCAACCCCAATCCGTGGCCGATCGAGTCGTACAACGACCTCGGCACGATCGTCTCGCCCTGCATCGAAGGTCCGTGCGGCGAACGCCTGGGTCCCCATGAATTCATGAAGCTCGACGGCGGCAACTTCCCGCGCGGCCACGTGCTGCTCGTGCCCCGCAATGATGCGGACGACATTTCGATCTCGCTGCGTGTGCGCGATGTGTCGCGCGTCGCCGAAGGCTTCGGCACCGAGATCCCCGTCGTGCGCGAGCACGACCTCTTCCGCAACGCGCACATCACGCTCCTCGACGTCCCGGTCGACCCGACCTATCGCGCGAAGGTGCGCATCTACGGACTCGGCGACGCGGCCACGTCCGCGACGCTGACCATCGTGCACGAGCAAGGCGCGCGCGACACCGTAACGCGCACACTCGAGCGCACGTGCAGCGGCAACCAATGCGCGGGCACACCCGCGTATGCCGAGCTCGATCTGCCCGCCGGAGCGGCGGGCGAGCGCGTGGACGTACTGGTCGCGCTGCCGGAGGACGTAGCCGGCTGGGCTTTCGTCAGCGTGACGAACAACGAAACGCAGCAGGTCACCACCGTTCTCCCCGACGGCGACACCATCGAGCCGCGGCACGGCGAGTCCGCGACACTCGCTCCCGACTACCGCATCACCACCAACCCCGAACAACCCGTGGCCGGCGAGGACGTCGAAGTCCGCGTCACCGGCTACTGCCTCAATGGCTCGCGCTTCACGCGCACCGGCAACCGCATTCACATCCAGGCCACGATCGGCATCTGCGATCCTCCGCTCGTGACCGAGGTGACGTACCTGGCCGGCGCACTCCCGCCGGGCCGCTACGAAGTGACGGTCGGGGAAAACGCGGCGAGCACGTTCGCCTCCGACACGTTCACGGTCCTTCCGCAGCCCGATCCTCCGTTCACCGTCCATCCGTTCGCGGTGCCGTCGACGCAGCTCGCGCCGCTCGAGTTGCGCATCGACGACCCCAAACGCGTTCTGCGTTGCCCGGCCTGCACGATCCGCGTCAACGGTGTGGCCGTCACCCCCCGTTACGCCGGCGGCGCCATCTACGTCAGCGCGCCGGCGCAAGTACCCGGTCCGGGAACCATTCACATCGAGCAGGAAGGGGACGACCTGGTGTATCGCGGGGCGTTCCATTCGTACGATCTCAACGCCGCGCCCGACACCGCGCTCTTCGAACGGATCCTCTTCCCCGTGCTCTTCAACGCGCCGGGCGCGAACGGTTCCGAGTGGCGCAGCGAAGTGACGATGTGGAATCCGAACCCCTGGGTCATCGAGACGTTCAACAACATCGTGCCCGGACAGTGCATCGATTACCCCTGCTTCGAGCGCATCCCGGCCGGCGAGCGCCACACGTTCACCGGCGGCGATCATCCGAACGGCGTCGCGCTCCTCACGCCGCGTGAAGAAGCGCAGAACCTCGCGTTCTCGCTGCGCAGCCGCGACGTCTCGCGCGCCGCGGAAGGACTCGGCACCGCGATTCCGGTCGTGCGCGAGAAAGACATGTTCGCGGACGCCGACCTCACGCTCCTCGACGTGCCCGTCGAGTCGCGCTATCGCGTGAAGCTGCGCGTGTACGCGTTCGACGAAGAGAGTCTGACCGGCACGCTCGTCACGCACAACGTCGCCACGAACACGCGCACGCGTACGCCGCTCACGTTCACGCGCACGTGCAACGGGCCGCGCACGTGTGCGGCGGCGCCCGCCGTCGCCATCGTCGATCTCCCGTCCGGCGCCGGCGGCACGCGCGTCAACCTCTTCGTCGAAATGCCCGATCGCGCCCTGGGGTGGGCGTTTGCCACCGTCACGAACAATATTACGCAGCAGGTCACGATCGTGACCGCCGATGGCACAGGAGGCGAAGAGTGTTCGGGATGCACCATGCCTTGAGTTTCGACCCGGAAGAACTGGACGCGTTTCCCGTCGTCGACGACTTTGCCGTGACGCTCGCCGATACGGGGGAGGGTGGCCAGCACATCGAGTTCACGAGCGCGTCCCGGGGACGTCTCGCGCACTTTCCCGAGTGGGACCACGCCGATCGCGATCTCCGTCACTTCGTCGCCTCGGACGTCCCGCTCGGCAGCGCCGAGGAGCCGTACTTTGACCGCGACGACGGCTGGCTGATCGTCATCTTCGTGGAAGGCGCGTGGGTCTACATCGCGGAGGGCGACGATCCCAGCGGCAACCCGAACCGCTCCCGGTTTCGCGTGAGAGCCGAGCGCTACCTGCAGGCGTGGGCGGCGCTCATCGAATTATTCAACCCCATCACTCCACTGGACGACCCATCATGATCCTTCGCTTCCTGCTCGTGGTCTTCTTCGCGTTTCCGCTCTTCGCGCAGTGCGCGCTCACGCAGTTCGTCGTCGAGCCGCAGACTGCGTATTACGGTGAAGACGTCGACGTCCGCGTGCGCTTCGCCTGCCCGCACGGCTCCGGCCCGCACAGCCCGCGCGTGCTCTTCCTCGGCAGCACGATCGTGCTCGAGTTCCAGCCGGAGGTGGGCGGCCCCACTGTGCCTTCCGAGCACGCCGACCGCATCTTCCTCGGACGCATCGCACCCGGCACCTACAACGTCATCGTGCGCGAGCGCGGCCGCGCGACTGCCGGTGAGCGCACGCTCGTCGTGCGTGAGCGTCCGTTCATGCTCGCACCGCACATCGGCGGCGAGGGGACGGAAGTCGCCATCGGTTTGTTCGCGAACGAGGTGCGCTTCGGGAGCGCGCCCGCGACCATTCGCTACGTCGACGAATCGACCGTGGCCGTGGCGCCGCCGCACGCGCCGGGACTCGTCGACGTCACCGTGACGACCGACAGCGGCTCCATCACCTACGACAACGCGTTCCGCTACGGGCCGGTGTCGGAGGAAGACTTCGCGCGTGTGCTCTTCCCGGTGACGCTCACCGGCCCGGGCGCGCACGGCTCCGAATGGCACAGCGACGTCATCGTGCACAACGGCGGACCGGTGCCTGTCGAGACGGTGCCGCAAATCTACGTCGATCCCGGTTCGCCGATCCTGCCGATCGCGCTCGCCTCCATTCCGTCCGGAGCGAATGCCCGCTTTCCGGAGACCACCCGGGACGGAGGAGCGTTCCTCTACATCCCGCGCGGCACGGGCGGCTTTCTCTCGTATTCCTCGCACATCGTCGACCGCTCCCGCAGCGCCACGGACCTCGGCAGCGAGATTCCGGTCGTGCGCAGCGAGGACACGGCGTCGAGCATCACTCTGCCGCAGGTGCGCATCGGGGAAGGATTCCGCGCGCGCCTGCGCATCTACGACTTCGACTCCGTCGACGCGCGCTTCGTGACCATCATCGTGCGCGGCGAGGACGGTTCAACGCACCAGTTCCGTGCGACCGTGCGGGCGGAAGGATTCGCCTGCCCCACGACACCGTGTCTGCGTCCGACGCCCGGATTCGCGAACGTCGATCTCAGCGCGTTCGAGTCGTTGCGCAACGTACGCGTAGCGGACGTGCACATCCGCGCCCAACGCGACGCGCGACTGTGGGCGTTCGTCAGCGTGACGAACAACGAGACGCAGCGCGTGACGATCTACACGCCACAAAAAGAGAGACCATGATGCGCACGCTGCTCGCGGTTCTCGCCGTTCTCGCATGCGCGCGGCCGCTCGCCGCGAGCTGCAACGCCACCATCACGCCGCCCGAACGTTCCAATGTGTTGACCGAGATCGAATTGCGCGTCGCCGGCGAATGCTCCGACAACTGCGTTCCCGGTGAGCCCGACGTGCAGATCGACGGCAATCGCATCGACATTGCGTTCGAAGTGAGGCGCGGTTGCCCCCTTCCGGCTGTCACGCCGTGGGCCGATCGCGTGCGCCTCGGACGTCTTTCGGCGGGCTCGTATGACGTGCGTGTGCAGATCAACGGTGCCGAAACGGCGCGGCAGACGTTCACCGTCTCGCCGGGCTCCGTGCTCCCGTCGTCGGGTACATCCGGCACGCGCGTCACGATCGTCGGTGTGCCGCGCTTCTGCCCCGTCGGCGCGGAATGCCCGATGACGGTGCGCTTCGGCGATCAGGTCGCAACCGGCGTGCAGTTCGACGCCGTGCGCATCTCCGTCGCCGCACCGCCGCGCGAGCCCGGCACGGTTCCGATCACCATCACGTCTCCGGACGGCACCTACACGATCCCGAACGCGTTCACGTACGTCGAAGACCCGTGGGCGCAGTCGGAGCGCGTGCTCTTCCCGATCCTGTTCGAGGCCGCCGGCGCGCACGGGTCGCGGTGGACGAGCGAAGTGATCGTGCGCAATACGAGCGCGATCACGGTGCCGTTCAACGATCGCCGCGGCATTCTCGATCCCCCCATGCCGCTGCCGTACGACCACCTCGAAGCAGGGGAGGAGTACCGCCCGTTTGCCGCGCCGCGCGACGGCGGCGTGCTGTTTTTCGTCGCGCCCGGAGTCGAATCGGGGCTTCGCTACGCCTCGCACTTTCGCGATCTCTCGCGCGGCGACAGCGATCTCGGGACCGAGGTGCCGGTGGTCCGTGAGCGGGAGGCGGCGAACCTCATGCGCATCGTCGGGGTGCCGAATGCGCCGCGGTATCGCGCCATGCTGCGCATCTACGACCTCGATCCGCAGGACGCGCGGGAAGTGATCGTCATGCTCTCGCGCGGGAACGAAGTGCGTACGCTGCTCGTGTCGCCCGTCTCGAGCGATGCCAGCGATCCCGCGTTTGCGTCCGTCGACCTGACGCCGTACGCGGAGGCGCTGCAGGGCAACGAATACGACGTTACGGTCGCAGCGCGCATGAACGACCGGCGGCTGTGGGCGTTCGTCAGCGTGACGAACAACGAGACGCAGCACGTCACGACGTACACGCCACAGCATGCGACCGAGCCGGCGCTCGATCGTCCGCGCCTTCTGCCGTCGACGGGGATGGCCGGGCATGAAGTGATCGTGCGCGGTGCGGCGCGCGAGTTGTGCGACGACAAATGTGCGGTCGCCGTCACGTTCGGCGGCGTCGCTTCGCCGCGCGTGCGGACGGTGAGCGAGAACTCGATCGCGGCGGAGGTGCCGGCGGGGACGGGCGTTGTGGACGTCACGCTGACGGCGGAGAACCGATCCATCGTGCTCCCGCGTGCATTCAGCTACGTCGCCGATCTCTCCGGCTGGACGCGCGTGCTCGTGCCGCTCGACTATGCGGGCGGCGGCGCGCACGGCTCGCAGTGGACGACGGTCACGCGCATCCGCAATCACTCCGGCATCGCACTGCCGGTGCCGGAGCTCGTGCCCAACAGCGCGAAAGACGGCGGCGTGTTCGTGCACCTTCCTCCGGGACTCGAGCACCAGTTCGCGTTCTCCTCGCACGCCGTCGATCTTTCGCGCAGCGCGAGCGATCTCGGCACCGAGCTGCGCGTCGCGCGCGCGGAGCTGCCCGGGAGTCCCACGTTCCTCGGCGTGCCGCTCGATCCGCGCTACCGCGTGCGCCTGCGCCTCTACGACTTCGGCGAACAGCACGGCGTCCCGGTGACCGTCACCGTGCAGCCGGAGAACGGTCCGGAGCGGAACATCGAGGTCTTCTTCCAGGCCGAGCCCGGCCGCGCGCCGTGGCTCGCGCTCGACCTCGAATCGACCGGCGGACCCGCGAACGTGCTCGTGCGCGGCGGCAGCGCGCAAGTCACGGGCTTTCTCACCATCACGAACAACGAGACCCAGCACGTGACCACCTGGCATGCGCAGTAAGCAATGATCTTCCCTCTCCCCGTGCACGGGGAGAGGGCCCAGGTGAGGGGCTCAGATGTGCGGCTACAATCCGCCGCTACAATCCGCCGCTCATGACCTCCCGCGACTTCGCCCACCACCTCGTCGACCTCCTTTTCGATCACGTCGAAGGCATCGAATCGCGTCCGGTAGTGGAGTGGCGTCCCGCGAACGAGCTGCGCGACCTCGTCCGCCTTGGCGGCCCGCCCGTCGATCCGCTCGAGCTCGCGGGTCTCGTCGCGCGCTACTCGAATCAGCTCCATCACCCGTCGTACATGGGCCATCAGGTCTGCCCGCCCTTCCTCGATTCCGCCGTGGCCGACCTGCTCATCTCCGTCCTCAACAACTCCACGGCCGTGTGGGAGATGAGTCCCATCGCTACGGTCATCGAGAAAGAGATCGTGCAGTGGCTCGCGTCGCTCGCCCGGTATCCCGACACGGCAGAAGGCACCGCCGTATCCGGCGGCTCGGCCGCGAATCTCACGGGCCTTCTCGCCGCACGCGCGCGCTTCGACCGCACGAAGCGTCCGGTGATCGTCACCTCCGCGGACGCGCATTACTCGATCGCGCGTGCCGCCGCGATCATGGGCATCCCCGCGGTCGACGTGCTCAAAGTCGCGACCGACGACGAGCACCGCATGGACGCCGGCGCGCTCGAAGAGACGCTCGACGCGATCGAAGCGCGCGATGACGCCGCGACGCTGGCCATCGTCGCCACCGCAGGTTCGACCGCGACCGGCGCCTTCGATCGGCTCGACGAGATCGCGCTGCTGCGCGACCGCTACCGCACCTGGCTGCACGTCGACGCCGCACACGGCGCCTCGGTCCTGCTGAGCGAGCGTCACGCGTCGCTCGTCGTCGGGCTCGAACGCGCGGATTCGTTCTCCTGGGATCCGCACAAGATGATGTGGATGCCGCTCTCCCTCGGCACGATCCTCGTCCGCGACGGCATCTGGCTGCGCCGCGCCTTCGAAGCGGACGCGCCGTATCTCTTCCACGCCGGCAGCGAGAACCTCGGCGAGATGACGATCCAGTGCTCCAGACGCGCGGACGCGATCAAGCTCTGGCTCATGCTCCGTTCGCGCGGCATCGTCCCGTTCGTGCAGGCCCTCGAACGCGTCACCGACCTCACGCGCTACCTCTACGAGCGCGTCGTCGCCTCGGACGACTTCGAGCCCGTGCACGAACCGCAGCTCAACATCTTCTGCTTCCGCAAACGCGGACTCAGCGACGAAGAAACGGCCGACCTCCGCGAACGCCTCATCCGCAGCGGCCGCGCCTGGATCACGACGACCATCCTCCGCGGCGAACGCGTCCTGCGCGTGACGATGATGAACCCGCGCACGACGGAGAAGCATGTAGACGAGATGCTGGAGGTTTTGCGCGAAGTGTGATGGGGAGGGATGAGGGATGAGGGATGAAGGATGACTCTCGCGGCGAGCTTTCATCCTTCTGCCTTCGTCCTTGCCCCCGTCCCTCCCGCATGACACTCTCCCCCTCCATGCTCCGCATCGTCCTCGTCGAGCCACGGGAAGCCGGTAACGTCGGCGCGGTTGCGCGTGCGATGAAGAACTTCGGCTTCGACGAGCTCTGGATCGTGGGCGCGCATCCGCAACTGCTTCCCGTTTCGAGCTGGTGGGCGAGTGGTGCGGACGATCTCCTCGAGCGCGTGCGCTTCGTCCCCACGCTCGCCGACGCGCTCGGCGACGCGCACGTCACCGTCGCCACGACCTCGATGCGCGGCCGCACGTCACCCGTGACATTTACCCCGCGCACGCTCGCCCAGCACCCGCTGAGTACCGATCAGACACTCGCCCTCGTCTTCGGCCGTGAGGACAGCGGCCTCACACGCGAAGAGCTGATGCTCTGCCAATACACCGCGGCCATCCCGACGAACGACCGCTTCCCGACGATGAACCTCGCGCAGTCCGTCTGCGTCTTCTGCTACGAGCTCTCGTCGCTCGCGCCCGCCATGATCGCACCCCGCGAGCTCCCCGACGCCGCCACCATCGAGCGCATCCATCAGCGCGCCCGTGCACTGCTCCTCGAAGCCGGCTTCCTCCACGAGAACAACCCCGACCGCATCTACGACGACCTCCGCGCCATCACCTCCCGCGCCCAACTCGACGCCCGCGAAGCGACGATCGTCCTGGGCATGATCCGGCAGGTGGAGTGGGCGATGAGGCGCCGCTGACGCCGCGCGCGAGCGATGGAGCGATGGAGCTGTTGAGCCGTTGAGCCGTTGAGCTAGAAGCTGCCACCGTTCTCCTCAACAGCTCAACAGCTCAACAGCTCCCCCCGCCCGTCACCCCGTCGTCGACGTCGATCCCGCACCCGCCGTGGCGTGCGACTTCGTCAGGCACTCGCCGATGATGCCGATGAAGGTGTCGAGGTCGAAGGGTTTGAGGATCGAGGCGCAGACCGAGTTCGCGGGGATCTTGTCCACGCCGCGTTTGCCCGCGGCGGTGAAGACGATGATGTGCGGGCGCTGGTCGGGGTGGCGCTGGCTGATGGCGTCGATGAACTCGTAGCCGTTGAGACGCGGCATCATGAGGTCGAGGAGGATGAGGTCGAACCCCGAGTCGCGCTGCAGCCGCTCGAGCCCCGCCGCGCCATCCTCGGCCAGCTCCACGTCGAACTTCATCCGCTTCAGAACCGCCTGAAGCAGAACGCGGATCGCCAGGTCGTCGTCGATGACCAGGATCCTTCGTCCGGTGCCGTCGAGCTTTTGTACAGGCATATGACGCGAACTGTCCGGTCCGTTATGCGAGCGGCATACCGGTCTGGAGCATTTGACGCTCCTCACAGAGTACGGCTATACCGATCCCCGAATCAATGCTTATAGAGCAAAGACTTACGCCTGACGTCCATCTTCTGGCATTTCCGTTCCGGCCGTGGGTCCGCCGCGCGGGCTGGTCGATCGTCGCGGTGGCCGCGCTGCTCACCGCCGGCATCGCCACCGCCCTCGTCGTCTCCCCCTCCGCGCGGTACGGTTGGTTCGGCGAGCCGTTCGTCTGGGCGTACATCGGAACCCTCTGGATCGGCGGCCTCAAAGTGTGGCTCGGCACGCGCAGTCCCGTGGCCGAATTGAGCGACTCGACCCTCGTCCTGCGCCCGCTCCACCAGTTCCGCACGCGGCGAATCGCATGGAGCGACTTGCGTGGAACGGAGCAAATGACCGGCGGCGATCGCATGATCGTCTACTACGACACGCCTCGCGGCATGCGCTTCGTCGCACTCAACCTGAACCTCGTCAAAGGCCGCCGCGAGTTCGTCACGCATGTCGACGCCCGGTTGCGCGCGATGGGATTCGTGGAGAAGGTCGTCGAGCGGTCGCGGTATCTTTCGCGTGCGTCATGACCGCCAGGAAAGAAATCGAAACGCTCCGCCGCGAGCTCGAGCGCCACAACCGCCTCTACTACGAGGGCCGCCCCGAGATCAGCGATTACGACTTCGACCAGCAGCTCCGTCGTCTGGCCGAGCTCGAACAGAAACACGGCGACTTCGATCCCAACTCGCCGACCCAGCGCGTCGGCGGCGCTCCGATCGAGAGCTTTCCCACCGTCGTGCACGACCCGCCGATGCTGTCGATCGAGAACGCGTACACGCTGGACGAGCTCCGCGAATGGCACGACCGCGTCCTCCGCGGCCTCGGCGAAGAAGCCGTCGAGTACGAAGCGGAGCTGAAGATCGACGGCGTCTCCATCGCTCTCAAATACGAAAACGGCGCGCTCGTGCGTGGCGCGACGCGCGGCGACGGCGTGCACGGCGACGACGTCACGCCGAACGTGCGCACCATCCGCGCGTTACCGCTCCGTCTCGACGAGCCTGCAACGATTGAAGTGCGCGGCGAGATCTTCATCTCCAAACGCGACTTTGCGAAGCACAACGAATCCCTCGAAGAAGCGGGACTCGAGCCGCTCGCCAATCCGCGCAACGCCGCGGCCGGCGCGGTGCGCCAGAAAGATCCGAAGCTCGTCGCGCAGCGCCGCCTCAGTGCGTACGTCTACCACGTCGTTTCCGTCGACGGCCGCCAGGTCGAGTCGCAGTGGGCCGCGTACGACTTGATGGAACGGCTCGGACTCCCCGCGAATCCGCAACGCCGCCTCTGCGCCTCGCTCGACGACGTCATCGCGTTCATCGAGGAGTGCCGCGAGTTTCGTCACGAGCTCGACTTCGAGATCGACGGCGTCGTCGTCAAGGTCAACCGGCGCGAGCAGCAGCTCGAGCTCGGCGCGACGTCGAAGGCGCCGCGCTGGGTCGTCGCCTTCAAATATCCACCGGAGGCGGCGCAGACGGTGGTGCGGAACATCAATCTTTATGTGGGACGCACGGGCACGGTCACGCCCGTCGCCGAGTTCGATCCGGTGCGCATCGGCGGGACGAAAGTCGTCAACGCGTCACTGCACAACTTCGAAGAGCTCGCGCGCAAGGACGTGCGCATCGGCGACACGATCGTCGTCGAAAAAGGCGGCGACATCATCCCGAAAGTCGTCGAGGTGCTCGTCGACAAACGTCCCGAGGGGGCGAAGCAGTACGAGGTGCCGACCGAGTGCCCCGTTTGCCACGCGCCGCTGCACAAATTCGAGGACGAGGTGGCGATCCGCTGCAGCAATCAGGGCTGCCCCGCGGTCGTGCTGCAGGCCATCACACACTTTGCCTCCCGCAAAGCGATGGACATCGAAGGGCTCGGATGGCAGACCGTGCAGGCGTTGCTCGACGCGAAGCTCGTCACCGACTACTCGTCGATCTACGAGCTGACCGTGGAGCAGGTCGCGGAGCTCGAGCGCAAAGGCGAAAAGTCGGCCACGAAACTCATCGAGAACATCGAACGCTCGAAGACGAACGAGCTCTCGCGTCTCATCTTCGCGCTGGGGATTCGCATGATCGGCGAACGCGCCGCGAAGATCCTCGCCGAGCATTTCAGGTCCATCCACGCGTTGATGGATGCGAAGACCGAGGAACTGGTCGGGATTCACGAAGTCGGCCCCAAAGTCGCCGACGCCATTACCTTCTACTTCTCCATCCCCGAAAACCGCGAGCGCATCGAAAAGATGCTCCGCCTCGGCGTCGCCCCCACGCACGTCGCCTCCGCCACCGGCGACCGCCTCGCCGGCAAAACCGTCGTCGTGACCGGAACGCTCGCGCGCTACTCCCGCGACGAGATCCACAAACTCATCGAACGCGAAGGCGGCAAATCCTCAGGGTCCGTGTCCTCGAAGACGAGCTACCTCGTCGCCGGCGACGCCGCGGGATCGAAGCTGGAGAAGGCGAAGTCGCTGGGGGTGACGGTGCTGACCGAGGATGAGTTTCTGGAGATGGTGGGGGAGTGAAGGGGCCGCGACCTTCATCGCACGATGGTGACGAGCTGCCCTGGTCAGTGCCTCTCTCGCGAGTTCCAACGCCGCCACCGCCTGCTCACGAGCCGTCCTGACGCCGCGCGGCTTCGCCGCGCTCACCGCCACGCATACACATCCACGTTCGCCCGCTCCCGCAACTGCCCCGTCCACCGCCCGATCTCTTCCTGCACGCGGCTTCCGCGCACAGCGGTGCGGATCTCTTCGCGCACGGCATCGAGCGGCGGGACGTCGAGTCCGCGGTCGCGGCGCTGGCGCGTCCACGGGCCGCGGTAGTACTCCTCGATGTCCTCGTTCGTGATGAAGACCAGCGGCGCGAAACGTTCCTGGATGTACGCCTCCACCTGCAACTGCCGCTTCACCAGCGCGCGCACTTCGTCGAGCGTCAGCTCCGCGCGCGCGACAGCCGCGAGGAACTCGGCTTCATTCGCAAACCGCTGCTGGATCTCGAGCACGCGCGCTTCGATCGTGTCCGCGGGGATGTCCTGCGCGCCGAAGCGTTCCACGTCGCGGTAGCGCAGCGCCTGCGCGATCAGCGCATCCAGCACCTCGCGACGGTGCGCCTCTTCATCCGCGGCGGTGCGCGCGAAGAAGCGAATCTCCACGAGCTGGGTGATCTCGCTGACCGTGAGCACCTGCCGGTCGACGACCGCCGCGATGCGATCGACCGTGACGGCCGAGGCGGGGAGAGCAAGCAGCAGCAGAACGAGAAAGCGGCGCACGATGGAGCAGTCTAGCAAGCACCTCTCCTAACCTCGACGCGGCACCACCGTCTTTCCGGTATGCGCCTGCTGCTCGTCGTCCTCCTCCTCGCCACCACCGCCTCGGCCGACGACTTCTCCTACCTCTTCAAGCGCTCCGACGGCCGCTCCGCCATCCGCATCCACGGCTCGCTCGAAGGGTTCAAAAAGCAGGGCAAACGGTGGCCCGGCGAGTTCATCTGGGTGCACAGGGATGGACGCGAATACGTCATCGAGGACGCGGGCGTCCTGGCCGACGCGAAGAAGATCTTCAGCGAGCTCGAGAAATTCGAACCGGCGTTAGAGGCGGTGACGAAGAAGCTGAAGCCGTACGAAGCGCGGCTCCGCGCCATCGAGGCGCAGGGCGGCGACGAAGAGGAAATGGACGAACAGATGGAAAAGGTCGAGCGCCAGATGGAGGTGATCGAGCGCGAGATGGAGCGCATCGAAGAGGAGATGGAAAAGCTCGAAGCACCGGTCGAGCGGCGCTTCGAGCAGCTCATCCTCCGGGCGATTGCCGGCGGCAAAGCGCGGCGTTACTGATTGCGCCGGGCGCTCTCGCGTGCGGCGTCGGCGTTGTCCCGCGCCGCATCGACATTGCGCTGCGACTCAGTCGTATCCTCGGTGGCGTTGTTGCTGAAGTGCGATGGCTGCACGGGCGTGTCGCGCACACCCGCGGGCACCGAATCCTCCACACGCCGCGCCGACTCCTCGAGCCGATCGTGATCCCTCTTCACCTGGTCCTGCTGCGCCGCGGCACGCGGATCGGTCGCTGCGTGGTCCGGATTCGCACGGTGGTCGCGATTGTCGTTGTCGTTCATGTGTCTCTCCTGCTTCAGACATAGCAGAGACGGGGCCATCGGAAGTTGACAGCGCGCGCCCCTGTTCCTACAGTCTGCTTGGCACTCTTCCTGCGCGAGTGCTAAAGGCGGCCATGACCTTCCGAAACGAGCTCAGCGATCTCGACCCCCGCGCCCGTGAGGTGCTGCGCGAGATCATCGTCCAGCACATCGACAGCGGCGAGCCCATCGGGTCGCGCACGCTGGCGAAATGCGGACGCTTCCAGCTCTCCCCGGCCAGCCTCCGCAACGTCATGGCCGATCTCGAAGACCTCGGCTACCTCCAGCAGCCGCACACCTCGGCAGGCCGCATCCCCACGGACCGCGGCTACCGCTACTTCATCAATCACCTCATGCAATCGCGTGCGCTCACCATGCGCGAGCGCGAGACGATCGACGAAGAAGTCGGCATGGTCAGCGAGATCGATCAGGTCCTGCATCTCGCCGGCAGCGTCATCTCCAAACTCTCCGATCAGGTCGGCGTCGTCTTCATGCCGACGCTGCTCCAGTTCGCGATCCGTTCGATGGACTTCATCCTCATCGGCGAGAAAAAAATCCAGTGTGTGATCGTCGGCGTGAACGGCGTGGTCGTGAACAGGATCATCGACACGCGGTTCGTCTTCACGCGCGATGAGCTGGAAAAGATCAGCCGCTACATCACCGCGGAGTTCGGCGGCTGCACGCTCGACGTCATCCGCCGCCGTCTCATCCGCATGACCGAGCAGGAGCGCGCACTGCACGATCAGATGATGCAGAAGACGATCTCCCTCGGCATCGAAGCCGTGAACGACGTCGCGCCCGTCGATCACGAGCTCTACGTCGAAGGCGCCGCGTCAATCCTCAACAAGCCCGAATTCTCCGACGCGGCGTCACTGCGCAGGACCTTTCTCGCATTGCAGGAGAAGGAAAAACTCGTGGACATCCTCGAGACGTGCTTGTCCGAGGATGGACTGCAGATACTCATTGGCTCGGAGAGCGACTTCACACAGGTCCATAACTTCAGTATCGTCGCTCGCCGATACGGCTCAACATCAGCGCCGCTCGGCATGGTCGGCATCATCGGCCCCATGCGCATGGAGTACGCGCGAATGGCTCCGCTGGTCGACTACCTGAGCCGCGCGCTGAGCCGCAAGATCGAAGAGGAACAGGAGCAGGGCACCTGATGGACGAGAACACGCCGAAAGGCGAAGCAGCCGACGACGCATACGTGATCGAAGACACCGGCAGCTCGGTCGAAGAGATCGAGCGCGAGATGCGCGAGACCGCCGAAGAAGCGGCCGAAGCGCCCGCACCCGCACCCGCGCCGGCCGCGGATGACGACGCGTTGCGCGCCGAAAACCAGCAGCTCAAGGACAAATACCTTCGCACGCTCGCCGACTTCGACAACCTCCGCAAGCGCACCGAGCGCGAGAAGGCGGACTTTTTCCGCTACGCCATGGGAGGAGTCCTCAAGGACATCCTTCCCGTCCTCGACAACTTCGATCGCGCGCTCGACCACGCGGCGGAAGGCGACGAGTTCCACAAGGGCGTGCTGCTGATCTACAAGCAGCTCTTCGACGTGCTCGAAAAGCACGGCCTCAAACCGATCGACGAATCGGGCGTGCATTTCGATCCGAACATCCACGAAGCGGTCGTGCGTGAAGAAGACGACTCGGTGCCGTCTCACACGGTGGTGGCCGTGCTGCAGAAGGGGTACTTCCTGCACGACCGTTTACTGCGGCCGGCACTCGTCAAAGTGGCGGTCGGCGGCCCCGATCGGACCACGTAGTACGCTGTACCCACACAACGAATGGCGAAGATCATCGGAATCGATCTGGGCACGACCAACTCGTGCGTGGCCGTCGTCGACGTGACGACGCCTCAGGTGATCTCCAATCGCGAAGGCAGTCGCACCACGCCTTCCGTGATCGGGTTCACCGAAGATGGCGAGCGGCTGGTCGGACAGATCGCGAAGCGGCAGGCGATCACGAATCCGTTCAACACGGTCTTCGCGATCAAGCGGCTCATCGGCCGCAAATTCGACGCGGACGAAGTCGGGCACGCGAAGAAAGTCCTGCCGTACAACATCGTCGCCGCCGCGAATGGCGACGTGAAAGTCCGCGTCCGCGACCGTGAGTACTCGGCCGAGGAGATCTCCGCGTTCGTGTTGATGGAGATCAAGGCCTTCGCGCAGGAGTTCCTCGGCGAAGACGTGGCCGAGGCCATCATCACGGTGCCGGCGTACTTCAACGACTCGCAGCGCCAGGCGACGCGCGACGCCGGCAAGATCGCGGGACTCGAAGTCCTGCGCATCATCAACGAGCCGACGGCCGCGGCGCTCGCGTACGGTCTCGACAATGAGAACAAGAACCAAGTCATCGCCGTCTACGACCTCGGCGGCGGCACGTTCGACATCAGCATCCTCAAGCTCGAGGACGGCCTCTTCGAAGTGCTCTCCACTTCGGGCGACACGTACCTCGGCGGCGAAGACTTCGACAAGCGCGTCATGGACCGTCTGCTCGAGGTCTTCCAGAAGGACACCGGCATCGACCTGCGCGACGACCGCATGGCGCTGCAGCGTTTGAAGGAAGCGGCCGAGCGCGCAAAGTGCGAGCTGTCGATCGAACAGGAATCGCGCATCACGCTGCCGTTCATCTCCCAGGATGCGGCGGGTCCGAAGCATCTCAATTACGTGATGACGCGGCGCGAGCTCGAAGGGCTCGTCGAGGACCTCATCCAGCGCACCATCGATCCCGTGACGGACGCGATGCGTGCCGCGGGCGTGAACGCGCGCGACATCGACGAGGTGGTCCTCGTCGGCGGTCAGACGCGCATGCCGCGCGTGGTCGAAGCGGTGAAGCAGGTATTCGGCAAAGATCCGAACCGCAACATCAATCCCGACGAAGTCGTGGCCGTCGGTGCCGCGATTCAGGGCGGCATCCTGCGCGGCGACATCAAGGACATGGTCCTCCTCGACGTCACGCCGCTCTCCCTCGGCATCGAGACCCACGGCGGCCTTTTCACCAAACTCATCGACCGCAACGCGACGATTCCGACCAAGAACTCGCTCGTGTTCACGACCGTCGCCGACAACCAGAGCAAGGTCACGGTGCACGTGCTGCAGGGCGAGCGCGAGTTCGCGCGCGAGAACAACTCCCTCGGCAAGTTCGACCTCGTCGGCATCCCGCCGGCGCCGCGCGGCGTGCCACAGATCGAGGTCACGTTCTCCATCGACTCCAACGGCATCGTCAACGTCACCGCCCGCGATCAGGCGACGGGACAGAGCCAGGGCGTGCAGATCAATCCTGCCGGCGGCCTGTCGAAGGACGAGATCGACCGCATCATCAACGACGCGTCGGCGCACCAGCGCGCGGACGCGGCCCGCCGCGAGCTGCGCGTGCTGCAGAACAAGCTCGAGGGAATGATCTACACGAACGAAAAGGTCTTCAAAGAATTCGGCAAGCTGCTGAACGAAGGGGACCGCGAGCGCGTGCAGAAAATCCTCAACCGCTCGAAAGAGCAGGTCAGCTCGGAAGACAAACAACACATCAACGACGCGATCTTCGAGTTGCAGAGCGCCTCGCGCATCCTCACCAGCGTGATGCTCTACAACCCTCTGAAATCGATGTCCACGTCAGAACCGTCGTAATGGCCACCACTGAAAAACGCGACTACTACGAAGTGCTCGGCATCGCGCGAACCGCGACCGTCGACGAGATCAAGAAGGCTTACCGCAAGCTCGCGGTGAAGTACCACCCGGACAAGAACCCGGGCGACGCCGAGGCGGAGGAGAAGTTCAAGGAAGCCGCGGAAGCGTACGGCGTCTTGTCCGACGAGGAAAAACGCGCGCGTTACGACCGCTTCGGCCACCAGGGCATGGGCGGCGTCGGCGGCTTCGACCCGAATCAGTTCGCCGACTTCGGCGACATCCTCGGCGACCTGTTCGGCTTCGGCGATTTCTTCGGCGGCGGCCGCGGTGGCCGTCGCGGGACGCGCGCCGCGCGCGGCAACGACCTGCGCTATGACCTCCAGCTCGAGTTCATGGACGCGGTGTTCGGCAAGGAGATCTCGCTCAACGTGCCGCGCACGATCACGTGCGCGACGTGCACCGGCACCGGTGCGAAGCCGGGCACACAACCGGTGACGTGCACCGGCTGCGGCGGCCGCGGGCAGATCCGCTACTCGCAAGGCTTCTTCGCCGTCGCGCGCACGTGCCCGCAGTGCGGCGGCGCGGGCAAGGTGATCAAGGACCCCTGCGCCACGTGCAACGGCGCCGGCCGCGTGCGCGAGGAGAAGAAGATCTCGGTGAAGATCCCGCCGGGCGTCGACGATGGCTCACGCCTGCGCGTCGCCGCGGAAGGGGAGGCTGGCTTCAACGGCGGCCCCGCGGGCGATCTCTACGTCTTCATCAGCGTCCAGGATCACCCGAAGTTCCAGCGCCGCGACTACGACATCCACTCCGAGCACACCATCAGCTACACCCGCGCCGCCCTCGGCGGCGACGCCGTGGTGGAAACCATCGACGGCACCGAGGCGCTGAAGATCCCCGCCGGCACCCAGCCGAGCCAGGTCTTCCGCCTGCGCGGCAAAGGCGTCCCCTTCCTCGACGGCTCCGGTCGCGGCGACCACTACGTGCACGTAGCCGTGCGCATCCCGACGTCGCTCTCGGAGGAGCAACGCTCGCTCCTCGAACAACTCGCCTCCCTCGAAGGCGAAGCCGTCCCCTCCGAAAAAAACGTCTTCGAAAAGGTCAAAGACTTCTTCTCGTAACGCCGGCGCGCCGGCACGTCACTGAGAACTGATCCGAGTGGCGGGCGGACGCTGGCGCCTACGCCACAATCCCCCTCCGCGGGTGCCGTTCCGTCACCTTCACCTTCAACGCCGCATCGGCCACGTGCGTGTAGATCTCCGTGGTCGAGATACTGCGATGGCCGAGCAACCGTTGCACGTAGCGGATGTCGACGCCTTCTTCGAGGAGGTAGGTCGCCACGGAGTGGCGGAACATGTGTGGGGTCACGCGGTCGCGGACGTGGCTGCGTTCGCCGTGGAGGCGGATCAGCCGGCGGATCATCTGGGGGCTGGCCGCTTCGCCGCGGGAGTTGACGAGGAAGGTGGGGGCGGTGGTGGGGGATTGGTCGCGGGCGAGGCGGTAGTCGGCGAGGAGCGATTTGAGCTCGTCGGGGATGAAGACGCGCCGCTGGCGGTTGCCTTTGCCGACCAGGGTGATCGTGCCGTCTTCGACATCGACTGCTGCGTCCATCAGGCCGGCGAGCTCGCTGACGCGCATGCCGGTGGCGAAGAGGAGCTCGGTCGCGACGTAGGCCGTCAGGTCCGCGAACGTATGCGGTGGCGTGTGCAGGAGGAGGCGGCGCAGGTCGGCGCGGGCGATGACGCGCGGGAGTCGTTTGGGCATGCGGATGCGGATGCGCGCGCCGCGGAACGGATCTTCGATGCCGCGGTCGTCTTCTTCGAGCCAGCGGAAGAACGAGCGCAGCGTGGCGAGATGGCGTTTGACGCTCGACTCTTTGAGCGAGCGCACGTCGAAGAGGTGGCGGACGTAATTGTGGATGACGGTCTTGTCGCATGACGCCACGACGGCACGTTTGCCGAAGAACTGCGCGAAGCGGGCGAGGTCGAGCTCGTAGGCGCGGATGGTGTGTGGCGAGAGCTTCCGGATCGACTGGCAGTGGCGGAGGAACGCGGTCGCCGCATCTCGGAACAGCACGTCGTGAGGACCTCCCAAAATTCGTGGAGGTCGGACGTTACCGGAGACCGTGCGCGGTGGCGACCGGAGTTAAGGAGGGATGGCGCATCGCGGAGACTGGGATGCGCGTCCGCCTCATCCTTTTGCGCGCGCCATCAGCTCCTTCCCGAGCGGGAGCGTCTCGATGATCACTTTCTCGAAGAGCGCGAATCCATTGTCGGTGTTGGTCATGAGCACGAGACCCATGCGCGATTTCGGCATGATGATGACGAGCGACTTCACGCCCTTGTCGCTGCCGCTGTGCACGAGCGCGTATTCGCCGCCGGAGAGATTCGTGAAGAGCTCCCAGCCGAGGGACATGGCGTGGTGCTCGCGGATGCGGGCCTGGGGAGAGGTGAGCGCGGTGAAGAGCGGGGCGGGGAGGCCGGCGCCGTTCATCACCCATACCGCGAAGCGGCCGTAGTCCTCAACGGTGGTGAGGAGATCGTCGGCCGCGTTGACACGCGTCGTCTTGTGATCCGGATATGCGTGCGCGCCCTTCGCATCGTGCCATTGCGCGAAGCGCGATTCGTCGGTGCGCGCGTCCCACGCGTGTTGCGTGTCGCGCATGCCCAGCGGATCGAACACGTACTTTTGCGACAGCTCGGCGAGCGACACTCCGAACTTTTTCTCGAGTGCGCGGCGCAGATACTCGAAGCCTTCACCCGAGTACTGATGCTGCGTCCCCGGCTCGAAGTGGAACACCAGCTTCTCCAGATCGTCGAGCCAGCGCCAGTTCTTGAAGCCGGTCTGGTGCGCGAGCACGTGCCGCGTCGTGAGCAGGCGGTGCCGCGGATCGCCGGCAACGTCGGGATCAACCCAGTACTTTGCAAGCGGCTCGTCGAGGTCCCATTTGCCTTCGGCGACGAGGTGCAGTGTGACGATCGCGACGAGCGGTTTCGTGAGCGACGCGACGTTGAAGATCGTGTCGTAGGGCGCGGGCTGGCCCTGCACCAGTTCGCCTTCGACGCGCACCTCGCGCAGCTTGCCATCGCGGATCAGGCCGACGCCGAGGGCGGGGACCGACTGCGCGTGCACGGTGCCGGTGAGGAGGAGTGCGAGGGCGAGGACTTTCATCATGAGAGCGGTATACGGAGGAGCCGCGCGAGGGTTCGGCGGCGGGAGGCCGCCTGCGTTCCGCGTATAGAATCGCGGCCGCAATGCCGAACGAGTCGTCCCGCTATCGTCCCCATCCCTGGCACGGCCTCTCGCCGGGCGACGACGCGCCGCGCGTCGTCAACGTGTTCGTCGAGATCACGCCGTACGACCTGATCAAGTACGAAGTCGACAAGCCGTCGGGCTATCTCAAAGTCGACCGCCCGCAGCGCACGTCGTCGCAGCCGCCCGCGCTGTACGGCTTCATCCCGCAGACGTACTGCGCCGAGCAGGTCACGCGCCTCTCGCCCGTGGCGTCGAAAGGCGACGGCGATCCGCTCGACATCTGCGTCCTCAGCGAGCGTCCCATCTCCAAGTCCGAGATCATCGTCGCCGCGCGTGTGATCGGCGGACTGCAGCTCATCGATCGCGGCGAAGCGGACGACAAGATCATCGCCGTGCTGCGGGGCGACTACGTGTGGGGCGAAGCGCAGGACATCGCCGACGTCCCGCCCGTGCTCGTCGAGCGTCTCGAACATTACTTCTCGACGTACAAGCTCGTGCCGGGAGAAGGGCAGCGCATCCGCGTCGCCGGCACATACGGGTTCGACCATGCGGCCGCGGTGGTGCAGGCGGCGATGGAGGATTACCGCACGCACTTTGGGAGCGGCGCGTAGCGCACCGGCTCGCCGGTGCGATCCGACAATGATCGATTATCTGCTGCACATCGAGATCGACGACGAGGCTGGTGAAGAGCGGATCCAGTCGCAGCTCTTCCTCACCGCGTCGACCGGCAGCACCTCCACCGAAGACGTGGTGGTCGCGTATTTCGATACGCCGGAAGAGCGCGAAGCCGCGAAAGCGCTGCTGAGTGAGTTTCGGGTCAGCGAAGCGGAACGCGAGCGCGTCGACTGGCTGGAGCGCTACCAGCAATCGCTCGAACCGCTGTACATCGGTAAACGCTTCGTCGTCGTCCCCGACGCGAGCCTCGCACCGCTCACGATCATCGTCCCGCAGGAGCAGGCTTTCGGCACCGGCTCGCACGAAACGACCTCGCTCTGCATCGAGATCCTCGAATCGCTCGACGTGGCCGGCAAGCGCGGGCTCGACATCGGCACCGGCAGCGGCATCCTCGCCATCGCCATGCACAAGCTCGGCGCGGCGAAAGTCATCGCCTTCGACAACGACAACGACGCGTACGGCGCACTGCGCGACAACCGCATCCGCAATCACGTGCCCGACGAGGCGATGCCGCTCTTCATCGGCGGAACGGACGCTCTCAGGGGTGGCCGGTTCGACGTGGTGACGATGAACATCATCCCCGAGGTGATCGTGCCGCTGCTGCCGGATGTGGTGGCGCGGCTGGCGGACGATGCGCGCCTCATCCTCAGCGGCATTCTCGTCGTCAAACGGGAGGAAGTCGTCGAGGCCGCGCAGCAGCGCGGCCTCACCTTGACGACGGAGCGTGAAAAAGGGGAGTGGTGGGCGGGAGTGTTCTCCCGCGCCTGAGTCTCAGCGAGGATAGTCGCGGCGCGTCGCACCCGTGTAAATCTGCCGCGGGCGCGCGATCTTCTGATCGGCGTCGAGCAGCATCTCCTGCCACTGCGCGAGCCAGCCGGACACGCGCGGGATCGCGAACAGCACCGTGAACATCGACGTCGGGAAACGCATGGCCTGGTAGATGAGGCCGGAGTAAAAGTCGACGTTCGGGTAGAGCTTGCGCTTGACGAAGTACTCGTCCTCGAGCGCGATGCGCTCCAGCTCCAGCGCGATGTCGAGCAGCGGATTGCGTCCCGTCACTTCGAACACTTCGTCGGCGACCGTCTTGATGATCTTCGCGCGCGGGTCGTAGTTCTTGTAGACGCGGTGGCCGAAGCCCATCAGGCGTCCGCCTTCACCGCTCTTCACACGCTTGATGAAGTCCGGCACGTTGCTTACGGAGCCGATCTCGGTGAGCATCTGCAGCACCGCTTCGTTCGCGCCGCCGTGCAGCGGTCCGTACAGCGCGGCCGCGGCCGCGGCGACCGCCGAATACGGATCGACGTGGGAGCTGCCGACGGCGCGCATGGCGTTCGTCGAGCAGTTCTGTTCGTGATCGGCGTGGAGGATGAAGAGGACGTCGAGGGCACGCTCGAGCACGGGGTTCGGCGTGTACTTCGTCTCCGTCATCTTGTACATCATGTTGAGGAAGTTGCCGGTGTACGACAGGTCGTTGTCCGGGTACGCGTACGGCATCCCCACGGTGTTGCGATAGTTGAACGCGGCGATGGTGATGATCTTGGCGATGATGCGCTCGATCTGTTTCTGCCGCGTCGCCGCGTCGAAGATCTCCTTCGCCTCGGGATAGAACGTTCCCAGCGCGGCCATCGACGCGATGAGGCGTCCCATCGGATGCGCGTTGTAGCGGAACGAGTCGATGAGGTGGCGGAAGTTTTCGTTGAGGATGGTGTGGTGCGTGATGGTGTGCTGCCACTGCGGGAGCTCGGCTTCGCTCGGCAGCTCGCCGTTGAGCAGGAGGTACGCGACTTCGAGGTAGGTGCTCTTCTCCGCGAGCTGTTCGATGGGATAGCCGCGGTATTCGAGGATGCCTTTGTCGCCGTCGATGAACGTGATCGCGCTGCGGCACGACGCGGTGTTCATGAACGCCGGGTCGTACGTCATCATCCCGAAGTCTTCGTCGCTGACTTTGATCTTCCTGAGGTCGAGGGCCTTGATGGTGTCGTCGGTGATCGGAACTTCGTAGGTTTTGCCGGTGCGGTTATCTGTGATGCTGAGGGTGTCGGCCACGAACGGTACCTCCGGAATTTGGGAGGCGTAATCTACTACAAGTCTCCGAAACGGAAAGAGATGACCGTCGTCGCGACGATCGCTGCCGTTTCAGCGCGAAGCCTCCGCGGTCCGAGGCGTTGAAAAAAGCACGCCGACTCTCGCGCGCGCCGCAATTCGTCCTCGCTCCAGCCCCCCTCGGGGCCGATGAGCAGCGTGACATCCGACAGCGTTTCGATCGGCGATGGTTCGCTGTCCGCGTCGAAAAGGATCTTCGCGCCGTCGCGCTTCAGCACGTCGTCGAACGACGCGGGCTCTTCGAGCCGCGGCACGCGCGCGCGCCCGGATTGTTTGACCGCTTCGAAAATGATGCGCTCCCATCGATCACGTTTGCCGGAGTAGCGCTCGCGGCGCAGCTCGATGCGATCCGTGACGAGCGGGATCAGCGAGCGCACGCCGAGCTCGGTCGCTTTCTGCAGGACGAGCTCGAATTTCTCGAGCTGGATGACGGCCATGGCGAGATGCACGTCGAGCGAAGACTCGCGCGAAGGGAGCGGCTCGCCGAGGAGGAGCGTGGCCTGGTCGCGCTCGAGCGATTCGATGGTCGCGCGCGCGGCGTTGCCGTCGCGGTCGAACACTTCCACTTCCTCGCCGGCGCGGACGCGCACGACGCGGATCGCGTGGTGGAACTCATCCCCGGTGACGGTGATTTGCGGCGAGAGGGAGGTGACGTGAATGCGGTGGCGCATGGGAGAGGAGGAGGGAGTTTATCGCGGGGGTGAGCCAGGGAGAGAGGCGGGAAGGCAGACGGCAGAAGGCAGAACGCAGAACGCAGAACGCAGAACGAAGAACGAAGAAAGGGAGGCGGTCCCCCCCGGTTTCTTCATTCTGCGTTCTGCGTTCTGCGTTCTGCCTTCACGGGTCTCCCGGCGGCGGTCCCCGGCGGCGCAGCGGACTAAACTGCTCCCAATGACCCTCGACCTTCTCCGGTCCGCCAAAAAAATCGCCTACGTGTTCCCCGGTGGCTCTTCCCGCTGTGCCTTTCAACTCGGCGTGATCGAGCGCCTCGGCGCTCTCGGCATCAAGCCCGCCATGACCATCGGCGTGTCGGCGGGTGCGTGGAACGCGGCCATCGTCGCGGCACGCAACGAACATCGCATTCGCTTCTACTGGAAATCGTTCCTGCGCATGCCGCATCTCGATCTGCGCAATCTGCTCATCGAGCATTCGCCGTGGCGGTACGCGCACAACCATCGCCGCAACTTCGGACGCTTCATCGGCGATCGTCTCACCGCGCCGGATGCGCTGCCGTGCTACATCAGCGTCACGCGGCTGCGCGATCGGGCCAACGTGATCCTCGGCGTGCACGAGGTCGAGCGTCCGATCGATCTGCTGCTCGCCGCCAACTACCTTCCACCGTTCTACACGCTCACGCCACGCATCCACGGAGAGCGCTACGGCGACGGCGGGGTCACGAACAACGCGCCGTACGAGCTCGCGTTCGAGCATGGCTGCGATGCGGTCGTGCTCGTGCCGTTGAAGGGGGAATCGGAGGGTGGGATTTACAAGAACACGGGCGACGTCGATCACGTCATCCCGCCGAAGGATCGCGATCGCGTGGTGGTCATTCGTCCGCGGCATCGACTGCCGGTCAGCTTCACCGAGCGGCGGTGGGAGAAGCTCACGGAGCTGATGCACATCGGCGACCTCCGCACGCGCGAAGTCCTCCTCGGCGAGCGCCATCCCGAGACGGACCTCCGCGCCGAAGGGGAATCGCCTAGCGTGCGGGCGCTGCGTTTGTGGCGACGCGTGCGCGGATCAGCGGCAGCAGCGCCAGACCCGGCAGAGCCAGCGCAGCCGTGAGCCAGAAGTAGTTCGCGTATCCCATCTGGTCGGCGAGCAAGCCGCTCGCGGAGCCGATGGACGTACGCGGCAACGCGAAGATCGCGCTGACCACGGCGTACTCGGTCGCGGCATTCTCGCGCTCGCAGATGGACATCAGGAACGACAGGAACGCCGCGGTGCCGAGTCCGTCGCAGAACGATTCCGCGACCGCGGCGCCGTAGAGTCCCAGGCGTCCCGCTTCGGTGGCCGCGGCGATGGCGTAGCCGAGGTTGGAGAGCATCTGCACGAGGCCGAGCCAGAGCAGCCCGCGAAAGATGCCGAAGCGCGTGACGAACCAGCCGCCGGTGATCGCGCCCAGGATCACGCAGACCATGCCGATGGTGGTGGTGACGTTGCCGATCTCGGTCGCGCTGAACCCGCGATCGACCCAGTACGGATTGATCATCGGCCGCA
The DNA here is from genome assembly GCA_035629395.1 of Thermoanaerobaculia bacterium. Classification (GTDB taxonomy): domain Bacteria; phylum Acidobacteriota; class Thermoanaerobaculia; order Gp7-AA8; family Gp7-AA8; genus QHVT01. The sequence goes on from DASPHZ010000092.1 coordinate 76,011, forward strand.
GCGCGGAATCGCCCAGACGGTAGATCAGCACGAGGATGAAGACGACCACGCCGTTGCGCCGGAACCACTCGAGCAGCGCTTTGAAGAGATTCTCGTGACGCTCCATGCGGCCGGCGTCGCGCGGAACGAAGAACAGGACCGCGAGGAACACGGCGACGCCGAGTGCGGCGGCGGCGAGGAAGGCGCCGTCCCAGCCGATTTTGTCGGACAGCGCGGCCAGTCCGCCGCCCATGGCGATGAAGGCGATGCGTGCGGCGGTGACGCGAACCGAGTTGATGCGGCCGATCTGGTCGTCCGGCGTGATGCGGATCGTGAGCGCGTCGATGGCGATGTCCTGGGTCGCGGAAGCAAAGGCGAAGAGCGCCGCCGCGATCCAGAAAACGGTGCTGCCCGCGGGCGTGGCGGCGAACATCGCGATGGCCATGCAGAGCACGGCGAGCGCGCCGAGGATCCACGCGCGGTAGCTGCCGAAGGTGTCGACGAGCGGCGCCCAGAACGGCTTGAGGGACCAGGCGAGTCCGACGCCACTGAAGAGGCCGATCGCGGTCAGGGAGACGTTCATCTGCCGCAGATAGAGCCCCATCGTGCGGTCGTAGATGCCGAACGGAAAGCCTTGACTGAAATAGAGGATGGAAACGAGCGCGGGTATACGCCAGCGAGAGTTATTCTCAGTCAATCGGCTCAGTCCTTGCTCTCATTCTGGACGAAGGAGGCATCAATGCGAAGAGCCAGTTTCGTTCTCGCCGCGCTTCTGCTGACGGCGGCCTGCGGGTCGTCCGGCGGTCTCGGAAGCCTCAGCGACATCATCCTCGGCAGCCCCTCGACGACCCAGTCGTCGGACGTGCGCGGTGTGGTGACCTACGTGAACCAGAGCAATCAGTCGATCGATCTGGACGTGTCGTACATCAACAACCTGCGCAACACCGACTCGAACAGCCAGCGCGGGACGATCTACTTCGACAGCCGCACGCGCGTGGTTTACGGCGGTCGCGAATACAACGTGAACGACCTCGAGCGCGGCGACGAGATCTCCGTCCGCGGGGTGAACAACAACGGGCGGTATGTGGCGGAGACGATCGAAGTGGTGCGGGACGTGAGCGGGTAGTTTTCGCTCGCATTCGCTCGGCTGGTTGCTGGTGTTCCACCGGCCGCGCACCCGTTGCTGTACGCGCGCGCCCGAATCGGGCGCGCGCTGTTTTGGCGGGATTCAGGCGGGAAAACAGCGCGGCGCGCAGACGCCGCGCGTGTGAAGCAACGGGTGTGTGGCGGCGGGAAAACCGACAACCGGCCACACGCGATCGCGTTCCGCTATCGCGTCGAATACACGGTCACCGGAAACTTCAACCGTCCCACGGGCGTCTGGTAATAGGCATTCCCGCGCAGTTCATACCGCGCCCGCTGCCCGCGCACGATATCCACGATCTCGTTCCAGATCGAACGGATGTTCTGGTAGCCGATGCGCGTGCGCAGGGCGATGTCGCCGCGGCCGTTCGCGGGGATGTTGATGTTCTGCTGGCTGATGCTGTCCAAGATCCGCGTGTCGTTGATGAACAGGTTGAAATCGACCTGATCGAGGCGCAGGCCGACGCGGTTCGGATTGTCCACTTCCAGCGCAAAGTCGATATCGATCGAGGACGCGGAGAGGGGGAGGGCGATGTCGACGCGGGGACGGATGTCGCGAATCGAATAGCGCGGGTTCTCGATGTCGAGAGCACTCCGGACCGCCGCGCATCCTGACAGCAGGACCAGCGCACCGGCCACGATGCTCATCACGGCGAGCAGGCTTCCGAGAGTCAGGGTACGTTTCATGACGGCGGCCGGTAGTGCAAAGGGCGTGTCAAAACAAAACCGGATAGAATCCGCCGTGGTCCATCCGTTGCACTTTCCAGGGCGGCACGCCATTTCGAGGAGACGACACGCTTGAGGACGAAGACGACCGCTGTAGTAGCGGCCTACAACGAAGAGAAGACGATCGCCGACGTCCTCGCTGCCCTGAGGAGGAGTCCGCTGATCGACGAGGTCATCGTCGTCAGCGACGGCTCCCAGGATGCCACCGTAGAGATCGCCCGCACCGTGGAAGGTGTACGGACCGTCGCCCTCCGCGAAAACCACGGCAAAGGCTTCGCCATGGCCGTCGGAGTCGCCAACGCGTCGAACGACACGCTCTTCTTCTGCGACGGCGACATGTACAACGTGACCGACGAGCACATCGAGGCGCTGGTCCTCCCGGTCCTGCGCGGCGACTGCGACATGAACATCGGCGTCCGCAATCGCGGCGCGGTCGCGAACTTTTTCCACCTCAAGGCCAAATTCGGCCCGATCCTCTCCGGTATCCGCGTCATGCGCCGCGAGGTCTTCGAGACCGTGCCGGCGCAGTACCAGTCGCACTACAAGATCGAGGCGGCGCTCAACTGCTTCTGCGCGCGCAACGGCTACCGCCAGATGGAGACCGTCATCTACGGCCTCGATCACGTGATTAAGGAATCGAAGCGCGGCCTCATGGACGGACTGCAGGCGCGCTGGAAGATGTCCCGCGAAGTCGTCCTCGCGCTCTTCGACCTCCACGTGTTCGAAACGTGGAGGTGGGCCGAGCCGGTCGAGCTGCCGGTCGCGGAGTACGACCTCTTCGAGTAGCTACCGCGTCCGCGCCGCCTGCGACAGGTGCGCGGTGAACACTTTCCGGAACGGTCCCGACGCGGAGTCGAAGTACGCCACCGCGCGGACGCTCACCGGCGCCTGGGCGTTGATCGCGTAACGCTCCCCCTCCGAATGCGCCTTCGCCCAGAACGCGAACTCCGCCGTGCCGCCGGCGCCGATCTCCTGGGTGAAGGCATACCGCTGCCGCACGATCGTGTACGGCCCTTCGTCGCCCACCGGCGCGAGCTCGATCTGCTGGAGGCGGATGATCTCGTTGGCGCGATTCTGGATGCGGACGCCGTACTGCACTTCGAGCTGGCCGGTCGGCCAGTTCTGTTCCTGCAGTCCGATGAGCTGGGTGAACTGAAAGTCCGGCAGCGGGACGTTCGCGTTCGGAGTGGCATCCGAACTGGCGCACGAGAGGGCGGCGAAGCACGCGAGGGCGACGACGATGTGTTTCATGAAAGGATACTAAGCGATGCACCACCACGATGCCATCGACCGGATTTCACCGACACGCGAGCCCGATCAGCAGGTGCTGCTGCATCAGAACTGGCACCACCTCGCCTTTCTCCATTGGGAGGTTCCGCCCGCGGAGCTGCAGGCGCTGCTCCCGCCGCGGCTCACGCTCGATACGTTCGAAGGCAAAGCGTACGTCGGACTCGTGCCGTTCACGCTCAGCGGCGTACGTCCCGTGCTCATGCCGCCGCTGCCGTGGATCTCGTCTTTCCACGAGGTCAACGTGCGCACCTACGTGCACCTCGAAGGACGCGATCCGGGCGTCTGGTTCTTCAGTCTCGACGCGTCGAGCACGATTGCGGTCGCGGCCGCGCGCGCCGCGTACAAGCTGCCGTACTTTGAAGCGGAGATGCAGTTCGCCGCGAGCGCAGAACCGAATCCGGTGATCGACGTTCACAGTCGCCGCACCGATCCCCGCGGCACGATGCCCGCGAACGCACACATCCGCTATCAACCCGTCGAAGGTCCGGTCACGACCGCCGCACCCGGCACGCTCGAGCACTTCCTCATCGAGCGTTACGTCCTCTACGCGGTCGACGAACAGCGCCAGCTTCATCGCGCGCGCGTGCATCACCAGGCGTATCCCATCCAGCGGGTCGACGTGCACCACGTCGACGAGACGCTGATCTGGGCCGCGGGGATCAAACGCGCGGAGAACGTCACGCACCGGCATTACGCGAAAGAGGTCAACGTGAAGGTGTACGGGCTCGAGCGCGTCTGACGCCGCCGCACTGCCATCCTGCTACCATTCCGCCCCGGAGTGTCGCAGGTGCCCGAGCCTCCCATCCGCCGTCCCTCGTCCGCTCACGTCGACACGCTTCTTCGTGAGACGGAGCGTCGTTTGCGCCGGCAGAACAGCGTGCTCGTCGAGCTGACGCGGCGTCCCACGATCCACTCCGGCAACCTCAACGAAGCGCTGCGCGAGATCGCCGTCGCCGCCGCCGAAACGCTCGACGTGGAGCGCGTCGGCATCTGGTTCTTCATGCCCGACCGGCAGTCGATTCACTGCGTCGAGCTCTACGAACGGACGCCCGGCGCGCACTCCGGCGGCGGCGAGCTGACCGCGATCCGCTATCCGGTCTACTTCAAGGCGCTCGAGACGGAGCGCGTCATCGCCGCGCACGACGCGCGTCTCGATCCCCGCACCAGCGCGTTCACCGAGTCCTACCTTTCGCCTCTGGGCGTCACCTCCATGCTCGACGCCCCGATCCGCCGCCTCGGACACATGACGGGCGTGGTCTGCTTCGAGCACATCGGCGCGCCGCGCGTCTGGTCGGTCGAAGACGAGAACTTCGCGAGCTCCGTCGCCGATCTCGTGACGATCGCCATCGACGCCGCCGATCGCCGCAGCGCGCAGGAAGCACTCCGTCACCGCGCCGCATTCGAGAAGCTCGTCTCGAGTATCTCCACGCGCTTCATGAACATCGCCGACGAGGGGCTCGACGCCGCGATCAAAGAAGCCCTCGGGCAGCTCGCCACGTTCATCGGTGCCGACAGCGGGCACGTGCTGCTCATGTCGGAGGACAACCTCAGCGCACGCATGACGCACGAGTGGGATGCGCCGGGGATTCCCACGCGCGGCGACCAGTACGGCGACCTGCCCGCCGCGGCGTTCCCGTACTGGATCGACACCGTGCAGAACCGCCTCGACAACTTCAACCTGGCCTCTCTGGACGACCTCCCGGCCGAGGCGGTGAACGAGCGGCGGATCTTCACGCGGATGGGCATCCGCAGCGTGCTGTTCGTGCCGATGGTCGTGAACAAGAAGATGATCGGCAGCGTCGGCCTGAGCTTGTTCACGCGGGAGATGCGCTTCACCGACGAGACCATCGCGCTGATGCGCATCGCCGGCGAGATCTTCGCCAGCGCGATCGAGCGCGCGCGTGCGTACAGCGCGATCAGCGAGAGCGAGGAGCGGCACCGCCTCCTCTTCGAGCGCAACCTCGCGGGCGTCTATCACAACACCATCGACGGCCGGATCCTCGACTGCAACGACGCGCTCGCACACATCCTCGGCTATGAGTCGAAGAACGAGCTGCGCGAGCTGAACGCGCGCGATCTCTACTTCGATCCTTCCGAGCGCAACGAGTTCCTGCGCGAGATCCAGCAGCAGGGCGGCGCGCGTGCGCTCGAGATCTGCCTGCGCCGCAAGGACGGCCGTCCCGTGTGGCTGCTCGAGAGCGTGCACCTGCTGCGCATCGGCTCGCAGCAGATTCTCGAAGGCACCGTCATCGACATCACCGATCGCAAGCAGGCCGAGACGGCGCTGCGCGAGAGCGAGGCGCGGTATCGATTGATGGCGGAGAACTCCACCGACCTCATCTCGCGCTCCACGCTCGACGGTCGCGTCGTCTACGCGTCGGATGCCGTGCGCAACCTGCTCGGCTACGAGCCCGCGGAGGTCGTCGGTCTCGAGTTCCGTTCGCTCATCCACCCGGACGACATGCACGTCGTCAACCGCGCGGCGGCGGAGCTCGCGAGCGGCCACCATCACTCCTTCATCTATCGCGTGCGCCGGCGCGACGGCTCGTACGTGTGGTTCGAGTCGACCAGCCGCGCGATCGTGAATCCGGCCACCGGCCTGCCGGACGAAGTCGTGTCGGTGTCGCGCGACATCAGCGAGCGCAGACAGGCCGAGGAGCAGATCGAATATCAGGCGTACCACGATGCGCTGACGGGACTGCCGAATCGCCTTCTCTTCCGCGATCGCGTCACGATTGCGCTCGCGCATGCGAAGCGGCAGCGCGCGCCGGTCGCGGTGATGTTCCTCGACCTCGACCGCTTCAAGTTCGTCAACGACACCCTCGGGCACAGTCTCGGCGACGAGTTGCTGCGCGCGGTCGCGGCGCGATTGCGCGCCGTGCTGCGCGAAGGCGACACGATCGCGCGCATGGGCGGCGACGAGTTCACGGTCCTTCTGGCCGATCTGAAGCAGGCCGAGGATGTGGCGAAGATCGCCCAGAAACTGATCGACACGATCGCGTATCCGTTTCGCGTCGAAGGGCACGAGCTGTACGTGACGACGAGCGTCGGCATCGCGCTGCATCCCGATGACGGCGATACGGCGGAGACGCTGCTCAAGAACGCGGATGCGGCGATGTATCGCGCGAAGGAGGCGGGGCGGAACTCGTACCAGCTCTGCACGAAAGCGATGAACAGCCGCGCCGCGGAGCGGTTGTCGATCGAGAACACACTCCGCCGTGCAGTCGATCGCGAAGAGCTCGTGCTGCACTACCAGCCGCTGGTGCGGCTCGACACGCGGCAGGTCACGGGCATGGAGGCGCTGCTGCGGTGGAACCGTCCGGGACACGGCATCGTTCCTCCCGCGACGTTCATCGGCATCGCCGAAGAGACGCGCATGATCGTCCCGATCGGGGAGTGGGTGCTGCGGCAGGCGTGCAAGCAGGCGAGGGCGTGGCAGAAAGGGGCGTATCCGGGGATGCGGATCGCCGTCAATCTCTCGCCGCGTCAGTTTCAGCAGAGCGACTTATGCGACGTCGTTTCGGCAGCGCTGCGCGAATCGGGACTGGAGCCGCGCTCGCTCGAGCTGGAGATCACCGAGAGCACGACCATGCTCAACACCGACCGCACCATCGCCACGCTCCTCGAGCTCCGCGACCTCGGCGTCCGCATCGCCATCGACGACTTCGGCACCGGCCATTCCGCGCTCAGCTACCTGCGGCGCTTCCCCATCGACCGCGTGAAGATCGATCGCGAGTTCATCCAGGAGATCGAGACCAGCCGCAGCAACCGCGCCATCGTCTCCGCCATCGTAGCCATGGCCCACGGCCTCGACCTGTTCGTGACCGCGGAAGGGGTCGAGACCGAGGCGCAGGTGAACTTCCTGCGCGAACAGAAATGCGAGGAAGTGCAGGGCTTCCTGTTCGGACGGCCGGCACCGGCATCCCCGCAGGCGCGCGAGCTGGAGCGCTGAGCTGCTGAGCCGTCGAGCTGCTGAGCCGTTGAGCTGTTGAGCTGTTGAGCCGTTGAGCTGCTGAGCCGTCGAGCCGTTGAGACGCGTTGCGCCGTCGAGCTGCTGAGCCGTTGAGCCAAAAGCAGCCCACCGTCTCCTCAACAGCTCAACAGCTCAACCGCTCAACAGCTCAACAGCTCAACCGCTCCCCGCCGCCCCCCGCCCCCCCGCCACATTCCCGCCATATGCAAGCCCCTACAAAGCGCGAGACTCGTCACCGCATTTGAGAGACTCCGCCTTAGACTGCACGCCGTATGAAAAGAGCTGCGGTTGTGCTGGTGCTGATGTGGTTATCGCTGTCCGCGTTTGCGGCGAACGGGTTGCGCGTCGTGAGCGCCGGTCCGGTGGGGGAGACGGCGACGCTCGCCGAGGCGAACGAGGTTCGCGTCGTCTTCTCGGAGCCGATGGTCGTCCTCGGCAAAATCCCCAATCCCGTCACCGCACCCTTCTTCAAGATCGCACCCGCGGTGAAAGGCACGTTCCGCTGGTCCGGCACCACCACCCTCATCTTCACACCCGACAAACCGCTTCCGTACGCCGCCGACTACACCGTCACCATCGCGAAAACCGCGAAATCGGTCGCGGGCAACACGCTCGATCAGCCGTACGAATGGTCGTTCGCCACGCCGAGCGTGCGCCTCATGCGCGCCGACTGGTACCGCAAACGGAACGGCGCGGTCGTCATCGCCCTCTACTTCAACCAGCCCATCGGCGCGAAAAGCATCACCCCGCACATCCAGCTCCGCACGCAGGAGCACACGCTCGAGCTGCCGGAGCAACTCTCCCCGAACGCCGAGGCGAAGAAACAGAAAGCGCTCGCGGCCGCGGCCTCGAACGACGAGCTGATCCTCTCCTTCGTCGCCACCGAGTGGGACAAAGAACGCTTCCCCGCCGCGAACGAGCTCGTCGTCCTCGAGACCAAGCCCGGCATCGCCCCCGACACCTGGGTCAACGTCACCTACACGCGCGGCGAGAACCCGCAGTCGTACACCCTCGAGCTCGACCCGACGTTCTTCGTCAGCGGCATCGACTGCCGCGCGAAATGCGATCCCGAACAGCGCAACGCCATCAACTTCCGCTCCGGCCCCGGCGTGATGTTCGACGAAGCCCGCAAAGCGATCAGCGTCACCGACATCACCGACGCCGCGAAGGAAGTCCCGCTCACCGCGAAGAAAGTCGAAGCCGAGTACGACTACCCGTCGTGGGGCTACGGCCTCGACGAGCTCGGATTCACCATCACCCCCGGCCACAAATACCGCGTGCGCGTCGCCGAAACCCTGACCGCCGTCGACGGCCAGAAACTCGGCTACGGCCACACCACCACGGTCGAGTACTGGAACAAGTCGGCATTCGTCAGCTTCGGCAGCGGACACGGCGTGTGGGAGTCGAGCGGCGGCACCATCCTTCCGTTCCACGCGCGCAACTTCAAGAGCGTGAAGCAGTGGCTCGCACCGCTGCGGATCGAAGACCTCATGCCGACGATGCGCCGCCTGCGCGAGTCCGGCTTCAACGTCACGCCCGAAGACGCGAAGCCGACCACGCGCAACCTGCAGGTGCCGCGCGACCGCATCGCCGCGATCGGTCTCGACCTCAAGCCGGTCATCGGTGAAGACAACCTCGGACTCGCCTGGGCCGCCATCGAGCCCGGCGAGGCGCTGCCGAAGTCGAACATCTACGATCCCAATCCCGTCTCCACGCTCGTCCAGGCCACGAACCTCGGCATCAGCGTCAAGGACAGCCCGCGCAACACCGTCATCCTCGTGACGCGCCTCGACGACGCGAAGCCGGTGCAGGGCGCGAACGTCTCCATCCGCGACCGTGAGAACAAAGTCTTCTGGACCGGCACCACCGACGCGCAGGGGCTCGCCATCGCGCCGAACACCGACCTGCGCCGCAAGCAGCAGGAGCCGAAGACGCAGGAAGAGGAGTGGGAGCAGGACTGGTACTCCCTCGGCGAGATCCACTTCGTCGTCGTCGCCGAAAAAGACGGTGACGTCGCGTACGTCGGCAGCGACTGGAACGAAGGCATCACCCCGTGGGAGTTCGGCACGACCTACAACCTCGTCGAAGCGGTCCCGCAGTTCCGCGGCACGGTCTTCGTCGATCGCGGCGTCTACAAGCTTGGCGAGGAAGTGCACTTCAAGCTCATCGCGCGCGCCGACACGCCGGACGGCATGCAGCTCCTCCCCGCCGGCACGAAGGTCGAGGTCTCGCTCGCCGACAGCCACGCCAAAGTGATCGACACGCGCACCGTCACGCTCAACGCGTGGTCGAGCGCGGAGTGGACGTTCCGCATCCCCAGCGACGCCCCCCTCGGCACGTACAACATCCTCGCGAAAACCGCGAAGCATCGCGGCCCGCTCTACGGCAATTTCCTCGTTGCCGCGTATCGCCGTCCCGACTTCCGCGTCGACACCACGCTCGACGCGCCGGCCTCTCTCGCCGGCACGAAGCTCAACGGCCGCGTCAACGGCCGCTACCTCTTCGGCGCGACGATGGAAGGGAAGCCGGTCGTCTGGACGTACGCGAAGATGGAGCTCCTCGACGCGCCGACGAAAGTCACCGACCGCTGGCCCGCCGAGCGTTGGGAGTTCCTCGGACGCGACTGGGAAGAGCCACACCCCAGCACGATCACGATCTCGCAGGGGGAGGGGAACCTCAACGCGCAAGGCGTGCTCGCGATGCAGCTCGATACCGACAAAGCGGCGGGCGCACCGTTCGAGTATCGCCTCGAAGGCCGCGTCACCGACGTCACACGCCAGGAGATCGCCGGCCGCGCGTCCATGCGCGTCGATCCGGCGCCGTGGTACATCGGCCTGCGCCGTCCGCCGTTCTTCGCCGACACCACCAAAGGCATCGACACCGAAGTCATCGCCGCGGGCCTCGATGGACTCGCGGTCGCGGGCGTGCCCGTCAAAGTCGCGCTGAAACGCCTGCAGTGGACGAGCGTCCGTCAGGCCGAAGGCGACGGCTTCTACGACTGGGAAAGCGAGCGGAAGGAAATCGACGCGGGCGAGTGGACCATCACCACGAAGACCGAGCCGGTGCCGCTGCACATCCCCGTCACCGAAGGCGGCGAGTACCTGCTGATCGCCACGGCCACCGACGCGGAAGGCCGCACCACGCGCACGCGGAGCTGGTTCTACGCGGTGGGCGAGGGTTACACCGCGTGGGCGCGCGAAGATCACAACCGCATCGAGCTCGTGCCGGAGAAGCGCACGTATCGTCCGGGCGAAACGGCGCGCATCATGATCAAGTCGCCGTGGGAAACCGCGACCGCGCTCCTCACCACCGAGCGCGAAGGCGTGCGCACGTGGAAGCCGTTCACGCTCACGTCGACGCAGCAGACCATCAGCGTTCCCGTCACCGAAAAAGACATCCCGAACTTCTTCGTCTCCGTGCTGCTCGTCAAGGGCCGCACGTCGCAGGATCCGGGCAAGGACGGGAGCGATCCCGGCAAGCCCGCGTTCCGCCTCGGCTACGTCGAGCTGAAAGTCGAGGACGCGACGAAGCGCCTGCGCGTCGACGTGAAAGCGAATCGCGACGAGTTCCGTCCCGCGTCGAAAGCGCAGATCGAAGTGAACGTCAAAGACAACGCCGGTAAGGCGTCGCAGTCCGAAGTCACGCTCTGGGCCGTCGATTACGGCGTGCTTTCGCTGACGGGCTACGAAACGCCCGACGTGATGGAGACGATCTGGCTCGAGAAGGCGCTGCAGGTCGCGAACGAAGACTCGCGCCAGCGCATCATCAGCCGCCGCGTGCTCACGCCGAAAGGTGCGACCGACGGCGGTGGCGGCGGACGCGATGCCGGTCCGGGCACGCTGCGCAAGGACTTCCGCGTCCTCGCGTTCTGGCTCGGATCGCTCGTCACCGATGCGAAAGGGCAGGCGCGCACGGAGATCACGCTGCCGGAGTCGTTGACCACGTATCGCGTGATGGCCGTTGCGGGCGACAAGCTCTCGCGCTTCGGCTTCGATCACGCCGAGATCCGCATCAACAAGCCGCTCATGCTCACGCCCGCGTGGCCGCGCTTCCTCGCCGTCGGCGACAAGGCGCATTTCGGCGCGGTCGTGCACAACCAGTTGAAGAAGGCCGGCAAGGCCACGGTCTCGATCGAATCGCTCGATCCGCAGATCCTCTCCGTGACCGGTAGTCAATCCGTGGACATTCGTCCGGGTGCGACGACCGAAGTGCGGTTCGACGCGAATGCACACGCGGTCGGCAACGCGCGCATCCGCATGCGCGTGGTCATGGGCCGCGAGAACGACGCGTTCGAGGACGTGATCCCCGTGCGCGTGCTCGTGGCGCCGGAGACCGTCGCCGCATACGGTGAAGCAAAGCCCAACGCGACGGAAACGCTCGAACTGCCGAAGGACGTCGTCCCCGGCTTCGGCGGCCTGCGCGTGGAGATGGCTTCGACCGCGATGGTCGGCCTCGCCGAAGGCGCGCGCTATCTCGTCGAATATCCGTACGGCTGCGCGGAACAGCGCGCGTCGCGCTCGCTCGCACTGATGCTCACCGCCGACCTCGGCGAAGCGTTCGACCTGCCGGGCATTGACGCCGCGCGTGAGAAGGAAAACGTACAGACCAGTCTCAACGAGCTGGCGAAGTTCCAGTGCGGCGACGGCGGCTTCTCGTTCTGGCCGGGCGACTGCAGCGCGACCTCGCCCTATCTCACGAGCTGGGTCGTGCACGTCTTCCAGCGAGGCCGCGGCCTCGGCTACACCGTCGACAACGACATGCTCGAGCGTTCGTACACGTATCTCGACGGACGCCTCTCCGAGCCGCCGCCGGTGAACGAAGGATGGCGTCCCGCGTACAACGCGTGGCAGGCCTTCACCATCAAGGCGCTCGCCGAGGGCGGCCGCAACGTCGACAGCCACTTCAACCGCGTCTACGAATACCGCGACCGCATGCCGGTCTTCGCGCTCGCGTTCCTCACCGACGCGCTGCAGGCGAAGAAGGAAACGACCGGCGCGCGCGTCACCGAGCTGCGCCGCCGCATGCGCAACTCCATCTCGCCGGAAGGCGGCAACGCGTTCGTCAACGATCTCAAGGACCCGTACCTCATGTGGCTGTGGCACTCCAACGTGCGCTCGACGGCGATCGTCCTCGGCACGCTGGTGCGCGGCGGTGAAGATGAGGCGCTGGTCAAGCGCATGGTGCGCTGGCTGATGCAGGTGCGGAAGAACGGCCGCTGGGACGACACGCAGGAGAACGCGTGGGCGCTCGAGTCGCTCGTCGACTTCTACCGCAAGTACGAAGCGGAAACGCCCGACTTCATCGGCACGCTCACCCTCGGCAACGACGTCCTGGCCCGCGAAACGTTCCGCGGCCGTTCCACGGAAGCGCAGACGCAGCAGTTCTCGATGCAGCAGGTGCTCGCGAAGGGAACGCCGGGCCAGCAGTTGCCGATGGTCTTCACGCGCGACGGTGCGGGCACGCTCTACTACATGCTGCGCCTGCGGTACGCGGCGAACGTCATGCAGCACGAAGCGCTCGACCGCGGCTTCCACGTGGAGCGCACGTACGCCCTGCAGACGGGCGGCGATCCGGCGACGTCGTTCAAGGCCGGTGACCTCATCACCGTCACTCTGCGCATCCGCAACACGAAGGAGCGCCGCTTCGTCGCCGTCACCGACCCGCTGCCCGCGGGCACGGAGCCGGTGGAGGCGTGGTTTGCAACGACCGCGCTGTCGCTGATCGACGCGATGAACCAGAATCCGATGACGGCGTCGTGGGCGTGGTGGGAGCGCGGCGGCTTCGATCACGTCGAGCGTCACGACGATCGCGTGAACGTCTTCGCCACGCGTCTCGCCGAGGGCGACCACGTCTTCACGTACCTCGTACGTGCGACGACGGCCGGCACGTTCATCGCCGCGCCGACGCATGCCGAGGAGATGTACGAGCCGGAAGTCTTCGGCCGCACGGCGACCACGGTCATGGAGGTCAAACGTTGACAGCGGCACGCCGGCGTCTCGCCGGCTGGTGCGGCGGCGTCCTCGCCGCCGCCGTGATGGTGGTCGGTTGGGTGCGCCTCGCCCCAATCGACCCCTCGTTGCTCGATCGCTCCAAACACCAGTCGGTCACGGTCCTCGACCGTCACGGTGAGGTTCTCTACGAGTCCATGCCCTCCTCCGGCGCGCGCTCGCAATGGCTCACGCACGCGCCTGCACACATCGCCGCCGCAACCATCGTCGCCGAGGACAAACGCTTCCGCTCGCACAGCGGCGTCGACCCTCGCGCCATTGCGCGTGCCGCGTGGCGCAACGTGAAAGCGATGCGCGTCGTCGAAGGCGGCTCGACGATCACGCAGCAGGCGGCGAAGCTGCTGCTGCAATCGAAATCGCGCGGCTTCTTCACGAAGCTGCGCGAAGCCGTCCTCGCGCAACGCCTCGAACATCGCTACACCAAAGACGAGATCCTCGCGCTGTATCTCAATCTTGCGCCGTACGGCAATCGCATCCACGGTGTCGCGCGCGCGAGCCGCGCGTATTTCGGCGTCGCCCCCGAGCAGCTCACGCCCGCGCAGGCCGCGTTTCTCGCGTCACTCCCGCAACGTCCCAGCGCCTTCAATCCGCTGCGCAACCCGAACAAAGCGCGCTCGCGGCAACTGCACATCCTCGCCAACATGGGTCTGCCCGCGGAACAACTCGCGCAAGCGAAAGCGGAGCGTCTGCGCTTCACGCAAACGACGCAGCCCGTGCTGGCCATGCATTTCGTCGAGCGCGCGCTGCGCCTTCCTCACGCCGCGACTCTGAAGCTGCCCCTCGACGCCCACCTCCAGCGTGACATCCTCGGCATCATCGAAGCGCAACGTCCGACGTTGCTGCGGCACGGCGCGCATTCGGTTGCGGTGGCCGTGCTCGACAACCACACCGGCGAATGGCTGGCGTGGGAAGGGTCGGGCGATTACTTCGGCACCACGTTCGGCGGCGCCATCGACGGCGTCTCGACGCCGCGCCAGCCCGGCTCGACGCTCAAACCGTTCACGTACGCGCTCGCGTTCGAGAGCGGGCATTCACCGGCGACCGTGCTCGCCGACGTGCCGTCGCATTTTCCGACCGCGGAAGCAGGCGTCGTCTACACGCCGCGCAACTACGACGGCCGCTATCGTGGACCGCTGCGCGTGCGCGCCGCGCTGGCCGGCTCGGAGAACGTGCCCGCGGTGGCCGTCCTCGCGAAGCTCGGTCCCGAATCGCTGCTGCGCCTCCTGCGCAACACCGGCTTCACCGGCCTCGATCACACCGCCGACTACTACGGCCTCGGCCTGACGCTGGGCGATGCGGAAGTCACCCTCGAACAACTCGTGCGCGCCTACTCCGTCTTCGCCAATGGCGGCAAGTCCCCCACGCCCGACGCGCGACGCCTCTTCTCCGAGCGCACCGCCTTCTGGATCACCGACATCCTCAGCGACGCCAGCGCGCGCGAATACGCGTTCGGCGCGGGCGGCAGTCTCGAGCTCCCGTTCACCGTTGCGGTGAAGACCGGCACCTCGCAGGCGTATCACGACAACTGGACCGTCGGATACACGCGCGATCTCACGGTGGGGGTGTGGGTCGGCAACTTCGATCGCAAACCGCTGCGCGGCTCGAGCGGCGTCACCGGTGCGGCGCCGATCTTCAACGCGGTGATGCTCGCCGCGACGAAACGCACGCGCGGCTCCCTCCCGATCGGCGACACCACCCCGATCCTCGCCCCGCCCGCGGACGTCGAACAGCTCGAGATCTGCACGCTCTCCGGTGCGCGTCCTTCTCCTTATTGCCCGGCCACGCAACGAGAATGGCTCGCCAAGAACGAGCCCGCGCGCTTCTGCTCCTGGCACCACGACGGCGCCATCGACTGGCCCGCCGAATACCGCGCCTGGGCGCGCAAAAACGCGCCGTCGACGCAACAGGCGCGCACCGCGCATCGCGCCGTCTTCCGCATCGCCAACCCGCCGAATGGTGCGACCTATCTCATCGACCCGACACTGCGCCGCGAATTTCAAACGCTGCGCTTGCGCGCCGACAGCGCGAACAAAGTTGCCTGGCGCGTCAACGGCCGCGCGGTCGCCGACGAATGGCCGCTCCAGCGCGGCCAGCACGTCATCGAGGCGCGCGACCCGAGCGGCAAACGCGACGAAGTGAAGATCTTCGTCAAATAGCCGCGACGCCGTTCGCCAGCAGGATCACCGTCTCCGCGTTCTCCTGCCGCAGCTCGCGCAGAGGGCGATAGACATCCGAGTGGTACCAGGCGAGGGCGGATTCCTTGTCCGCGAACTCCACGGCCACCATGCGCTCGTGCTCCCATTCACCCTCGAGCGCCAGCACGTCGTTGCCGCGCGAAGCGCGGTGCTCCAGGATGAGAGCAGGAGCGGCCAGGATGCGACCGGCGTACCTTCTCGGACTTCACAACTGCCGCTTCACCATCACGCTCGCCCGATCCGTAACCCTGTGCGCGAACGTGCGCTCGTTCCATTGCTCCAGCGTCCAGCGTTCCGCGCCGTGGATGTCGTCTTCGAACGCGCGTGCGAGCTCTTCGGCCACCGCGGAATCGTGAATGGCGACGCTGATCTCGTCGTTGATCCGGAAGGAGCGGGGGTCGAAGTTCGTCGAGCCGATGGTGCACCATTCGCGGTCGACGATGAGCACCTTCTGATGAATGCCGCTCTTCGTGTATTCGTAGATCGTCGCACCGGCGCGCAACAGGGGACCGTAGTAATAGTGACTGGCGTGTTGCACGATCGGGAAGTCGCTCGTGCGCGAGGTGGGGAGCATCAGGCAGACGCGCACACCGCGCGCCACCGCTTCGGCGTACAGACGCACCGCGTGACGATCGGGGATGAAGTAAGGGTTCTGCAGAATGATTTCGCGTTTGGCCGAGGCAATGGCCGCGTAATACAGGCGCTGCACGGCGCTCGCCGTTTCCGGCGGTGCGGCCCACGCCACATGCATGGGGATCGTGCCGGCCGGCGCGAGCGCGGGAAAGTACTCGTTGCCGATGAGCGCGGACCGCGTGACCTTGATCCAGTTCTCCTGAAACACCATCTGCAGGTCGGTGACGATCGGCCCTTCCAGCCGCGCCGCCGTGTCGCGCCAGCCGCCGCCGCGTCCCGCGCCCCACATGTCCGCGATGCCGTGGCCGAAGGTGTAGCCGATCCTGCCGTCGATGACCACGATCTTGCGGTGCGTCCGGTTGTTGTACCAGCCGAGCTCGCGCGGCCGCGCGCGGTGATAGACGCGGAAGTCGACGCCCGCCTCGCGCAGCGTGCGCCACACGCTCGGCGACGTCGTTTTCCCTCCGCGCTGATCGACGAGCACGCGCACTTCGATCCCGCGCCGCGCCGCCGCGCACAACGACTCGACGATGCGATTGGAGACCTCTCCGTTCATCCAGAGGAAGGTCTCGAGATGCACGTGATGCCGCGCCTCGGCCACATCCGCGATGAACGCGTCGAAGAAGCCCGCGTCCTGCACGATCCGCACGGCGTTGCCTTCGACGACGCGGCCCCACGTCAAGGCCGCGACGGAGCGGAGCAGTCCGGCCCGATCGAGGCCGTGCGGCAATTCCACCTCCACGTGCAGGCGCCGCGAGCGTGACCAGAGCACGAAGATGACGATCGCCGCGAGGAGCAGCGCGAAGACAGGTAGCAAGCGTGCGGGACCAGTGCAAGAACCGGGACCGGGCACGCGTCCGGCATTCTCAGCCGTTCGTGAAACTGAGATTGCCGTACTGGCTTCGCTCGAGTGACGCGCACTGCGCCGCCTGCGACGCGCCGCACGCGCATGCCGTCACCGCCCACTGCGCCGCCTGCGACCGCGAGCACTGTCCGATGTGCGTCGAGATGATCGACGGAGAAGCGTTCTGCAGCGGCTGCGCGAAGAAGAAAACCAAATCGAAATCGACCGCGAAATCGAATAAGGGAGGACGCAAGAAGTGGCAGCGCGCGCGATCTGGAAAGGCGTCGTGAAGATCGGCACGCAACGCGTGCCCGTCAAGCTCTACTCGGCCGTCGTCGACCGCAAGGTCCACTTCCGGCTCCTGCACAAGGCCGATCACGAACCGGTCAAGCAGCAGCTCGTCAGCGCGGACAGCGGCGAAGCGGTCGAGTATCAGGAAGTGAAGAAGGCGTTCCCGCTCACGCGCGGGCGCATGGTCCTGCTCGAGAAAGAAGAGCTGGAAAAGCTCGAGCCGGAGGATTCACGCGACATCGAGGTCACGCGGTTCGTGAACCCCGAGGAGATCGATCATCGCTGGTACTCCCGCGCGTACTACCTCGGCCCGGACGGCGACACGAAGAGCTACTTCGCCGCCGCCGCGGCGCTCGAGCGCAAGAAAAAAGAAGGGCTCGCGCGCTGGGTCATGCGTGACAAGGAGTACGTCGGGGCGCTGCGCGCGGACGACGGCTACCTCATGCTCATCGTGTTGCGGCACGCCGAGGAGATCATCGCCGCTGATGCGCTCCAGCCGCCGGGCGGTCGCGAGCTCGCGCAGCGCGAGATCGAGATGGCCGAGCAGCTCCTCTCCGCGCTGCACGGCAAGTTCGAGCCCTCGCAGTTCAGGGACGAATACCGCGCGCGCGTGATGGAGCTCGTCGAGACCAAGGCCGCGGGACGCAAGCCGAAGGTCGTGGCGTTCCGGCCGAAAAAATCGAAGGAAGACAAGCTCGCGGACTCGCTCGAAGCGAGTCTGGCGAGCCTGAAGGGCGCACCCGCAAAGAGGAGAGCCCGTGGCTGAAGACGACGATTTCGACCAACCGAGCGGAATGCGCTCGTTCTGGACGGGCACGATCACGTTCGGCCTCGTCACCGTTCCGGTCGCGCTCTACGCGGCCACGCGCCCGCGAGGCATCTCGCTGAAGATGATCGGTCCGGATGAAGCGCCGGTGCAGCGCCGCTATGTCTGCTCGAAGGACGGCAAGATGCTCGACGCCGACGACATCGTGCGCGGCTACCAGATCGAGAAAGGAAAGTACGTCGTCGTCACCGACGACGAGCTCGAAGCGATCGAGCCGCGCAAGTCGCGCGAGATCGACCTGCGCCTTTTCGTCGACCGCGACGAGATCGATCCGATGTACTACGAACGCGCCTACTTTCTCGTCCCCGCCGGCGGAACGAACAAGGCGTATCGCCTCCTGGCCGAGGTGATGGAGAAGAACAATCAGGCGGGGATTGCGACGTTCGTCATGCGCGCGAAGGAGTACCTCGTCGCGATCATCGCGGAGAACGGCATCCTCCGCGCGGAGACGCTGCGCTTCGAAGACGAGCTGCGCAAACCGGAGGACGTCGGACTGCCGAAAGTGACGAAGCCCGCTCCGGCCTCGGTGAAAAAGTTCGAAGAGCAGATCGCGAAACGCGCGAAGAAGCTCGACCTGCACGACCTCCTCGACGACTACGCCGAGCGTCTGGAGAAACTCATCGCGCAGAAGGAAAAGAAGAAGGCAGACATCGTCAAAGCGCCGGAAGAAATCCGCGACGAGGATGAGGGCGGCGGTGAGGTCGTCGATCTCCTGGCGGTCCTCAGCCGCAGCCTGGGTGGCTCGGCAAGCGGAACGAAGAGCGCAACGAAAAAGCGGGCGCCCGCGAAGAAGGCGCCCGCCAAAAAGAAGACCGCGAAGAAGACGACGAAAAAGAAGAAGAGCGCGTGAGGATCAGCGCGCGGCGCTGAGCACGCGGCCGCCCGTGGCCGTCTCTTCCGTGGCGCCCCAGCGGGCGACGTAGCCGCGCGCGTCGACGTGCAGGTAAGGCCCGTGTGCCGCGTTCGCGTGGTACACGCCCGCGCCCCCCTTCAGCCATCCCCACTCCGGCGAGTTGTCGATCTCCTCGGCCACGCGAAGAATGAAGCGCGCGTCCGCGGCGTCGATGCGGCGGTCGCCGTTCACGTCGTCCATGTTCCCGTCGCCGTTCTGGTCGATGAAGATGTCCATCGCGTCGCCGTACAGGTGGCGCGAGTAGCCGGTCTCATTGCCGATCTTCGAGTTGTAGTAAGGCGTGCGGTAGCCGGACATGACCGTGAAGCGGTCGAACTGCACGCCGCGCTCGGCGAGCTCGTGCTGCAGGATCTCGAGCTTCAGCAGTGCGTCCGTGCGAAGGATGAGGTACTTGGTCGTCCCGTCGAGCTTGCACTGGAAATCCTTCATCCGATAGTGATCGGAGACCTGCAGCTCGCCCTTCCGATCGGACAGACGGATGAAGCCTTTCGGACGCTCGTACTGCTCGAGCCCCTTGAGCGGCCTGGCGTTGTACTCGCCGATGCGATAGCCGTCGAGCTTGCCGTTCTGCATCTGGTCGTACGGCACCACGTTCACGAGCGTGAGCGTGAGGTCGCGTCCGCCGAGGCGTACGGTCGCGTAACCGGCGTGATCGCCGCCATCCGAGTACGCGACGATCTGGTTGTTCCGCACGCGCACGTCAAAGCCCGCGGGAACCTGGATCACTTCTTCGGCGGCCAGGTTGTCGATCGTGAGCGTGTTCTCCGCCTGCGGGACCACCGGCACGAAGACGCGCGTGACATACGACGGCAGCGCCTCGAGACGGATCTCGGTTCCTTCACGGACGTCCGCGTGCAACAGAGCGGGCGCGAGCGTAGCGACGGACAGCAGAACAGCCATTCTCGACAGAGCTTTTTTCATCGTTTGAATTTTCTCCTTGGGGAACGCGGTATAAAACGGCAGCGGGCTGCATCCGATTTCGCTTGCAGCGCGCGTCTTGCAAATTGGAATACGAGGAGAATTCGTTGAGCAAGCCCATCATTGGAATCGGCGCGGACGCGGAGCACATCGAAGGCAAGCGCGACCGTGCGTTCAATTTCATGACGTACACCGAGGCGGTGCGGCGCGCGGGTGCGATTCCGGTGATGATCCCGCCGCAGCCCGAAAACGCGGCCGAGATCGTGAAGGGGTTGGACGGCATCCTCCTCGCCGGCGGCGCGGACTGCGATCCCGCGCTCTACCACGAGCCTCGCCATCCCTCGGTCACCGAGACGATGGACCAGCGCCGCCAGTCGAACGATTTCGCGCTCGCCAGAGCGGCGCGCGCGAGCAACATCCCCACGTTAGGGATCTGTCTGGGCATGCAGATGATGAACGTCGCCGCGGGCGGGACGCTCGTGCAGGACATCGACACGCAGATCGGCACCGAGATCCAGCACGAGAGCATCCCCGAAGATCGCGCGCGCCACGACGTCATCGTCGAGCAGGGGACGAAGCTGGCGAACATCCTCCCCGCGGTCGAGCTCAACGTGAACTCGTCGCACCACCAGGCCGTCGGACGCGTGGGCGAGGGGCTGAAGATCACCGCGCACGCGCCGGACGGTATCGTCGAAGGACTCGAAGACCCGAAGCATCCTTTTTACGTCGGCGTGCAGTGGCACCCCGAGGATATGGTGGGGGAGGCTTCGGCGGAGGCGCTGTTCGGGGCGTTCCTGGCGGCGGCGCGCGAGTACGCGGCGGCGAGAAACCAGGACGCGGTTTTGTCACCTCTCGTAACGGGCGCTTCGGAATAGCCCGCCAACACCCCCTCGTTCACGGACGCGGAGGCCCCAGGCTCTTGAAACGTACGACTTTACTCGCGGCCGTACTCGCGATCGCTCTCGCTCCGCAGATGTTGGCGAGCACATGGATCAAGACCGTCGCGGCGGCGCAGAAGGTCGCGAAGGAGAAGAACCAGCTCATCCTCGTGGACATGTTCGCGCAGTGGTGCGGCTGGTGTCACAAGTTCGAGCGTGAGGTCGTCCCCTCGAAAGCCTTCCAGGACGCAACGAGCGACATCGTCCTCCTCCGCGTCGACACCGAAGACGGCAAGGAAGGAACGCAGCTCGCGCGCAAGTTCGGCATCACCTCGCTGCCGACGTTCCTCCTCCTCACCCCGGACATGACGGCCGCCGGCATGATCCGCGGCTATGCGCCTCCCGACAAGTTCGCGGAGATGCTCGCCGAGACGCGCAAGAAGCACACGCAGTTCATGAGCCGCGTGAAGAACGAGTCGAAGCTCGGCAAGGACTACATCCAGCGCCTCGAGCTGGCCAAGGACTTCAACGTGCGCTTCGATTACAAGAACGGCGAAGTGCGTCTGCGCAAGCTGACGACCGAGAAGGGCGTCCCCGCCGCCGTCCGCGACGAGGCCTACTACCAGCTCGCCCTCGGCTATGTGATGCAGACCAACTTCACCGACGCCCGCAAGATGATCGTCGAGCTCTCGAAGCTGAGCAAATACGGCGAGTCCGTCGAGCGCGCGAAGCTCCTCCTCGGCCAGATCTACCTGCAGGAAGGCAATCTGACCGCCGCGCGTGACGAGTTCCGCAAGTTCAAGGCGGCGTATCCCGACTCGCCGCTCAACCGCAACATCGACATGGTCCTGCCGGATCTCGAGAAGCGGTTGTCTGCATCCGGCAAGTAATGAAAAGAATCGCATTCGCAATCCTGCTGTTCGCGGGCAGCCTCACCCCTTCGTTCGCGCAGTTCGGCAGCTTCGGCGGCGACACGACGCCGAAGGCCACGGTCGAAGGGTCGCTGAGCAAACGCACCGGCGATGAGGTCGAGGGCACGGTCCTCGTGACGATCGCCGACGGATGGCACGTCAACTCGAACAAACCGACCGAGGAGTTCGCGATCGCGACCGAGCTGAAGCTCGATGAGACGACCGCGGAGCTCCTCGCCGTGAACTACCCGCCCGACGCCATGAAAGCGTTCGAGTTCAGCGGCGGGAAAGAGATCTCCGTCTTCGACGGCAAGTTTCCGGTCCACTTCAAGGCGAAGCTGAAAGCGGGCGCGACGAAGATCGGTGCGACGCTGCGGTATCAGGCCTGCAGCGATCGCGTGTGCCTGCCGCCGCGGGACGCGACGACGGACATCGCGCTCGCTGTTTCCGCGGCTGCGCCTCCCGCATCGGCGAACTTCACTCCTCTGAGCGCGGCGCCGAAAAACGTCCCGCAGGACCGTCTCGCGCGCACTTTCGCCTCCTCCGGACTCCCGCTCACCCTCGGCATCCTCTTCCTCGGCGGACTCGCACTGAACCTCACGCCGTGCGTGTTCCCGCTGATTCCGATCACCCTCGGTTTCTTCGCGATGCAGAGTGACGGCCGCCGCTCGCGCCGGCTCGCGCTCTCGTCGATGTACGTGCTCGGCATCGTCATCACGTACTCCGCCCTCGGCGTCCTCGCCGCGCTCGGCGGCAAGATGTTCGGCGCGTGGCTGCAGTTGCCGTCGGTGCTGATCGGCTTCGCGCTGCTGATGCTCGTCCTGGCGTCTTCGATGTTCGGCGCGTTCGAGATCCAGCCGCCGCGCTGGATCGCCAACCGCTCGCAAGGGCGGGCCGGACTCACCGGCGCGCTGGCGATGGGCCTCGTGATCGGCATCGTGGCGGCGCCCTGCGTCGGACCGGTGGTGATCTCGCTGGTCACCCTCGTCGCGCACCTCGGCGATCCCGTCACCGGCGGCGTGATGTTCGCGGCGCTCGCGTTCGGACTCGGCTTCCCGTACCTCGTCATGCTCAACGCCCTGCCGCGGCCGGGCGAGTGGATGGTGACGGTCAAGAAGGGGATGGGCTTCGTGCTCATCGCCATGGCCTTCTACTTTCTGCGTCCGCTGATCGGCGACGACGTGATGCGCTACGGCATCGCGGCGAGCCTGCTGATCGGCGCCGCGTTCCTCCTCGTCTCGCGTGCGCAGGGCGCGCGCGTGATGCGCCTCGCGGTCGGCATCCTGCTGCTCGTCTCCGGCGTCGCTTTCGCTCTGCCGAAAAAAGAATTGCCGGGCGTGCAGTGGGACAAGTACGACGAGAAGGCGGTCGCCGAAGCGCGTGCGGCGGGGAAGCCGGTGGTGATCGACTTCGCCGCCGACTGGTGCCTGCCGTGTAAGGAGCTCGACGAGAAGACGTTCACCGATCCGCGTGTGATCGCGGAGATGAACCGCTTCGTACGCGTCAAAGCCGACCTCACCGTGGCCGAGGATGCGAACACGAAAAAGCTCACGGAGCAGTACGCGATCGCGGGTGTGCCGACGATCCTCTTCATCGACGCGCAGGGGAACGAAGTCGCACCCGCGCGTCTGGTCGGCTTCGAGCCGCCGGACAAATTCTTGCAGCGGCCGAAGCAGGTGAAGTGATGGCAGTGTTGACGTCGAAGCAGCGGCAGTTCCTCAAAGGTCTCGCCCATCCTCTTTCTCCGATCGTGCGGATCGGCAAGGGCGGCGTGAGCGAAACGGTGGTCGCGGAGACGAAGAAGTCGCTCGCGTCGCACGAGCTGATCAAGGTGCGCATCGACGTCGACGACTCGAAAGAGCGCAAGGCCGCGGCGGAGCAACTGGCCGAGGCTTGCGATGCGCACGTCGCCGCGACGATCGGCAAGATCGCCGTCCTGTATCGGGAACGTGACGAGGAGCCGGAGATCGAGCTCCCGCGCTAGGCGTATCATTTCGCCCATGCGCTCATTCCTGCTCCTGCTCCTGGCGGCCGCCCTTCCTGCGTCCGCGGGAGTGGTCTACGACTTCACGACGACCTTCGAGAACGCGCGGCTGAGCGAGTCCGTCACGGGGCGGGTGTGGGCGGAAGGGGAGGCCTACCGTGCGGAAATGCAGCGCGGTGGACGCACGCACATCGTCATCTCCCGCGATGGCGACAGGACCGTGACGTACGTCGATCCTGCGAAGCAGACGTGGTCGAACCGCGCGCGCGCGTTCGGCAGCGACGTGCGCTCCTCTTCACTCTTCAGTTTCCCGGTGTCCGGTGCGCGCCTGCACGGGACGCCGCAGATCGCGCATCGCCGCGACGCGGAAACGGATGAGGCGGGATTGAAAGCGGTGCCGCACACGATCGACGTGCGCTTCAACGTGCGCAGCGACATGGACGTCAAAGGCTCGTATCACGTGACGGCGCGCATCTGGGTCGTCGAGTCGCTGCCGCCGCTGCCGATGAAGAGCGAGCTGCGCACCGGCTATCCGGTGGTCGACGGACGGCTGGTGCTCGTCACGCGCGGGATCAAAGGAATGGTGGTGCGCCACGAGCTCGAAGTGACGCGCACGCTCGACGGCGGCCCGCCGCAGACCGAGCGCACGGTGACGCGCGTGACGCAGCTCGCGCAGCAGCCGGTCGAGGCGACGGTGTTCGACGTGCCGGACACGTTCACGTACGCCGGCCCCATGACCGCGAAGTAACCGCAGCGCCCGCCTCCGGGACGCCGGTTCACCCGCCTCCGGCCGGGTGCCGGCGCGGCACGCCGGCGCTCGTTAGCGTTTCGGCGAGCCGCCGCCCACCTGCAGCGCCGGCACGGCCGACGCAGCAACCACCGGGGTGGGCGTCGCCGGCGGCACCGGTGCTTTCGGTGCCCGCGGGTCGTCCATGCGGAACACCCACGTGGCCTCGACGCGCTTGCCCGTCGTCACGTCCGTGCCCCACACGATGGCGCGGTGCACCTTCGATTTCAGGTTCGCCACCGTTTCGCGCAGCGCGATCGTGATCTCGCCGCTGCGAGCGTCGTACGAGTACGGCACGGCGCTGCCGAGGCTCAGGAGGGCCATGCCCACCGACTTCGGATCGAGGTTCTGGAACTTCGGAATCTTCGCCGACACCTCGGTGATGCCGGGGTTCTCGATGCGGCCCGGCTTCGGCGTCATCTGCTCGAGCTGCAGCGGCGTCGCGCCGAGGTACTTGCGGAAGTCGGCAAAGTCCATGCGGTCGTCGATGACGAAGCGGCGCATCTTCAGAGGATCGCTCCCCTTCTTCACGCGGCCGAAGTCGCAGGTCAGCGCGGCCGTGTAGCCCGCCTTCTTCGCTTCGGCGGCGACCGTGTCGTCGTAATCGCCGTACGGATAGGCGAGGAACTGCACCTTCTTTCCGCCTTCCTTCTCCAGGATGCGCTTGCTCTCCGCCAGCTCCTTGCGCAGCCAGACGGCGTACTGGTCGTCGCTCAGCGAGCGATGCTTCCGCTTCGTCAGGTAAGGATGCGTGAGCGCGTGGCTCTGGATGTCGACGCCGGCCGCGGACATCTCGCGGATCTGGTCCCACGTCAACGCGTTCGCGGTCTTTCCGATGATGTTCGGATAAATGAATACCGTGAACGGAAATTTGCGCTTCTGCAGCTCGGGGAACACCTCGGTGTACGTGCTCCGCCAGCCGTCGTCGAACGTGATCACGACCGCGTTCTTCGGCAGCGACGCGCGCTTGCCCGTGACGAACTCGTACACGTGACGCAGCGGCACGACGTTATAGCCCGTCATCTCCAGATAGCGGAGATGCTGGCGGAACGTCTCTCGATCGATGTGCATGCGCGGCGCGGCGGGTGCTTCCACGATGTGATAGCAGAGCACCGTGGCCGTAGGAGTCGTGTCCTCGGCGGCGCGTTTCGGAGCGGCGAACGCTGCGACGGAGGTCAGAAAGAGAAGGATCGAGGCCGAAAGCGCGCGCCGCGCGGTCATGGTGCTCCCGTTCATCAAGAGATCAAATGCGTGGACGGTGTTGCAATCGTTGCGCCGGATGGGACGTGCGTGCATTGTAAGCGCGCTCGGGGGAATCCTGCGCACTGATTGACGGTTCCGCGCGCCTGAACTACAGTCCCCGCGGCTTAACGGAGGCTTTTCCCACCCATGGATCGTCAACACCGGCATGACCTCAAGCACGACAAGTTCGTCGACGAGATCGGCGTCCTGTCCGAGAAGGCGCGCGCGAACCAGCGCACGCTCCTCGCGATCGGCGCGGCGCTCGTCGCCGCGGCCCTGATCGCGTACGGCATCTACTTCTACCGCAGCACCCGCGAGGGGAACGCGCAGGCCGCGCTCGCCACGGCCATCACGACGTTCGAGGCACCGGTCGGCGATGCGCCGCAGGGACAGCCGCCCACGCCGGGGCCGCGCTTCAAGACCGAGCAGGAGCGCACCACCGCGGCCGAGAAGCAGTTCAAGGACGTGCAGGCGAAGTTCTCCGGCAGCGATGCCGCGGACGTGGCGGGACTCTACCTCGCCCGTCTGGCCGTCGGTCGCGGAGACATGAAAACCGCGCGCACGCACCTCGAGAACTTCATCGACGACCACTCGGATCACATCCTCGTCGGCGCGGCCCGCTTCAGCCTCTACCAGCTCCGCATCGAAAGCGGAGAAGCGCCGCAGGTCGTGACCGAGCTCAACGCCGAACTGGCCAAGGCCGAGCCCACCCTTCCCGGCGATTCGCTCCTCGTCCTCCTCGCGCAGGCGTACGACCAGCAGGGCAACGCCGACAAATCGCGCGAGGCTTATCGCCGCATCACCACCGAGTTCCCCGAGTCGCCGTACGCGATCGAAGCGCAGCGTCGCATCGGGGCGTAAGGAACACCACGCGACTCCTCTCCCTGATCGTCCTCGCGCTGTGGGTCTTCGCCCTCGCGAGGACGATCGTGAATCTGGCGCTCGTCCCGCGGCTGCGTCCACGCATGCCGCGGCACACACCGCTCCTCTCCGTCGTCATCCCCGCGCGCGATGAGGAGCGCGCCATCGGCCGCACGGTGGCGGCGATGCTCGCGCAGACGTATCCGCATCTCGAGATCGTGGTCGTCAACGACCGTTCGGCGGATGGCACGGGCGCGGTGCTGGCGTCGTTCGACGATCCTCGGCTCGTGGTCGTGCACGCCACCGAAGATCCGCCGCCGGGCTGGCTCGGCAAACCGTGGGCGCTGCATCAGGGCAGTTTGCGCGCGCGCGGCGAGCTGCTGCTCTTCGTCGATGCGGACGTGCTCTATCAACCCGATGCGATCGCGGCCGCGGTCGCGCATCTGCAGGAGCGCGATCTCCCGATGCTCGCGCTCTTCCCGCGGTTCGAGATGCACGGCTTCTGGGAGCACGTCGTCCTCCCCAACCTGGCGGTGTTCGCGTTCTCGGTGCTGCCGGTGTGGCTGACGAATCGCACGCGCATTCCTCTGCTCGCGGTGGGAGGTGGTCCGGGCAATCTCGTGAAACGGGAGGACTACGACGCCGCGGGTGGACACGAAGCGCTGCGCGATGCGGTGGTCGACGACGTCGGACTGGCGCGCCTGATGCGCCGCCACGGACGGCGAACCGAGGTCGTGCGTGCCGAGGAGCTGATCTCCGTGCGCATGTACCACGGCCTGCGGGAGATCGTGCACGGCTTCACCAAGAACGCCTTCCCGGTCATCAACCGCAACTACTTCGCCGGACTCTTCTTCCTTTTCGGCGCCGTCGTCGTGCACATCCTGCCGTACGCGCTGGCCTTCACCGGCGGCGCGATCTGGCTGGCCACCGTCGCGCTCATCACGGCGGTGCGCGTCATTCTCTTCCAGGCTCTCCGCTATCGCCTCGACAACGCGCTCCTCGGCCATCCGCTGATGATCGGGACATGGTGCCTGATCCTCGTCCGCTCGATCTGGTACACCGGCATCCGCCGGCAACTGCTCTGGCGCGGGCGCACGTACGACGCCTCGCGCACACGGTTCGGTGCGGACTGACGCCCGCGGCGGCCGAAGCGGAATATGATCGTTTTCTCAGGGTTTTAGCGCTGTTACCTATGTCCACCCCGGCCACCGAGCGTTACGCTCAGATCCTCGATCAGCTCATCGGTCCTTTCGACCTCAGCCACGACTTCGGACGCAAAGGCGCGTACGAGGCGGCGCTCGACTACGCGCGCCAGAACCTGATCGACGATCCGAACTGCAACGATTTCCTCCTCGCGGCCGCCAAGCGTCTCGGCTTCGCCGCCGTGACGCGCGAGGCGCTCGAAGGGCGCGTGAAGCTGCCGAAGGAAGCGTGGCTGGACGTGTGGATCTCCGACGAGGACGACGAGGTCGCGCTCACCGGCACGCGCGAGGGCATCCAATACCTGATCGACCTCCTCACGCAGCTCCGCGACGCGGGCGATCCCGAACAGCACATCCACCTCGACCGCGGCGCCCTGCCGATGACCGAGAACTCCGCCAATCTCGTTCTCTTCAAAGAGGAGGAGACGTGGTTCACCGGCGTCGCCGGCGAAGGCGTGCAGGATTATCCCCAGCGCGACGTCGACCCGAAGGCCATCTACGCCATCCAGTTCATCCACTACCCGCCCGACGACCTCCCCATCAGCGCGCACAAGCTCTACCGTGTGCTGAAGGTCGACGAAGACCGCGGCCAATCGGACAACGTAAAGGAATTCGGCGACGGCACCGACACCCGCTACTACCGCTTCACCTTCATCGCCGACAACGACGAGCGCTTCACGTACGTGTTCCACCTCGACGACCCCGCGGTGAACTACTTCACGCACCGCGAAATCCTGTCGCTCGCCATGCGCCCGGTGTAGCGCGCGCCGCCAGGCGCGCGCCGAGCCGTTGAGCTGCGGAGCCGTTGAGCTGCGGAGCCGTTGAGCCATTGAGCCGTCCAGCCAACGCCCCCGTTGCACGACCCCCTGCCCACCGTCTCCTCAACAGCTCAACAGCTCAACAGCTCAACAGCTCAACAGCTCGCTCCCCAGCTCACCACCTCCCTGCGCTAAACTCGCCCCCGATGACCATCCGCCAGATCACCGTCCTCGGCACGGGCACGATGGGCCGCGGGATCGGGTACCTCGCCGCCGTTGCGGGGTACGACACGGTTCTCTTCGACGTCGAACAGTCCGCGCTCGATGCAGCGAAAGCCGCCATCGATTCGATCCTCCGCAAAGGTGTCGAGAAAGGCAAAGTCACCGAACGCGCGGCCGGTGACGCGGCCGCGCGTCTGCAACTCATCCCGGAGCTCGAGCCCGCGGTCAGCGGCGCGGACCTCATCATCGAAGCGGTCCCCGAAAGCTACGAGCTCAAGGTCGATCTCTTCGGCCAGGCCGATCTCTTCTGCGGTCCGGACACCATCCTCGCCTCCAACACCTCCTCCATCTCCATCACCCAGCTCGCCGGCAACGTCGAGCGTCGCGATCGCTTCGCCGGCATGCACTTTTTCAATCCGCCGCACGTGATGAAGCTCATCGAGATCGTGCGCGGCGACCGGACGTCCGACGAGACCATCGCCCAGATCCGCGAAGTGGCGGAGAAGATGGGAAAGACGCCCATCGTCGTCCGCGACAGCCCCGGCTTCGCCACCTCGCGCCTCGGCGTGGCCATCGGTCTCGAGGCCATCCGCATGCTCGAAGAAGGCGTCGCCTCCGCGGAGGACATCGATCGCGCGATGGAGCTCGGCTACAACCATCCCATGGGTCCCTTGCGCCTCACCGACCTCGTCGGCCTCGACGTCCGCCTCGGCATCGCCGAGTACCTCGCGTCGACGCTCGGCCCCCGCTTCGAACCGCCGCAACTGCTGCGCGATCTCGTCGCGCAGGGGAAGCTCGGGAAGAAGACCGGGGAGGGCTTTTACAAGTGGAGCGGGGAGTAGGCTCCGAAGCGTACGGCGCGTTCGCCTATGCCTACGACAAGGCCCTCGGCGAGCGTTTCTTCGCCGCGGCGCGCCGCCTCATCGAGGATGCGCTCGAGCAGTATCCGACCGCGAAGCGCACCCATCTCGATCTCGCCTGCGGCACCGGACTGGCCGTTGCGGAGTTCCGGAAACGCGGATGGAAGTCGATCGGGATCGACGCCTCGGTGGAAATGCTCGATCTCGCACGCCCGCGCGCACCGCGTCTCATCGCCGGCGATCTGCGCGCGCTCCCGCTGCGAGGCAAGTTCGCGCGCATCACCTGCCTTTACGACAGCCTCAATCACCTTCTCGACGCGAACGATCTCGCCGCGGCGTTCCGCTCCGTGAGCGCCGTGATGGATCACGACTCGCTCTTTCTGTTCGACATGAATCATCCGGAGATCTACCCGGCCGTGTGGGGACTCTCCGCGCCGTTCGTCGCCGCGGGACGCGACTACCGTCTCGAGATCGCGACGACGTATCGCACGCGCGAGAAGCTCGGCCGCGCGCACGTGACCGGGTGGGCGAAGATCAACGGCAGGCAGATCCCCATCGACGAACAGCACCGCCAGCGCGCGTACAGCGAGCGCGAGATCAACAAAGCGCTCGACGCCGCCGGACTGCTGCCCGTCGACGTGATCGATTTCGATCCATACGGTGAGGCCGAGGCCGTCGACGCACCGACGGTGAAGCTGTTTTTCGTCTGCCGCAAAAAATGACAGAATCCGCGCCGTGACTTTGGAGAATCGCCTGCTGGCGAAACTGCCCCCCGAAGAGCTGGCGTCGCTGCAGCAGCACATGAGCGAGCACGCGCTCGATCTGCACGTGACGCTCATTCAGCCCAACGAGCCCATTCGCGACATCTGGTTTCCGACGACGATGCTCGCGTCCCTCGTGACGGTGCTCGAGGACGGCTCGACGGTCGAAGCGGGATCGGTGGGACGCGAGGGGATGGTCGGGATTCCCGTGATCCTCGACGCGCACTCGACGCCGATGCAGACGGTCGTGCAGGTGCCGGGGCGCGCGTTTCGCGTGAGCGCGGAGGCGGTGAAAAAGCTCTTCGAGCAGCGCGGCGTGTTCTATCGGCTGATGAACAAGTACGTGCACACGCTGTTCGTCATCGCGTCGCAGTCGACCGCCTGCAACCGCAAGCACGCCATCGAGGCGCGGCTCGCGCGCTGGCTGCTCACGAGCAGCGACGGCATCGGCAGCGACGACATCGCCATCACGCACGAATACCTCGCGGCGATGCTCGGCGTGCGCAGGCCCGGGGTGACGGAAGCCGCGCTGAAGCTGCAGCAGGCGGGATGGATCGCGTACAGCCGCGGAGGCGTGAGGATCGTCGACCGCCAGGAGCTCGAGGATGCGGCGTGCGAGTGCTACCAGCGGGTGAAAGAAGAGTTCGACCGCGTTTTCGCCTGACGCCCTCTCCCCGCGCCGCGGGGAGAGGGGAGGTTGCGGAGCGCTTACTGCGCGAGCACGGACTTTTTGAAATCCGCTCCAGGTCCCGGCTTCGGACCGACCCACGTGTTGAGGATCGCGTCCGCGGTGGCTTTGCCGCCGAGGGTGCCCTTGTTGCGGCCGCCGACTTCGACGGTGGTGCCGATGCCGGGGACGTAGGTGAGGACGATGCGCTGCCCTTCCTCCATGTCTTCCATCCAGCTCGCGAGGGTCTTGAAGGCGGTTTTCACCTCCGGCGAAGCATTCGGGGTGTTCACCAGGCCTTCTTCCCACGCCTCGGCGATCTTGCCCTTGTCGACGTCCATCAGGAAGTGCATCACCTGGCGGCGCGGCGTGTCGGCGGCGACGATGGCGGCGGCATTGTTCTGCTTGGTCGGCAGGTACAGCGCGCCGACGTAGACCTTGAACATCAGTTTCTTGCGGAGCCCCGCGCCGTTGAGGACGAGGTTGGTGTTGTTGACGCTGACCTTGTCTTCGATGTTGGCGCCGGCGACCGTGGCCGCCTCGGCATGGACAGCCGCGAGCACCAGTGCCGCGGCGAGAATCATCTTGCGCATTCGTTCCTCCGTGTGTGACCGTCGAGATGGACGGCGATTGTAACGCCGGGTGCACGACGCGAATTGCGGAGCGCGGAGCGTTAATCCGTGACGAGAGGAAGATCCCTCGGAACTGCGACGTTAGACTCGTCTCGACATGACGAATCCGCTCGAGCGTTCGTTTTCGATCGGCTCCGTGCACATCGCACAGCCGCTCGCGCTCGCCCCGATGGCCGAGGTCACCGACACGTATTACCGGTCGCTGGTCAAGGAGCTCGGCGGCGTGGGCCTCGTCGTGTCCGAGTTCATCTCCGCCGAGGGGCTGACGCGGAAGAACGACCGCAGCCATCAGATGCTCGCCTTCAACGAGAACGAGCGACCCGTGGCGATCCAGATCTACGGCGGCGATCCCGAGCGCATGGACGACGCGGCGGCGATCGTCGAGGCCGAGGGCGTCGACATCGTCGACGTCAACATGGGCTGCCCGGTGAAGAAAGTCGTCAACAGCGGCGCCGGCTCGGCGTTGCTCAAGGATTTCGACAAAGCCGCGCGCGTGGTCGAGAAGATCAAGGCCGCGGTGAAAATCCCCGTCACGGTGAAGGTGCGCAAGGGGTGGGAGTCGGACGACGTCATTCCCCTCCTCAAGCGATTCGAGGAGATCGGCGTCGCCGCGATCGCCATCCACGGACGCACGCGCAGCGAGGCCTACACGGGCGCGAGCGACTGGAACTACATCGCGAACGTGAAGAGCGAGCTGACGATCCCGGTGTGGGGCAACGGCGACGTGAAGACGCCTGCCGACGCCATCCGCATGTTCGAGCAGACGAAGGTCGACGGCGTGATGATCGGCCGCGCCGCGCTGCACAATCCGTTCATCTTCCGCGACATCCACGCGTACGTCTCGGGCGAGACGCACATCGCCAACGAAATCGAGCGCCGCATCGACGCCATGCAGCGGTACCTCTCCAAGATCGACACCGCGCCGCAGATCGACAAGTGGAAGCTGCACAAGGCACGCACCGTGATCGGCTGGTTTTCGAAGGGAATCCCGCACGGCAAGGACATCCGCACCGGCTTGCACGACATCACCTGCGTGAGCGACGTGCAGCGCCTCCTCGACGG
Organism: Thermoanaerobaculia bacterium; assembly: GCA_035629395.1. Taxonomy (GTDB): domain Bacteria; phylum Acidobacteriota; class Thermoanaerobaculia; order Gp7-AA8; family Gp7-AA8; genus QHVT01. Next base: position 108,577 of record DASPHZ010000092.1, read on the forward strand.
CGCCCGCGAGCGCCTGGCGGCGTAGCGGGAGGGAGGGAGCTGTTGAGCTATTGAGCTCGAAAGCTCAACGGCTCCACGCGCAAACGCCGTCACCCTGAGCCGCGCAGACGGCGAAGGGTCTCAAACTACGCAGGTCGCGCGTTCCGCGTAGTCTGAGATCCTTCGGCGTCTTCGCGCCTCAGGATGACGGAGCGCGGTACCCTACGCCTCCTCATGCCCTTCCCCTCCCACATCGAACGCATCCTCGACGCCTACGCGGTCCGCGCCGATACAAAGTCCGCGCTCTACGACCTCTATCTCGCCCTCGGCGATGAAGTCCTGGAGGTGTTCGCGGACGTGGCCGAAGGGGTGACGGCCGCGTCGTCGCTCGAGCCGGACGACACGCTGACTCTGCGCGAGAAAGTGGTCGAGCGGTTCCTGCGCCGGAATCATCCGCAGTGGCTGGAAGGGAAACCGACGCCGTCGCTGTGGCATCCGCGCTCCGCGGAGGGACGGGCCTCCGGGGCGGCGGTGCCGCTGGGCGAGATCTCCGCGGCGGTGCGCAGCGTGGTCCCCGAAGACCAGCCGCTGCCCGACGGCCTGCTCATCCTCGGACGCAACGCGCATGTCGCCGGCCGCGCGGAGACGATCTCCTTCGACGTCGTCGCGCGCGATCTCGACGACGCGCTGGCCATCGGACGCGCGGCAGGGCAGCAGCACACGCTGCCCGGCTCCGTCGGCGCGACGTCGGCCACCTACAACGCCGTGCGCAATCTCGCCTTGATCTGGGAAGTGCAGCCGAACGTCTTCAAGCCCGCCGGCGAGCGCAATCGCGACATCGCCCGCGTGTATCGCCGCCACCGCAACTGGCACCTCATCACGCTCGCGTCGGCGCTCGACTGGCTCGCGTCCCACGGCGCGGCGATCTACATCCTGCGCGGCAGCGGGCTCGCCGTCACGCACGAGGTCAATCCGGACAAGCCCGTCTCCGAGACCATTGCGGCGCTGCACGACCGCACCGTGGAAGAGGTGACGCGCGCGCGCGGCCTCACGCTCTCCGCGCCCACGCGCGGCGACGAGCTCGTGCTGCTCGAGGCGGAAGTGATGAATCACGCGCTGCGCAAACACGTGCTCGTGAACGGTTCCTCCTCGGTGATGTGGAAGTCCGGAGTGCCGGGCGGTGTATAGTGCCGCTTGTACTTCCCAATAACATACCGAGAGGCTCCATGCGCCGTCATCTGCTCGCATTCGTGTGCGCCGTCGTTACCCTTCCCCTGTTCGCAGGCGGTTTCTCCAAGTCGCAAACCTTCCGTCCGGCCACGCCCGAAGAGCTGGCCATGAAGAGCGTGCCCGACGCGCCCGGCGCCGAGGCGGCGGTGCTCGACTGGGTGCGCGTCGACGACGACCAGAACTCCGTCACGTCCGAGTACTACCGCATCAAGATCTTCAGCGAAGAGGGCAAAAAGTACGGCGACATCGAGCTGACGTTCATGCCCAGCTACCCGGTCTTCGGCAAGATCACCGACATCTCCGCCCGCACGATCCGCCCCGACGGCACGATCGTGCCGTTCAACGGAAAGATCTACGACAAGACGGTCGTGAAGGTCGGACGCAACGCGCTCCGTGCGAAGACGTTCAGCCTTCCCGACGTGCAGCCCGGCAGCATCATCGAATACCGCTACCAGCTCCGCTGGACGGCCGCGCTGCTGTTCAACACGTACTGGTCCGTGCAGCGCGACATCCCGGTCGTGCATTCGCACTTCACGATGATCCCGTACGACTCGCAAGGGCAGTTCGGCAGCTTCTTCACGTACATGGGACTCCCGCCGGGCGTCGCGCCGAAGAAGATCGGCCGCGAAAAGTTCGAGCTCGAGCTGACCAGCATGCCGGCCCTGCGCGAAGAGGCGTACGCGCCGCCCGAGGAGCAGCTTCGCGCGCGCGTGAACTTCTACTACACCGACAGCACCGTCAAGCCGGAAGAGTTCTGGAAAGTGCAGCCGGGCGTGTTCGCGCGGCAGATCGAGGACTTCATCGGCCGGTCGAAATCGGCGAACGAGCTCGCGAAAAAGCTCGGCGCCGGACAGACCGATCGCGCCGCGCTCCTTCGCGCGATCTACGCGCACACGCAGTCGCTGCGCAACCTCTCCTTCGAGCCCGAAAAGACCGACCAGGAAGTGAAGCGCCAGGACCTCGGCGTCGCCAAAAACGTCGAGGACGTCCTGCGCAAAGGCTCCGGCTATTCGCACGAGATCAATCGCGCGTTCGTCGCCATCGCACGCGCGGCGGGATTCGAAGCCGACGCGGCGCGCGTCGCATCGCGCGAGCGCTTCTTCTTCTCGAACAAGTTCCCCGACGCCGATCAGATGAGCGCCGAAGCGGTCGTCGTGACGCTCGACGGCAAGCAGGTGTGGCTCGATCCGGGGACGCCGCTCGCGCCGTTCGGCATCGTGTCGTGGGAAAAGACGAACGTCGCCTCGATCCGCATTGCGAAAGGCGCCAAGCCGACGTGGGTGGAAGTGCCGGCGCACGAGCCGCCGCATGCGCTGACGCGCCGCAAAGCCGATCTCCGCCTCGACGGCGAGACTCTCACCGGCACCGTCACGGTGACGTTCTCCGGACAGGAGGCGCTCGTACGCCGCCTGCGCACGATCACCGAGGACGAGGCGGCGCGGAAGAAATCGATCGACGAGGAAGTGAAAGGGTGGTTCCCCGACGGGGCCACGCTCACGCTCAAGTCCATCACCGGCGACCACAACACCGATGAGGCGCTCGTGGCCACGTACGACGTCGTGCTGCCGAACCTCGTCTCGCAGGCCGGCAGCCGCACGATCGTGCCGTTGTCGGTATTCGAGTCGCAGGCGACGAACCCGTTCGCGCCGGCCACGCGCACGCATCTCATCTACTTCACCTATCCGAACGTCGAAGAGGACGAGGTCACGCTGACGCTGCCGGAGTCGATGACGGTGGCCACGCTTCCGCAGCCGGCGAAGATGGACATCGGCGCGGCCGCGTATCGCGCCGAGGCGGCGCGCAACGGCAACGCGATCACGTTCAAGCGCGCGTCGTCGCTGACGACGATGTACGTCGATCCGAAGCACTACACGTCGCTGCGCAACTACTTCAATGCCGTGACGGCCGCCGACCAGCAGCCGCTCGTGCTGACGGCGGCGAAGTGATGATGCGGCGGACTCTCGTTGCGCTGCTCGTCCTCGCGTGCGCGGGCGCCGCGTCCGCGAAGACGCCGCCGTGGGTGCGCGAGGCGATTCCGGCGCAGTTGCCGGACGCGAAGAACGCGGACGCCATCGTGCTGCTCGACGATACGAACGTGACCGTCGCGAGCGACGGCGCGCTGGCGACGCGCTACCGGCGCGTGGTGAAAATCCTCACCGCGGCCGGCCGCGATCACGGCACGGTGATGGCCTGGTACGGCGGCGACACGAAGCTTCGCTCGCTGCGCGCGTGGAGCATCGACGCCGCGGGCGCGGAGTACGAAGTCCGGGAACGCGACGCCATCGAGACGACGCCGACCGACTTCGAGCTGTACACCGACTCGCGCATGAAAGTGCTCACGATTCCCGCCGCGAATCCCGGCAGCGTCATCGCGTACGAGCACGAGACCACCAGCAAACCGTATCTGCCGCAGACGGCGTGGCAGTTCCAGGAAGAGATCCCGGTCGTGCACGCGCGTTACGAGCTCGTGCTGCCGCAGGGATGGTCGTACGACGCGCGCTGGCTGAACCACGCGCCGGTGCAGCCCGCGGGCAACGTGTGGTCGCTGCGCTCGATCGCGCCGCTGCCGGACGAGCGTCGCCGCCCCGACTCCGCCGCGATGGCGGGACGCGTCGGGTTCCATCTCCTCGCCCCGTCGGCGAAGCCTCTGACGTGGACCGACGTCGCGAACTGGTTCGGCCGTCTCGCCGCGGCGCGCTCCGCACCCACGCCGCAATTGCAGGCGAAGGTCCGCGAGCTGGCGGCGTCCGGCGACACGCTGCGCGCGCTCGCGCGCTTCGCACAGCGCGACGTCCGCTACGTCGCCATCGAGATCGGCATCGGCGGCTACCAGCCGCACGCGGCCGGCGAGGTCTTCACGAATCGCTTCGGCGACTGCAAAGACAAGGCGACGCTGCTGCGGACGATGCTGCGCGAGACCGGCGTCGAAGCGCATTACGTCCTCGTGCACACGACCCGCGGGGTCACCGATCCCGCCTTCCCGAACCTCGGCGCGTTCAATCACGTCATCGCCGCGATCCCGGTGACGGACGCGCAGGCGAAGGGACTCGACGCGGTCGTCGAGCATCCGAAGCTCGGCAAGCTCCTGCTGTTCGATCCGACCAGCACCGTCACACCGTTCGGGCAACTGCCGCCGTGGCTGCAGGCGAGTCGCGGTCTCCTCGTCACGTCGAGCGGCGGCGAGTTGATCGAGCTCCCGGCGCAGGCGCCCGAGGCGAGCCAGCTCCGGCGCAAGGCTTCGCTGGAAGTCGACGCGAAAGGGACGCTCACCGGCACGATCGAGGAAGCGCTCAGCGGACACATGGCCTCGGAGCTGCGCGCGGCGATGCAGGCGCTCACGAGCACGGAGCGCGTGCACCTCATCGAGTCGCGGATCGCCTCGCACCTCGCGAGCTCGACCGCGGCCGACATCACCATCGAGCATCTCGAAGATCCCGAGCGCGACCTCGTCATCCGCTACCGGCTGCGCGCGCCGCAGTACGCGAAGAAAGTCGCCGACATGCTGCTCGTGCGTCCGCGCGTCGTCGGACAGAAGACCGAGACGCTCGTCGACACGGCCGGCCGCACGTCGCTGTACGTCACGGACGGCCCGTCGCTGCACGTGGACGAGATCGACATCAAATTGCCCGCGACGGTGACGATGGACGAGCTGCCGGCAAAAGTCGAGCTGACGCTGCCGGCGCTGCAGTACACGAGCGCCTCGACGTTCGAGGACGGCCTGCTGCGCTACCGGCGCAAATACGCGCTCAAGACGTTCTTCGTCCCGCACGACGCCCTGCCCGAGCTCAACCGCGCCTGGACGAAGATCCTCGCGGATGAGCGCGCCAGCGCGGTGTTCAAGTAAAGACGTACAATCGCCGATCCATATGGCCGGAGTCATTCAGGGGACGTTCGCCCGCGGCCGCGCTGTACCGCAGCCTGTGCAGCGCCATGCTGCGCCCGGGCGCGCGCCTGTGGTGCAACTCGCGACGCACGGCGGACAGCCGTTGCCGCCGCAGGTGCGCCAGCGGATGGAGGCGGCGTTCGGTGCCCGCTTCGACGACGTGCGCATCCACGTCGCGCCGCAAGTGCAGACCCTCGGCGCGAATGCGCTGACGCAGGGCTCGCACATTCACTTCGCGCCGGGGCAGTACAACGTGCAAACGCATCAGGGCGTGCAGCTCCTCGGACGCGAGCTCGCGCACGTCGTGCAACAACGCAGCGGACGCGTGCGCAATCCGGGCAACGCGGCGGTCGTGCAGGATGGCGCGCTCGAGGCGGAAGCGGACCGGCTCGCACAGCAGGCCGTGGTCCAGGCGACGATGACCGGCATCTTTGGAGGTGTGGTCGGCGGCCTCGTGGCCGGCGGCCTCGGCATGCTCGCCGCTCCGACGGTCATTGGCCTCGGCACCCTCGCGGTCGTGGCGGGCGTCGGCGGGATCATCGGGCAGGTCGTCACGGGCAACGGCCAGCAACCCGTGCATGGGCCCGTGCCCGGTCCGCCGCTCGTGATCGCCGGTCCCGTCGTTGCGGACATCACGAACCAGGCGGCGCTCGCGCGGATCCAGAGCAACGCCGGCGGCTCGTCACAGGGAACCCTCGCGCTGTTCCTCCTCGGCGGCACGTACTACGCGATCGAGCAGGAGACGAACACGAACGTGAGCACGGAAATGGCGCGCCGCCGCATCACGTATATCCCGCAGACGCGTCTCAGCGGCTTTCACGCGGAGATGCGTTTCGTGAAGTGGTGCGCCGACAACGGCCGGAACATCCGCGGGGCGGCGGTGTGGGTGTCGAAGGGCATCTGCCAGGATTGTCAGGACGTGCTCAACGCGAAGGGCGTGACGATGCACACGAGCGCCGATCCTAGCCGGTACTACAGTTGGGTCGATCCGGCCACGTGTCAGGTGCGGACCGAGGTGAACCGTCCGGTGGGCGTGTTCCACGGACGCCGCACCGAGGCGGAACGGTTGAAGCCTTGGAACTGGTAACAGGCGCGCTGGAAGTGAGCGCCTCGCCCCGCTGTTAACGACTGTTCCATGACTGTTGCCGCACAAGAAAAGTCCGTTCGTCGCGTGGGGATGATCTCCCTCGGCTGTCCGAAGAATCTCGTCGACGCCGAGATCATGCTCGGGCAACTGAAGGCGGACGGCGATCGCGTCGAGATCACGAGCGACCTCGAAGAGGCCGACGTCGTGATCGTCAACACGTGCGGTTTCATCGACGCGGCGAAGCAGGAGTCGATCGACACGATCCTCGAGATCGCGGAGAAAAAAGGCCGCGGTGTCGAGCGTCTGATCGTCACCGGCTGTATGGTGCAGAAGTACCGGACCGAGCTGCAGGAATCGATTCCGGAGATCGACGCCTTCGTCGGCCTCGATCATCTCGAGAAGATCTCGCAGGCGGTGACCGGCCTCTCGGCGGACGAGCTCGCACCGACGCGGCGCAAGATGTCGCAGCGGCTGTACGAAGATTTCCCGCGCGTGCTCACGCAGGGCACCGCACACGCGTATCTGAAAGTCTCCGAGGGGTGCTCGAATCCGTGCACCTTCTGCGCGATCCCGCAGATGCGCGGCAAGTTCCGCTCGCGCGGCGTGGAAGGCCTCGTGCGCGAGGCGCAGGCGCTGCAGCAGGCGGGCGTGAAGGAACTGAATCTCGTCGCGCAGGACACCACGCGTTACGGCGAAGATCTCGGCCTGCAGAACGGACTCACCTCGCTCGTGCAGACGCTGCTGCGCGAGACCGATTTCCAGTGGATCCGTTTCCTGTACGCGTATCCCGGCTCGCTCGACTGGTCGCTCTTCGAGCTGATGGGCCGCGAGCCGCGCTTCGTCTCCTACTGCGACATCCCGCTCCAGCACGTCTCCGCGAACGTCCTCGGCCGCATGCGCCGTCCCGGCTCGTCGAAGGAGTATCGCGAGATGGTCGCGCGCATGCGCGAGCTCGTGCCGGATCTCACGCTGCGCACGACGTTCATCACCGGTCATCCGGGCGAGACGCCGAAGGATTTCGGCGAGTTGTACGACTTCGTCGAGTGGGCGCAGTTCGACAACATGGGCGCGTTCGTTTACTCGCCGGAAGACGCGACGATCGCGGGCCGTGCGACGGATACGCCGACGCGCAAGACGGCGGAGCGCCGCCGCGCGAAGCTCATGGAGCTGCAGCAGAAGATCGCCCTCTCGCGCAATGAAATGCGCGTGGGCCGGACGTTCGACGCGATCATCACCGGCGTGTGCGACGAGACCGAGCACCTGCTCGAAGGCCGCATCGCGGGGCAGGCCCCGGAGATCGACGGGCGATTGCTGATCAACGACGGCATCGACCTGCTGCCGAAGACGCTGCCGGCGTACGCGCGTGTCGAGATCACCGAAGCGCACCCGTACGACCTCGTCGGCTGCGTCATCGGGAACGCCGGCGTCTCCGCCGGCTGATCCGTCAGCGTTCCTACGAGCGCAGCAGCGCGATCATCGCGATCCCCAGCGCGAGTGCAGCGAGCATCCACGGCGACAGCGTCGGAATCCCCGTCGCTCCCGGCGCCAGCATGATCTCCGCCGTGCTCGTGTTGTTCGCGGGATTCGACTCCGCGTTCGTCGCCGAGACCGTGGCCGTGTTCGCGATCAGCGCCGGCGTCGGCGGGAGCGTCACGATGAGCGTGATCGTCGCCGTGCCTCCCGGCGCGAGCGTGCCGACCGTACACGTCACCGTCGCCGTGCCGGTGCACGTGCCCTGCGTCGACGTCGCCGAGACGAACGTCGTCCCCGCGGGCAGCACGTCCGTGACGGTCGTGTTCAGCGCGGTGGCCGGACCGTCGTTGATCACGTCGATGGTGAACATCGCCGGACCACCCGCGTTGAGCGTCGTCCCGTTGGCGACCTTCGTGATGCGCAGGTCCGTTGCCCCCGGCACCACGCCCGTCGCTGCTGCGCCGCTCGCATTGCCGGGAGTCGGGTCGGGAGTCGAAGACGCGATCGAAGCCGTGTTGCTGATCGGCTCGAACGCGTCCGCGTCGACGCGGAACGTGAACGTGAACGTCGCGACCGCCGGCGGCAGCAGCGGATGCGTGCACGAGATCGTTCCCGTCGCACCACCGGCGGGCGTGGTGCAGGTGAACAGCGGACCGCTGTTCTGGATCGCGGAGACGAAGGTCGTATGCGCCGGCACCACGTCCGTCAGCACGACGTCGGCCGCCGACGACGGACCATCATTGCGGACCACGATCGAGTAACTGATCTCCGAGCCTGAAGTCGCCGTCGCGGGACCGCTCTTCGCGATGCGCAGATCGGCGTTCGCGCCGACGATCACGTTGACGGTCGAGGTGTTGTTCGACGACACCGGATCGGCCGTCGCCGCGGAGACGGTGGCGGTGTTGCTGATCGTGCCGGTCGTCCCCGGCGCGACTGTCGCCACGAGTGTGAACGCCGCCGTGCTGCCCGCGGCGAACGTCGCCAGCGTGCAGTGAATCGTGCCGTCCGTCGTGCACGCGAACGCGGGTCCGCTGTTCTGCGTGAACGAGACGAGGGTCATGCTCGCGGGGAGCGTGTCGTCGAGTGCTACGTTCGCAGCATCGGACGGGCCGCCGTTCGCGACGTTGATCGTGAACGTGACCTCCGACCCCGCGGTGGCCGCGCCCGGACCAGCCTTGGCCACGGAGAGGTCCGCGCTCGTCACGACCGTGGACGATGCGGTGTCGGAGTCGTTCCCGCCATTCGGATCCGTCGCGCTGGTGACGCTGGCCGTGTTGTCGATCGTGCCGCTGGCATTCGGTGCGACGGCAAAGACGAACGTGAACGTGGCGGTGCTGCCGGCGGCGAACGAGACGATCGTGCAGGTCGTCGTCGCGCCGGTCGTGCACGAGAACGAAGGACCGCTGTTCTGCGTCGCCGAGACGAACGTCGTGTTGGCCGGCGCCGCGTCCGTGAGCGACACCGAGGTTGCGTCGGAGGGTCCGAGGTTGGAGAGGGAGACGGTGTAGGTGGCGTTCGTGCCGGCGGTGACGGTCGCCGGGCCGTCCTTCGTCACCGCGAGATCGGCCACGGGCGTGATCGCCGACGTGACGCTCGACTCGTTGTTGGCCTCGTCGTGGTCGAAGCTGGACGTCGTCACGGTTGCGGTGTTCGTCACCGAAGCCGTGTTGCCCGGGCGAAGGGTCAGTGTGAACTGCGCCGACGCGATGGGAAACGTCTCCCAGGTGCAGACGACGGTGCCGTTCATCCCCGCGGGCGGCGCCGCGCAGGCGCCGAGCGGCCCGTTGTTCTGCGTGAACGAGACGAACGTCGTGTTCGGCGGCAGCACGTCCGTGAGGCTGACCGAGGAGGCGGGATCGGGCCCCGCGTTCGCGACGGTGATCGTGTACGTGAGCGGCTGGCCCGCGGTTCCCGAACCGGGATTGCTCTTCACCACCGACAGGTCCGCGTTGGAGGTCGTCAGCGACGTCGTGCTGACGTTGTTCTCCTCGTTCGGGTCGAGCGAGTTCGTCGTGACCGTCGCCGTGTTGTCGAACGGCTGGCCGGGAGGGGTCTGGTCGGGGATGTGGCCGACGAGCGTGAGGGTCACGCTCTCGCCTGCGGCCATCGTGGCTGCCGTGCAGGTGATGGTGCCGCCCGCGCCGACCGCGGGCGTGGTGCACGACAGTACCTCGGGGGACTGCGAGAGCGACACGAACGTCATCGTGCCGGGAAGCGTGTCCGTGACGGTCACGTCGGTGGCCGTGTCGGGGCCGCCGTTGAGGACCGTGATCGTGTACGTCACGTCTGCGTCGCTTCCCGAAGCGGGAGGGCCCGATTTCTCGACCGTGAGATCGGCGGTCGGCGGCGGAGGTGTGGTCGTGCCGGCGACGCCGGAGTTGTTCTCGTCCGTCGAGTCGGCGGTGGTCGTGGTCGCGGTGGCGATGTTGACGAAGACCGTGCCGGGCTCCGCATCCGCCGGGATCGTGGCCACGAACGTGAACGTCGCGCTCTCGCCGACCGCGAGCAGCGCCCGGGTGCAGGTGATCGTGCCCGGATCACCGGTGTTCGGAGCCGTACAGGAGAACGACGGGCCGCTGTTCTGCGTGGCGGAGACGAACGTCATGCCCTCCGGCAGCGGATCGCTCAGTGTGACGTCGACGGCGTCGATCTGTCCGCCATTCGTCAGCTCGACCGTATACGTCACGTTCTCGCCCGGATCCGCCTCGATCGGGCCGGATTTGAAGACGACCAGGTCCGCCTCGGGCGGGCCTTCCTCCTCCTGCGCGAGCGCGGGGACTGCCAGGGTGATCGCAAGCAGAAGAGTGGCAAAGAGGAGCGAATGACGTAAATTGACGAACATGGATCGGTATCGGCTCTCTCGGCACACTTCTATGCCGGGTCGCACACACTACGCAATCCTTTTCTTCGCACTGCTCTTCGCGACGTCTGCTTTCGCGGACTGGCGTCCGTCGCGATGGCGGATGTGGCGCGATCGCTCGACGTCGTCACGCCCGTCCGCGCGCGATCTGCGCGGCGTCGTGGAGAGCGTGGACGCACGCCGCAACACGTTTGTGATCACCGACGCGAACGGGGAGCGTGTGATCGTCAAACGCCGTGACCGTCGCGTCGAGCCGCAGCCGGGCGATTTCGTGTCGATTTCCGGTCCGTGGAACCGCGACTCCGGGTTCCTCGAGGGCTATTCGATCCGCGTCCTGCAGAACGCCGGCGTCGCCGCCGACTGATCCGGCCGCGTCTCGCGGCGGCGCTCCGTCACTAAGCAGGATGCTCTGGCGTCGCCAACGGATCGGGCAACGACCGGGGGCCTCCGGCGGCCGGGCCGCGAGCCCGGACCCGCTGGTTGGCCTAGCCTCCGCGACACAGCGTCACGAACTTGGAAGGCGGTGTCGCGGAGGCTAGGCCAACCAATGGGGTCTGGGGCCCATGGCCCCAGCCGCCGGAGGGTGTGCCCGGCATGGGCGACTACTAGGAGGTGAGAGTCCTCTACGGACCTTGGTGACAGGAACCGTTAGCTGAAGGCAAGGGCGTCGTCGTGAGGCGGGGTCTGAAGGAAGCCGGAGGCAAAGCCGCGAC